>NZ_FTNF01000005.1 GCF_900156065.1 Micromonospora avicenniae | reverse complement strand
CCGCAGTACGCCACCACCGCGTTCCTGAAGGGTTTGAAGCAGGTCGACGGCTGGCACGACATGCCGCTGACCCAGGCCGCCCAGACCGTGCAGGTCTCGGCCTACCCGGACGCCTACGCCCAGTGGGAACAGCAGGCCGCCGACCTCGTCGGCCAGTACTGGAACAGCTGACAACCACACAGCGCATGAGCTTCAACCGTTGGCCGGCACCCGAACCCGGGTGCCGGCCAGCGGCGTCTCCACTCCCAGGACAGGACGGCCGACGCGCAACGCGCGACCGCCAACGACGACGAGCGACGGCCGACAGCCGACGAGCGACGGCCGACAGCCGACGAGCGACGGCCGACGAGCGACGTCAGCGTTGCCGGCGGGCCATCCAGCGCTTGGCCAGGAGGGCCGCGCTCCCCCAGATGCCCCGCCGGAAGAGCAGTACGACGAGGACGAAGATGCCGCCGGTTACCAGGCCTATCGCCTCGAAGCCGGAGAACGACAGCCAGTCCTCCAGCCGTACGACGAGGGCCGCGCCGAGCACCGCCCCCCAGAGCGTGCCGATGCCGCCGAGCACGACGACGATGACCGCCTTGCCGGAGGTCGTCCAGTGCAGCACGTCGAGGGAGACGAAGCGGTGCCCCACGGCGAAGAGGCCGCCGCCGAGCCCGGCGATGAAGCCGGAGAGGACGAACGCGGTGAGCTTGTACCGGTGCACGGGGTAACCGAGCGCCCGGGCTCGGGCCGGGTTGTCCCGGATGCCGACGAGCACCCGGCCGAAGGGCGAGTGCACGATCCGCCAGGCGGCGGCCAGGCCCAGCAGCACGATCGGCAGGATCGCGTAGTAGAAGTAGTAGTCGTCGGTCAGGTCCACGCCGAAGAACGAACGGGGCACACCCTGGAGGCCGTTCTCGCCCTGGGTCACCGACCGCCACTCGTTGGCCACGTAGTAGACCATCTGCGCGAACGCCAGGGTCACCATGGCGAAGTAGATTCCGGTCCGTTTCACCGCCAGGTAGCCGATGGGCACCGCGAGCGCCGCGGCGGTGAGCGCCCCGGCCAGTACGGCGGCCGGGAACGGCAGGCCGGCGTGGATGGCGACGAGTCCGGTGACGTACGCGGAGGTACCCCAGAAGGCGGCGTGCCCGAAGGACATCAGCCCGGTGAAGCCGAGCAGCAGGTCCACGGCGACGGCGAAGAGCGCCCAGCAGAGGATGTCCACGGCAACGGCCGGGTAGAGCCCGTTCGGCAACCAGAGCGCGGCGACCAGCCCGACCGCGAGCAGCGCGTACCGGACCCAGGCGGGGGCCCGGCCGACGGTGAGCAGACCGGACGGCGGCGCCGGGCGGCCGGCTTCGGCCGGGGTGTCGACGGTGCTGGTCATGCCGGTGCCTCCTCGCGGCCGAAGAGCCCGGCCGGGCGCCAGAGCAGCACGACGGCCATCACGACGAAGACGATCGTCTGGGACACGATCGGGAAGTCCGAGAGGTACGCCTCACCCCACGCCTGCACGAGGCCGATGCCGAAGCCGGCGGCGACGGAGCCGAAGATCGAGCCGAGCCCGCCGATGACCACCACGGCGAAGACGACGATGATCAGGTCGGCGCCCATGAGTGGGTTGACGGCCCGCATCGGCGCGGCGAGCACACCGGCGAGCCCGGCGAGCGCGATACCGAAGCCGAAGACCGGGGTGACCCAGCGTCCGACGTTGATGCCGAACGCCGGGGTGAGTTCCGGCCGCTCGGTGGCCGCGCGTACGACCATGCCCACCCGGGTCCGGGTCAGCACCCACCACACGGCGACGCAGACCAGTACGGCGAAACCGAGGATGAACACCCGGTACGTCGGGAAGTCGAAGAGCCCGAAGTCCACCGAACCGCTCAGCGCCGACGGGGTGGCGTACGGGCTGGACTGGACGCCGTACCGGGACTTGACCAGGTCCTGGAGGATCAGCGTCAGGCCGAACGTGAGCAGGAAGTTGTAGAGCGGGTCAAGCCGGGTGAGCCGGTGGATGACCGCCCGTTCCAGCGCCATGCCGAGCAGGCCGAGCCCCAGCGGCATGATGACCAGCGCCGCCCAGAACGGCACGCCCGCCTCGCTGAGCAGCACGTACGCACCGAAGGCGCCGAGCATGTAGAACGCGCCGTGGGCGAAGTTCACCACCCGCAGCATGCCGAAGATGACGGCGAGCCCGAGGGCGAGCAGGGCGTAGAACGCCCCGCTCACCAACCCGTTGAACGTATTCTGCAGGAACCCGGTCACAGCGGCCCCTTCGTTCGCGACTGCGGGGCTCGCAAGACCGGCTCACTCCTCGCGCTCACAGCTTGCAGTCCGGGGAGGGCGCGGCGAACGCCTCCGCCGCCGGGATGGTCTCGAGCACCTTGACGTAGTCCCATGGCTCGGTGACCTCGGCCTGCGGCTTCACCTGCGCCAGGTACGCGTCGTGGATGACCCGGTGGTCCTCGGCGCGGATCTTGCCGTTGCGGAGGAAGACGTCGTTGATCTCCTTGCCCTCCAGCCCCTTTACCACGGTGTCCGCGTCGTCGGTGCCGGCGGCCTGCACGGCCTCCAGGTACTGCATCGCGGCGGAGTAGTTGGCCGCGTGCGCGAACGAGGGCCGGGTACCCGTCTCCTTCTGGAACCGGTCGGCGAACGCGCGGTTCTCCTGGTCGAAGTTCCAATACCAGGCGTCGGTGTACGTGGTGCCGGCCAAGGCGGCCGGCGTGAGCGAGTGGATGTCGGTGATGAACATCAGGCCGACCGCGAGGCCGACGCCCTTGTCCCGCAGCTTGAACTCGTTGTACTGCTTCACCACGTTGACCAGCTCGGCCCCGGCCTGCATGGTGCCGAGCACCTGCGGCTTCGGGTTCAGGCCGGGCGCCTTGAGCAGGTAGGTCGAGTAGTCGCCGCTGGTGTTCGGGAAGGGGGCGCCGTCCTTGCCGACCACCTGACCGCCGGCGGCGGTGATGGCGGCGGAGAAGCTCTTCTCCATGTCCTGCCCGAAGGCGTAGTTCGGGTAGAGGATGTACCAGTTCTTGCCGACCTGCTGGGTGGTCACCTTGCCGGTGCCGTTGGCGAGCATGTACGTGTCGTACGCGTAGTGGAACGTGTACTTGTTGCAGCTCTTGCCGGTCAGCTCGGTGGTGGCGGCGCCGATGTTGAAGTAGAGCTTCTTCTTCTCCTTGGCCACGTCGGCGACCTTCAACGCGGCCGAGGAGGTGGGCACGTCGAGGATGATGTCGACGCCCTTGCGGTCGTACATCTCGGCGGCCTTGCTGTTCGCGACGTCCGGCTTGTTCTGATGGTCGGCGGTCTCCACGGTGATGTCCTTGGTCACCGCCGCGTCGCCGTGCTTGGCCTTGAAGTCGGCGATCGCCATCTCCACGGCCTTCACCGAGTTCCGGCCGGACAGCTCCGAGTACGCCCCGGACTGATCGTTCAGGACACCCAGCACGATCTTGTCGCCGGTCAGTTTCTGGTCACCGCCCGACTGGGGGCCACCGCCACCGCAGCCGGCCATCAGCACAACGGCGGCCGACGCCACGGCCACACCCACGGTCCTACGCATGCCATTCCCTCCATCCGCGCCGTGACGCGGTCAGCAGTCGAGATCAGATCCCGAGGTACGACAGCAGTTCGCGTTCCCGCGAGCGCACCTCGGAGTTGTCCATCGCCTCCACGACTCGCCCCTCGGCCAGCAGGTAGTGCCGGTCGGCGACGCCGGTGGCGAAGTGCAGGTTCTGCTCGACCAGCAGCACGGTGACCCCGTGCCGCTTGGCCTCGCGCAGCAGGTCGCCGACCTGCTGCACCAGCAGTGGGGAGAGTCCCTCGGTCGGTTCGTCGCAGAGCAGCAGCCGGGCGCCCATGCGCAGCACCCGGGCCAGGGCGAGCATCTGCTGTTCGCCACCGGACAGGGTGGTGGCCGCCGAGTCCCGCCGCTGGTGCAGGGCGGGGAACGTCTCGTACACCCGCTCCAGCGGCCACGGGTCTGGGCCGACGGTCGGCGGCAGTGTGAGGTTCTCGGCCACGCTCAACGTGGCGTAGCTTCCGCGGTCGTCCGGCACCCAGCCGAGCCCGAGCCGCGCCCGCCGGTACGCGGGCAGCCGCCCGAGGTCACGCCCGTCCAGCTCGACAGTGCCGCGCTGCCCGGCGTGCAGCCCCATCACACAGCGCAGCAGGGTGGACTTGCCGGCGCCGTTGCGGCCCACCAGGGTCACCACCTCACCGGCGGCGACGTCGAGGCTGACGTCCCGCAGCACCTGCGCCTCGCCGTACCAGGCGGAGAGGTGGTCAATGCGCAGCATCAGCGGCTCCCAGGTAGGCGGTGATGACCCGCTCGTCGGCGCGGACCTCGTCGTACGGGCCCTCGACGAGGACCTTCCCGGCCTGGAGCACGGTGACGGTGTCGGCGAGGCGGCCGACCACGCTCATGTTGTGTTCGACCATCACCACCGTCCGGCCCTGCCGCACGCGGGCCACCAGTTCGACGGTGCGGTCGACGTCCTCCAGCCCCATGCCGGCGGTCGGCTCGTCGAGCAGCAGCACCTTCGGGTCCAGGGCGAGCGCGATGGCGAGTTCGAGGGCCCGTTTCCGCCCGTACGCGAGCGCCTCGGCGGGAGCGTGGGCGAGGTCGGCGAGCCCCACCATGTCGAGCAGCTCGGCGGCGCGGTCCTGGTAGCGGGCCATCAGCTTCGCCGACCGCCAGAACCGCCAGCCCAGTCCGCTCGACGACTGCAACGCCAGCTCGACGTGCTCCTGCGCGGTGAGCTGGGGAAAGAGGCTGGTGATCTGGAACGAACGGGCCACCCCCAGGCGGGCCACCTGCTCCGGGGGCAGCCCGGTGACGTCCCGCCCGGCCAGTTCGATGCGCCCGGCGGTGGGGCGCAGGAACCCGGTGAGCAGGTTGAACAGGGTCGTCTTGCCCGCACCGTTCGGGCCGACGAGCGCATGGACGGTCTCCGGCGCGACGTCGAGGTCGACGCCGTCGACCGCCCGGAAGCCCCGGAAGTCACGGGTCAGCCCGCGAGCCGACAGGAGCGCTTGCCCGGCCATCGCCATGTCCTCCGACGTCTCCCGGCGACGGTCGGATGGGTGACAGTGGTCACATGGCCGCCGCGTTCAGGAAACGTACGGCCGGGCGCACGGGTCGAGCCATGTCGATACCCCACACATTCCCATGCATCGAACAGGCTTCGCCCACCACATCACACCCTCGGCGACAGCCGTCCGGCACCCGCGCCCCGGCGACTCGCCCACATCGATGCTTGTACACATGTGTGGCGCGCACGGTCTGACGGCGACAGTGACCCCTAGCCCAGCAGCGCGTTGAGAGCCATGTCGACGTCGTCCGTCGTCGAGTAGAGGTGGAAGGATGCGCGGAGACGCCCGGCCCGGACCGCCGCCCGCACCCCGGCCCGCGCCAGCTTCTCCTGTGCGTCCGGCACCTCGACTGTCACGATGGCGCTCTCCCCCGGCGGCCGGCCGAGCCCGGTGAGCAACCGGTTGGCGAGCGCGACGTTGTGCGACCGGATCGCCGGCAGGCCGACGTCGAGGAGCAGCTCCATCGCCGGCGCGAGACCGACCCAGCTGAACCAGGCCGGGGAGATGTCGAACCGGCGGGCGTCGTCGGCGAGCCGCAGCGGCGGCCCGTAGTAGGAGGCGTGCGGGTCGGCGCCCGCGTACCAGCCTGCGGCGTCGGGACGCAGCCGTTCCCGCAGCGCCGGAGCCAGGTAGGCCAGCGCCGCGCCGCGCGGCCCCATCAGCCACTTGTAGGCCGCGGCCACCACCACGTCGGCCCGGGTGCCGTCGAAGGGCAGCCAGCCGGCGGCCTGGGTGGCGTCCACCGCGACCAGCGCGCCGTGCGCCCGGGCCGCGGCCACGATCTCGTCGTACGCGGTGATCGTGCCGTCGGCGGACTGCACGAGGCTGAACGCCACCAAGTCGGTGTCGGCGTCGATCGCGTCGACCAGCCCGGCGAGCGGCACCGTGCGTACGTGCACGCCACGCTCGGCCTGCGCGAGCCAGGGGAAGAGGTTCGACGTGAACTCCACGTCGGGGACCACCACGGTGGCTCCGGCGGGCAGCGCCGCCGCCACCGGCGCGAGCAGCTGCGAGGCGCTGGCGCCGATGGCCACGTCGTGCGCCGGCACGCCGCCGATGAGCCGGGCGAAGGAGGCGCGGGACCGGTCGACGGACTCGCCCCACCCCTCCCAGGAGGTACGCCCCACCCGCCAGTCGGCGAGCGCGTCCTGCAACGCGGTCCACGCCGGCTCGGGCGGCAACCCGTAGCTGGCGGTGTTGAGCCAGCCGGGCTCCGGCTGCCACAGCTTCTGGGCGGTGTCGAGTTCCATGTCCCGACGCTAGCCGTGGGAACCGCGAACGTGGACAGCCAATGCGCCACCGGCGGCCCGCTCGAACGGCGGACGGCGACCGCGGATTGCGGATCGCGGATTGCCCACGGCCGACGGAGCACGGCGCACGGCCGACGGAGCACGGCGAAAGGTGCCGCGAGCTTGATACCTCAGAGGCATATTCATGCCTCTGAGGTATCGGCTTCGTAGGCATCTCGGCCTCGCGGGGGTGCGAGGGCACCACCGACAGCGGGCGGTGGGCGCGCGCTCAGGTGTTGGTGGATGTGGCGGCCGGATCGCGGCGGCGACGCCATCGAGGATCAGGTCGAGACCGAGGTCGAAGTCGGCCTGTTCCGGGTCGTCCGGCGCTCGCCGGCGGCTATCTGCTCATTCTCGGCGCGCTGGTGCCGCACGGCCTGACGGCCGGGCCCTGAGATCACGCTGGAACGTGGAAGTAGTGGCCTCGCCCCGACGACGAGGCCACTACTTTGTGGATCCAGCGCGATCATGAGCGCGGCCGGGCGAGCGCGATCATGAGCGCGGCCGGGCGAGCCGCGACGATGAGCGCCGACTGGTGGTCAGCTCACGTTCGCCGGGCCGAGGACGCTCTTCAGGTCGGCCATCAGGGCGGTGGTGGCCGCCACCCGGAACGGGCCGAGCCGCAGCGTGGTGGTCTTGCTGCCGTTGAGGAGCTTGACGTGCACCTCGGCGTCGCCGGGGTGCAGCACCAGCGTCTCCTTGAGCCGCTCGACCAGCGGCGGGGTGCACCGGGTCACCGGGATGGTGAGGGTGACGGGTTTGTTCGCCGCGCTGGCGCTGACGTCCGGCATCGACATGTCCATCGCCATGATGCGCGGCGTGTCGTCGCGCCGGTCCACCCGCCCCTTGACCACCACGATGGCGTCCTCGGCGATGTACTGACCGATCACCTCGTAGGTGTTCGGGAAGAAGAGCGCCTCCACCCCACCCGCGAGGTCCTCCAGGGTGGCCGAGGCCCACGCCCGTCCCTGCTTGGTGACCCGGCGCTGCACGCCGGAGAGGATCCCGGCGAGGGTGACCACCGCCCCGTCCGGCACCGCGCCTTCCTCGGCGAGTGCGGCGATCGTGGTGTCCGCCGCCGCGTTGAGGATGTGCTCCAGGCCGAACAGGGGGTGGTCGGAGACGTAGAGGCCGAGCATCTCCCGTTCGAAGGCGAGCTTGTCGCGCTTGTCCCACTCGCTCTCGCCGATCACCGGCATGACCGTGGCGCTGGCCGTGCTCTCCACGTCGCCGAAGCCCGCACCGAACAGGTCGTACTGGCCGGTGGCCTCCTTGCGCTTGACGTCGGCGTACGCGTCGATGGCGTCCGCGTGGACCTGGAGCAGCCCCTTACGGCTGTGCCCCAGGGAGTCGAACGCGCCGGCCTTGATCAGCGATTCGATGGTCTTCTTGTTGCAGACCACCGCGTCGACCTTGGAGAGGAAGTCGTAGAAGTCGGTGTACGCGCCCTTCTCCTCGCGGCACCGCATGATCGAGGCGACCACGTTCGCGCCGACGTTGCGCACCGCCGCCAGACCGAAGCGGATGTCCTTGCCGACCGGGGTGAACGGGCCGGCGGAGGTGTTCACGTCGGGCGGCAGCACCTGGATACGCATCCGGCGACACTCGGACAGATAGAGCGCCATCTTGTCCTTGTCGTCGCCGACGCTGGTCAGCAGCCCCGCCATGTACTCGGCCGGGTAGTGCGCCTTGAGGTACGCCGTCCAGTACGAGACCAGCCCGTACGCGGCGGAGTGCGCCTTGTTGAACGCGTAGCCGGCGAACGGGACCAGCACGTCCCACACCGCCTGGATCGCCTCGTCGGAGTAGCCGCGCTCGCGGCAGCCGTCGCGGAACGGCACGAACTCCTTGTCGAGGATCTCCTTCTTCTTCTTACCCATCGCCCGGCGCAGCAGGTCCGCCTGGCCGAGGCTGTAGCCGGCGAGGATCTGCGCGGCGCGCTGCACCTGCTCCTGGTAGACGATGAGGCCGTAGGTGGGGGCGAGGATCTCCCGCAGGGGCTCCTCCAGCTCCGGGTGGATCGGGGTGATCTCCTGGAGGCCGTTCTTGCGCAACGCGTAGTTGGTGTGCGAGTCGACGCCCATCGGACCGGGCCGGTAGAGCGCCAGGACGGCCGAGATGTCCTCGAAGTTGTCCGGCTTCATGAGCCTCAGCAGCGAGCGCATCGGCCCGCCGTCCAGCTGGAACACGCCCAGGGTGTCGCCCCGGGCCAGCAGCTCGTAGGCCGCCTTGTCGTCCAGCGGCAGGGACAGCAGGTCCAGCTCCTTGCCGTGGTTGAGCTGGATGTTCTTGACCGCGTCGTCGAGGATGGTGAGGTTGCGCAGGCCGAGGAAGTCCATCTTCAACAGCCCGAGCGACTCGCACGTCGGGTAGTCGAACTGGGTGATGATGACCCCGTCGGAGTCCCGGCGCATCAGCGGGATGTGATCGATGATCGGCTCGGCGGACATGATGACGCCGGCGGCGTGCACACCGGTCTGCCGGATCAGCCCCTCGATGCCCTTGGCCGTGTCGATGACCTTCTTGACGTCCGGGTCGGACTCGTAGAGGCCGCGGATCTCACCGGCCTCGGCGTAGCGCGGGTGCTTCGGGTCGAAGATGCCGGTGAGCGGGATGTCCTTGCCCATCACCGCCGGGGGCATCGCCTTGGTGATCCGGTCGCCTACCGCGTACGGGTAGCCGAGCACCCGGGCCGAGTCCTTGATCGCGGCCTTCGCCTTGATGGTGCCGAAGGTGGCGATCTGGGCGACCTTGTCCTCGCCCCACTTGTCGGTGACGTACTTGATGACCTCACCGCGCCGGCGCTCGTCGAAGTCGATGTCGACGTCCGGCATCGAGACGCGCTCGGGGTTGAGGAACCGCTCGAAGATCAGCCCGTGCGGGATCGGGTCCAGGTCGGTGATGCCCAGCGCGTACGCCACCAGCGAGCCGGCCGCCGAGCCCCGGCCGGGGCCGACCGCGATGCCCTGGCTCTTCGCCCACTGGATGAAGTCGGCGACCACGAGGAAGTACGACGGGAAGCCCATCTGGACGATGACGCCCAGCTCGTACTCGGCCTGCTTGACGTGCCCCTCGGGGATGCCGTTCGGGTAGCGGCGGTGCAGGCCGGCGAAGGTCTCCTTACGGAACCAGGACTCCTCGGTCTCCCCGTCCGGCACGGGGAAGCGCGGCATGAGGTTGTGGAATTCGAACATGCCCGCCGGGTCGACCTTCTCGGCCACCAGCAGGGTGTTGCGGCAGCCCTCCAGCCAGAGCTCTGAGGAGTTGACCGCGCGCATCTGGTCGGCGGACTTGATGTAGTAGCCGCCGCCCTCGAGGCGGAACCGGTTGGGGTCGGCGATGTTGCTGGCGGTCTGCACGCAGAGCAGTACGTCGTGCGCCTCCGCCTGGTCCTCTCGCGTGTAGTGCGAGTCGTTGGTGATCACCGGTGGGATGCCGAGCTTCCGGCCGACCTCGATCAGCCCGTCGCGGACCCGCTTCTCGATGTCCAGGCCGTGGTCCATCAGCTCCAGGTAGTAGTTCTCCTTGCCGAAGATGTCCTGGTACGCCCCGGCGACCTTGAGCGCCTCGTCGAACTGCCCGAGCCGCAGCCGGGTCTGCACAGCGCCGGAGGGGCAGCCGGTGGTGGCCATGATCCCTTCGGCGTACTCGGCGATCAACTCCATGTCCATCCGGGGCCACTTGATGTAGTGGCCCTCCATGGAGGCGCGCGAGTTGAGCTTGAAGAGGTTGTGCAGCCCCGTCTTGTTCTGCGCCCACATGGTCATGTGGGTGATCGCGCCGTTACCGGAGACGTCGTCGCTCTTCTGCTCGGGGCGGCCCCACTTGACCCGCTGCTTGTGGAAGCGCGACTCCGGTGCGACGTACGCCTCGACGCCGAGGATCGGCTTCACCCCGGCGGCCATCGCCTGCTTGTAGAAGTCGTTGGCGCCGTGCATGTTGCCGTGGTCGGTCATCGCCACCGCGGGCATCTCCTGGCGACTGACCTCGGCGAACAGATCCTTGAGCCGGGCCGCTCCGTCGAGCATCGAGTACTCGGTGTGTACGTGCAGATGCGCGAACGAATCGCCCATGCGAGGCGCCCCCCAGCTGTGGATCTTGGCGGTCGGAGCCGACCGGAGACCACCCTACCGAGGTCAACTCCGTGGCTCCACCGTCCGCGCCGCGGCTCGTGGCACGCGTCTCGTCGCGCCGCGCGGGTCGGCACCGGCAGCAGGCAACCCGCCACAGCATCGCCCAACGCACATCGTTGTCGGCCACACGACGATGTATGGGTGGACATTAGTGTGTGGCACACAGTATCGTGTGACGCATGGGCAGTGACGAAGTGCTACGGACCCACCTCCAAGAGCTACGCCGGGGCACGGTCGTGCTGGCGAGCCTGATCGCCCTGCGCCACCCCGACTACGGCTACGCACTGCTGCAACGGCTCAGCGGGCACGGCTTCCCGGTGGACGCCAACACCCTCTACCCGCTGCTGCGCCGGCTCGAGGAACAGGGGCTGCTGACCAGCGAGTGGAACACCGAGGAGAGCCGGCCGCGCAAGTTCTACCGCACCAGCGACGAAGGCGAGTCGGTGCTCCGCCGGCTCCTCGACGACCTCGCCGCCGTACAGACCTCGCTCACCGGGCTGATCGAAGGAGTAGGACGATGACCTCCCTGACCGACCGCTACCTCGCCGCCACCCTGCGGACGGTGCCGGCCGCCCGGCGCGAGGAGATCGCGACCGAGCTGCGCGGCTCGATCGAGGACATGATCGACGGCCGGCGCGCCGACGGTCGCGACGCCGAGGCCGCCGAGCGCGAGGTGCTCACCGAGCTGGGCAACCCCGCGCAGCTCGCGGCCCGCTACGCCGACCGGCGTCTCCAGCTCATCGGCCCCACCTACTACCTGGCCTGGGAGCGGCTGCTCAAGCTGCTGCTCAGCTTCATCCCGGCGCTGGTCGGGGTGATCGTCGGCCTGGTGGAGGCGACGGACGGCAACGGCGGCGACGCGATCGGCGCGGGGATCGCCGCCGCGATCCAGACCGTGGTCCAGATCGGCTTCTGGGTCACCCTGGTCTTCGCGCTGCTGGAGCGCACCAACACCTCGCTCAACCTGCCGGCGTGGACCGTCGATCAGCTCCAGGAGGACTACGTCAATCGGCAGATCAAGCCGGTCGACACGGTCGCCGCCATCGGGTGGCTGGTGCTGGTCATCGCGTACCTGCCGCTCCAGCACTTCCACTCGTTCGTACCCGGCGACGACGGCGGCAACCTGCCGATCCTCGACCCGGCGCTGTGGAGCTTCTGGCTACCCGTCCTGATGGCGGTGCTGGTCGCGACCGTCGGCCTGGAGTTCGCCAAGTTCCGCGCCGGCCGCTGGACGTGGCCGCTGGTCGGGGTCAACGCCGCACTGAACGTCGCGTTCGCGGCCCCGGTGATCTGGCTGATCTCGGCCGACCGGCTGCTCAACCCGGACTTCGTCAACCGGTGGGAGTGGCTCTCCCGTGAGGAGAACCTGAACAACGTCGCCACGGTGGTCATCGTCGGCACGGTCCTGATCACCGCCTGGGACGTCATCGACAGCGCGATCAAGGCGTACCGCACCCGGCACTGACCCGGCACGGCGCGGCCCGGCACTCACGGGGGTGCCGGGCCGCGGCGCGTCCAGCGCCGGCCGGCTCCCGGCGGTGGCCGCGGCGAGGACCGTCCGGACCGCGCGGCCGGCACCGCCCCGGAAGCCCCCGAGCGACGAAGGCCGCTGGGATGACATCCTCTGGGGGATGACCACCCCCACCCCCGATGACGGCTGGCGCCGGCCCGGCCCCACCCCGGAACAGCGGCGGCTCGACCTGTACGCCGGACTCGCCCTCACGGTCCTGGCGCTGTTCAGCCTCACGCTGGCCCACAGCACCGGGGCGTTCCTGCTGGGGCCGCCACCCTCCGTGCCGGAGCAGCTCCTCTGGACCGTGGCGGTGCCGCTGCCGCTGATCTGGCGTCGGCGGTACCCCGCCAGCGCGCTCGTCGTCGTCGCGGTCATGTTCATCGCCGCCCAGGCGCGGTCCGCCCCGGAGGCGCAGCTCTCCTCATGGGCGCTCTTCGCCGCGATCTACTCGCTCGGCGCGTGGGGGCCGGACCGCAGGCTGTCCCGGCGGCTGCGGATCGGCGTGATCGCCACCATGTTCGCCTGGCTGGGCGTCTACTACGCGGTCAGCGTCGGCAGCATCCCGCCCGACGCGTTCTCCCAGGCGGTCGGGCCGGTACCCCCGGTGCTCGCCGCCCTGGTGAGCGGGGTCCTGGTCAACGGGCTCTACTTCGGCTTCGCGTACTTCTTCGGGGAGACCTCGTGGCTGGCCGCCCGCCGGCAGCACGAACTGGCCGAGCAGGCCGAGGAACTGCGCCGCTCGCAGGCCGAGGCGCGCGGGCGGGCCGTGATCGGTGAGCGGGTACGCATCGCCCGCGAACTGCACGACGTCGTCGCCCACCATGTCTCGGTGATGGGCGTACAGGCGGCGGCCGCCCGCCGGGTCTTCGACCGGGACGCGACCAAGGCCCGGACCGCGCTGACCGCGATCGAGGAGACCGCCCGTACGGCCGTCGACGAGCTGCGCCGGATGCTCGGTGTGTTGCGCGCGAGCGAGAGCACCTCGGAGCGCGTCGAGGCGCCCTCCGGTGTGGACCAGGTCGCCGCGGTGGTGGAGCGGGCCCGCGACGCCGGACTGCAGGCGACCTTCGCGGTGTACGGGACGGCGCTGCCGCTGCCGGAGTCGGTGTCGCAGGCGATCCACCGGATCGTCCAGGAGGCGGTCACGAACGTGCTCAAACACGCCACCGGGGCCCGCGTGCTGGACGTGCGGCTACGGTACCTGGCCAAGGAGGTGGAGGTCGACGTAACCGACGACGGGCGGCCGACCCGCCCCGTCAATCCGGACGGGCTGGGTCTGGTCGGCATGCGCGAGCGGGTCGGCACGCACGGCGGCGTGCTGGAGGCCGGCGAACGCGCCGGCGGCGGTTGGCGGGTACGCGCCCGCTTCCCCCTCGCGGTGACCGCGGCGGAGCCGGTATGAGCGGCGGAGCCGGCCTGCCCGGTGCGGAGCGGCCGATCCGGGTGCTGCTCGCCGACGACCAGCATCTGGTCCGAACCGGCTTCCGGGTCATCCTCGAGGTGGAGGACGACATCGAGGTCGTCGGCGAGGCGGCCGACGGCGAACGCGCGGTGAGCATGACCCGGGCGCTGCACCCGGACGTGGTGCTCATGGACGTGGAGATGACCGGTGTGGACGGATTGGAGGCGACCCGCCGGATCACCGCGCCGGGCGACGCGGACGGGCCGGCGGTGCTGATCCTCACCACCTTCGACCGGGACGACTACCTCTTCTCCGCGCTACGCGCCGGGGCGAGCGGATTCCTGCTCAAGAACGGCACCCCGGAGTCGCTGATCGAGGCGATCCGGGTGGTGGCCCGTGGCGACGGGCTGCTCGCTCCGGAGATCACCCGCCGGGTGATCGCCACCTTCACCCGGCCCGGCACCGGCGCAACGTCGGTGGCCGGAGGCCCGGCGGCGCTGGACGAGCTCACCCCGCGCGAGCGGGAGGTGCTGGTACTGGTCGCCCGGGGGGCCAGCAATGCGGAGATCGCCGCCCACCTGCACCTCGGCGAGGCCACGGTGAAGACGCACGTGAGCCGGGTGCTGGCGAAGCTCGGCCTGCGCGACCGCGTGCAGGCGGTGGTCTTCGCGTACGAGCACGGGGTGGTCCGCCCCGGGGCGTGACCGCCTCCGCCATCAGGCGGACGCCGGGTGTCCGTCCGCCGACGGACGGCGGTGGGCGGCCGCCGAACTAGCGTGACGGCTGTGACGAGTGTGCTTCGCCTCGACGGCGTCGACCGCAGCTTCGGCGACCGGCAGGCACTCAAGAACGTGTCCTTCGACGTGGTGGCCGGCCGGATGACCGGGTTCGTCGGCGGCAACGGCGCCGGCAAGACCACCACCATGCGGATCATCCTCGGGGTGCTCGCCGCCGACGCCGGGCGGGTGACCTGGCAGGGGGCTCCGCTGAACCCGCAGGTACGGCGGCGCTTCGGCTACATGCCGGAGGAGCGTGGCCTCTACCCCAAAATGAGCGTCCGGGAACAGGTCGTCTACCTGGGCCGCCTGCACGGCATGACCGCCGCCGCGGCCTCGCGGGCCACGGAGGCGCTGCTGGAGCGGGTGGGCCTCGCCGAGCGCGGCGGCGACCTGCTGGAGACGCTCTCGCTCGGCAACCAGCAGCGTGCGCAGATCGCCGCCGCGCTGGTGCACGGTCCGGAGGTGCTGGTGCTCGACGAGCCGTTCTCCGGCCTCGACCCGCTGGCCGTGGACACCGTCGTCGGCGTGCTGCGGGAACGCGCCGCGGCCGGCGCGGCGGTCCTCTTCTCCAGTCACCAGCTCGACGTGGTCGAGCGGCTCTGCGACGACCTCGTGATCATCGCGGACGGGGTGATCCGGGCGGCAGGTGACCGCGAGCAGCTGCGCAGGACGTACACCTCGCCCCGCTTCGAACTGGTGGTGGAGAGCGACGCCGGCTGGCTGCGTGACCAGCCCGGAGTGCTGCTGGTCGACCTCGACGGCGCGCGCGCCGTCTTCGACCTCGCGCCCGGCGCCGACGAGCAGCCGGTGCTGCACGCGGCCCTCGCACGCGGCCCGGTACGCGCGTTCCGGCCGCTCGCCCCCTCCCTCACCGAGATCTTCCGAGAGGTCACCCAGTGAACACCGTGCAGTCTGAACCGCGCGGCGCGCGTGCGGCGCTCCCGACCGTGCCGGCCGCCGGACCGCAGGCGGAGGCTGAAAAGGGGCCGGTGACCACCGTGCAGGCCGCCCGCCTGGTCGCCGCCCGGGAGATCCGGGTCAAGCTACGCGACAAGACCTTCCTGTTCAGCACCCTGCTCTTCCTGCTCATCGCCGCTGCGGCGACCGTCCTGCCGCCACTGCTCTCCGGCGGACCGTCCACCGTGGCCGCCACCGAGCAGTCCGCGGGCCCGCTGCGGGCCGCCGGGTTGGAGGTGCGGACGGTACCCGACGACCGCGCCGCCGAGCAGGCCGTCCGCGACGACGAGGTGGACGCGGCGGTCGTCTCCGGCCCGGCCGTGCTCGCCCTGGACGAGGTGCCCGACGACGTGGTGGCCGCGCTGAGCACCCGACCGCAGGTGCGGCTGCTGAATCCCGACGCGTTGAATCCGGTCGCGGCGTTCCTGGTGCCGTTCGTCTTCGCGTTCATCTTCTACATCACGTCGCAGGTCTTCGGCGTGCAGATCGCGCAGAGCGTCATCGAGGAGAAGCAGACCCGGATCGTGGAGATCCTGGCGGCCGCGGTGCCGGTCCGGGCGCTGCTGGCCGGCAAGATGGTCGCCGGCACGGTGCTGGCCCTCGGGCAGATCGTGCTGGTCGCCCTCGTCGCGGTCGCGGGCATGGTCTTCGGGGACGGCGGCGGCCTGCTCCCGCTGCTGGGCCCGGCGATCGGCTGGTTCGTGCCGTTCTTCCTGGTGGGTTTCGTGCTGGTCGCGGCGATGTGGGCGGCGGCCGGGGCGCTGGTCAACCGTCAGGAGGACCTCACCGGGGTCTCCACGCCGGTGCAGCTCGTGGTGATGCTGCCGTTCTTCGCGGTGATCTTCCTGAACGACAACGCGACGGCGATGCGGATCCTGTCCTACCTGCCGTTCTCCGCGCCGACGGCGATGCCGCTGCGACTGTTCACCGGCGACGCCCCCGTCTGGGAACCGGTGGTGGCGCTGCTCCTGCTGCTCGTCGCGGCCGGCGCGTTCCTGCTCGCCGGGGCCCGGGTGTACGAGGGCGCGCTGCTGCGCACCAACGGCCGTATCTCGATCCGGACGGCCTGGCGCACCCGGGAGAGCGTGAGCTGACACCGGCCGGGCTCACCTGAAGGTCGCCGATGTGGTGGTCGTCCGGCCACCGCATCGGCGGTCCGGCGGTTCAGCAGGCAACGGTCTCCCAGCCGGCGGGCAGGCGGGGCACCGGCCAGGACGGGTCGGGCGTCCACGCCGCCCAGTCCCCGACTTCGGGGAACCCGAACTCGGCCCCGGGCGGCAGGTAGAGGGCGAGCAGTTCCGGTGTGTCCTCGACGCAGATCGTCGGGACGGCGAACCAGACCTCGCCGAGAAGCACTTCGCGCCGGACGACCAGGTCGCCCGGCGCGAATCGCTGCGCTGTCACGGCCGGCTCAGCCGACCGCCGCCATGATCTCGTCGCTGACGTCGAAGTTCGCGTAGACGTTCTGCACGTCGTCGCAGTCCTCCAGCACGTCGATCAGCTTGAAGATCTTACGAGCGCCCTCCTCGTCGAGCGGGACGTTGACGCTCGGGATCAGCGAGGACTCGGCCGACTCGTACTCGATGCCGGCCTCCTGCAGGGCGGTGCGGACCGCGATCAGGTCGGTCGGCTCGGAGACCACCTCGAACGCCTCGTCGAGGTCGTTGACCTCCTCCGCGCCGGCGTCCAGGACGGCCATCATCACGTCGTCCTCGGTGGTCCCCGCCTTCGGGACGATCACGACGCCCTTGCGGGAGAACATGTACGACACCGAACCGGCGTCGGCGAACGACCCGCCGTTGCGGGTCAGCGCCGTGCGCACCTCGGTGGCCGCGCGGTTGCGGTTGTCGGTCAGGCACTCGATCAGCAGCGCGACGCCGTTCGGGCCGTAGCCCTCGTACATGATCGTCTGGTAGTCGGCGCCGCCGGCCTCCAGGCCGGAGCCGCGCTTCACGGCGCGGTCGATGTTGTCGTTGGGGACCGAGTTCTTCTTCGCCTTCTGGATGGCGTCGTAGAGGGTCGGGTTGCCGGCGGGGTCACCGCCGCCGGTCCGGGCCGCCACCTCGACGTTCTTGATCAGCTTGGCGAACATCTTGCCGCGCTTGGCGTCGATGACGGCCTTCTTGTGCTTGGTGGTCGCCCACTTTGAGTGGCCGGACATCTGCTACCTCCGTGTGTCGTTCCACGCCTGCGTCGACTGCCACGCCGATCAAGTGCCGCATTCGGCGATCCGGCGGCCGGTCGGCTCCCGCGGGAGACGCCACGCGGGCGGATGGCCCTGCCGAACGGCGGCAATCCTACCGAGCCCGCGCCCCACCATGTCACACCCGGTCATCACCGGCTGGCAGCGCCGGGCCGTCGGGCGCACTCAGAACACAACGCCTGGCGGCCGGAATCCATGCCCGGCGGGCCTGGTCGGCCGTGGCGTCAGGGGTACGCCCGGCCCCCCTCGGCTGATCGACTCGGCCTCCTTGAAGTCGCGGTGTCCGAGCACGGGACACCCCGACATCATGGAACCCGAGTTGATCAACCCCGCCCCCGGTCACGGCCACCCAGGAACCCCACCGCCCGGGCCCGCCGCTGCCCAGGCCCGCAGCTGCCCAGGAACCCCGCCACCCAGGCCCGCCGCCACCCGCAGACGCCGCCAGACAGGGGCGCCGCGAACAGAGGCGCCGCCGGACAGAGGCGCCGCCGGTCAGGCGGCGGCGCGCACCAGGTCGACGAAGTAGCGGTGCAGCCGCACGTCGCCGGTCAGCTCGGGGTGGAACGAGGTGGCCAGCAGGTTGCCCTGCCGTACCGCGACGATCCGCCCGGCCGACGGACCGTCGGTGACCTGACCGAGCACCTCCACGCCCTCGCCGACCCGCTCGACCCAGGGCGCACGGATGAACACCGCGTGGAACGGCTCGCCCGCGATGCCGGTGATCGTCACCGGCGCCTCGAACGAGTCGACCTGCCTGCCGAACGCGTTGCGCCGGACGGTCATCGAGATGCCGTCGAAGCCGCGCTGGTCGGGGCGGCCGTCCAGCACCTCGGTGGCCAGCATGATCATGCCGGCGCAGGAGCCGTAGACGGGCATCCCACCGGCGATCCGCTTGTCGATCGGCTCGCGCAGCTCGAACACGTCGGCCAGCCGGCTCATCGTGGTGGACTCGCCGCCGGGGATGACCAGACCGTCGACGGCGTCCAGTTCCCGCGTACGACGTACGGGGACGGCCTGTGCGCCCGCCGCGGCCAACGCCGCGACGTGCTCGCGAACGTCGCCCTGGAGGGCGAGCACGCCGATGACGGGTGTCCCGCTCATCGCACCGCTCCTTCCGAAGTCCGTGTGCGGAAGACCCCCCGCACGGGCGGGGGGCCTTCTCCTGCCGTCACCAGCCGCGCTCGGCCAGGCGGTGCGGCTGCGGGATCTCGTCGACGTTGATGCCGACCATCGCCTCGCCGAGACCTCGGGAGACCTTGGCCAGCACGTCGGGGTCGTCGTGGAAGGTCGTCGCCTTGACGATCGCGGCGGCCCGCTGGGCCGGGTTGCCGGACTTGAAGATGCCTGAGCCCACGAAGACGCCCTCCGCGCCCAGCTGCATCATCATCGCGGCGTCGGCGGGGGTGGCGATCCCGCCGGCGGTGAAGAGCACCACCGGCAGCTTCCCGGTCTCGGCGACCTCCTTGACCAGCTCGTACGGCGCCTGGAGCTCCTTGGCCGCCACGTAGAGCTCGTCGGCGGGCAGCGAGCTCAGCCGACGGATCTCCTGGCGGATCTTGCGCATGTGGGTGGTCGCGTTCGAGACGTCACCGGTGCCCGCCTCACCCTTGGAGCGGATCATCGCGGCGCCCTCGGTGATCCGGCGCAGCGCCTCACCCAGGTTGGTCGCACCGCACACGAACGGGACGGTGAAGGACCACTTGTCGATGTGGTTGGTGTAGTCGGCGGGGGTCAGCACCTCGGACTCGTCGACGTAGTCGACGCCGAGCGCCTGGAGGATCCGCGCCTCGACGAAATGACCGATGCGGGCCTTGGCCATGACCGGGATCGAGACGGCGTTGATGATCCCCTCGATCATGTCGGGGTCGCTCATCCGGGCCACGCCACCCTGGGCGCGGATGTCCGCCGGCACCCGCTCGAGCGCCATCACCGCGACCGCTCCGGCGTCCTCGGCGATCTTGGCCTGTTCGGCGTCGACCACGTCCATGATCACGCCGCCCTTGAGCATCTCGGCCATGCCACGCTTGACGCGGGCGGTGCCGACGACGGGGCTGCCGCTGGTGTTCGGGGCGGTAATTTCGGGCACGGGTTATCGCTCCTCGGACGTGCTCGGGGGGTGACAGCAAAAAGGCTACGCCCACCACAACGCCGCTCCGACAGCCAATCAGACCCATGGTGGCCTGCACTGTGTCAGCCATCACCGGCGCTCGGGGGCCGCCCCGGCCGGGCGCGGTGCCGGGCGGCTCAGCCGGTGGGAACGTCCGCCGGAACGGTCAGGGTCGGGTCGTCGATGTCGAAGTACCGGGGCCACTCCCGGCCGCGCCCCATCCGCAACAGGCGCACCAGGGTGCGCCCCCGCACCGCCCGTGCGTCGCGTACCAGGTCGGTGTGCACCTGCCGGGCCAGCGCGAGGCGCCGGCTGGCGGCGATCACCGCCTCACAGTCCGGGTCGGTGGGGTCGAGCTGCACCAGGCGCAGCTGGCGGGTCAGGTCGTTCTCGGCGGCCTCCCGCTCGTCCGGGTGCGCGTCGAGCGCGATGCGCGCGGCCGCGTACAGCTCGACGCCGTACCGCCGCTCGGCCAGCACGGCGGCGGCCGCCGCCCGGCGCAACAGGTGGGCATCGAGGGCCCGGGCCGCGAGCTGCGCCCGGGCGTGCAGCCGTTCGACCCGGCCGGCGGTCCAGACCAGATACGTCGAGACGAGCCCGACGACCATGATCGTGCCCACCGCCCACCACATGCCCGGCATCGTAGTGCTGCTCCGTTCCCGTCCCGCCGGCCCGGCCGGCCACGGCGATCTGCTCCCCCGGCGCCGGCCCGGCTCCGGGCCGCCCCGGCGATCCGATCAGCGCCACGCCCCGGCATTCCCGGACACGCCCTCACCTCGGCGACCTCGCCCCGGCACCCGCCGCCGGCAGCCCGCACCCGGCGCTCCCGCCCGGTGGGCGACGGCTCAACCCAGTCCCACCCACTCCTCGTCGATGACCCGACCGTCGGTGGCCTCGATCGCCGCTGCGTACACCTCGAGCACCCGCCGGGCCACCACCGGCCAGTCGTAGCTCGCCACCACCTGGTCGCCGCAGGCGGTCAGCGCGGCCCGCGCCGCCCCGTCGTCCAGCAGGTCGACGAGCGCGTCGCGCAGCGCCACCGGGTCGCCGGTGGGGAAGAGCCGGCCGGCACGGCCGCCGTCGAGCACCCGGCGGAACGCGTCGAGGTCGCTGGCGACCACCGTGGTGCCGGCGGCCAGCGCTTCCGTGAGGATCATCCCGAACGACTCGCCGCCGGTGTTCGGCGCCACGTAGAGGTGCACGCTGCGCAGCATGCGCGCCTTCTCCTCCTCCGACACCAGACCCAGGAAGGTCACCCGGTCGCGCAGCGCCGCGGGGAACTGGCCGAACAGCTCGTCCGGATCGCCGGGGCCGGCGACCAGCAGCCGCAGCCCGGGGCGGCTCGGGGCGAGGTCGGCGAAGGCGTCACGCAACACGGAGAAGCCCTTGCGCGGCTCGGTGAACCGGCCCAGGAAGCCGAGCGTCCCGCCGGTGCCCGGCCCGCACTCCCCCGGCCACCCGGGCAGCGGCTCGGCGTCGGCGAACTTGGCGACCGCCACGCCGTTCGGGATCTCCACCGCACCGCCGTCCATGTGCTCGACCTGCACCTTGCGAGCCAGCGCGCTGACCGCGATCCGTGCGGTGATGCGCTCCAGCACGATCTGGAGGACACCCTGCGCGGCGGCCAACGCCCGGGACCGGGTGATCGCCGTGTGGAAGGTGGCCACCACCGGACCGCGGGCCGACAGGACCGCGAGCAGCGACAGGCTCAACGTCAGCGGCTCGTGGACGTGCAGCACGTCGAAGTCGCCACGGGTGATCCAGCGCCGCACCCGGGCGGTGGACACCGGGCCGAACGCGATCCGGGCCACCGACCCGTTGTACGGCAGGGGAACCGCCCGGCCGGCCGGCACGACGTACGGCGGCAGCGGCGAGTCCTCGTCGGCCGGGGCGAGCACGCTGACCTCGTGGCCGAGGGCGATCAGCGCCTCGGCGAGGTCCATGACGTGGTTCTGCACCCCGCCCGGGATGTCGAACGAGTACGGGCACACGATGCCGATCCGCAACGTCATCGCCCGCTGTCCGGGCCTACCGCGCTCCGCTGGTCGAGCCACATGCGTTGCAGCATGTGCCAGTCCTCCGGGTGCCGGGCGATGCCCACGGCGAACTCGTCGGCGACGCGCTGGGTGAGCGTCCGGACCCGCTGGTCGAGCGGGCCCTCCTCCGCACCAGGCACGGCGATCGGGCCCACGAGCGCCGCGCGCGCCCGATCGGGCTCGTACCAGAGGGAGGCCACGTAGAGCGGCGCCCCGGTGCGCAGGGCCAGCAGGGCCGGCCCGGCGGGCATGCGGGTACGGCCGCCGAAGAAGTCGACCTCCACCCCGCGCGCGGAGAGGTCCCGGTCGGCCAGCAGCGGCACCACCGCGCCGGCGCGTAGCCGGTCGACCAGCACGTCGAAGGCGGGACGCTCGCCGCCGCGGTTGGGCAGGATCTCCATGCCCAGGCTCCTGCGGAAGGCCAGGAACCGCCCGTAGACGCCGTCCGATTCGAGCCGCTCGGCGACGGTGGTGATCGGCCAGCCGTTGGCGGCCACCCAGGCGCCCGCGGCGTCCCAGTTGCCGGCGTGCGGCAGCGCGATCACCGCGCCGGTGCCGGCCGCTACGTCCGCCGCGAGTTGCTCCGCACCGTCCAGGTGGAAGGCGGCCAGGATCTGCTCGCGGCTCAGCGACGGCAGCCGGAACGCCTCCATCCAGTAGCGGGCGTACGAACGCATGCCCCGCCTGACCAGGTCGTCGAGCTCGGCGTCGGGCAGCTCCGGCCCCACCACCCGGCGCAGGTTGGCCCGCAGTTGGGACGTACCCGCGCCGCCCTTGCGGGCCGCGCGGTCCGCGCCGGCCCGGAACGCCGCGGCGACGACGGGTCGCGGCAACGCGCGAACGAACCGCCAGCCCGCGACGTACCCGAGCTCGGTGAGATTCACCCGTTCGCACCCGGTGCGGGGAGCTGCCGCGCCTGCCGGTAAACGTGCCGCATGCGCTGCCCCACAGTGAAGATCGACACGGCGGCGAGCAGCCAGAGCGCGATCTGCAACGCCATCGGCACGCCGAGACCGGTGAGCAGGCCGCCGACCCCGACGATCAGCAGCCGCTCGGTGCGCTCGGCGATGCCCACGTTGCTGGTCATGCCGAGTCCCTCGGCCCGGGCCTTGACGTACGAGACGATGCTGCCGGCCGCCAGGCAGAGCAACGCCGCCGCCACGCCGGCGTGGTCGCCCTCGGTGGCCAGCCAGTACGCGACCGCGCCGAAGACGGCACTGTCGGCGATCCGGTCCATGCTCGAGTCGAGGAAGGCGCCGAACCGGGTCGAGCCGCCGCTCATCCGGGCCATCGTGCCGTCGAGGAGGTCGGTGAGCGCGAAGACCGTGACGATCAGCGCACCGGCGACCAGATCACCGCGGGCGCCGAAGCCGAGCGCGCCGACCAGCACGCCGACGGTGCCGGTCACGGTGACCGCATTGGGGGTGACGCCCGCTCGAAGCAGGCCGCGTGCGAGCGGCTCGACGACGCGGGTCATCCCCGCGCGGGCCGACACTTGGAAGATCTTCGCCATGGCGGTCCCACGATAACGGTCCACCCAGGTACGGCGATACGGCCGGTCAGCGCGGCGGCGCGGCGAAAGCTTGTGCGCGCCCGGGAACGGGTGTCTGATCGGGTCAGGAAGGTGACCCAGCTCACCTGCCCACCCGTCCGAGTTCTCGCTGTGCAGCAGTCCACCGGAGGATATCGCCGCGCACCCGCCCCGGGCCGCTGTCCCGTTACGCGCGGCGGTTCGCCACCACCACCGGCTGAGGGAGGTGCGCCCCATGGCGCAGAAGAGTCAGGAGAAGGGTGTCACCGGCGTCGTGCCGGTGGTGACCGAGCCCGGCAGGGTTCGCAACGTCGTGCTCGTCGGGCATTCCGGCGTCGGCAAGACGACCCTGGTCGAGGCGCTGCTCAGGGCGAGCGGCACGATCGACCGCGCCGGCGCGGTCACCGACGGCACGACCGTCTGCGACCACGACCCGGCCGCCGTACGCCAGCAGCGGTCGGTGAGCCTGGCCTGCGCGCCGCTGCTGCACGACGGCATCAAGGTCAACCTGCTGGACACTCCCGGCTACGCCGACTTCGTGGGCGAGCTGCGCGCCGGGCTGCGGGCCGCCGACGCCGCGCTCTTCGTCGTCTCCGCGGTCGACGGGATGGACGCGGCCACCGCCGCGCTGTGGGAGGAGTGCGCCGCGGTCGGCATGCCCCGGGCGGTCGCCGTCTCCCGGCTGGACCACCCGCGCGCCGACTTCGACGAGGCGGTGGCGCTGTGCCAGCGCGTCTTCGGCGACAACGTGCTCCCGCTCTACCTGCCGATGCTCGGCGACGACGGGGTGTCGACCGTCGGCCTGCTCAGCCTGATCACCCGCCGGGTCTTCGACTACACCGGCGGGCTCCCCGCCGAGATCCGGCAGCCGGACCCGGAGCACCTGCCCGCCATCGTCGAGCCGCGCGACGAGCTCATCGAGGGGATCATCGCGGAGAGCGAGGACGAGTCGCTCATGGACCGGTACCTCGAGGGCGAGGAGATCGGCACCGACGTGCTCATCGACGACCTGGAGAAGGCCGTCGCCCGGGGCCACTTCTACCCCGTGGTGCCGGTGTGCGCCGAGACCGGCGTCGGGCTGGACACCCTGCTGGAAGTGCTCACCGCCGCCTTCCCGTCGCCGCTGGAGCACGAGCTGCCCGTGGTGACCGGCGTGGACGGCTCGCCACATCCGCCGCTCGCCTGCGACCCGGACGGACCGCTGGTCGCCGAGGTCGTCAAGACCACGATCGACCGGCACGTCGGGCGGGTCTCCCTGGTGCGGGTCTTCTCGGGCACCCTGCGGCCCGAGCAGACCGTGCACGTCTCCGGGCACGGCCTCGCCGAGCGCGGGCATCCCGACCACGACTCCGACGAGCGGGTGGGGCACATCTACACCCCGCTCGGCTCCGCCCTGCGTGAGGTGGCCGCCTGCGTCGCCGGGGACATCTGCGCGATCACCAAGTCGGGCAGCGCGGAGACCGGCGACACGATCTCCACCAGGGAGACCCCGCTGCTCATCGAGCCCTGGGAGATGCCCGAGCCGCTGCTGCCGGTGGCCGTCGTGGCGAAGAGCCGGTCGGACGAGGACGCCCTGGCCCGCAACCTGTCCCGCCTGATCGCCGGGGACCCCACACTGCGGCTGGAGCGCAACGCGGAAACCCACCAGCTCGTGCTCTGGTGCATGGGCGAGGCGCACGCCGACGTGGTGCTCGACCGGTTGCGCGCCGGCGGCGTCGAGCTGGACACCGAACCGGTGCGGGTGGCGCTGCGGGAGACGTTCACCAGCGCGGCCAGGGGCCACGGCCGACACGTCAAGCAGTCCGGCGGCCACGGCCAGTACGCCGTCTGCGACATCGAGGTCGAGCCGCTGCCGCGCGGCGCCGGCTTCGAGTTCGTGGACCGGGTGGTCGGCGGCGCGGTGCCGCACAACTACATCCCGTCGGTGGAGAAGGGCGTCCGGGCCCAGATGGAACGGGGCCTGATCGCCGGTTACCCGGTGGTGGACGTGCGGGTCACCCTCTTCGACGGCAAGGCGCACAGCGTCGACTCCTCGGACGCCGCGTTCCAGACAGCCGGGGCGCTGGCCCTGCGGGACGCGGCCGAGAAGGGGCAGCCGGCCCTGCTGGAACCGGTGGACGAGGTGACCATCCGGGTGCCCGACTCCTCCGTCGGCGCGGTGATGGGTGATCTCTCCGGCCGGCGCGGCCGGGTGCTCGGCACCGAGTCGGATCCGGACAGCGAGGGACGGACCGTGGTCCGCGCCGAGGTCCCCGCCACCGAACTGCTCCGCTACGCCGTGGAGCTGCGCTCGATGACGGCCGGCACCGGCACCTTCCGGCGCAGCTTCGTCCGCTACGACCCGATGCCCGCGCACCTGGCCGACCAGATCCGCAAGGAACACCCCACCCCGTAACCCACGCCCCCGTTGTGTGGGCCTCGGTCTCGGAAAGAGTGGCTGTTTCCGCTGCCCGCTTTAACGCCTCGTGCACGGAAAGGGTGGCTGTTTCCGCTGCCCGCTTTAACGCCTCGTGCACGGAAAGAGTGGCTGTTTCCGCTGGAATGGCCACTCTTTCCGTGAACGAGTGGCCGGGGTGGGGCCCCGGGGTGGGGCGTCAGGGGTGGGTGGCGGGGGTGGTGGGGCTGGGCCAGCCCGGATGGTCGGCGTGCCGGAGGGCCGCGCTGCGCAGGGCGGCGAGCTGGCGCTCCACCTCGGCGAACTGGTCCGGCGCGAGCGGACCGTGGTGCAGGGCCGCAGCGTTCTCCTCCACCTGGGCGACGGTACGGCAGCCGGGGATCGGAACCGTCCGCCCGCTGCGCGCCCAGATCCAGCCGAGCGCGCCCTGTGCCAGGGTGCGCCCGTCGGCGGTCAGCGCGTCCCGTACCGCCGCCACCCGGCGCAGCCACTCCGGCGCCGGCCGGCCGCCGCGGAACCACTCCAGCCAGCCCGGCGCGAGCCCGCGTACGTCGTCGCGGGGCAGCGTGGAGGTGGCCGTGTACTTGCCGGTGAGCAGCCCCATCGCGAGCGGCCCACGGTTGATGCTGACCAGGTCGTACTTGTCGCAGACGCCCAGCAGCTCGGGGGCGTCCCGGAGCACCGAGAGAGAGTGCTGCACGGCCGTCGCGCCGGGAGCCGAGTGACCGAACGTCTCGGCACGGTCGGCGCGGTCGGTGCTCCAGCCGTACGCTCGGATCAGCCCCTCGGTGACCAGTTCCTCCAGCGTGCCGATCAGGGCCTCGGCGCGCGGCACCGGCAGGTCGGCCAGGTGCAGCTGGTACAGGTCGATCCGGTCCGTGCCCAACCGGCGCAGCGAGTCGGTGACCGCCCGGCGCAGGTACCCGGGCGAGGCGTCCTCCCCCGTCGCCTGCCGGGTGGCCTCGTCGAAGGTGTAGCCCCACTTGGTGGCGATCACCGCCTCGTCGCGGCGACCGGTCAGCGCGCGCCCGAGGATCCGCTCGCCGTGCCCCGCGCCGTACGTGTCGGCGGTGTCGAAGAGGGTGACGCCCAGGTCGAGCGCCCGGCGGACCGCCCGGATCGACTCGTCGTCGTCGACGGCACCCCAGCCGAGCGGTTGGGAACCTTCCGCCCACGGGCCGGCGATCGCCCAGCAGCCCATCCCCAGGGCGCTGGCCTCGATGCCGCTGCGCCCCAACGTCCGCGTCGTGACTGCCACCGGCAGATCGTGCCACCTCGAGCCCGGTCGAACACAACAAGGGGCGTAATCCGCCTGTCCGGGCTGGTCAGCGCGGTCCGACAGGCGTGCACGCGCGGAAGGACCGGCTGCGGCAGGGCCCGGCGGGCGACCACGCGTGCGGCCGGAGAAATGCCGCTGCCCCACCCACCGGCGCGGCAACACCGCGGCGATCGACCGGGCGAACAGGATCGCGTACCCGTCGCCATGCGGCATGATCGATCGCATGCGACGGCTCGGGGTGGACATCGGCGGCGTGATCATCGAACCGGCCGACGACGACGCGGACACCTCGTTCTTCGGCGACCACTACCTGCGCACGCCACAGGTCGTGGGGGCCGTCGACGCCCTGGCCGCACTGGCCGACGGCTTCGACGAGGTGCACCTGGTGAGCAAGTGCGGCGAGGCCACCGAGCGGCGGACCCTCGAGTGGCTGGCGCACCACGACTTCCACACCCGCACCGGGATCCCCGTGCCGCGGGTGCACTTCTGCCGTACCCGGGCGGCGAAGGCCCCCATCGCCCGGCGGCTCGGGCTGACCCACTTCGTCGACGACAGGCTGGAGGTGCTCGGCTACCTCGACTCGGTGCCGCACCGCTTCCTGTTCCGCCCCCGGCCCGCCGAGGTGGCCGCGCACGTCGCCCACCTGCCCCACGTACACCGGGTGGCGGGCTGGCCGGCACTCGTCACGGCGCTGCGGGGCAGCTGACCAGCGCTGCCTGGCGGGCCCGGCCGGGCGCAGAGCGGTGCCGTCAGGACGGCCAGGCGCGGGCGAACAACTCGCGGGTGTCGCCGAGCAGCTGCGGGAGGACCTTGGTACGCCCGATCACCGGCATGAAGTTCGCGTCCCCGCCCCACCGTGGCACCACGTGTTGGTGCAGGTGTGCGGCGATGCCGGCACCTGCCACTCCCCCCTGGTTCATGCCCAGGTTGAACCCGTGCGCGTTGCTGACCTTGCGGACCACCCGCATCGCGGTCTGCGTGAACGCGGCCAGCTCCGCAGTCTCCGCTTCGTCCAGCTCGGTGTAGTCGGCGACGTGCCGGTACGGGCAGACCAGCAGGTGGCCCGGGTTGTACGGGTAGAGGTTGAGCACCGCGTACACGCGTTCGCCCCGCGCCACGACGAGGCTCTCCTCCGGCGGCGCCTGCGGCGCCCGGCAGAACGGGCAGCCGCTCGGCTTCTCGTAGCCCTCGTCGGGGCGGTCGTCGCCCGAGATGTAGGTCATCCGGTGCGGCGTCCAGAGCCGCTCCAGGCCGTCGGCCATTGCGTTGCTGTCCGTGTGCCGTTCCGCCCCAGTCACAGGGGCGATCCTACGGACTCTCCGGACGCCGGTGACGGCTGCGTCCCACGTACCCGCCGTCGGCCTGCGGGCACGCGAAAGATCGTGCTCGAACACGGAAGTAGTGGCCTCCTGACGCGGTGGAGGCCACTACTTGCCGGATCGTGCACGATCATGACCGGTGCGAGCTGTCGCAGCCCGCGCCGGGGCGTCACATCTGGGCGGAGGGGCCGATGTTGGTACGGGAGGAGACCACGTCCAGCACGTGCGCCACCGCCTCCGAGATCGGCACGCCGTTGCGCTGGGACCCGTCCCGGTAGCGGAACGACACGGTGCCGGCGGCCACGTCGTCGTCGCCGGCGATCACCATGAACGGGATCTTCTGCTGCTGCGCGGTGCGGATCTTCTTCTGCATCCGATCGTCGCCCGCGTCGACCTGGGCGCGGATCCCCTCGGCGCGCAGCGCGGCCACGAAGCCGTGCAGGTAGTCGGTGTGGTCCTCGCGGATCGGGATGCCGACCACCTGCACCGGCGCCAGCCAGGCCGGGAACGCGCCCGCGTAGTGCTCGGTGAGCACCCCGAAGAACCGCTCGATCGAGCCGAAGAGCGCCCGGTGGATCATCACTGGCCGCTGCCGGGTGCCGTCGGCGGCCTGGTACTCCAGCCCGAACCGCTCCGGCTGGTTGAAGTCCACCTGGATGGTCGACATCTGCCAGGTCCGGCCGATGGCGTCCTTCGCCTGCACCGAGATCTTCGGACCGTAGAAGGCCGCGCCGCCCGGGTCGGGCACCAGCTCGAGACCGGACTGCTCGGCGGCGGTACGCAGCGCCTCGGTGGCCTCGGCCCAGTCCTCGTCGCTGCCGATGAACTTCGGCGAGTCGTCCCGGGTGGACAGCTCCAGGTAGAAATCGTCGAGGCCGTAGTCGCGCAGCAGGTCCAGCACGAAGGTGAGCAGGGTGCTGAGCTCCCCGGGCATCTGCTCCCGGGTGCAGTAGATGTGCGAGTCGTCCTGGGTGAGCCCGCGTACCCGGGTCAGGCCGTGCACCACGCCGGACTTCTCGTACCGGTAGACCGTGCCGAACTCGAACAGCCGCAGCGGCAGCTCCCGGTAGGACCGCCCGCGCGCCCTGAAGATCAGGTTGTGCATCGGGCAGTTCATGGCCTTGAGGTAGTAGTCCGCGCCCTCCAGCTGCATGGGCGGGAACATGGTGTCCGCGTAGTACGGCAGGTGACCGGAGGTCTCGAAGAGGTTGGCCTTGGTGATGTGCGGGGTGTTGACGAACTCGTACCCCGCGGCCTCGTGCCGGCGGCGCGAGTAGTTCTCCATCTCCCGGCGGATGATGCCGCCCTTGGGGTGGAAGACGGCCAGACCCGAGCCGATCTCGTCGGGGAAGCTGAACAGGTCGAGGTCCGCGCCGAGCTTGCGGTGGTCGCGCCGGGCGGCCTCCTCCAGCAGCTTCAGGTACGCCTTCAGCTCGTCCCGGGTCGGCCACGCGGTGCCGTAGACCCGCTGCAGCTGCGGGTTCTTCTCCGACCCCCGCCAGTACGCGGCGGCCGAGCGCATCAGCTTGAACGCCCCGATGAGCCGGGTGTTCGGCAGGTGCGGGCCGCGGCACAGGTCCGACCAGCAGACCTTCTCCTCGTTCGCCGCGAGGTTGTCGTAGATCGTCAGTTCGCCACCGCCGACCTCCATCACCTCGGAGGAGTCCAGCCCCTCACCCTTGATGTCGATCAGCTCGAGCTTGAACGGCTCGTTCACCAGCTCGGCCCGCGCCTCGTCCAGGCTGGCGAACCGGCGCCGCCGGAACCGCTGGCCGGACTTGATGATCTCCTGCATCCGCTTCTCGAGCTTCGACAGGTCGTCCGGCTGGAACGGCTTCTCCACCGCGAAGTCGTAGTAGAAGCCATTCTCGATCGGCGGGCCGATGCCGAGCTTCGCCTCGGGGAAGACGTCCTGCACGGCCTGCGCGAGCACGTGCGCGGTCGAGTGGCGCAGCACGTTCAACCCGTCCGGCGAGTCGATGCTGACCGGCTCGACCGCGATGTCGGTCGCCGGCCGCCAGTCCAGGTCGTGCAGGCGGCCCTCCGGATCGCGGACCACCACGATCGCCTTCGGGCCGGTCATGGGCAACTCGGCCGCGGCCACCGCGTCGGCCGCCGTCGTCCCGGCGGCGACGACGACGGGGTCGGCCACGGCGGGGGTACGGGGTGCGGACACGGTGACTCCTCGCAGCAGACGGCACAGAACGGGCCGGTACGGCCCCCGCCGATGCTATCGGTCCCCGCTTTCGCCCCCACCGCCGACGCCTCAGCCGAGGCAACGGCTGCCAAGTGATTCAAGAAGTGAGCCACTCGGGGAGGGGTTCGCGGGCGGCCAGCCAGTCGGTGGGTACGCCGCCCGGGGTGCCCACCCCGGCGAACGCGGCCACGATCCCGCCCACGATCGCCGCGGTGGTGTCCACGTCCCCGCCGGCCGCCACGCACGCGCGGATCGCGGCCGGATAGTCCTCCAGGTACGTGGCGGCCACCCAGAGCGTGAAGGCCACGGTGTCCTGCGCGGTGACCCGGGCGCCGTTGCCGAGCACCCCGACGACCCGCGGCAGCGGATGGCCGAGCAGGTCGGCCGCGCGGCGTACCCGACGGTGCACCTCGGTGGCCGGGTCCAGCGCGGTGGCCACCCCGGCGAGGAGACGATGCGCGGTGGGCCGGTCCCCGTCCAACCGGCCCCGCGCGGCCAGCGCGGCGGCGACGGCCACCGCGACCGCTCCGGCGATGCCCTCCGGGTGCGCGTGTGTCACCTCGGCCGACGCGCGGGCCTGGGCCGCCGCGCGGGTGGTCGAGTCCGCGAAGTACGCGCCCACCGGCGCCACCCGCATGGCCGCACCGTTACCGCAGGAGCCCTGCCCGTCGAACGCCGACGCGGCGGCGACCGGCCACGGCGTGCCGGTGCGGATCAACCGCAGGATCGTCACCGCGCCGGGGCCGTACCCCCGGTACGGCTCGGCCCGCTCGGCGAAGGCGAGCGCCAGCCGGTCCCGGTCGATCCGGCCCGACTCGACCAGTTCCGCCAGCACCGAGCAGGCCATCTCGGTGTCGTCGGTCCACTCCCAGGGGGCCGGCGGGAGGCGCCCGGCGAGCAGATCCGCCGGCTGCCGGCCGGGGACGAAGAACTGCGAACCGAGCGCGTCGCCGACGGAGAGGCCGGTGAGGCTGTCCCGGGCGAGCGCCAGTCGGGCGTCGGCGAAGAGCGTGAAGGACATCGTTGTACCAGCTTGCCCGGTTCCCAGGTGCGCCGCAACGCGATCAACTTGCCACGCCAAGTACCGTCTTTGCGTGGCCACCGTCCTCCTGGTCGAAGACGATCACGTCGTACGCGGCGCGATGCTGCGGTCCCTCGCCGATCGGGGGCACGCCGTGCACGCGGTCGGCACGGCGCTGGACGCGCTGCGCCGGGTCGCCGCGGAGACCCCCGACCTGGTGGTCCTCGACCTCGGCCTGCCCGACCTGGACGGCTCGGACGCGCTGCGGATGCTGCGCGGCATCACCGACGTGCCGATCATCATCGCCACCGCCCGCGACGACGAGCAGTCCGTGGTACGGCTGCTCCGCGCGGGCGCCGACGATTACATGGTCAAACCGTTCACCGGCGCCCACCTCGACGCCCGGATCACCACGGTGCTGCGCCGGGCCGGTCGGGCCAGCCGTACCGTCCAGCCGGCCGTGCACGAGGTCGGCGGGCTACGGATGGACGTCGGTGAGCGCAGCGCCCACCTCGACGGGGAACCGCTGGCACTGACCCGCAAGGAATTCGACCTGCTGGCGTATCTCGCCGCACGTCCCGGACGGGTAGTGTCCCGGCGGGAACTCTTGGAGGAGGTATGGCGGCAGCCGTCGGTCGGCGAGGATCAGACCATCGACGTTCACCTGTACTGGCTGCGCCGCAAAATGGGCGAGTCCGCGGCGAAGCCGCGCTACCTGCGCACCGTGCGGGGGGTCGGCTTCCGACTGGTGGCGCCGGACTGAGAGTCACGCTGACCCTGCTCACGGCCGGCGTCTGCGCCCTGGTGGCGCTCGCGTTCCTGGTGCCGCTCGCGGTCAGCCTCGGTGACCGGGTCCGTTCGGAGGCGATCGCCGACGCGGCCCGACGCAGCGCGCTGGTCACGGGGGCGTTGGCGGTCAGCACCGACCCCGCGGTGATCGAGCGGGCGGTGTCCGCCAGCGGTGGTGACGCGGCCACGCGTCCCGTGGTGCACGGCCTCGGGGACGACAGCGACGCCGGCCGGGCCACGCCCGCCGACCTCGACCGGGCCCGCGAGCAGCGAAGATCGCTCGTCGTGGACGTGCCCGGCGGCGCCGCCCGGCTCGAGCCGGTGGTGCTGGGTGAGCGGATCGCGGTCGTCGAGGTCTTCGTTCCCGACGCGGCGATGAGCCGGGGATCCGGCACCAGGTTGCTCCTGCTCGGCGCGGTCGCCCTGGCCCTGGTCGGCTCGGCGGTCGTGGTGGTCGACCGGGTCGCCACCCGTACGGTCTACGCCACCCGGGGTCTCATCGACGGGGCGCTCGCGATCGGCGACGGCGACCTGGCAGCGCGGGTGGAGCCGACCGGCCCGCGGGAGTTGGCCGAGGCCGGGCACGCGTTCAACCAGATGGCCGAGCGCCTCGACGCGGCCCGTACCGACGAGCGGGAGCTGGTCGCCGACCTGTCGCACCGGCTGCGTACGCCGCTGACCGTGCTCCGGCTCGACGCGGAGGCGCTGGAGTCGGACGATACGAGCGTCGGCACGTTCAGCCAGGCCGAGCTGGACCACCGGCGCGGTATCCGGCGGATCCGTCAGGCGATCGTCACGCTCGAGGGCGAGATCGACGTACTGATCAAGACCACGCGTAAGGCGGTCACCCACGACGCCGGGCCGGCGATGTGTGACGTCAGCGAGGTGGTTCGGGACCGGATGGTGTTCTGGTCGGCGCTCGCCGGCGACCAGAACCGTCCGCACCGGGTGAGCGGGGCGCAGCTGCGGATCCCGGCGCCGGTGCCACGCGCGGAGCTGGCCGCCGCGCTGGACGCGGTGATCGGAAACGTGTTCCGCTACACCCCGCAGGGCACCGCGTTCGAGGTGGCCGTCTCCCGCCGGGACGGGTACGTGGCGATCCGCATCGACGATGCCGGCCCGGGCATCTCCGACCCCGACCGGGCGTTGCGTCGCGGTACCAGCGACCGGGGCTCCACCGGCCTGGGGCTGGACATCGCCAAGCGAGTGGCGATGCAGGCCAACGGCTCGGTGAGCATCGACCGGGCGCAGCTGGGCGGGGCGAGCGTGGTGATGCTGCTCGCCGACCCGGAGGCGACGCCCCGGCAGGTCAACCGGTTCGGGCTCGTCGGCCGGATGGCGCGGGAGGCCCGCGACCAGAAGAGCTCCGCCCGCCGCCGCTGGCCCCGGCAGCGCCCGCCGGATCGCTGAGCAATCAGACCGCCCGGGCCTGGCCTGGCCTGGCCGGCTCGCGCTGGTCGCGGCACCGGCTGGTTCTGGCCCGTGGTGGAACAGCCGGTGGTGGAACAGCCCGACGACCGCGCGGCGAGGGAGGCGAGGGAGGCGAGGGAGGCGAGGGAGGCGAGGGAGTGATCCACGGACTCTTTGGAGCTGATGACGCAGACGATTCAGTACGAGCCGGAGCCCGCTCAACCGCCGGACCTGCCACCCGCTCCCAGGGCCCATTTCGTGAGGCTCGCTCGAGCGGGCCGCCGGTCTGCCGGCAGGTCTGTCGCCGAGCCGAGTCCCAGGCGGCGGTCCGGCGAGGTGACGTTCGTCCGGATGCCCCGTGTTGTATCGGACGAACCTCCAACGCCGCCGGTCGTCGCCTGGGACTCGGCTCAGCCGGGCACGGTCTTATGAAACAGGCCCTCACCCACCACCATCACACCGCCGGCTCGCCGTGCTGGTCGACGCCGTAGGCGCGTGCCGCCGGCACACCGAGCAACAGATCGTCCGAGCGACAGACCGGCAAGCCGACAGACCGGCCGGCCTGGCGGCAGACCGGCAAGCCGGTAGGTCTGCCAGCCTTGCGGCAAAGCGACAGAGCGGCAGAGCGGCAGAGCGGCAGAGCGGCGCGATGACGTCGACGATTCAGCTCCAAAGGAGCCGGACAGCAACACCCGCGCCCGAGCCCGTTCGCCCGCCCGATGTCATCTCCGCCCGCCCCTCGTCCAACGCCGAGCAACGGAGCGACCCGACCGACTCTCCGTCAAGCGGCGCCCCGACCTTTCGCGGCACGGGCAGAGCCCACGCCGCGGGGGCGCGGCCGTGCGCGGCAACACCGGTCGGGCCGGCTGTGCGGCGGCGCAAGTCTTCCTTAGATCCGACTTAACGGCGGTGTCTGTCCGGCCGGGGCCTGACAGGATTTCGCACGAACCCATCAGTCCCACCGGGGGGCGCACTTCGCGCACCCACTCCTCCGGTGGGGCCGTGCGCGCGGCGGGAGAATCGGTCCCCCCACACCTGCTCCCGCCGCGCGCCCTTCCTTCCCAACAGCGACCCGGAATCAGCGCCGCGAGGCCCGCTGAGTCGCCCGCGAGGCCCGCTCAGCGCCCGGCGGTCGCCAGGTACGCGTCGATCTCGCCGATGATGCGCTGTTTGCCGGTCGGGTCCAGGAACGAGGCGTTCACCGCGTCCCGGGCCAGCCCGGCGATCCCCTCCGCGCCGACGCCCAGCAGTCCGGCCGCCACGGCGTACTCGTCGTTGAGGGTGGTGCCGAACATCGGCGGGTCGTCCGAGTTGATGGTGACCAGCAGCCCCGCCTCGACCAGCCGCGGCAGCGGGTGCTCGGCGAGGTCGGCCACCGCGCGGGTGCGCAGGTTCGAGGTGGGGCAGACCTCCATGGCGATCCGATGCTCGGCCAGGTAGGCCATGAGTTCCGGGTCCTGGGCAGCAGCGATGCCGTGCCCGATCCGCTCCGCGCCGAGGTCACGCAGCGCGTCCCAGATGGTCTGCGGGCCGGTGGTCTCCCCGGCGTGCGGCACCGAGCGCAGCCCGGCCGCACGGGCCTGGTCGAAGTACGGCTTGAACTGTGGCCGGGGTACGCCGATCTCCGGACCACCCAGGCCGAAGCTGATCAGCCCGTCCGGGCGTTCCTCGAGTGCGATCCGCAGCGTCTCCTCGGCGGACTCCAGGCCGGCCTCGCCCGGGATGTCGAAGCACCAGCGCAGCTCGATGCCGAAGTCGGCCTCGGCCCGCTTGCGGGCATCCTCGATCGCTTCGCAGAACGCCGGAGCGGGGATGCCTCGCCGGACGTGCGAGTACGGCGTGATGGTCAGCTCGGCGTACCGGACCTGCTGGCGGGCCAGTTCCCGGGCCACCTCGTGGGTGAGGATCCAGACGTCCTCCTGGTCACGGATCAGGTCGACGACGCTGAGGTAGACCTCGATGAAGTGGGCGAAGTCGCGGAACTCGAAGTAGTCGACCAGCTTCGCCGGGTCGGCCGGCACCGGGCTGCGCCCCTCGTGGCGGGCGGCCAGCTCGGCGACGATCCGCGGGGATGCGGAGCCCACGTGGTGCACGTGCAGCTCCACCTTGGGCATTCCGGCGATGAAGGCGGACAGGTCGGTCACAGGTTCTCCTCGGCACGGGCGCCGGTGTGGGCGACGACGAAGACGCGGCGGAACGGGAAGTACACCTGCCCCTGCCGGATCGGGTACGCCTCGGCGAGGCGTACCTCCAGCTCGGCCCGGAAGTCGGCCCACCGGCCCGGCGAGAGGGCCGCGCGGACCGGGCGCAGCGCGGTGCCTTCCATCCAGGAGAGCACGGGATGCGCGGCGTCGACGTCGGCCGGGAGCAGGTGCACGTAGGTAGTTTCCCAGGCGTCCACCGCGCAGCCCGCGCCGGTCAGCAGCGCCGCGTAGTCGGCGGGGTCGTCGACCGGAGCCTCCCGCAGCAGTGGGAGCAACGCCTCCCGCCAGGCCGGACGCCCGGCGACCTCGCGCAGCGCCCGGTGTGACGGAGCGTCGAAGTTCCCCGGCACCTGCGTCGCCAGCCAGGCCCCGGCCGGCAGCTGCCGCGCCCAACGCCGGAGCAGGTCCTGGTGCCCGGGCACCCACTGGAGCACCGCGTTGCTGATCACCACGTCGACCTCGGGCGTGGGTCGCCAGTCGCGTACGTCACCGACGCCGAACTCGACGGGCGCGCCCAGCTCGTCCGCCCGCTCGATCATCTCCGGCGACGAGTCCAGACCGATCACCCGGCTTGCCGGCCAGCGCTCCGCCAGGGTGGCGGTGAGCTGGCCGGGGCCGCAGCCGAGGTCGACCACCGTGCGTGGCCGGCGGGCCGGGATCCGGGCGACCAGGTCATGGAAGGGTCGGGACCGCTCGTCGCCGTAACGCAGATACGTGGCCGGATCCCACATGACGCCTCCCAAACCGTACGTTCGTCTTGTTACAGTACGGGCCGGTGCCCGGCCCGGCAAGCCGCTCACTAGGCTCGTCGGCATGGAGCAGCGCACCTTCCCCCGACTCGGTCGGACCGTCGGCGTCGTCGGCCTCGGCGCCTGGCAACTCGGCGCCGACTGGGGCACGGTCACCGAGGACGACGCGATGGCGGTCCTGAGCGCCGCGGTCGACGCCGGCGTCACCTTCCTCGACACCGCGGACGTCTACGGCGACGGCCGCAGCGAGCAGCTCATCGGTCGATTCCTGCGCACACGCCCCGACGCCGGACTGACCGTGGCCACCAAGATGGGCCGCCGGGTCGAACAGCGGCCGGAGGCGTACACCATGGCGCACTTCCGCGAGTGGACCGACCGCTCCCGGGCCAACCTCGGTATGGACACCCTGGACCTCGTCCAGCTGCACTGCCCGCCCACCGCCGTCTTCGCCGACGACGCGGTCTTCGACGCACTGGACACACTGGTCGCCGAAGGCGCCATCGGCGCGTACGGGGTGAGCGTGGAGACCTGCGACCAGGCGCTCACCGCGATCGCCCGGCCCGGCGTGGCGAGCGTCCAGATCATCCTCAACGCGCTACGGCACAAGCCCCTCGAACGGGTGCTGCCCGCCGCGGCCGCCGCCGGGGTCGGCATCATCGCCCGCGTGCCGCTGGCCAGCGGACTGCTCTCCGGCCGGTACGACGAGCACACCACCTTCGGCCCGGACGACCACCGCACCTACAACCGGCACGGCGAGTCGTTCGACGTCGGCGAGACGTTCTCCGGTGTCGACTTCGAACTCGGGCTGGCGGCCGTACGCCGGCTCGCCCCGCTGGTCGGCCCGGAGAGCAGCATGGCCCAGTTCGCGCTGCGCTGGGTGGTGGACCAGCCCGGAGTCACCGTGGTCATTCCCGGGGCGCGGAACACCGAGCAGGCCCGGCGCAACGTCGAGGCGGCCGCGCTGCCACCGCTGTCCGCGAAGCAACTGGACGGGGTCCGGGACATCTACGACGAGCTGATCCGCCCGCAGATCCACAATCGGTGGTGACCCGCGCACGTCGAGTCCTCGCCCCGGCCGTCGCTTGCGGGGATGCTGGACCCGACCGCCGGCGGACCACGCCGGGGGCCCACCGCCGACCGGTGGGCCCCCGGCGCCGGGAAGGGGGTAGCCGATGAGGGGTTGGTTCCTGCTGACGCTCGGCCTGTTGGCGCTGGTGATCGGCGCCGTCTGGACCGTCCAGGGGCTGGGCTACGTCGAGGGCAGTGTGATGACGGGCGAACGGATCTGGGTGGTCGCCGGACCGGTGGTGTCGCTGGCCGGCCTCGTGGGGATCTGGTTCGGCCTGCGCGCCCGCCGCCGGCGCCCCTGACCCGGCCCGCGCCTACCGGCTGGGGCAGCGCCGGAAACGGAAGACCCCACGTCCCGGGCGGGACGCGGGGTCTCACTGTTGATCCGTGAACGGATCGGACTGTTGACCGTTCAGGTGCCGGTCAACGCTGCTCAGAGGGGGCGGACCTGCTCAGCCTGCGGGCCCTTCTGGCCCTGAGCGATCTCGAACTCCACCCGCTGGTTCTCCTCCAGAGTGCGGTAGCCGCTGCTCTGGATGGCCGAGAAGTGGACGAACACGTCAGCACCCCCGCCGTCGACGGTGATGAAGCCGAAGCCCTTGTCAGCGTTGAACCACTTCACGGTTCCCTGCGCCATGTGTATCTCCTTCTAAAACTGGCGGCCGAGCACGCCGTGCGGCCGATTGGCCGTTTTCGAGCAGCGGCGCCTGAGGCGGCCCCCGGTGAAGGAGACTTCTCTCAACCCACGCCATCTCTCAACAGCGGGGACAGCAAACCACGTACGCAAAAACTCTGCACAGTCTACCCGACGAAATTCTCCGACATGTGACCTGACGGTCGTCAGAGATCCGCTGGGTGGGCCCTTACCGCCATGCGAAAGGCCCCCTTGCCGTCGATGCGGAAGGGGGCCTGACGCGAAGATGCGGATCATTCGGGCCAGCGTCCGGTGAGGCGGCGTACGCCCACTGCTCCGCCACGGTCCACAGCCGCCCGGACGATCGCGAAGATGGCGCCCTGCAGTGCGGCGGCCGCGAGGATCTCGACCCAGCCGCGGTCCTCGTCGGTGGCGCTGGGCGCCTCGCCGTCGCCCGCGGTGATCTTCCAGACCTGCCGGAAGATCGCACCGGCGACCGTGCCGGCGGCGATCCCGAGCAGCACGCCGACCGGCTTGTAGGCGACATTGCCCATGCCCTTGCTCACCTGCGCCTCCCCTGAATGACCACTACTGCGACGACGACGGCGACCGCACCGACCGCGACCGCCGCCCACGGCGTGGGGTTGCGCCGCATCATCTCGCCCTGCTGGGCCATGTCGGCGCGGGCCAGCCCGGTCATCTCCGCCGCCTGCCCGCGCAGCCGGGCCACGGTCGACGCGGCCTGCTCCCGCATCCGCTGCCGTGCCTGGCCGGCGGACTCCTTCAGGCGAGCCTTGACATCGGCCTTGGCGGCGAGTGCCTCCATCGTCTCGCCCAGTTCGACCCGGGTTCGCCGGATCTCCTCCCGCAGCGCCTCGGTGTCCAGCCGTCCGTGCCCGTTGCTCGTCATGGGCGTCCCCTGTCCTTCACCGCCGCGGCGAGGACGTCGATGTCCGCTCTCACGCTGCGGACGGTCGCTGCCGGAAGCGGCGGGACGGCACGGCTGACCTGCTGCCTGCCCACGAGGGCCAGGATGCCGGCGAGCAGGAACAGACCGACCGCGACGGTCAACGCGGCGGCCCAGCCGGGCAACACCAGGTCGAGCAGCAGCCCGACGGTGACGACCAGCGCACCGAAACCGTAGAACGCCATCGCTCCGCCGCTGCCGAGGAGGCCGAGACCGATGCCGGCGTGCTTACCCTTCTGGGTCAACTCCGCCCGGGCCAGCGCCAGTTCGTCCCGTACGAGGCGCGAGAGTTGCTCGGTGGCCCGCTGCACCAACTCGGCGGTGGAGGGCTCGCTCCCATTGCGGGACGTGCGGGCGTTCGCCAGGTCAGCCATGCTGTCCTCCTTTCGTCATCACCGCGCTGTATGCCCGGGGTCGCCGTTCGTCAATCCTGTGCGTGTCCGCCCAGACCACGAAGAGACGTCCGGCAGCAGGTCCCCGGTAGCAGCCGGGTCAAACCTCCCGGACCGGGTCGGTCCTCGCGCTGCCGCCCTCCCCGACACGGAAAACGCCCGCGCCCACCGGAAGGAAACGTGACCGGCGGGCACCCGACGGGTCAGCGACGCGATTCCACGGGCTCGTCGGGGCCGACGAACGCCTCGCTGCGCGCGTCGCCGTCGTCGCTGCCGCCGAAGAGCCGCGCGTCGTCGGGAACCTCCCCGTCGGTAGGCCGCCGGGCGGGGCGACGCGGCTGCACCCACTGCCAGGGCAGCTCGCTGCGGGCGTCGCCGAGTTCGGTACGGACCCGGGGCATCGCCGTCGGACGCTGGTCGCGCACCCAGGCGACCAGGTGCTCGCGGACCAGGCAGCGCAGATCCCACAGACTGCCGGCGTCCGCGGCACTGACCAGCGCGCGGATCCGGACGGCACCACCCGTCGCGTCTGTCACCTGGAGCACGCAGACCCGTCCGTCCCACAGCTCGGTGCTCTCCACCAGGCGGCGAAGCTCCTCCCGCATCGCCTGGACCGGTACCGCCCAGTCCACATCGAACTCGGCGGTCCCGAGCACGGCCGCCTCGGTTCGGGTCCAGTTCTGGAACGGTGTGCTGGTGAAGTACGACGTCGGCAGGATCAGCCGGCGATCGTCCCAGATCTGCACGACCACGTAGCTGAGGGTCAGCTCCTCGATGCGCCCCCACTCCCCCTCGACGACCACCACGTCGTCGAGCCGCACGGCGTCGCTGAAGGCGAGCTGAAGCCCGGCAAAGACGTTGCCGAGCAGGCTCTGCGCGGCCAGTGCCGCCACCACACCAACCACACCCGCGCTGGTCAGCACCCCGGCGCCCACCCCACGCACACTGGGAAAGGTCATCAGCATCACGCCGAGGGTCAGGATCACGATCACCGCGATGGTCAGCCGGCGCAGCATCACCACCTGCGTGCGTACGCGCCGGGCGTGCCGGTTGTCCGGCACGTCGACCCGGAACCGCGCCAGCGCGGTGTCCTCCACCACCACCAGCAGCGCGGCGACCAGCCAGGCGGCGCTGGCGATGACCGCGAGCACCAGGAGGTGCAGCAGGGTCCGCCGCCAGGGGGTGCCGACCGCGTAGGTGGTGGTGAACCGGACCGCGAACTGGATGGCCACGACGGTGGCGGCCACCTGGAACGGGCGGTGCGCGTGGTCGGTGAGTTCGGTCATCAGCCTCGACCGGCGGCCCAGTCGACGGGTCGACCGGTGCACCACCGCGGCCACGAAAAGAGCGATCGCCGCCGCGGCGAACACGGCGACGATCATCTCCAGGTAGTTCTGCACAGGGTTCTCCTCTGATCCGGTCACGTTCGGTATTCGGACGGGCGAGCCGTCCGGCACGGTGTGGCCAGGTCAGACGCGGCGGTAGCGGGACTGGAGGAAGCAGAACAGACCGAAGGCCGCGATGCCGAGCGCGACCAGGGTCAGCAGCAGAGAGCCGTACGACTGTTCGCGCAACGTGTGCAGCGCGGCGTCCAGCCCGCGGGCCTTCTCCGGGTCGTAGTTCACCGCGGCGACGATCACCAGCAGGCCGGCGATGGCGTACGCGACCCCCTTGGCGGTGTACCCGGCGATGCCGAGCCGGCGGGCGAACTTGCGGGTGCGGGGGCCCATCTCGCCCGTCCTGAGGTGCTTCTCGAAGCGCTTGACCAGCCCGTAGACGACCAGCCCGACGCCGATCGCGGCGAGCACCAGCCCGGCGAGGCCGACCAGCCACCTGCCACCGGTGGACTCCATGGCCCGGCCGGTGAGCGCCTCCTGCTGGTCGGCGCTGTTCGACGAGGCGTCGGAGAAGACCTTGAACGCGGTCCAGGCGAAGTAGAGGTAGACCAGGGTGCGCCCGAGCGAGGCGAGCCGCTCCCACGTACGCTCCCGGCCACGTTCGGCACGGTGGCCGGTGGCCGCCTCCAGCGCCTGCCAGATCGCCATGGCGAGCAGACCGACACCGGTCACGACGACGAGCACCTTGCCGAGCGGCTGGGCGGCGAGGGTACGCAGCGCGCCGGACTGGTCGCCGTCGGCGGCGGACCTGCCGAACGCGATCTGCAGCGCCAACCAGGCGAAGAGCAGGTGCACGATCCCGTAGCCGACGAAGCCGGCCCGGGTGAGCAGTTCCAGCCACCGGCTGTTCGCCGTGCGGGAGGCGGTGGCTTCGGCGGTACGGGTGAGTGACATGGGAGCCACAATCTCCGCCGGGGATGATCCCCAAACGTCGCGCCACCGCCGCCCGCGGCGGGGTCAGCCGCCGGAACCCTGCGAAACGCGGATCTTGACCTCCTGGTCGGTGACGCTGTCCAGCGTGACCGACAGACCGCCCACCTCGGCGGCCTGCTGGCCGGTGAGGAGCGTGACCTGCTCACCGGCGACCTCGACGGTCACCTGTTCGCCCTCGGCGCCGACGAGCTTGGCCTCGACGCCGAGGATGCTCGCGCTCGCCTCGACGCCGCGCTGGAAGGTGATCGTGCAGGAGCCGGCGATGCTGCAGTCGGTGTCGGCACCCTCGGAGCTGCAACCGGCCAGCAGGGCGACGCCGAGCGCCAGGCCGGCCAGTGCGCTCGCGGCGCGGCGGGCGGGGGTCAGCGAGGTGTTACCAGGTCGGTTAGTCACCTCGCCGAGCCTACGAGACGCCCGCCAGGCTCCCGGACGACGACGCGCGTTAGGGTCGGCGACATGCCGTTCGACGTCACCCTGGTTCGTGCCGCCTACCCCGCCCTCGCCGAGGGCTTCGTCCACTTCGACGGCGCCGGGGGCAGCCAGACCGCCACGCCGGTGATCGACGCGGTCGCCGGGGCCATGCGCAGCGCCGTCAGCAACCGCAGCAGCGCCTTCCGACCCGGTCAGCGCGCGCTGGAGCTGGTGGCCGGTGCGCGGGCCGCGGTGGCCGACCTGGTCGGCGGCGACCCGGCGGGAGTGGTGCTCGGGCCGAGCGCGACGGCACTGCTCTTCACCCTGGCCCGTACGCTCGGCGCCGGTTGGCGCCCCGGCGACGAGGTGGTGCTCTGCCGACTCGACCACGACGCCAACGTGCGCCCCTGGGTGCAGGCCGCCGAGGCGGCCGGGGCGACCGTACGGTGGGCGGAGTTCGACCGGACGACCGGCGACCTGCCCGTCGACCAGTACGCCGACCTGGTCACCGAGCGGACCCGGCTGGTCGCGGTGACCGCCGGCAGCAACGCGATCGGCACCGCTCCGGACGTGGCGGCGATCGCCAAGATCGCGCACGCGGCCGGCGCCCTGGTCTGCGTGGACGGGGTGCACGCGGTTCCGCACGCGCCGACCGACCTGGCCGGACTCGGCGCGGACGTCCTGGTCACCAGCGCGTACAAGTGGTCCGGGCCGCACCTCGCGGCGATGGTGGGTGATCCGCAGTTCTGGGGCACGCTGCGCCCCGCGAAGCTGATCCCCTCCTCGGACGCGGTGCCGGAGCGTTTCGAGTACGGCACCCCCAGCTTCCCGCTGCTCGCCGGGGTCGCCGCGGCGGTCGATCACCTGGCGGGGCTGGACCCGGCGGCCACCGGCGACCGGCGGGCCCGCCTCCGGGCGGGACTGGCCGCCGCTCAAGCCCATGAGGAGGCGCTGCTGGACCGGCTGCTGACCGGGCTCGCCAGGCTGGACGGGATCAGCGTCCTGGGTGCGCCGGCACGGCGCTGGCCGACGGTCTCCTTCCGGGTCGCCGGGATGTCGCCGGGGCAGGTCCAGGCGGCGTTGGGCGATGCCGGGTTCTGCCTCTCGGCCGGTGACTACTACGCCTACGAGTACTTCACCGCGATGGGGCTGCGCGACAGCGGCGGCGCGGTGCGGGCCAGCATCTACCACTACAACACGGCCGACGAGGTGGACCGCCTGCTCGGCGAACTCGACCGGCTGGCTGCTGTCGGTAGGACAATGGTCCGGTGAGCAGCCTGGTCAAGGACAATCCCGCCAAGCGCCGGTTCGAGATCCTGGTCGACGGCGCGCTGGCGGGGTTCGCCTCGTACGACCAGCCGCAGGGTGAGGTGCTGGTCTTCACGCACACCGTGGTGGACCCGCAGTACCGGGACATGGGCGTCGGGTCCGAGCTGGTCCGCCGGGCGTTGGACCACGTTCGCGCGCGCGGCGGCCGGGCGGTGCCCCGATGCTCGTTCGTGGCCGCCTTCATCGACGCTCACCCCGAGTACGCCACCCTGGTGATCGACGAGCCCTGACCAGGCAGCGGGCGCCCAACGTCGCCCCGCCCCGATCCACGCCCTCGGCGGATTGATCAAAAGGTTTGCGTCAGGATCCGGCGCGAAGTTGACGCAAACCTCTTGATCAACACCGTGAGCGCGCCGGCGTGTTCGATCTGGTGGTCCGGTTCGTCAGCAGCTCGGCGGCGGCCTGCCCGGCGGCCCGGGTCGCCCCGTGGGTGGCCACGTGCACCGTGCCGGTGACCAGCGTGGGCACCCCGAGCTCGACCACCACCGCGTCCGGGCGGGCGGCCAGTGACCGCCGCACCGCGTCGCGCATCCAGTCGTGCCGGTGCAGGTCGCGGACGACCAGCACCACCGGCCGCCCGTCGGCTCCGGCGGTCGGGTCGACCGGCACGTCGGGCTGGGCGTACCGGCGGGTGGTGGTGCCGGGAAGCAGTTCGCTGAGCGGGGCGCCGATACCCCACGGAGTCTCCGCCCCGATCGCGATGTTGCGCGGTGGCTCGAACTCGACCACGTACGCCGCGCGGGTCAGCGGCAGGACGTCGGCGCCGGTGCGGGTCGTGATCCGCAGCGCACGCCGCGCGGCGGCCAGCCCGATGGGCGAGGCGTCGACCGGCAGGCCGCGTCGGGCGGGGCGCCCGGCCCGGGCGGCGACGCTCCACTCGGTGAGCTGGCCGACCCGCTTGGCCGCCTCGGCGAGCCGTTCCTCGGGCAGCTCACCGGAGACCACGGCGGCCACGATCGCGTCCCGTAGTTCCCGGGCGTCCTCCTCGCCGGCGCGCTCTCCACCGATGCAGATCGCGTCCGCGCCCGCCGCCAGGGCACGGACGGCGGCGCCGGCGTAGCCGTACCGGTCGGCGACGGCCCGCATCTCCACGGCGTCGGTGACCACCACGCCGGAGAAGCCCAGCTCGTCGCGGAGCAGTCCGCCGAGGATGCGCGAGCTCAGGGTGGCGGGCAGCTGCGGGTCCAGCGCCGGCACGAGCAGGTGGCCGGTCATCACCGCCTGCACCCCGGCGGCCACCGCGGCCCGGAACGGGGCCAGCTCGACGGCCTCCAGCTGCGCCCGCCCGCCGCTGATCAACGGCAGGTCGTGGTGGGAGTCGACCTGGGTGTCGCCGTGGCCGGGGAAGTGCTTGGCGCAGGCCGCGACTCCGCCGGCCTGCAGCCCGCGGATCCAGGCGGCGGTGTGCCGGGCCACGAGTTCCGGATCCGCGCCGAAGGACCGTACCCCGATCACCGGGTTGGCCGGGTTGGAGTTCACGTCGGCGTCCGGGGCGTAGTCGAGGGTGACGCCGAGGCTCGCGAGGTCGGCGCCGAGGTCGCGGGCCACCTCCTCGGTCAGCTCCGGGTCGTCCACCGCGCCGAGCGCGAGGTTGCCGGGGCGCGAGCTGCCCCGGCCCGACTCGATCCGGGTGACGTCCCCGGCCTCCTCGTCGATCGCCACGATGACGTCGGGACGCTCTGCGCGCAGTGCCGCGGTGAGCGCGGCGACCTGCTCGTGGTCGACCACGTTCCGGGCGAAGAGCACCACCGACCCGAGCCCTTCGCCGAGCCAGCGGCGGATCCAGGGCGGCGCGGTGGTGCCGACGAATCCGGGCTGCAGGACGGCAGCCGCGAGCGCGGCCAGGTGGCCCGCCGGAAGGCTCATGCCCGTGCCTCCCACCGGTCGGCTTCGGCACGAGACTCATCCGCACCCCACCTGATGGATTTCTCGCTGCGCTCACTCATGCGGCCCCCGTACCCCCACTTTCTTCGCGGTTCTGGCCCGCCTCGGGCGGGCGGTGCTGCCATGGTCACACCGCGCCAACAAATAGTCAATAAACCTTACAGTTGCCGAGGGCGGGGCCGGTGGGCAGAGTGCGGGGCATGGAACCCACGCTGCTGGCCGACGCGACCAGCCCGGCCGACGTGCCCGGCGTACGACTGCTGGGAGTGGTGGTGGGCGGCCTGCTGCTGCTCGCCGCGATCCGGGCGATGTTCCGGCGCCGCTGACGGTCACCTCGACCCGCCACCCGCGGCGGCGGTGTGCCCGGCCCGGTGCCTGGGTACGGCTGCCCTCGTTGATCCGGTGACGTCACGAGGGAGAAGCATGAAGATCGGATACTTTCTCGCCGCCGAGGAGTACACCCCGGCCGAGCTGCTCGACCAGGCACTTGGCGCCGAGCGGGCCGGCTTCCAGGCACTCTGGATCTCCGATCACTACCACCCCTGGGTGGACGCGCAGGGGCAGAGCGCCTTCGTCTGGTCGATGATCGGCGCGCTCAGCCAGGTCTGCCGGCTACCGGTGACCACCGCGGTCACCTGCCCGACCGTACGGATCCATCCGGCGGTGATCGCGCAGGCGGCGGCGACCAGCGCAGTGCTGCACTCCGGACGGTTCGTGCTCGGCGTCGGCAGCGGAGAGGCGCTCAACGAGCACATCCTCGGCGACGCCTGGCCGCAGGCCGACGTGCGGCTGGAGATGCTCGAGGAGGCGATCGAGGTGATCCGCGAGCTGTGGCGGGGCGGCTTCGTCAACCACCACGGCAAGCACTACACCGTCGAGCACGCCCGGATCTACACCCGGCCCGACACGCCGCCGCCGATCTACGTCTCCGGCTTCGGCCCCAAGGCGGTGGACCTGGCCGCCCGGGTCGGCGACGGCTACATCTGCACCACACCCGACCCCGACCTGGTGCGCCGGTTCCGCGAGGGCGGGGGCGGCGACAAGCCGTGCCAGGGCGGCTTCAAGGCGGCGTACGCCGACAGCGAGGACGAGGGCGCGCAGGTCGCGTACGAACGGTGGCCGAACTCCGGCGTACCCGGTGAACTGTCGCAGGTGCTTCCCTCACCGCGTCACTTCGAGCAGGTCTCGCAGCTGGTCGAGCCGGAGATGATGAAGAAGTCGTTCGTCTGCGGCAACGACGCCGAGGCGCACCTGGAGATGATCGACCAGTACGCCAAGGCCGGCTTCGACGAGCTGTACGTGGCCAACACCGGCCCCCACACCCAGGGCCTGTTCGACCTCTACCAGCGGGAGATCCTGCCCCGCTTCCGCTGAGCCCCCTGTCTGATCGACTCGGGTTCCCTGATGTCGGGATGTCCGCACGCCTCGGACATCCCGATGTCGGCGAGGGCGGCGGAACGCCCGCCGTCGCGCCGACGCCGCCGAGCGGGGCGGTTTCGCCGCTGATCGGCTCGGGTACCTCCGGCCCTCGATGAAACTGACCCGGCACTCGACGACGTTGCGCCGCGCGGCGCGCAGCCTGTTCGGCTGGACCGCGCTGCGGCCCAACCAACTGGCCGCCATGCGCGCGGTGATGAAACGACGTGACGCCCTGGTGGTGCTCCCCACCGGCGCCGGCAAATCGGCGATCTACCAGATCCCGGCCAGCCTGATTCCCGGACCGACAGTGGTGGTCTCGCCGCTGCTCGCGCTCCAGCAGGACCAGATCGCGGCGCTCAACGAGCGGCAACGACCCGAGCTGCGGGCGGTACGGATCAGCTCGCACGAGAGCCCCGCCCAGCGCGCCGAGGCGGTCGAGGAGCTGCGGGCCGGCCGCGCGGAGTTCCTGTTCATCACCCCCGAGCAGCTCAGCGATCCAGATCGGATGGCCGAGGTCCGGTCGCTGCGGCCGGGTCTGGTGGCGGTCGACGAGGCGCACTGCATCTCCGCGTGGGGGCACGACTTCCGCCCCGACTACCTGGCGCTCGGTCACCTGGTCGAGGGGATCGGGCGGCCGCCGGTCGTCGCGCTGACCGCCACCGCCTCGCCGCCGGTCCGCGACGACATCGTCGCCCGGCTACGGCTGCGCGACCCGGAGATCGTGGTCTCCGGGCTGGACCGGCCGAACCTCTTCCTCGAAGTCGCGTACTGCCCGACCGAGGACTACCGGTGGCGGCGCCTGCTCGCGCTGCTCGGGTCCGACGAACGGCCGGGAATCATCTACGTCCCGACCCGCCGCGCCGCCGAGGAACTCGCCGCGCGGCTCACCGAAGCGGGCTTCCCGGCCCGGTACTACCACGGCGGAATGCCGGCCGGGGCGCGCGGTGAGCTGCACGAGGCGTTCCTGGCCGACCAGGTGCCGATCATGGTGGCCACCTCCGCGTTCGGCATGGGCATCGACAAGCCCAACATCGCCTGGGTGGTGCACATGGCTCTGCCCGACTCGCCGGACAGCTACTTCCAGGAGATCGGCCGCGCCGGCCGGGACGGCGAACCGGCCCGGGTACTGCTGCTCTGGCAGGCGGAGGACGTCGGGCTGCGCCGATTCTTCAGCGGCGGCCTGCCGGACGGCACCGAGCTGCGCGACCTGGCCGCACTGCTGCGCGAGAAGCCCCGTACCCGGAAGGAACTTCGCGAAGCGACCGGGCTCGGCCCCCGCAAGCTCGGCCACCAGCTGTCGCTGCTGGAGCAGGTCGGCGCCGCCGAGCCACGGGCGAAGGGGCGGATCGGCGCGCCCCGGTACGCCCCGAAGCCGGTGGACGCCGCCGCGGCGGCGCTGGCCGAGGCGGAGCGGCAGCAGACGGTGACCCGGTCCCGGACCGACATGATGCGGGCCTTCGCGGAGACCACCGGCTGCCGCGGGCAGGCGCTGCTGGCGTACTTCGGCGAGCAGATGACCGAGGTGTGCGGGCACTGCGACAACTGCCACGCCGGCACCAGCACCGCCGACGACGGCGCGGTCGGGCCGTTCCCGGTGCACAGCCAGGTCCGCCACCCGGAGTGGGGATCGGGGCTCGTGCTCGGCTACGAGGAGGACCGGATGACGGTTCTCTTCGACGAGGTGGGGTACAAGACGCTGTCCGTGCGTGTGGTGTCCGAACAGGACCTGCTGACGCTGGACTAGCCTGAGCCGGGCGCCGCGCCGTCGGGCGTGGCGCCCGGGGACGGGCACGAACAGACAGGCGGAAAGGGGCGTTGCCGTGATCGAACAACCGGCGTACACCGGGTTCGGGTTCTCCGACGGGGAGTGGGGTCTGCTGGTCGGGCTGCCGCAGTCGGTGCTGACCGCGGCGAGCGCCGCCGAGTCCGACGGCACGCGCCGCACCATGGCCGAGAACGCGGCCGGCCTGGAGACGATCGCCGCTGGCCGCGAGTCGGCCAGCCCGCTGGTCGCCGCCGTCGCCGGCGAGATCGTGACGCGGGTGGGCGACCCGGAGGCCGGCGAGGAGCTGCCGGCCATCTCCCCCAGCGACCCGCAGGCCCTGATCGACGACGTGCTCGGCCGGGCCGGCGAGGCCGCCGCCCTGCTCGCCGCCCGGACGGACGAGGGCGAGGCCGGGGCGTACAAGCACTGGCTGGTGGAGATCGCCGAGCAGGTGGTCGGCGCGGCGTCCAGCGGCGGTGTCCTGGGACTCGGCGGCGAGGCGGTCAGCGCCTCCGAGCAGCGGTTCCGGGACCGGCTGGCCCGCGTACTCAACGACTGAACCTCGACCGGCGCCGGACCCGACCCGCTCAGCGGCGCGCGGCGGGAGCCGCCTCGACCGGGACCGGGTCGGCGTCCTGGGCGGGACCGGTCGCGTCCTGCCGCACCGGGACGGTCACGCCGCGCAACGTCAGCACGGTGAGCGCCGCGGCGAGCAGCATCAGCGCTCCGGCGCTGGCGGCAGCCAGGTGCAGGCCGTCGGTGAACGCACCGACGGCGGCGTCGCGTACAGCGGCGGCTGCCTGACCGGGCAGCCCCTCGGCGACCACCAGCCCACCGGCCAGGGTCTCCCGGGCCGAGGTCACCGCGTCGGCGGGCAGTGCGTCGGGCAGCCCGTCGACCAGCTCGCGCCGGTAGACGGCGCTGCCCACGCTGCCGAGCACCGCCATGCCGAGCGCCCCGCCGAGTTCGCTGCTCGACTCGGTCAGCGCCGAGGCCATCCCGGCGCGCTCCGGCGGGGCGGCACCGAGCACCAGTTCGGTGACCAGTGACATCACCACCACCAATCCGGCCGCGTAGATGCTGGCGCCGAGCAGCAGGGTGAGCAGCCCGTCGTCGGCCGGTACCCGGGTGAGCACCACGAAACCGCCGGCCGCGATGACGAATCCGGCGCCGATCAGCCAGGCCCGGTCGATCCGCCGGGCCAGCGCGGCCGCGACCGGCGCGATCCCGCCGACCGCCACCGACGGCAGCAGGCTCCACAGGGCCGCACGCAGCGGGCTGAGCCCGAGCACCGACTGGAGGTGCTGGGTGGTGAAGATGGCGAAGCCGACCATGGCGAACATGGCCACCAGGTTGACCCCGATGGCGCCGCCGACGGCTCGGCGGCGCAGCAGCGCCAGGTCGACCATCGGGTACGCGAGGCGGCGCTGGCGGTGGACGAAGAGCAGGGCGACCAGCAGCCCGGCGGCGATGGCCAGTGCCGGGCCGGTCCCCCAGCCCGCTCGGGCCAGTTCCTTGACGCCGTAGATCACCGGGAGCAGAGCGGCGAGGGAGAGCACCGAGCTGAGCACGTCGAAGCGCCCGGCGTGCGGGTTGCGGAACTCCGGCACCAGCGCCGGGGCGAGCAGGAGCAGCAGGGCCATCGCCGGCAGGTTGATCAGGAAGATCGATCCCCACCAGAAGTGTTCGAGCAGGATGCCACTGAGGACCGGGCCGATGGCGATGCCGCTGGTGAGCGCGGCGGTCCAGATGGCGATGGCGGTGCCGCGCTGCTTCTCGTCGTGGAACATGTTGCGAATCAGCGCCAGCGTCGACGGCATCAGCGTCGCGCCGCCGACGCCGAGCAACGCCCGGGCCGCGATCAGGGTGCCGGGGCTGTCGGCGTACGCGGCCAGTGCCGACGCCGCGCCGAACGCGACAGCGCCGCAGAGCAGCAGCCGCCGCCGGCCGATCCGGTCGCCGAGCGCACCCATGGTGATGAGCAGCCCGGCCAGGACGAAGCCGTAGATGTCGAAGATCCAGAGCTGTTGGGTGCTGGTCGGACTCAGCTCGGCGCTGATGAAGGGAACGGCGAAGTAGAGCACCGATACGTCCATCGAGACCAGGAGCAGGGGCAGCATCAGCACGCTGAAGCCGATCCATTCGCGACGTCCGGCGCGGGGTGTCGAAGTCATGTGAACTCCTTCTGCGTATGCCATACGCTTAATTGCGTAGACCATACGCAGAACTAGGATGGGCCGGCAAGGAGGAATCGTGGAGCCGACAGATGACGAGACCCGCCCGGCGCTGCCGCCGGTCGTAGCGGCGGCGTGGGGGCTACGCGAACGCGCGCCCAAGGGGCCGCGTCCCGGGCTGACCCTGGCCGGGATCGTGGCCGCCGCCGTCGCCCTCGCCGACGCCGAAGGGCTGGCCGCCGTCTCGATGAGCCGAGTCGCCAAGGAGCTGGGCGCGGCGACCATGGCCCTCTACCGGTACGTCAGCGCCAAGGATGAACTGCTCACCCTGATGGTCGACGCGGCGTACGGCGAGCCGCCCGGCCCGGGCGGGACCGGGCCGCAGTGGCGGACCGGGCTCGCCGGGTGGGCATGGGCCGAACGCGCCGCGCTGCAACGGCACCCGTGGGTGGTCCGGGTCCCGATCAGCGGCCCACCGCTCACCCCGTACAGCCTCAGCTGGCTGGAGAACGGGCTACGCTGCCTCGCCGGCACCGGGCTCGGCGAGTCCGAGAAGATGTCGGTGATGCTGCTGCTCACCGGCTACGTGCGCAACGACGCGCTGCTCACGACGCAGATTCAGGAGGCGAGCGCCGCGTCGGGCCGGCGGATCGACGAGATCATGCCGGAGTACGGGCAACTGGTCGCCCGGGTAGCCGACCCGGCCCGCTTCCCGGCGCTGCGCGAGGTGATCGACGCCGGCGTGCTGAGTCAGGAGGACGGCCCGGATGACGAATTCGTCTTCGGCCTGGACCGGCTGCTGGACGGCGTCGAGACCCTGATCCGAGCTCGGACGACCGCCTGACCGGCGGCACCGCCGGACGGCACTGAGCACCGTCCGCCGGTCGAGAATGACCGCGGGCCTGGCGAGGAAGGGGGACGGTCGATGACGGCACTGCGGGTCGAGACGCTGGACACCACTGTGGAGGCGCCCGCCGACCGCTTCGCGCTCTGGGTGGAGATGGCCGGCCGGGTCTCCGCGCCGGTCGCCTTCACCAGCGATCACGCCGCCGACTTTCAGGGCCACGCCCGGATGATCGATCTCGGCGGCGTCGGGCTCACCCGGTTCCGCTACCAGTCCCTCGTCGGGCGTCGGACACCGCGACTGATCCGGCAGGCGGACCCCGAGGTCTACCAGATCGCGCTGGCGATGAGCGGCAACTGCGCGATCAGCGCGAGCCGGCGGGACACCGCGATCCCGGTCGGCGACTTCACGCTCGTCGACTGGGGACGGCCACACGATCTGGCGCACGCCGGCGGGGGTGACGGGCAGGCCCCGGCGGCCTCGGTGACCGCCGTCGTTCCGCGGGCGCTGCTGCCGCTCGACGCCGACAAGGTGGACCGCCTGACCGCCGCGCGGCTCTGCGGGTCGGAGGGCCCGGGCGCGCTGCTGGCGCAGCACCTGCACCGCATCACCCGCCACCCCGAGCAGTTCCGGGCCGGCGACGTGCCGTACCTGGCGGACGTCACCCTCAGCCTGGTCTCCGCCCTGCTCGCCCGGCACCTCGACGCCGAGGACGAACTGCCGGCCGAGGTACGCCAGCAGGCGCTGCTCGCTCAGGTGCGGGAGTTCCTCGACCGGCACCTCGGCGACCCTGAGCTGAGCCCGCAGGTGGTCGCCGACGCGCACCACATCTCCCTCCGGACGCTGCACCGGCTCTTCGAGACCGAGGACGAGACCGTCGCGGGGGCGATCCGCCGACGGCGTCTGGAACGCTGCCGTCGCGATCTCGCCGATCCGCTGCTGCGGCACCGGCCGGTCCACCTCATCGGCCGGCGTTGGGGGCTCACCGACCCGGCGCACTTCAGCCGGGCGTTCCGGGCCGCCTACGGCATGGGCCCGCGGGCCTACCGCGCCTCGGCGGCCCCGTCCCACTGACTTTCCGGTCAAATCTGGCACGGGACGTCAAGCTCGCCGGCGTCGATGGTCAAGGCGGAGGCGGCAGACTGACCCCGAAGCGGCCGGGGACGGGGGGGTCCGGTCCGCCATCGGGGGCCGTGGCGCGGCGCCCGCCGCCGACAGTGGTGGCGGGTCGCCGCCTCGGTGACCCCATCGGAGCACGCCGGCTCCCCTGCCGGCCGGGTCGGCGGAACGACGACCGGCACTCCGGCCCCGTACCCGCGACGGGGCTGGTCAGGACTCCTCCAGCAGCTCCAGCACCGCCCGCTCGGCCTTCTCGCGTGGCGCGCCCGGGTCCACCGTCACCACCACACCGTCGTGGTAGAGGTCGACCACGCGCGGATCCACGTAGGACGTGCGGGCCACGGTCGGCGTGTTGCCGAGCAGCTCGGCCACCTCCCGCATCACCGCGGCCACCGCCCGCTTCCGGGCGGTCGCGGACCGCGCCGGCTCCGCCGTGGCCAACTCGATCGCGGCCAGCACGGTGGCGTGCCAGGTGCGGAAGTCCTTCGCGGTCATCTCCCCGCCGCTGGCGTCGCGCAGGTACTCGTTGATCTCGTCGGCGCGTACGTCCCGCCAGTCGCGCCCATCCCAGTAGCCGAAGAGACGCTCGGCGAGGCGTCGACGTCGGCGCAGGTTCGTCAGCACCCGGCACAGCTCCGGGTCCTCGATGAGGCGTACCTGCTCGATCCCGCCCTTGGCGGGGAACTCGAAGAGCACACAGCCCCGCCGCGAGCGGGCGTGCTCGGGGCGCAACGTCGACACCCCGAAAGTCGGGTCGTCGCCGGCAGCGTACTGGTCGTTGCCGACCCGGAACGCACCCATGTCGAGCAGTCGTGCCACGGTGGCGAGCACCCGGTCGCGGTTCAGCCCCCGTCCACCGAGATCCCGGTCGACCCGGGCACGCAACGCCGGCAGCCGCCGCGCCACCTCCAGCACGTGGTCGAACTTCGCCTCGTCGCGCTTCTCCCGCCAACTCGGGTGGTAGACGTACTGCTTGCGGCCGGCGGCGTCGACGCCGATGGCCTGGATGTGCCCGTTCGGCCACGGGCAGATCCACACGTCGCGCCACGCCGGCGGTACGACCAGGGAACGCAGCCGGGCCAGCTCGTCCTGGTCCCGCACCGGCTCACCGGCCGGGTCCAGGAAGAGCCAGCCCTTGCCGCGCCGGCGACGCTTGTACCCCGGCCGGCCCGGATCGCTACGTCGCAACCGCACCGGACTCCCGCACCACCCGTTCCACCTCGTCCACCACGGCCGACACCTCGTCGACCCCGAGGACCGTCAATGACGGATGGCTTCCTACCCCGTCCCAGCTTGGCCAATCCCTGTCTCCGGCCCAGATCGCACGGTGCCGCGGCCGGTCCGGCGGCGGCCCCCAACGGGCCGGTGGCACGGGCCCGAAGAGCACCACCGACGGGGTCCCGAAAGCGGTCGCCAGGTGGGCCACCCCGGTGTCGGCGCTCACCACGACCCGGGCGTACGCCACCAGCGTGGCCAGCTCACGCAGCCCCGTACGACCGGCCAGCACGGCGTCGGCGGGCAGCCCGGCGGCGTCGGCCACCTGGGCGGCCAGGCCCCGTTCGTCGGGAGAGCCGGTCAGCACCACCCGGTGGCCGCGGGCGGTGAGCCTGCGCGCGAGGGCGGCGAACCGGTCGGACGGCCAGCGCTTCGCCACGATCTTCGAGCCGGGGTGCAGCACGCTCACCCCCACCGGCACGCCGCCCGCCGAGGGCCGACGCAGCGCCAGGTCGGACCGGTCGGCGGGGATGCCGTACCAGGCCAGCAACCGGCACCACCGCTCCACCTCGTGCTCGGACTCGCTCCACGCCGGCCCGTCGGCGAACCCGGCCTCCGAGTTGGCGAAGCCGAGCAGCCGCCCGGGCCGGGCGGCGGCGAGGGTGTGGTGCGACTGCGGTCCCCGCCCATGCAGGTTCACCGCCAGCTGCGGCTGCGGCCCGGTCCAGCGGGTCCGCCCCAGCCCCGGGGTGTCGATCAGCCGGTCGACGTCACCGACCAGCTCGACCAGCGGTGCCAGCCAGGCCGGCGCGGCGAGCACCAGTTCCCGGCCGGGGTGGGCGGCCCGCAACGCGCGTAGCGCCGGGACGGCGGTGGCCAGGTCGCCGACACCGAGCGCCCGCAGCACGAGGATCACGGGTACGACGACTCCTGCTCGGCGCAGACCACCATCTCCCGTACCGCGCAGCCGGGCGGCTGGGCCAGCGCGAACATGACCGCGGCGGCGGTGTCGGCCGGATCGTTGAGCACCGCGTCCGGACCGGGGCGGTACTGGTCGTCGCGCTCGTCGAAGAAGGCGGTACGCATGCCGCCGGGGATGAGCAGGGTGACGCCGACCGAGCCGGCGAGTTCGGTGGCGAGGGCGCGGGTGAAGCCGACCACCCCGAACTTCGCCGCGCAGTACGCGGTGGCGTCGCTGACCGCCTTGACGCCGAGGGTCGACGCCACGGTCACGATGGTGCCGCGGGACGCCTCCAAGTAGGGCAGCGCCGCCCGGATCACCGCGACGGTGGCGAGCAGGTCCACGGCGACGATCCGCTCCCAGGTCTCGGCCGGCACGTCGGCCAGCCGTCCCGGCACGTCCATTCCGGCCGCGGTCACCACCGCGTCCAGGCCACCGGAACGCTCGGCGAGCTGCCGGGTGGCAGCCTCGGCGGCCCGGGTGTCGGCCAGGTCGCACTCGACCCACGGCACCCCGTCACCGGGCGCCTGCCGGTCGATCACCAGCGGCCGGCCGCCGGAGCGCGCGACCGCCGCCACGACGGCCGCGCCCAGGCCGCTCGATCCGCCGGTGACCAGGACGGTGGTTCCGGTTCCGGCCGGGGCATCCGTCATCGCGCACGCTCCACGGCCGGTACGGGCGCGGCGGCCCAGTCGCCCTCGGACGATCGGGCGGCGGCACAACACGTACCGGCGGGCCGGCCGCCCGCCCGGGCCGCGGCGATCATGTCGGTGGTGGAGCGACCGTCCAGGTACGGCACGACCACCGTGTGACCGCCCCACCGGCGCAGGATCTCCGCCTCCGGCAGGGCCGGCGCGTCCCCGGCGCCGGTGGCGTAGTCGCCGCCCTTGACCCAGATGTCGGGGCGCAGCCAGGACAGCGCCGCGTGCGGCGTCGGCTCGTCGAAGATCATGACCGCGTCCACACAGCTCAGCGCCGCCAGCAACCGGCCGCGGTCGCCCTGCGGGACGACCGGCCGGTCCGGGCCCTTCAATCCGGCCACGCTGGAGTCGGAGTTCAGGCAGACGATCAGGCAGTCGCCGAGCTTCCGGGCCGCCTGCAACGTCGCGACGTGCCCCGCGTGCAGCAGGTCGAAGCAGCCCCCGGTCGCCACCACCGTGCCGCCGCGCGCGCGTACCTCGGCGAGCACCGCGGCCACCTCGGTGACGCCGATCCGCTCCGCGCCCGGACCGGTGACCGTCCCCGGCTCGCGACTCGCCGGCGGCGGCAGCGCGGCCGCCACTCCCCCGGCCGCTACGTACGCGGACGCCTCGGCGACCGCCTCCTGCACGGCCTCGGACACCAACGCGCCCCGGGCCAGGGCGAGGCCGGCGGCGACCGCGAACCGGTCGCCGGCCCCGCAGGTGTCTCCCTCGGCGGTGCTCGGTGTGGGCACCACCAGCGGGGTCGAGTCGGTGTGGCAGAGCAGCGCACCGTCACCACCGAGGGTCACCGCGACCGCGCCGGCCCGCCACCGTCGGCGCAGCCCCTGCGCGCCCCGCGAGGCGGTGGCCAGCCGGGTCGCACCGGGCAGCGCCGGAATCAGCTCACGCGCCTCGGCCTCGTTCGGTGTGGCCAGCTGCACGCCGGGCACCGCGCCCGGCCCACGCGGGTGCGGGTCCCAGACCACCGGCGCCCGCGTCGCGGCGAGCGCGGCGCGCAGCGCCGGCTGCCGGGCCACCCCGCGGCCGTAGTCGCTGACCACGACGGCGGAGGCGCTCGCGATGACCCGCAGCACCGCCTCGGCCGGCTCACCGGGCTCGCCCGGTACGCCACCGCGGTCGTGGCGCAGCAGCACCCGGCCGCCGGCCCGCAGCCGGATCTTCTTCGGCGTGGCGCCGGCCAGCGGCAGCGCGTACACCTGGACGCCGGCCGCGGTCAGCAACGAACTCAGCCGCGCTCCGCCGGCGTCGTCGGCGAGCGCGGTCACCAGCACCACCTCGGCGCCCTGAGCGGCGGCGAAGACCGCGGCCAGGCCGGCGCCGCCGGGCCGGTCGACGTACCCGGTCTCGTCGAGCACCGGCACCGGCGAGTCCGGACAGAGCCGGCTGACCATTCCCTCGACATCCCGGTCGAGCAGGGTGTCACCGACCACCACGACGGGTCCCGTCACGCTTCCCTCCTCATCCTCGCGCCTGTACCTGCTGCCCGGCTCCGCCGTCGAGCACCACCTCCACCCCGGCGCGCACCCGGCCCGGTGGGATCGGCTCGTCGACGGGTGCACCGGCCACAGCGGCGAGCGCGGCGGGCAGCTCCTGGTCGACGTACTCGCAGAGCACGTGGCTGGAGACCAGGTGCAACTCCTGCACCACCTGACTGTCCGGCGAGGCGACGGCGAGCGCCTCGTGACAGGCCTCGGCGAGCGGGTTCGGGGCGGGGCCGGTGAACGCCCAGCAGAGCAGGCCGGCCTCGCGGCCGGCCCGGGCGGCGGTGAGCAGGTTGCGGCTGGCGCCGCTGGTGGACAGCAGCAGGAGGATGTCACCGTCGCGGCCGTGGGCGCGTACCTGGCGGGCGAAGACCTCGTCGTAGCCGTAGTCGTTGGCGATGGCGGTGACCGCCGAGCTCTCGGCGTGCAGGGCGATGGCGGACAGGGGCTGGCGGTCGTCGCGGAGCTTGCCCACGAGTTCGGCGGTGAGGTGCTGCGCCTCGGCGGCGCTGCCGCCGTTGCCGGCCACCAGCAGCCGCCCACCGCCGGCCAGCCGGCGGGCCAGCGTCTCGCCCCACCGGGAGAGCAGCCGCTCGCACTCCCGGTACGGCAGCAGGGCCGCGGCCAGGTTCGCCAGGTGGGCGTCGAGCAGCGAGGTCGCCATCAGGCCACCACCCCGGTCGGCCGGTGCACCGCGGCCACCTCGTTGTAGACCTCCGCCAGCCGCTCGGCGGTCGCCGCCCACGAGTAGCGCAGGCGGGCGCGTTCCTGTGCGGCGGTGGCGTACGCGAACCGGCGGATCCGGTCGTCGAGCAGCCGCTGGATCGCGGTGCCCAGGGCGCGGGGATCGCGAGCCGGGACCAGGTCACCGGTGACCCCTTCGACCACGGTGTCCCTGAGCCCGCCCACCGCCGTGCCGATCACCGGTACGCCGCAGGCCATCGCCTCCAACGGGGTGAGCCCGAACGGCTCGTACCAGGGCGCGGCGACCAGGATGTCCGCCGAGCGGTACCAGCGGCCCATCTCCTCCCGCGGCACCGCGCCGACCAGGCGCACCCGGTCGGCCACCCGGCAGGTACGCGCGAGGGCGCGCAGCCGCCGGGCGTACGGGTCACTCTCGAGCAGCCCGGCCGGCGGCCCGCCGACCACCACGCACTCGGCGTCGGGGACCAGCGCCATCGCCCGGACGACCGTCTGGAAGCCCTTGCGTTCCACCAGCCGGCCGACGGTCAGGATCCGGGGCCGCCCCGGTTGCCGCTCGGCGGCCGGACCGAGCGGAGCGAAGGTGCTCAGGTTCACCCCGGACGGGATCACCGTCATCCGGGACCGGGGCACGCCCATCCGGACCAGCTCGCCGACCTCGTCCTGGCACTGGGCGATCACCCGGTCCACCGACCGGCCCAGCTCCCGCTCGTACGCCACCCGCCGGGCCGGGCTGGTGTCCTGAACCCCCTGGTAGCGGCGTTTCACGACGCCGAGCGCGTGGTACGTCTGCACCACCGGCACCCCGGTCTGCCGGCCGGCGGCGAGCGCGGCGAGCCCACTCATCCAGAAGTGCGCGTGGATCACCTCGGGCACCCAGTCGCCACCCCGCCACCGCTCGACCAGCCAGCGGCTGAACTCCTTCATGTGCGGCAGCAGCGCGTCCTTGGCCAGCGGCTCCGCCGGTCCGGCCGGTACGTGCACGACGTCGTACCCGTCCGGGCTGCGTACCGTCACCGGCAGGTCCACGGCGTCGCGTCGGGTGTACACCCGCACGTCGTGCCCGGCGGCCGCGAGCGCGGCGGAGAGCTCCGCGACATGCGTGTTCTGGCCGCCGGCGTCCTCCCCGCCGAGGATGGCGAGCGGGCTGGCGTGCTCCGAGATCATCGCTATGCGCATACTTCCTCCTCCAGCAGCCGGTCCCAGTCGGCGAGGAAACGGTCGAGGCCGTACCGGTCGCGGGCCGTGGCCCGGGCCACCGAGCCCGCCTGCCGCGCGAGCGCCGGCTCGGCCATGAACCGGCGGGTGGCGTCCAACAGGGTGTCGACGCGGGTGTCGAGAGCGCCCGCTCCCGGCGGTACCGCCATCACCGCCTCGGTGGTGGCGAGCGCGACGACCGGCATGCCGATCGTCATCGCCTCGATGAGGCTCAGCCCGAGCGACGTCCACCGGCACAGATGCAGGTACGCGCGCCGCCGGGCCAGTTCCTCGTGCATGCGGGACTGCGGCACGTCGTCGTGGCTGGTCACCTGTTCAGGCGGCAGCCCGAGGTGCTCGGCCAGCCCGGTCACCTTCATGCCGAAGACGTCCAGCGGGGCGATCTCGGCGAACCGGGGAAGCAGGTCGGTGCCGGTCACCCGCCAACGGCGTACCGGCTCGTTGATCACGACGGCGAGCCGGTCGAGTTCCCCGGTGTACTCCACCGTCGGCGGCACGATGCCGTGGTCGATCACGGCCGTGCGGGTTCCGCCGGTGTCCCAGAAGAGCTGGTTGAACGCCGTGACGTGCGCGACGAGCAGGTCGTCGCGGTCGGCCATGGGGTGACGACTGTGCGGGATGTCGCCGTCCTTGGGGGTGTTGTGCTCGACGTAGACGGCGGGCACGTCGCGGCCGGGGCGGCGGCCCAGCCACTGCTCGGCGAGATCGAACTCCTCGGGGCGTTGCAGGATGACCACGTCCACGTCGGCGTCGGAAAGGTCGTCGGGGCTGACCTCGACCGCGCTGTCCGGCCAGGGATAGGTGCGGGCACGGCCGAGACCGTAGGGGCCGCGGTCGGCAGTGGCCGGGACGAGGTAGCGGTGCCGGCCGTGCACGAACGCGGTGGTCCAGGAGCCGTGCACGTGCCAGAGCAGGATGTTCATCAGCCGCTCCCGCCCCTGGCGGTCACCGCCGCGCCGGCCGCGTACCGGCCGGCAGTCGTGGTCGGGCCGGCCGTCGTGGTCCGGGCACCGTTCGCGGGTACGTCGAGCAGGCGCAACGCCGTGAGCACCTCGGTCGGTTCGACAGTGGACAGGCAGGGATGCCCGGGGACGGGACAGGTGGCGGCGCGGGTGTCCCGGCAGGCGGCCGTCGCGTCGCCGAGGCGGACGGTAGGCACCCGGTACGGCCCCCACTGCCCGAACGGGACGGTGGGGGCGAAGAGACTGACCACCGGCACCCCGCACGCCGCCGCCACGTGCGCCGGACCGGTGTTGCCGACGACCACCGCCGCCGCGTTCGCGATCACCCCGGCCAACTCCGCGAGCCCGGTGCGACCGCCGAGGTCGAGTCCGGCGGGACCGGCCACCGCCGCGGTCAGTTCCCGTTCCTGCGGCGTGCCGGTCACCACCAGCCGGTACCCGGCGTCGGTCAGCATCCGTCCGATCCGGACGGCCACGTCGGGCGGGCAGGCCCGGCTGGGCACCGACGAGCCGGGATGCAGCACGACGTAGCCCGGCGGGCCGAGCCACGCCGGAGGTGGCGGCACCGACCCGGTACGCAACCGGAGCACCGGCTGATCGCCGTCCGGCAGGCTGTAGCCGGCCGCGGCGGCGAGGGAGAGGGCCCGTTCGGCCTCGGGTACGCCGGCCGGGACGCGATGCCGCAGGTCGAGCAGGCTTCCGGGATAGTCCTCGCTGATCGCGGCGACCCGCGGCACGCCGGCCATGCGCAGCAGCAGCGCCAGCGGCAGCGGCGACTGGTGGAACGAGGTGAAGATGACCGCCTCGTCCGCGTCCACGGCCGCCAGACGTGCGGTCAGGGTCTGCATGTCGTACGGGTCGATCGCCCCGGGGGCGGGGTCGATCCAGGGCAGCCGGTGCTCCACGACCTCGTCGACGCCGGGCAGCAGGTCGGCGGCCGCCCGCCCGCGCGGACCGCACAGCATCACCACCCGGTCGGCGCCGGCCGCGACGGCTCGGATCGCCGGCCCGGTGACCAGAACGTCACCCGCCGAGTCCGCCCGCACCACCAGGACGGTCCCCCGCCGGCCCGGCGACACCGTACGTGCGACGGCGGCGGCCCGCCTGACCACGGCCGGCCGCTCCGGCCGGACACCGTCCACGCCGCCGGACGCGCGCTCCGGCCGGCTGCCGCCTCCGCTGACGGACGTCGGCCAGGGCGGAGTCCCCGGTGCCACGGCGGCCTGCCGGCGCAGGATCTCGTCGACGGCCGCGGGCAGGTCCGCCGCCACCCACGGTGCGGCGGCGATCTCCTCGGGTCGGGTCACCGGCGTCGGCACCAGCACGCCGGCGGCACCCGCCGCCAGCGCCGCTGTCACGTCGCGGCCGATGTCCCCCACCATGACGCACCGGCCCGGCACCGTCCCCAGGTCCCGAGCCGCGGCCCGCACCAGCCCCGGCGCGGGCTTACGGCATCCGCACCCGTCCTCGTCGTCGTGCGGGCACACCCGCCAGGTGTCGAAGGGTCCCAGCAGCATCTCGACACGGGCGTGCACCGCCGCCATCTGCGCCGGGGTGAAGAGACCCCGGGCGAGGCCCGACTGGTTCGTCACCACCCCCAGCCGCAGGCCGGCGGCGCGTAGTCGGTCCAACGCCGCTCGGGCCCCCGCGACCGGCCGCACCTTCTCCGGGTCGCCGTTGTACGGCACGTCCTCCACCAGCGTGCCGTCCCGGTCGAACAACACGGCGTCGAACAGAACCGGCCCGGACGCACCCCGGTCAGCACCGGCACAAACCTCGGCTGACCTGCGCTGATCCGGCTCCACCTGGTCCTGTCGCACGGGCGGCGGGTTCCCTGCGCCCCGGGGAGTAAACGTCAGCCTCGACGCGGCGGCAGCACACGCGTCCCATGAGCCACCCTGCGGTGCCCGCGCTCGCCTTACCCGTCGCCCCGGAGAAGCTAACCCGTGGCGACCGTTAGCCCCGGCCGGAGCGGGGGTATGGGGGACCAGTGGCGATTGTGGAGAAAGTGATCGACGCACCCCCGGAGCGGGTCTTCGACGTGCTCGCCGACGGGTGGACGTACAGCGACTGGGTCGTCGGCACCACGCACGTGCGTGATGTGGACGACGACTGGCCGCAGGTGGGCAGCAGTCTGCACCACCGGGCCGGGCCGTGGCCCTTCTCCCTGGAGGACTCCTCCACCGTGCTGCTCAGCGAGCCGCCGCGCAAACTGGTCCTGCGGGCCGGGCTCTGGCCGGCCGGCGAGGCGATCGTCACCTTCACCCTCGATCCCGTCGGCGCGGGCGCCACCCGGGTGCGGATCGGGGAGGACTTCGCGGCCGGCCCGCTGCGCTGGGTCCGGAACAAGCTCAACGATCTGGTGCTGCACCTGCGTAACCAGGAGACGCTGAAGCGGCTCTCCGACATCGCCACCCGGCACAAGGAAAGTCGATGACCCAGGTGGTGGTCGTCACCGGGGCGAGCGCCGGGGTGGGCCGGGCGGTCGCCCGCGCGTACGCCGAACGCGGCGCCCGGGTGGCGCTGATCGCCCGCGGCGAGGCCGGTCTCACCGCCGCCGAACGGGACTGCCGTGAGCGGGGGGCCGCCGACGTTCGCACGTACCGGCTCGACGTGGCCGACGCCGGCGCGGTTCAGCGGGCCGCGGACGACGTGGTGCACCACTGGGAGGTGATCGACGTCTGGGTCAACAACGCCATGGTCTCCGTGTTCGCTCCGGCGTGGGAGATCACCGCTGCGGAGTTCCGCCGGGTCACCGAGGTCAACTACCTGGGCACCGTGCACGGCACCCTCGCGGCGCTGCGCCACATGCGGGCGCGCGGGCGGGGCGCGATCACGCAGGTCGGTTCAGCGCTGGCCTACCGCGGCATCCCCCTGCAGTCGGCGTACTGCGCGTCGAAACACGCCATCCAGGGCTTCAACGACTCACTCCGGGCGGAACTGCTGCACGACTGCCCGGCCGTGTCGCTGTCGATGGTTCAACTACCCGCGGTGAACACACCCCAGTTCTCCTGGGTACGCACCCGCCTTCCCCGGCACCCGCAGCCGGTGCCGCCGATCTTCTCGCCGGAGGTCGCCGCCCGGGCCGTGCTCTGGGCCGCCGACCACGGGGTGCGTGAGCTGAACGTGGGCGGGCCGACGTGGCGGGCCCGGCTCGGCAACATGTTCCTGCCCGGCCTGCTGGACCGCAAGCTGGCCCGCGACGGGTACGACAGCCAGCAGACGGGCCGGACGATCGACCGGGCCGCCTGGCGGGACAACCTCGACCGCCCGGGCGACGACGAGTGGGACCACGGCGCCGACGGGGTCTTCGCCGAGCAGGCGCGGCACCGCTCCCCGGCGCTCTGGGTGAGCACCCACAAGCGGGCCCTGTCCGGGCTGGCCCTGGCCGGCCTGACCCTCGCCGTCGCCGGAGTGGCCCGGAACCGGTGCTGAGCCGCGCTGGACGATCATCGTGATGGATCGCTCGTGAGAGCGGAAGAGTCGGCGCGCGCAACCCCCGATCGGGGAGCCTTTACGACACCGATACGGCAAGTAGCTACCCTCTCAAGGAATCCCTGTCGGCAAACCGAGGATGTCCGTCATGATCGAACCCGTGCAGCTGCCCGCTCCGTGGCGCGACGCACGACTGACCGTCGTGGTACCCACCTACAACGAGGCGGGGAACCTCCCGGTGCTGGTCGAGCGGCTTCTCGCGCTGCCGCTGCCGGGCCTGCGCATCCTCGTCGCGGACGACAACTCCCCGGACGGCACCGGAGAGGTGGCGGACAAGCTCGCCATCGAGCACCCCGACCGCATCGAGGTGGTGCACCGGCCGGGCAAGGAGGGCCTCGGGCGGGCGTACGTGGACGGGATCGGTCGTGCCCTCGACGCGGGCGCGGAGTACGTGGCGCAGATGGACGCGGACCTGTCGCATCCGCCGGAGGCGCTGCCCGGCATGCTCGGCGCGCTCCTGTCGACGCAGGCCGGCGTGGTGATCGGCTCCCGGTACGTGCCCGGCGGCGAGCTGGACGAGAACTGGCCGCTGTACCGCCGCGCGCTCAGCGGCTGGGCGAACCTCTACGTACACACCCTGCTGCGGGTGCGGATCCGTGACCTCACGGCCGGCTTCAAGATCTGGCGCGCCGACGCGCTGCACGACATCGGTCTCGATCGGGTGCAGTCCAACGGCTACAGCTTCCAGGTGGAGATGCACTACCTCGCCACCAAGCTCGGCCACACGATCCTCGAGGTGCCGATCCGCTTCGAGGAGCGCCGGGAGGGCGCCTCGAAGATGACGACCGCCACCAAGATCGAAAGCGCGCTGATGCCCTTCAAGCTGCGCAGCAAGCACCGCAACGTCGTGCGCTGACGCCGCTTCGCGACATCGACCGTGGCCGGCGTGGCTCTCCCCCACACCGGCAACGCGGGCCGTCGTGACTCTCCCCCACGTCGACGGCGCGGGCTGTCCTGGCTGCTGGACGGAGGCGCCCCGGCCAACGGTGCGCCGGCGGCAGCATCATCGATCGTGACAGAACTCTCCGTGACGGTCGCTCCGACCCGGACCGCACGCCCTTTCTCCCTTTGCTCTGCACCCACCGACGCACCACGTCACCGACCTGCGGTTCTTCCGCCCGGCAAGGTCAGCAGCCACGCCTGTCAGGTGACCGACGGTGACTGGTGCGTATAGGGGTGCAGAGCAAAGGCAGCGAAGCGGTCCACCCTGGGGCATCCACGCCGTCACTTTCCGTAGTGATGGGGCAAGCCAGGTCCCCACGCTGCCCGGCGCGGCGGTCAGCTATAAATCACGCGTTGGGCCGTGCCGATGGCGGAGGCGTACAGGGCGCCGGTGAGGGCGCGGTCGCGGGCCAGTGCGGCCCGGGCGGCGTTCGCCCCGGGAGCACCGTGCACCCCACCGCCGGGGTGCGCCGACGCGCTGGCCAGGAACAACCGGTCCACCGGGGTGTCCGCGCGGCCCAGGCCGGGTATCGGGCGCAGGAACAGCTGCTGGTACGCGGCAGACGTACCGCCGCCCACCGCCCCGCCGACCAGGTTCGCGTCGCCCTTCTCCAGTTCGACCGGGCCGGCCACGTGCCGGCCGACGATCAAGCTCCGGAAACCGGGCGCGGCCTCCTCCAGCATCTGCTCCATCCGCTCGACGTGCCCGCTGATCTCCTCCGCCCGCCAGTTCCGGCGGAACGGCAGATGGGTGTACGACCACACCGACTCGGTGCCCGGCGGCGAGTGACTGGGATCAGCCACGGTCATCTGACCGACCAGCAGGAACGGCCGCCGCGGCAACTCCCTGCGGGCCAGCTCCGCGGAGTAGCTGGTCAAGCCGTCCAGGTCCGCCCCCAGGTGCACGGTACCGGCGGTGGCCACCGCCGGGTTCGTCCACGGCAACGGCGCGGAGAGCGCCCAGTCCACCTTCAGGGTGGAGCCGTCCCAGCGGAAGTGCGACAGGTCCTCCACCAGCCGGGGCGGCAGCGCCGCCGCGCCGACCAGGTCGAGGTAGAGCGCCGGGGCGGGCACGTCGGCGAGCACCGCACGCCGGGCCCGCCACAGCGCGCCGCCGGCCGTACGCACCCCCATCGCCCGGCCACGCGCGGTCAGCACCCGGTCCACTCGTGCCCCGTAGAGGATCCGCCCGCCGCGTTCGGTCAACCGGGCCACCAGCGCATCGGTGATCTTCTGCGAGCTACCCTCGGGCACCGGCCAGCCGACCTGCTGGCCGAGCATGGCGAGCAGCCAGCCGTAGACCCCGGAGCCGGCCTCCTCCGGCGACAGGTCGGTGTGCAGGGAACAGCCCGCCAACAGCGCCCGCCCACCCGATCCGTCGAACAACTCGTCGCTGAGCTTGCGGATCGGCACGACCAGACGCCGGGCCAGCCGCAGCGCGCCGGAGATCCGCATCTGGCGGAGCAGGGCCAGCCCTCCCCGCACCGGAGGGAACGGGGTCGTGATCGTCTCCATCATCGGCTCGGCGACGTCGATCCAGTCGCTGTACGCGGTCAGCCACTTCGCGCCGTCGCCGGGCGCGAACGCGTCCAGCGAGGCAGCGGTGACGTCGGGGTCCCGGTTGAGCACCGCGGCCCGGCCGTCGGGCAGCAGATGCGCCAGCACGTCCGGCGCGTGCCGCCAGGTGAGGCCGTACCGGTCCAGGTCGAGGCGGCGCATCACCGGCGACGCGTACCCGAGGGGATAGAACGAGCTGTAGAGGTCGCTGAGGTAGCCGGGCGCCGTCACCTCGCCCGAACGAACCGCCCCACCCGGCGTGCCGTTCGCCTCCAGCACCACCACCTCCCAGCCGGCGTCCGCCAGCATGTTGGCGGCCACGAGGCCGTTGTGGCCGGCCCCGACGACGACCGCGTCCGCGCTCTCGGCCCCGGTGGGAGTCATCGGACCCGCCTACCCTGCCCGCAACCGGGCGAAACGCGTTTGCCTCGGCGGGGCCGGGGCATCCAGCGCCGCATGTACACGGTTGCGCAGCTGATAGGTGGGGTCTGGGGCGCCGGCGGCGAGGAGGGCGAACTGGTCGTACACGACCCGGCCGACGGCTCGCCGGTCAGCTCGGCGCCGATCGCGACGGCGGACGTGGTCGGCAAGGCGGTGGACGCGGCCCGTGAGATCGAGTCGGAGTGGGCGTCGACCCCACCGGCGGAACGGGCGGCAGCGCTGCACCGGGCGGCGGACGCGGTCGAGGCGATCACCGATGACCTCGCGGAGGCGGTCACCGCCGAGATGGGCAAGCCGTTGGCGGACGCGCGCGGCGGCGTCGAGGCGGGAATCGGCACGCTGCGACAGTACGCGGAGCTCGCCCCGGTGCGTGGCGGACGTACCCTCCACGGTGGCCACCACGCGATCGACTTCATGACGCCGCAGCCGCACGGTGTGGTCGCCGCGATCACCCCGTGGAACGACCCGGTGGCGGTCTCCTGCGGCCTGCTCGGCGCGGCGCTGGTCACCGGCAACGTGGTGCTCTACAAGCCGAGCGAACGTACACCGGCCACCGGCTGGTTGCTGGCGAAGGCACTGGACGAGGCCCTGCCGGCGGGGGTCCTCTCACTGCTCACCGGCGGTGCGGAGACCGGGGCGGCGCTCGCCGCGCAGCCGGTGGACGTGGTGGCGCACGTCGGCTCCACCGCCACCGGTCGGGCGATCGCCGCGGCCGCCGCCCGCACCGGAGCCAAGGCGCTGCTGGAGAACGGCGGCAGTGATCCGTTGATCGTGGACGCCGGGGTGGACCCGGTGTGGGCGGCCCGGGAGGCCGCTCTCGGCTCGTTCGCCAACGCGGGCCAGATCTGCGTCGCGGTCGAGCGGATCTACGCCCATCGGGACGTGGCCGAGGACTTCGTGGCCGCGCTCGTCGACCGCGCCGCCGGGTTGCGGATGGGACCGGGGCGGGATCCGGCCACCGAACTCGGCCCGCTGGTGGATCGGCGGCACCGCGACCACGTGCACGGACAGGTCACCGCGGCCGTGGCCCAGGGTGCGCGGGTCCGCACCGGTGGGACGCTGCCCGACGGGCCGGGGGCGTTCTACCCGGCCACCGTGGTCACCGACTGCCGCCACGACATGCCGCTCGTGCGCGACGAGACGTTCGGGCCGGTCGCCCCGGTCGTGGTGGTCGACTCGTTCACCGAGGCGCTGCGTTGCGCGGCCGACTCGCCGTACGGGCTGGCCGCGACGGTGCTCACCGGATCGATGAGTCACGCCCACCGGGCCTGGCGCGAGCTGCCCGTCGGGACCGTGAAGGTCAACTCGGTCTTCGGCGGCGCACCCGGCGGCGCCGCGCATCCGCGCCGGGCCAGCGGCCAGGGATTCGGGTACGGGCCGGAACTCCTCGACGAGCTCAGCGCCATGAAGGCCGTGCACATCGAGGCGCCGGGCGGCGGCCACTGGTGACGTACGCGCGGGGTGGCCGTCCCGGTCGGACGGCCACCCCCCACACCTGGGAGATCAGCGGCCCCGAGCCTTGGCCGTCTTCTGGTTGTTCGCCTTCTGGATCGCCTTGACCAGCTCCGGCTTGTTCATCCGCGACCGGCCCGGCACGTCCAGCTTGCGGGCGACCGTCATCAGGTGGTCCTTGGTCGCGTTCGCGTCCACGCCGCCCGCGGTGGGCGCGCGGCGCTCGGGACCGCCGCCGGCCGCCTGCCGGTCACTCGGCCCCTTGCGGCCCTTCGACTCCCAGTGATCGCCCACCTTCTCGTACTCGTTCTTCACCGCGGCGAAGGCGGTTCGGTGCGCCCGCTCCCCCTCGCCGTACGTCTCCACCGCCGAGTCGTGCGTCTTCTCCCAGGTGCGCTGGGCCTTCGCCGGGGAGCGTCGCAGTGTGCTGGGCAGTACCTCGCGCCCGGGCATCTCGTCCTCCTCCGCGTCGATGGGTCGACTTGTTCTGCATTTGACCGTTCCCCCCGAGCCGGTCGCGCAAACCGCCGCCCACCACCGGGAGCGATGCCGTTTGCCGACATTCGCACCGGGGTACCGGAGCGCGTGCGGAACGCCCCTCTCCGTACCGGATCCATCGACAAGGGGCCGTCCCTGACGCCTCGGGCAGGGAGTGGGACATGACGACGACGCACCACGGCGCCCCGACCGCGGCGGGATCCGGCCCGCGCCTACCCGGACGCATACGGCAGCTGAGCTGGCGGACCTGGTACGGCGTGCTGGTCCGCAGCGTGCGGAACTTCGTACGGGACAACAGCTCCGACTGGGCCGCCGCCCTCACCTACTACGGCGTGCTGGCGCTGTTCCCGTCCGCCATCGTGGTGGTCGCGCTCGTCGGCCTGGTGTCCGACGGGGAACGGACCGTGGACACCGTGCTTGAGCTGGCCCGCCAGGTGGGCGCCGGTTCGGTGGTGGCGAACGAGGGCTTCGTCGGTGTGGTCCGGAAGGTGGTCGAGCAGGAGAGTTCGGCGAAGGTGCTGCTGAGCTTCGGTCTGCTCGGCGCGCTGTGGTCCGCGTCCGGGTTCATCGGTGCCTTCACCCGTGCCTCGAACGCGATCTACGGGGTGCCGGAGGGACGGCCGTTCTGGAAGCTGCGCCCGTTGCAGATCGGGCTGGCGGGGATCTCGCTGGTGCTGCTCGCGGTGGTGGCCACGGGGCTCATCGTCAGCGGCCCGGTCGCCGACGGCGTCGGTGACCTGATCGGCGCGGGCGGACTGGCCCGGACGGTGTGGAGCGTGGGCCGGTGGCCCGTGCTCGCCCTCATCGCGATGGCGCTGCTGTCGCTGCTGTTCTGGATCGCCCCGAACGTGCGGCAGCCCCGGTTCCGCTGGCTCACCCCCGGCGGTGCGGTGGCTCTGGCGGCCTGGGCCGTGGCCTCCTTCGGCTTCGGCCTGTACGTGGCGAACTTCGGCTCGTACGACGCCACGTACGGCAGTCTCGGCGCGGTCATCGCCTTCCTGGTCTGGCTCTACCTGTCGAACTCGGCGCTGATGCTCGGTGTGCAGATCAACGCCGAGTTGCAGCGTGGCCGGCGGATGCAGGCCGGCGAGGAGGCGCCCGAGGAACCGGTGCTGCCGCCCAAGGCACCGGTCGGTTCGTGACCGCTTGCCGGTTTGACGCCGGTGCCGTCGGGTAGCGCAGAAGGCATGGAGCGTGGCAACAGCAAGCACGGACCGAGGATCGACGAACAGATGAGCCAGGAGGTCAGCGGCCTCGTACAGGGGCCGGGGACCGGCGGCTCCCGGGTCGACGAGTCCCGGGTGCCGGAGCCCGCGGGCGAGGACCAGCCGGAGGCGACGACGGCGCCCGCCGGCGAGCTGCGGACCGGCGCCCCGAAGGGGATGAGTTCGCAGGACGTCGAGCGGCGTAGCCGGCTCGGACGGTTCATCACGATGAGCGCGCTGCCCGGCGACCGGGAGACGCTTGTCGCGAACGCCCGCGACAACGGCGCCCCGGACGACATCGTCGCCGCGTTGCAGACGCTGCCCGACGGCACCCGGTACCAGACGATCTCCGAGGTCTGGGCCGCGCTCGGCAACAAGAACGAGACGACGCGCTGGTGACCGGTGCGGGACACGATCCCCGACCGGCTCCCGCGACCTTGAGGAGGAATGCCTGATGAGTGGCGTTACCGAGCATGTGGACGTTTCCGTTCCGGTGCGGACCGCGTACGACCAGTGGACCCAGTTCGAGGAGTTCCCGCACTTCATGGAGGGAGTGGAGGAGGTTCGGCAACTGTCGGACACGATGACCCACTGGACCGTCGAGATCGCCGGGGTGAAGCGCGAGTTCGACGCCGAGATCACCGAGCAACTCCCCGACGAGCGGGTCGCCTGGCGTTCCACGAACGGCGCGCAGCAGGCCGGTGTGGTGACCTTCCACCGGCTCGACGCGGACAACACGCGGGTGACCCTCCAGCTCGAGTTCGAGCCGCGCGGCGTGGTGGAGCAGGCCGGCGACAAGATGGGGATCGTCGATCGGCGCGCCAAGGGCGATCTGGAGCGGTTCAAGCAGTACATCGAGCGACGTGGTCAGGAGACCGGCGCCTGGCGCGGCAAGGTGGACCGCCCCCAGCCGTGACCCCCACCCCCGGATGACGAACGCCCGACGGCCGCCGGTCCCACCGGCGGCCGTCGCCGTCCGCGCAGCCTGCGCCGTTTGCGATAAGCGCGCCCGGGTACCGCGAGGACATGGCGAACAAGAACAAGGTGTGGCGGGACGAGGAACGGACCCCCCTGGAGGAACTGGAGCGGGCCGTCGCGAGTTCCACGATCGATGGGCAGGGCGACGACGTCACCGGCAACGACGCAGGTGAGGAGGCGGCGTTCGGTCACGGGCCGGAGGCGGCGGACCGGGACGGTCAGGCCGCCGGGGCCGGTCGGGAACCGACCGACCCGGACCGCGCATACCGCCCATCGACGACCGGACGTACCGGCCCGGACACTCTCTGATCTTTCAAAGGCCGCGGTGGTGCTGGCCGGGGGCCCGGGGGCCGGGGTGCCTGGCGGGAGGGCCTGGCCCGGCCGACGCCCGGCGGTCGCCCTTCGGCGGTCGCCCGTCGGCGGTGGGCCCAGCCCCGGGCGACGCGGACGGTCGGCCTCAGCCGGTGACGCGGACGGTCGGCTCAGCCGGTGGCGCGGACGGTCGGCTCAGCCGGTGACGCGGACGGTCGGCTCAGCCGGTGGCGCGGGCGGGCCGGCGGGACGCGGCCGCGTGCAGGACGATCAGCGCCACGGCGAGCGCGAGCAGCGCCGACCCGAGCGCCTGGACCGAGGTGTGCGACATGAGCACACCGATCCCGGCCGGGACCAGGGAGGCGCCCAGCGCGGAGGTGCCGATCTGCAACCCGATGGTGCGGTCCGCGTGGGCCGCGCCGACCCGCTCGGCGGTGGTGAGGGTGAGCAGCGGGAAGACCGGAGCGGCGGAGAAGCCGACCACCACCAGCCCGGCGACCGCCAGCCAGGCGGGCGCGGGCACGGCGATCAGCGCGGCACCGCCGGCCATGCCGAGCAGGCTGGCGCGCAGCACCCGGCCTGCGCCGAGCCGCTCGGCCACCACGCCCTGCACCACCCGGCCCACGAAGAGGCTCCCCCAGTAGGCCGACACGCAGAGCCCGGCGGCCGCGCCGGTCAGTCCCCGCCCCTCGGTGAGCAGCAGGAACGCCCAGAGGCCGGCGGCGACTTCGATCGCCACGTACACGGCGAAGGCGAGTGCGCCGAGCCAGACCGCGGGCAGGCGCAGGGTCTCCCGTACCGGGACGGACCGGACGGCGGTCGGCGCGGGCGCCTCCGCCACCACCCCGACCGATCCGACCGGCCCGGACACCGCGTCGCCCACCGCCGCGACCGGCTCGGCCGGCGGGTCCGGTACGGGGGCGGGGGTCCGCTGCCGCCAGGCCCGGACGCTCAACGCGAACGCGGTGGCCAGGGCGAGCTGCGCGGCGGCCACGATCCCGTACCCCCAGCGCCAGCTGAGCCCGGCGCCGAGCGCACCCGTCATGATCAGCGGACCGATGGCCACGCCGAGCCCGAAGAACGCGTGCATCCAGTTCATGTGCCGGGGCCCGAACGCTCCGGCGGCGTACGCGTTGAGCCCCGAGTCGATCGCGCCGGAGCCGAGCCCGAGCACCACCGCGGAGCCGATCACCACGGCCAGGACGGGGCTCACCGTGTAGCCCGTCAACGCCAGGGCCGCCAGCGTCGTGCTGCCCGCCAGCAACCAGCCCACGCCGATCCGGGCCAGGGTGAAACCGGCAAGCACGCTCGAGATCAGGTAGCCGGCCGTGCTGGCGGTGAGCACCAGGCCGACCGCTTCGGTGGGCACGCCGAAGTCGTTCGAGATCGACGGCCACCCGACGCCGATCAGGCCGTCCGGTAGGCCGAGGCTGACGAAGGCGAGGTACGCCAGCAGGAGCAGGGCGGCTCGGGGGCGCGCGTTGGGGGTGGACACGGAGGCTCATCCTCCGCCAGGGACGGCCGGCGGTTCGGCCCGGGTCCCCCGTACGACAGGACGGGACGCCCGGACGGTCCGAAAAACGGACAGCTCATACAGAATCGGCCGAACGGGGGACGGCGATCCCGACTTACCGCGTAAGACTTTCGGGATGCGACAAGGCTCCGGCATCCTCACCACGCGTCAACGCCGCCTGGCCTGGCTCGGCTTCCTCCTGGCCGCGCTCCAGGCACCCGTCTCCGCTTGGCTCGTCTCCGACGATTCGTGGCTGTTCAGCCTCTGCGTCGCGCTGATGGTGGCCACGGTGCTGATCGCCGACGACGCCCGCCGGCGCCCGGCCGACGCCCGCACGGGCGACTAGTCGCCGTCGCTCGGGCGCGCCTCGTGGCCGGGTAGGCCACGGGTTCGCCGCCGCTCCTTCATCTCCGCCTCGTAGAGGTGGCGCCGTCCGCCGACCAGCTGGTCGCGGGCGTACCGGTCCAGCTCGCGGAAGAGCGCGTAGTAGCCGTCGTCGAAGTCCTCGACGATCTGGAACGTCCAGCGCCCGGCTATGACGTTGCGCCCGAGCAGCCGGGTGTGGATCCGTTCGGCGATCTCCGGGTGCCCGGCGTCGCGGAACATCTCCACCGCGTCGTCGAGCATCAGGTCGGCGTGCCCGATCAACTGGTGCAGCGAGTAGAGGTGACCGCGGGCCCGTTCCACGCACTCCAGCGCCTCACTCAGCTTGCCCAGTGCCGCCACGGTGTCGTCGCTGACGTCCGGCGGCCGTCGGTGCCGCTCGTCGGGCCCGTCCTGCTGCGCCATCGCGCCTCCGTACTCCTGCCGTGCCCGTCGGGGCGGTTCCGCTCGCTCACCGGCGGGGTGCTCGGGCGCCGACCGGTGGCTGACCACACACCGCGCGGGAGGTGGAGGCCGGCCGGGAAGCGGGTTCGGTTAGCGTCGTTCCCCATGCGTGTGCCGTTCAACCGGGTAGCTGCCAGTGAGGTCGACTCGGCACGGTCCACCCTCGCCGCTCTCGCCGTCTCGGTCGGCGACGGGCTCGCCGCCGGGGCCGAGCACCCCGGCCTGCAGGCTCTGCTCGATCAGCACGCCGCCGCCGTACGCGACAGTCTCGACGCCGGCCTCCGTCCCCTGACCCTGGCCTCGCTGGCCGGGTACGCGGAGGGCGTGCTCGCGGGCGCGTCGGAGCAGGGCTGGCGGCCGACGGGCCCCCCGGTCGACTGGTCCGATCCGGACTGGCTGCCGATCCGGCTGCTCGCGGTCCACGCGCTGGCCCGCGCCCTCGACGGGGTCTGAGCCGACCCCGACGCCCTCCCCGGCGCGACTGCTGGTCCCGGCACGCGCCGGCCGCCGATCGGCACTGAGCAGCGCGAACGGTCGTTGCACGGCGCGCCGCGGCCGGCCGGGGCCAACGCCGGCGCGAGGACCGCCGGCGGCACGGGCCGCGACGCACCGAACATGATCGGAAACAGCGGGCCGCTCCTCGGGCTAGGCTGCGGGCATGCCAGGAACGGTCGGGCGCATTCCCACGCCGCCGGCGCCGCTCTCCGGGTCATCCACCCGGACCGAGGCGGCGGCCGCCGTCTTGGGCCACGACTGGGCCGGTACGTCACTCGGCCCGCGCCACTCCTGGGACCCGGCGGTACGGGCGGTCGTCGACCTCATCCTCGCCTCGCCGGTGCCGATGGCCCTCGCCTGCGGCGAGGACCTCCTCCTGATCTACAACGACGGCTACGCCGCGCTGATCGGTGAGAACCACCCGACGGCTGTGGGACGTCCCGCCGTCGAGGTGTTCCACGAGCTGTGGCATCTGCCGGGGGTCGGGAACGTCCTGGAGCGCATCTACCGCGACGGCGGGACGTTCCTGGAGAAGGAGAGCACCCTCCCGCTGGTCCGCACCGGCGGCGTGGTCGAGCAGGCGGTCTTCACCTGCGGCTACTCCCCGGTGCGGGACGGCAGCGGAAGCATCGTCGGGGTGCTCGCCGTGGCGGCCGAGACCACTCACGTCACCCGTCAGTTGCAGAGCCTCGGCGAGGTCGCCGCGGCGCTGGCCGGCACCCTCACCCTGGACGACGTCGCCCGGGTCAGCCTGCGCTACGCGCTCACGACGTTCGACGCCGATCGCGTCGCCTTCGCCGTGGACGAGGGGGGCGGTGGCTGGCGGATGGTCCGCCGGATCCGGGGCGAGCTGATCGACGAGGCCGACGAGCGGCTCCCGCCGCTGTGGCGGCGCACCGCCGCCGACTGGCCGGATCCGCTGGTGCAGGCGGCCCGGTCGGGCACCCCGCTCATCATCGGCACGGGCCAGCCGCTGCGGGAGTCCGCCGCCGACCGTCACGACCAGAAGATCGTCTCACTCGCCGCGATGCCGCTGCGCGCGTCTGTCGTACGCGGTGGGCTCTCCGTGGGCCACCAGGCCGCGCGGGTCTGGTCCGCCGCGGAACGCGCGCTGCTGGCCGCGTCGGCGGAGCTCATCGGGCAGGCCGCCGAGCGGGCCCGGCGGTTCGAGACCCAACACGGCACCGCCCAGCTGCTGCAACGCAGCATGCTGCCGGAGCACCTGCCGGACCTCCCCCGGCTGCGCATCGCTGCCCGCTACGACCCCGGGGTGGACGGCAACGCCGCCGGTGGGGACTTCTACGACGCCTTCCTGCTGCCCACCGGCCGGCTCGGGGTGGTTCTCGGCGACGTGGCCGGACACGACGTGCGGGCCGCCGCCCGGATGGGGCAGGTACGCGCGGCGCTGCGCGCGTTGGCGCTGAGCGATCCGCGTCCGGACGCCGTCCTCGCCGGCCTGGACCGGCTCGTAGCCAGCCTGGCCGCCGAGGCGGGCACGCCCGAACTCTTCGTCACAGTGGTCTTCGGGGTGATCGACGCCGACCGGCAGGAGTTGGCCCTGGCGACCGCCGGGCACCCGGCCCCGCTGATCCGGCGGTGCGCCCCGGACGACCAGCCGTACGCCGAGTACGTCGACCTGCCCGCCGGCGCGCCGCTCGGACTCGGCGCCCGGCCGGCCGTGGCAACCGTCCGGTTCGCTCCCGGCGACACGCTGCTGCTGTTCAGCGACGGTGTGGTGGAGCGGCGGCGGCAGAGTCTGAGCGCCGGTCTGGGTGCGCTCGCCGAGGCGGTGGCCGGGGCCGGCAGCGGCGACCCGCGGGCGCTCTGCGCGGTCGCCAGCGCGGCGGTCCCCGGGACCACCGAGGACGACGTCGCCGTCCTCGCGGTGGAGCACGCGTTGAAGCCCAGCCGGTCGGCGAGCATCGAGGTGCCCGCGGAGCCGACCGCCCCGGGCCGGGTCCGGCGCTGGCTCACCGCGCAGCTGGGCGAGTGGCGGGTGTCGGAGTCGGTGATCGGCGCGGCGGTGCTCTGCACCAGCGAGCTGACCACCAACGCGCTGCTGCACGCCGGCACCGCCGCCCGGGTGGAGATCGACCTCAGCGCCGAGCGGCTGCTGGTCTCGGTCGCCGACTCGGGTACCCGCGGCGCGGTCACCCGGGCGCAGACCGACACGTTGAGCAGTCGGGGACGGGGGCTCGGGCTGATCGAGGAGCTGAGCGACGCCTGGGGCACCGACCCGACGGTGCGCGGCTCGACCGTCTGGTTCGAGCTCCTGCTTCCCGCCGAGTGAACCGCACGCGCCCGCGCGTCAGTCCCGCCTGTGGCGGGTAGGAGGACGGCCATGCCTACCGACAACCCCGCCGGCGTCCTCTTCGACGTCGACGGCACCCTGGTCGACACCACGTACCTGCACACCGTGAGCTGGTGGGAGGCGCTGCGCCAGAACGACCAGCCGGTGCCGATGGCCACCGTGCACCGCGCGATCGGGATGGGTTCGGACAAGCTGCTCGACCACCTGCTCGGGCCCGAACGCGACCGCGACGCCGACGGGCGGCTGCGCGACGCGCACGACACCCTCTACGCCGAGTACTGGGAGCGGCTCACGCCGCTGCCGAAGGCCGCGGACCTGCTGCGGGCGTGCGCCGAACGAGGGCTGCGGGTGGTACTCGCCACGTCGGCCGCCGAGCACGAGGTCGCCGCATTGCGCCGCGCGCTGGACGCGGACGACGTGGTCGCGGCGGTCACCTCGTCCGCGGACGCGAAGCAGAGCAAACCGGCCCCGGACATCCTGGTCGCCGCGCTGGACCAGTCCGGCCTGCCCGCCGAGCGGGTGGTGTTCGTCGGCGACTCCGTGTGGGACGTCGCCGCCGCCGGCAAGCTGGACATCCCCTGCGTCGGTTTGACCTGCGGCGGGACCAGCCGGGGCGAGCTGGCCGGGGCCGGCGCGGTGGCGGTCTACGACGATCCGGCCGCCCTCTTGGCGACGCTCGACGACTCACCGCTGACCCGGTCGAAGTGAACCGCGCTCGGTTCCGCTCCGGCGTGGAGGCATAGCCGGAGCACCGACGGGGCAAGGTCTGTCACCACCTGCCCGCGCCTCGCGGGCGCGTCGGAGGTGGTGCGGTGGAACCGGTGGACGTGGCCTTCGCCATCGTGGGTCTCGGCGCCCTGCTCGCCGGCATCCTCCCCCGGTTGCTGGAGCGCCGGCCACTGTCCATGCCGATCGCCTTCCTCGGCTTCGGCATGGCGGTGTTCCTGCTGCCCACCGGCCTGCCGGTGCCGGATCCGCTGGCGCATCCCGAGGTTGCCACGCACCTCACCGAGATCGGGGTGATCGTCGCCCTGATGGGCGCCGGGCTGAAGATCGACAGACCGTTCAGCCGGTCGGGCTGGTCGTCCACCTGGCGGCTGCTGGCCGTCGCGATGCCGTTCTGCATCGCGGCGGTGGCCCTGCTCGGATGGTGGTGGGCCGGCCTGGTGCCGGCGACCGCACTGCTGCTCGGCAGCGCGCTCGCGCCCACCGACCCGGTCCTCGCCTCCGACGTCCAGGTCGGCGAGCCCACCGACGCGGAGGACTCGGAGGACGAGGTCCGGTTCGCCCTCACCTCGGAAGCCGGGCTGAACGACGGGCTGGCCTTCCCCTTCGTGTACGCGGCGATAGCCATCGCGAATACCAGCCTCGCCCCCGGAGACTGGCTGGCCCGGTGGTTCACGGTCGACGTGCTGTGGAAGGTCGGCATCGGCGTCGGCGGTGGCCTGCTCGTCGGCTGGCTGCTGGGCAAGCTCTTCTTCCACGCCCCGAGGCAGTTGCGGCTGGCCCGGCACGCCGAGGGCTTCCTCGCCCTGGCCGCCACGTTCCTCGCGTACGGGCTCGTGGAGGTGGTCGGGGGCTACGGCTTCCTGGCCGTCTTCGTGGCCGCCCGGGCGATCCGGGCCGCCGAGCGGACCCACGAGTACCACGCGGTGCTCCACGACTTCGCCGAGCAGGTCGAACGGCTGCTGACAGTGCTGTTGCTGCTGCTCTTCGGCGGCGCGGTGGTAGGTGGACTGCTCGCCCCGCTCACCGTCCCGGCCGCCGCGGTCGGCCTGGCGCTGGTCTTCGTACTCCGGCCGCTGGTCGGCTGGCTGTCGCTGCGCGGAGCACCGGGACGGCCCGCCGAACACTGGGTGATCGCGTCCTTCGGCATCCGCGGGGTCGGCTCGTTCTACTACCTCGCGTATGCGACCACGAAGGCCGACTTCGCGCGGGCCGACCTGGTCTGGGCCACCGTCGGGCTGGTGGTGGTCGTGTCGGTGCTCGTGCACGGCATCGCCGCGACCCCGGTCATGCAACTGCTGGACCGGGCCGGTGAGCGTACCGACGAGTCGGCGCCGGACCGCGCCGCCGAGCCTTCGGTCACTGGGGCGGCCGGCTGAGCGCGACCGGGCGGTGCCGCCGGCATGAACGGGCGACACCCGGGGTATTGGTACACCTGTTCGACGAAAGGTAGGGATCATGACAGACCGCAGCAGTGACGAGGCCGATCCGCGGGGCGCGATCAAGGACCCGGACGAATGGGTGACCGGGGCGGAGCCACCCACCGCAGCCCAGGAGTCCTACCTGGCCACGCTCGCCCGCGAGGCGGACGCCAAGGTGCCCGACGGGCTGACCAAGGCGGAGGCGTCAAAGCGGATCGACGAACTCCAGGAGGAGACCGGCCGCGGCCAGTGAACCCGGCGAGCCGGCCGGTGGCGTTGGCGCGAGGCCGGCCGGCACCGCCGCCCGCCGGGCCGGGTCGACTCAGCGCGGCGGGAGGCGGTGCAGTCGGACCCGGTCGAGCCGCCCCGCCGCCACCCGGGCGGACAGGTAGGTGGCGTGCGGCTGGGCCCGCCGGTCCGTCGGCGAACCGGGGTTGAGCAGCCGCAGCCCGCTTTGGGCAGTGGTGTCCCACGGAATGTGAGAATGCCCGAAAACCAGCAAATCGGTGTCGGGAAAGCGGGCGGCGCAGCGCTCCTCACGGCGGGTACGCGGCCCGGTCTCGTGCACGACGGCGACCCGCAAGCCGTCGAGTTCCACCCGGGCGATCTCGGGCAGCCGGGCCCGCAGCGCCGGCCCGTCGTTGTTGCCGTGAACGCCGATCAGCCGGCGGGACCGGGCCTGCATCGCGTCCAGCAGCGATTCGTCGACCCAGTCGCCCGCATGCAGCACCACGTCGGCAGTCTCGATGGCGTCCCAGAGCGGCTCGGGCAGGTCCCGGGCCCGCTTCGGCACGTGGGTGTCCGCGGTGATGACCAGACGCATCCGCTCATTCTCATCGAGTGCAACCGGCGGCACGCCGCCGCCCGGTGACGCTCGGCGCTACCGCGCGGGCGCGGCGTTACCGGACGACAGGGGCGGGAAATGGGGAGTCCTACAAGGGAGGAACTCATGACCAGTGCTTCGGGACCGACCTCCGGCTGGCGGTCCGCCCTGCCCGGCGGTGGCCTGCTTCCGTCCGGTCCGGCGGGCCGGACGGCGACACCCGGCGACGGGCAGGGCCCGGAGACCGGGCCGCCGACTGTGACGATCGGTTCGTATCCGGACTACCCGTCCGCGCAGCGGGTGGTGGACTACCTGGCGGACAACCGGTTCCCGGTGGAGCACACGGCCATCGTCGGTACGAACCTCACCCTGGTGGAGACGGTTCTCGGCCGGATGGACACCGGACGCGCGGCCCTGATCGGCGCCGGCGCGGGTGCCTGGTTCGGGCTCTTCATCGGCCTGCTCTTCGGCATCTTCACAGTCGGCAACTGGCTCGGCGTGATCGTGGTCGGGCTCGTGGTGGGCGCGATCTGGGGGGCCATCTTCGGCGCGGTGGCGCACGCGATGACCGGCGGGCAGCGGGACTTCACCTCGACCAGTTCCCTGCGGGCCGGCCAGTACGCCGTCATCGTCGACGCGAACCTGGCCGACCAGGCACGGCAGCTGCTTGGCCGGCTCGATCTCTCCGCGGCCGAGCCGAGGCCGAAGTCGCGCTGACAAGGCGGTTCGGTCAGAGCCGCCAGGGTCGGCGGCGGGCGCCCTGACTACCGGTCCGCCAGGTCCGGCCGGTGCTCGCGTATCCACGCCTCGACATCTGTGCGCTTCCAAATCTGGCCCATCTTCAACACCTGGTAGGGGGCCGGAAAGTCACGGCGAGAGGCCACCACGGACGCGCGGGCCCGCGAGACGCCACCGAGCATGTCTCGAATCTCAGCGATTCCCACGAACTCCACCACGCATTGACGGTAGGTATCGGCGATCGCCGGGCGATCGTAAACACCGGTCGGGGTTGACGATCGGCAACAGCGATAGCACGATAGGGGGATGGAACGAGCCGCCAAACGAAGCTCAGGGAACGCGCGGCCCTACGTGATGCCGCCGGGGCCGGAATCGCAACGCCACCCGGCGCAACTCGACCCCCACCGGCCACACCTGCCGCGGCGGCCGCTGTGGGTGTGCCGCGTGTGCCCGGACATGGATTGGCCGTGCCCGCCCGCCCGGCTGCTCCTGGCCGTCGAGTACCGGCGCAATCTCGCCGGGTTGGCGGTCTACCTGGGGCAGCAGCTGGCGGTAGCCATGGAGGACCTCGGGCGGCTGGACACCGGCAGCCCGCCGAACGGGAACGCCCTGTACGAGCGGTTCATCACGTGGATCGAGCGCAAACGGGAGGTACCCGTCGGCCGGCCGCGCGGGGTCGATCAGGGGCGGGTCGACCCTGAGCCGCCCGAACTCTGACCACCGGGTGAACCGTCGGGACCGGAGTAGGCAAGCTCCCCGGCCCGGATGGGCACGTCGACCCGGTTCTCCGGCGGCGCGAGCGGGCAGGCCCAACGGTCGTCGTAGGCACAGGACGGGTTGTAGAGATAATTGGCGTCCAGCCGGACCCGGTCGCCGGGCAGCATGGTCAGTCCCCGCCCGAAGGTGCCCTTCACCGTGTCGGTCAGGTAACGACCGCCGCCGTAGCTCTCCCGGCCGCAGGTGGCGTCGCGTACCGGCACGAAGAGGCCCCCGCCGTACGCCATGATCCACCACAGCGTGAGCGGGCCCCACGGCGTCTCCGCGACCGCGACCCGCCGGTAGCGGATCACGCCGTCGGGGCCGCCGGTGTCGATCTCCATCTCACCCTCGGCGGGCCGCAGCGGCGCCTCCACGACGGCGGAGGGGTTCGGCGGGTGGTAGCGCAGCCCGGCGAAGGCGGACCGGTCCTCCGGCGGCACGGGGCTCTGCGGGTGGTCGGCGAAGAGACGGTCACGTTCCGCGCGGAAGCCGGCCAGGTCGAGGTCGGAGAGGTAGAGCCCGGCGATCCGTTCCCGCCAGTCGGCCAGGTCGAGGTCGTTCACCCGACGAAGCCTAGTCCGCGCGAGCGGCCCGCGGACCGGTCGGCGCCGGTCGACCCGGTCACTCCCCCGGCCACGGGTCGGTGGCCAGGCGGGCGTGCAGGTGCTCGTCGTGGCGGCGGCCGTCGCCGTACCGGAAGGATTCGCGCAGCGTTCCCTCCAGGCGGTACCCGGTCCGCACGGCGACCCGGCAGGAGGCCGGGTTGGCGGTCGCGTGCAAGAGCTGGATCCGGTGCAGTTCGAGTTGTCCGAAACCCCAGCGGGTGAGCAGGGTGACGGCCCGGGACGCGACGCCGCGACCGCGCGCCGCCGGGACGATCCAGTAGCCGATCTCGGCTTCGTCGCCGTGGATGTGATGCAGCGACACCGAGCCGAGCAGCGTGCCGTCGGTGGCGTCGGCCACCGCGAGCGACGCGTGGTCCCCGGCCGACCAGTCCGCGCGGCTGCGTAGCCAGCTCAGCGTCCGCTCCTCGTCCACCGGCCAGCCCTGGGGATTCCACCGGGCGATGTCCGGATCACTCAGCGCCGTTTGAACCGCCGGGGCGTCGGCCTCGAGCCAGGGGCGAAGCACCAGGCCGGGGGCGGTCAACTGCATCTGGGCCACTCCGGAAGTCTGCCATGCCCGGAGGGCACCGGGCGTCTACAGTTCGTTCAAACCTGTAAGACCCTCCCCGGAGCGCCTTCATCCCCAGAGTGGTACAGCCAACTGCAAGATTGTTTAATTTTGAAAGAGTGCTACTGTGGGCGCTGTGACCGAGAGCCTGGACAGCAGCCGACTCGCCGCCTGGCGCGCGTACATCGAGTCCAGCCAGCGGCTGTTCACCCAACTGGAGGAGGACCTGCGCACCGACAGCGACCTGAGCTTCGCCGACTACCACGTGCTGGTGCTGCTCTCCGAGGCGCCCGGCCAACGACTGCGGATGGGCGAACTGGCCAACCGGCTCGTCTTCTCACCCAGCCGGCTGACGTACCAGATCTCCTCCATGCAGCGACGGGGGCTGGTCAGCCGGGAGCCGTGCCCGGACGACCGCCGGGGCAGCCAGGCGGTGCTCACCGCCACCGGGCTGCTCACCGTGCGGGAGGCCGCCCCCCATCACCTGATCTCGGTGCGTACCCACCTGATGGACGATCTCGACGACGACGAGGTCGCCTGCCTCACCCGGATCTTCGAGCGCCTCGGCGACCGCCTACGGGCGGCCCGGGACGCCTCGACCACTCACGCCAAGAACTAGGAGAGCCCGATGCCCGCGATCACCGTCGACGACGTACTCGTCCTGCCCCGCCTGCCCCGGCTGGACGAGTCCACCAACTTCCGGCCGGTACGCCGGCTGACCACCGCCCCCAGCGGCTTCGAGGGCGAGGGCTTCCCGGTGCGGCGGGCCTTCGCCGGTGTGCCGCTGAGCGAGCTCGACCCGTTCATCCACCTCGACCAGATGGGTGAGGTCGACTACGCCCCGGGTGAGCCGAAGGGCACTCCCTGGCACCCGCACCGGGGCTTCGAGACCGTGACGTACATGATCGACGGGATCATGGACCACCAGGACTCGAACGGTGGCGGTGGCACCATCACCAACGGCGACACCCAGTGGATGACCGCCGGCAGTGGCCTGCTGCACATCGAGGCTCCGCCGGAGCACCTCGTGGTCAGTGGCGGCCTGTTCCACGGCACCCAGCTCTGGGTCAACCTGCCTCGCGCGGCGAAGATGAACCCGCCCCGCTACCAGGAAATCCGGGGCAAGGAGTCGGCGCTGCTCACCACCCCGGACGGCGGGGCGCTGATCCGGGTGATCGCCGGCGAGGTGGCCGGTCACCGCGGGCCGGGCTCCACCTTCACCCCGATCACCATCGCCCACGTCACCATCCAGCCGGGGGCGCAGGTGGACATCCCCTGGCAGCCGGGGTTCAACGCCCTCGCCTACGTGCTGAGCGGACGCGGCACGGTCGGCACGGACCGGCGGCCGCTGCAGATCGGGCAGCTCGCGGTGCACGGCCCCGGCGACGCGCTGCGGTTCACCGCTGACGAGCGGCAGGACTCGCACACCCCGGCGCTGGACCTGTACCTGATGGGTGGTCAGCCGATCCAGGAGCCCGTCGCGCACTACGGGCCGTTCGTCATGAACACCCGCGACGAACTGATCCAGGCGTTCGAGGACTTCCAGGCCGGTCGGCTCGGCGTCGTTCCCGCTCAGCGGATGCCGCACACCGACGGCCAGGGCGAGCGTCCCTGAATCCGGTCGCGCATGGCGGGGCTCTCCGCCCCGCCATGCGCGAGGTCACGGGCCACGCGGGTGGTACTTGTCACGCGGGTGGTACGGGTCAGGAGACGGCGAAGATGCCGGCCAGGCCGAGAAGCACCATGACCAACACCGCCACCAGCGCGCCCCGCTCGCTCTCCACCGCCTGCTCGCGGTGCTCGGTCAGGGGGCTCGTCGTCTCGCTGGGCATGCTCTGGCCTCCAGGAAGTCTCGCGCCGATCAGGTCGGCCGGCCACGGCACCGGGTACCGGCCGGCGTGGGAAGCCCACGGCGGGGTCCTGCCGTGAGATCGGGGTCGACATCCTCAGGTGTGGTGGCGGGTTTCGTACCCCAGCCGATCGCGCCGACCCGCAATGACGGTTACCCCGCTGGGACGGCGGAAACCTGGTCGGGCCGGCAATTCACGACACGTTTGGCGAGGGCCCTCGGAGAAGCAGACTTTCGTCGACTGACCGGGGCCGAGGCGACCGGGTCGGGGCGGCCGGGTGACCCGTCGACGGATCGCCGCGCCGGTTGAGCGGTACGCGGTGCACGAGGCCGGCCCGAGCCGACCGCTCGGTGTTACCGGCTCACCGGGCGGCTCACGACCCGGGTAGCCGGCCGCCGGGCCGTGGCGGCGGCGAGCGCGCCTCCGGCCTGCTCGTCCGGCAACCCCGCATCCCCGGGATGTACGGTCGGGCCACCGGGGTAGGCGAAGGCGACCCGGGGCGAGTAGAAGCCGGCAACGATGGTGAGCGGATTGGCCGGGCGCAGCGCGTAGGTCGGGTGCTCCGGCTCCAGGAACTCGATCGATTCGACCTCGAAGGGCGACACCGGCTCGACGAGGTACGGGTAGATCGAGCTGAGCAACTGGCCGTCCCGCCGGGTGAAGTAGCGACTCTGCCCACTGTCGATCACGTGCCCGGTCTCCCCCACCCGGCACCGAATCCGGATCACCGGCACGCCGTCCATTTCGGTCTCGGCGACGAGGGTGTCGGCGCGCACGTCGATCGTGGTGCTCCCGGGGTACGCGGGGAAGCCGCGCATGCGGACGTAGCCGAGCACCCGTTCGGTCGAGGTGATGTAGTGCGTCCACCAGCCGCCCGGGGTGGCGCCACCGGGGGCGTCGACACCGTCCAGTGACGCGCCCAGGTAGGTCAGGTCGTAGGCGCCGAGGCCGGAGGTCTGGCACGCGTCGTCGACGACGCACTGGCCGAGAAAGACACGGCGGTCCGGGTACGGCCGCAGCCCGGCCGGCACCAGCGCGGAGACCGCGTCCGGATCCGCCGGCAGCCAGCCCACGTGGAGGAAGCGACTGTTCACGACTAGCTGAGGAGCAGCAGGGTCGAGCACGGGCGCCTCCATCCGACGACTACCAGCCGACGCTACGGCGGTCCCGTGCGTGGGACAAGGACGGAATGTCGACAGTAACGGCCTGATGTCGGCTTTCAAGTTGACCGCTCGGCCGAGGGTTCCTGTCGTCCGGCCCACACCCACCGGACGTCCAGATGCCCTCGGCGGTCCGCGTCGTGCCGGTAATCGCCCTCACAGTCGATGCCCGCTGTGTCCAAATCATCCATATCTCTTCTGGTTCGTCACTTAAGTACATCAGCCGTTCGGCTAGATTTTCGCAGGACCATCGGGTTAGTGTGACTACCGAACGGCCCATTCGAAGCCAAGACGAAGCGTCACGTCTCCATCCGCGGACGAGGTGCAGGGAGGACCACCCATGACCGCGCCAGCGACCATTGAGCACACGACGAGCACGTCCACCACGGCGGCGAAGCTCGACCCGCGGGCACTCTCCGACAGCGCCACCGACCTGCTCAACGCGATGGCCGCGCTGCCCGCCGACCACCCGTCGCGTCCCGCGCTGCGGGACCGGGCGATCGAGGCCTGGTTGCCGCTCGCCAACCACCTCGCCCACCGCTACAGCGGCCGGGGCGAGCCGACCGACGACCTGGCGCAGACCGCCGCCGTCGGCCTGATCAAGGCGATCGACAAGTTCGACCCGTCCCGTGGTGTCGACTTCGCCGGTTACGCCATTCCCACCATCATCGGGGAACTGAAGCGGCACTTCCGCGACCGCACCTGGGACATCCGCGTCCCACGGCGCCTGCAGGAGCTGCGACTGGCCATCTCCGACGCCAACAGCGCCCTGCTGCAAACCCTGGGCCGCTCCCCGACGGTCGCCGACATCGCCGCCCACCTCAAGATCACCGAGGAGGAGGTCCTCGAGGGTCTGGAGGGCGCCCGCGCGTACAACGCGGTCTCGCTCTCCACTCCGACCGGCGACGGTGATCGCGCCACCGAGCTGGGCGACATGCTCGGCGGCGAGGACGGCGAGTTCGAGCTGGCTGAGCTGCGGGTCGCCCTCGGCCCCGCCCTCGCCACGCTCGACGAGCGTGAGCAGAAGATCCTCACCCTGCGGTTCTACGGCAACCTGACCCAGTCGCAGATCGCCGAGCAGGTCGGAGTCTCGCAGATGCACGTCTCCCGTCTGCTGGCCCGAGCGCTGACCAAGCTGCGCGGACAGCTCGACGGCACCTACTAACCGGCATCCACCAGGGGGTGATGGCACCGGTGGCCGGGTCCGGGGGACCCGGCCACCGGTGTGCACGCCGGACGGCGGCACGCCTGGCCGCACCGGGCCGGGCCGGTACCGCGCCGGGCCGCCGGCCCCACCGGTGCGAGACTGGGCCGTGCTCTCCGACGTACGCCTGGACCTGCCGGTGCGCGCCGCGCTGCCGGCGGTCGTCGCGGCGCTGCGCACGACCGGCGCCGGAGTGCTGGTGGCACCGCCGGGAACCGGCAAGACCACGCTCGCCCCGCTGGCCGTCGCCGAACAGGTGGACGGCCGGGTGGTGATCGCCCAGCCCCGCCGGGTGGCCGCCCGGGCCGCGGCCCGCCGAATGGCGGACCTGCTCGGCGAACGGGTCGGCGACCGGATCGGGTACGCGGTACGCGGGGACCGGCGCGTCGGTGCGCGCACCCGCGTCGAGGTGGTCACCACCGGACTGCTGGTACGTCGCCTGCTGCGCGATCCCGACCTGCCCGGCACCGGGGCGGTGCTGCTCGACGAGTGTCACGAACGCCACCTCGACGCCGACCTCGCGCTCGCGTTCGCGGTGGAGGCGCGCGGCGCCCTCCGCCCCGACCTGTGGCTGCTGGCCATGTCCGCCACCCCGGAGGCGGACCGCTTCGCCGCGCTGCTCGGCGGCTCCGACGAACCCGCCCCGATCGTCCGGGCCGACGCGGCGCTGCACCCGGTCACCCGGATCTGGGCGCCTCCGCCCCGACCGGTGCCCGCGCCGGGGGCCGGCCCGGTCGACCGGGCCCTGCTCAACCACGTCGCGGCGACCGTCCGGCGGGCGTTACGCGAGCACGACGGCGACGTGCTGGTGTTCCTGCCCGGCGCGGGCGAGATCGCCGCGGTCGCCGGTCGGCTCACCGATGTGCGGGACACCGTCGACCTGCTTCCCCTGCACGGTCGTCAGCGCTCCGCGGACCAGGATGCCGCGCTGCGTCCACGACCGGCCCCGCCCGACGCCGTCTCGGCGGCCCGGCGTCGCGTGGTGCTGGCCACTTCGGTCGCCGAGAGCAGCCTCACCGTGCCCGGCGTGCGGATGGTGGTGGACGCGGGGCTCGCCCGGGTCCCCCGGCTGGACCTGGCCCGCGGCCTGGGCGCGCTGGTCACCGTGCCGGTGTCCCGGGCCGCCGCGACCCAGCGAGCCGGTCGGGCCGGCCGCGAGGCACCCGGGTACGTGTACCGCTGCTGGTCCGAGGCGACCCATGAGCGGCTGCCCGCCCAGCCGGGGCCGGAGATAGAGACGGCGGATCTCACCGGCTTCGCGCTGGACCTGGCGGCCTGGGGGCAACCGGACGGCGCCGGACTGGCGCTGCCCGACCCGCCACCGGTGGCCGCGATGGCGGTCGCCCGGGACACCCTCGCCACCCTCGGCGCGATCGACTCCACCGGCCGGATCACCGGACGCGGCCGGACCATCGCCGCGGTCGGCGCCCATCCACGGCTGGCCCGGGCCCTGCTCGACGGCGCTGGCCGGGTCGGCGCCGACCGGGCGGCCGAGGTGGTCGCCATGCTCGCCGAGGACACCGTCACCGGCCCGGCCGACGACCTCGCCGCCGTCTGGCGCCGGCTGCGCGCCGGCACCGACGCGACCGCCACCGCCCGCTGGCGCGCCGAGGTGCGCCGGTTGCGCGCCCTCCTGGACACCGACCCCACCGCCGCCGGTACGAGCACCGGGGCGGGACACCGGCTGCCCGACGACCTCGCCGCCGGGCTGCTGGTCGGGCTGGCCCACCCGGAGCGACTGGCCCGGGTCCGGCGGCCGGGCGGCTCCTCGTACCTGATGACCGGGGGCACCGCCGGGGAGCTGGCACCCGGGTCGGGCCTGGCCGGCGCCGAGTGGCTCGCGGTGGCGGTCGCCGACCGCTCCCCCGGCGCGCCGGCCGCAAGGATCCGGCTCGCCGCCGCGCTCGACGAGGCCACCGCCCGGGAGGCGGCCGGGCCGCTGCTGCGCACGGATCGGGAAATCGGCTGGTCGGGCACCGACGTGGTGGCCCGGGAGGTGGTGCGACTCGGCGCGATCGAGCTGGTCGAGCGGGCGCTCAGTCGCCCCGACCCGGCCGAGGTCGGCGCGGCCCTGCTGACCGGGCTGCGCCGCACCGGCCTCGGGTTGCTGGAGTGGACGCCGGCCGCCCGCGCGCTACGGGAGCGGTTGGCGTTCTGCCGGCACGCGCTCGGCGAGGACTGGCCGGACGTCGGCGACGACGCGTTGCTCGACGCCGCCCCCGTCTGGCTCGCCCCGGAGCTGGCCACCGCCCGGCGCCGCGCCGACCTGGCCCGCACGGACGTCGCCGCCGCGCTGCGCCGGCTCCTGCCCTGGGCGCAGGCGGCGCGACTGGACGAGGTGGCGCCGGAACGGCTCACGGTGCCCAGCGGCTCGCGGATCCGGATCGACTACAGCGATCCGGCGGCACCCGTGCTGCCGGTGAAGCTCCAGGAGACGTTCGGGTGGCAGGACGCGCCGCGCATCGCCGGCGGACGGGTGCCGGTGCTGCTGCACCTGCTCTCGCCGGCCGGCCGGCCGGTCGCGGTCACCGCCGACCTGGCCTCCTTCTGGCGGGTGGGCTACCCGCAGGTCCGGGCCGAACTGCGTGGCCGCTACCCGCGACACCCGTGGCCGGAGGACCCGACGACGGCCGTACCGACCCGGCGCGCCAGCCCCCGCCGGCGCTGACCCTCACTCCTCGACGACGTCGGCGATGACCACGGTGACGTTGTCCGGGCCGCCGGCCCGCAGCGCCAGGTCGATGAGCTTGTGCGCGCACTCCGCCCGGTCCGGATAACCGGCCAGCACCTCGGCCAGGGTGTCCGGCCGGACCACGTTGGAGAGGCCGTCGCTGCACAGCAGCCAGCGGTCATCGGCCGCGGGCACCATCGTCGCGTACGTCGGGGAGACGTCCTCGCCCTGCAGAGCCTGGGTGACGACGGCCCGCCGTGGGTGGCTGCTCGCCTGGTCGGGGGTGATCACACCCTGGTCGACGAGCATCTGCACGAAGGTGTCGTCCCGGGTGATCTGCTTGAGCACACCCTCGCGGAACAGGTAGGCGCGCGAGTCGCCGATGTGGGCGAGCGCCAGGCAGCTGCCGGTACGGGCGAAGAGCAGGGCGGTCAATGTCGTACCCATACCCTGCCGCTCCGGATCCTCGCCGACCGCCCGCCGGATCCGCTGGGTGGCCAGCTCGATCCCGCCCTGCAACGCGGCGACCAGGGCGTCCTCCGGTGTCTCCACGTCCAGCGGCGCCATCGATCCGATGGTGATCGAGCTGGCCAGGTCACCGGCCGCCATGCCACCCATGCCGTCGGCGACGGCGACCAGCCACGTGCCGGCGTGCAGGGCGTCCTGGTTGCCGCTACGGATCAGCCCACGGTCGCTCGTTCCCACGGAACGCAGCTTCAGGGTCATGGGTGGCAGCCTGCCAGGCGAAGGGCGCTGTTGTCTCTAGGGGATCCACCGTGACTCCGCGTGGCGCGGCGAATCTCACTGTCCGGCGCGGCTCCGGCGCGCCGCCCGCCGACGATCGCCGGTCCCGGCGCGTCGCGCCGACCCGCGCCACCCGGCGCACACCCGCCAGGGCCGCCACGAGGGACGGAGACCCGGTGAACGGCGGGCTTACCGTGGGGGCCATGGACGCATATCTGTGGCTCGCGGGCGCTGCGGTGGCACTCACGCTCACGGCGCTGGTGGTGGTGATGATGGTCCGGCGCCGGCGGCCGGTCGGCCGGGAGGCCGCGCTGCAAGTCGCCCGGCAGGCGATCCGGCAGAACCGACGGGACCAACAGGTCCGGGACCGGGGCACCATCCGCGGCAAGGGGTACGGCGGCTCCGACAGTCAGGCCACCAGCGCGGGCGTCAGCAGCGAATCCGGCGGCATGCCCTGACCCGGGGACGGCGTACGGAGTTCCGGGCGGGCGTTGACCGGCTCCTGCCCGTCGGGCGCTGAACCCTGCCGTCGAACCGGGGGCACGTCAGGCGTCGCCGCGGCCGTTCGGCTCGTCCACAGAGCCCGCCGGTCGCGGCTCAGCCGATCTCCTCGTCGACGTAGCACCAGCGCCAGGTCTCCCCCGGCTGTACCGAGCGCATGACCGGGTGCCCGGTCTCCTCGAAGTGCACGCTGGCGTGCCGGTACGGAGACGAGTCGCAGCAGCTGACCACCCCGCAGGTGAGGCAGGAACGCAGGTGCACCCAGTCGGTGTTGCCGATCGCCACGCAGGCCTCGCACTCGTCCACGTTCCGGGGTGCGACCGCGCCGGCCTCGGTCAGGTGTTCGCAGCTCACCGGTTGCCCTCCCGCCGCAGCAACGACTCCTCCAGGTCCAGGTCACGATAGGCCTGCACCAGCACCTCCTCCGGGATACGGCCGGTGTCCCGCGCGTTCCGGAACACCGCACGTTCAGCGTCGATCATCTCCTGCCGCAGCCGCCCGTACGCCTGCGACGGTGTCTCCCGCTGGGTGCCGCCCAGACGTTCCCAGGCCAGGTTGGTGCGTTCCTCCACCCCGCGGCGCAGCCGGTCCACGACCGGGGCCGGGGCGGTGCCGGCCAGTTCGTCCAGGCGTTCGCGGGCCGCCCGGCTGGCCTGCTGCTGGACCCCGGCCGCGGAGAGCGCGTCCTGCACCGGGTCGTCCGGCGGCAGCTTGAGCCGCCGGGCCACCATCGGCAGGGTGGCGCCCTGGCCGACCAGCGTGGCCACGATCACCGCGAAGGCCAGCCAGATGAACAGCTCCCGCGGATACTCCCGCCCGCCGGCGACGGTGAGCGGGAGGGCGAGCGCGGCGGCCAGGGTCACCACGCCCCGCATCCCCGCCCAGCCGATGACGAGGGGATACTTCACCGGTTTCCGCGCCGTGCCCCGCCGCACGCTCGGCACCAGCCGGGTCAGGTACGTGACCGGGAACAGCCACACGAATCGGGCCAGGAAGAGCGTTCCGAGTACTGCCGCCGTGACGCCCACCACGCGCCCGAGCGGCTCGTCCAGGTCCTGCAACACGTCCGGAAGCTGGAGGCCGACCAGCAGGAAGACCAGCCCCTCCAGGAGGAACCGGACCAGCCGCCATACCGCGCCCACCTGGAGCCGGGACGCGGCCGACATCAGCACCGGCAGCTTGTGCCCCAGCGCCAGCCCGGTGACCACGACGGCCATCACACCGGACGCGTGGATCTCCTCGGCGACGAAGACCACCGCGAACGGGATGATCAGCGAGAGCGCGTTGTCGAGCAGCGGGTCGGTGATCCGCTTGTGCACGAACCCGAAGAGCAGCGCGCCGAGCACGCCGACCAGCACACCACCACCGGCCGAGCGCAGCACCTCGATGCTCACCTCGGCCACGCCGACGGCCGAACCGACGGCGGCGAGCGCGGCGACCCGGAACAGCACCAGCGCGGTGGCGTCGTTGAGCAGGCTCTCCCCCTCCAGGATCGTGACCACCCGCCGGGGCAGCCCGATGCGCCGGGCCACCGCCGTCGCGGCCACGGCGTCCGGCGGGGCGAGCACCGCACCGAGGGCCAGGCAGACGGCGAAGGGCACCATCGGCAACAGCAGGTGCAGGACGAGACCGATCGCGACCGCCGTGAAGAGCACGAGCCCGACGGCCAGCCACAGGATCGGGCGCAGGTTGTGCCGGAAGGCCGGCACGGACGTCTCCAACGCGGCGACGTAGAGCAGCGGTGGGAGGATCCCCACGAGCACCAGGTCCGGGTCGAGCCGGACGTGCGGGAAGCCGGGCACGAACGACAGCACGAGCCCCGCCACCACCAGCACGATCGGCGCCAACAGGCCGAGCTTGCGGGCCAGTGCGGCGCCGAGCGTCGCGGTCGCCAGGAACACGACGACCTCGAAGAGTCCCTCCATGGGACATCAGCCTAGGCAACCACCGAGTATCGCCTGATCATCGGGCACGCAGCTTCGGGAGCACCTCCGCGCCGAACGTGTCCAGGAAGGCGCTCTGTTCCTTTCCGACGTGATGCAGGGCGATCTGGTCGAACCCGAGCGTCAGGTACTCCTCCAGCCAGCCGACATGCCGGCCGAGGTCCGCCGAGACGTTGACCACCTGGGTGACCCGCCGCATCGGCACGTCGGCCGAGACCACGTCGAAGTGCTCGGCCGTCTCCAGGTCCCAGCACACCGGCGGGACGAAGACGTTGCTGCGCCACTGGTCGTACGCGACGGCCTCCGCCTCGGCCTGGTCGGGCGCCCAGCTCAGGTGCACCTGCAGGTGCAGCGGTCCCCGGCCGCCGGCGTCCCGGTAGGCGCGGATCATCCGACGCAGGTGCTCCACCGGCGCGTTCACGGTGATCAACCCGTCGGCCCAGCCGGCGCACCAGCGGGCGGTCGGTACGCTCACCGCCGCCCCGAGCAGGGCGGGCGGCTGCTCGGGGCGGGTCCAAAGCCGCGCCCGGTCCACCCGGACCAACCCGTCGTGGCTGACCTCCTCCCCCGCGAGCAGCGCCCGGATCACGTCCACGCACTCGCGCAGCCGGGCGGCGCGCGCGGACTTGCGCGGCCAGCCGTCGCCGGTGATGTGTTCGTTGCTGGCCTCCCCGGTGCCGAGCGCGGCCCAGAACCGGCCCGGGTACATGGCGGCGAGCGTCCCGATCGCCTGGGCGACGATCGCCGGGTGGTAGCGCTGGCCCGGCGCGTTCACCACGCCGAACGGCAGCCCCGTGGCCTGGAGCGCGGCGCCGAGCCAGGACCAGGCGAAACCGGAGTGCCCCTGCCGGGCGCTCCACGGCGAGAAGTGGTCCGAGCACATGGCGGCGTCGAAGCCGACCCGTTCGGCGTGGACCACCGCATCCAGCAGGGCTCGCGGGTGGATCTGTTCGTGGGACGCGTGGAAGTTGAACACCGTCATGGCTGCGTTCCGTACCCAGGACGGTGCCCGGCTAAAGCTGACGATCGCCGGGCCGCCGGCGGTCCCCGGTGCGGCCACCCGGCCGCCGCCGGCGTGCATCCGTCTCGATCATCACGGCGAGACCGAGCGTGTCCAGCCGTCGGCCGCCGGGTCGGGTCCGCTACTCGGAGTGCGCGCCGGCCGGCCCGACCGAGCCGGCGCCCTCGCCGCCCACCCAGACCGTCTTCGTGTTGCAGAACTCCCGCATGCCCAGCGCGGAGAGCTCCCGGCCGTAGCCGGAGTTCTTCACCCCGCCGAAGGGCAGCTCCGGGTAGGAGGTGGTCATGCCGTTGATGAAGACGTTGCCGGCATCCAGGTCGGTGACGAAGCGCTCCTGCTCGTCCGGGTCCCGCGTCCAGGCGTTCGAGCCGAGCCCGAAGGCGGTGCCGTTGGCGACCTCGATCGCCTCGTCGTACGACGACACCCGGAACAGACCCGCCACCGGCCCGAACACCTCCTCCCGCCACATCCGCATCTGCGGGGTCAGGTCGGTGACCACCGTCGGTGGGTACCACCAGCCGTCCTGGTCCGGCACCTCGCCGCCGACCAGCACCGTGCCGCCGTTGTCGATCGCGTCGCGGACCTGGGCGTGCACCTCGTCGCGGCCACGCTCGCTGGCCAGCGGCCCCACGTCGGTCCGCTCGTCCATCGGGTCACCGACCCGCAGTGCGGCCATGTGCGTGGCGAACTTCTCCGCGAAGGCGTCGAAGACGTCGGTGTGCACGATGAACCGTTTCGCGGCGATGCAGGACTGGCCGTTGTTCTGGCAGCGGGCGGTGGTGGCCACCTCGGCGGCCTGGTCCAGATCGGCCGAGGGCATCACCACGAACGGGTCGCTGCCGCCGAGTTCCAGCACCGTCTTCTTCAGCTCCCGGCCGGCGATCTGCGCGATCGACCGGCCGGCGCCCTCGCTGCCGGTCAGCGTGGCCGCGCGTACCCGGGGGTCGCTGAGGATCTGCTCGACGGCGTCCGAGCCCACCAGCAACGTGGTGAACGCGCCGTCGGGGAATCCGGCCCGGCGGAACACGTCCTCCAGCAGCAACGCGGTCTGCGGCACGTTCGAGGCGTGCTTGAGCAGTCCGGTGTTGCCCGCCATCAGCGCGGGCGCGGCGAACCGCATCACCTGCCAGAGCGGAAAGTTCCAGGGCATCACGGCGAGCACCGGGCCGATCGGCTGGTAGCGGATGAACGCCCGGGTGGCGCTCACGGCGGCGGCGTCGGCGGGCTCGTCGGCCAGGTACCCGGCGGCGTGGGCCGCGTAGAACCGGGCCGCCTTGGCGCACTTGGTCACCTCGGCCTTCGCCGACGCGTACGTCTTGCCCATCTCGGTGGTCATGATCCGGGCGATGTCGTCGCGCTCCACGTCGAGCAGGTCGGCGGCGGCGTTCATCCACCCGGCCCGCTGGTCGACGGTGGTGCCGTGCAGTTGCCGGAACGCCAGGTCGGCCCGCCCGATCGCCGCGTCGATCTGCTCGGCCGACATCGGGTCGTACGTCTTGAGCACCTGTCCGGTGGCGGGGTTGGTGGTGGCGATGGACATCTCGGCCTCCTGTCACTCGAACAGTGAGTGCTTCGCGCCCGGCTCCTCGCGGCGGCGTGCGGCACGGCGACGCTGGATGATGACCAGGTCGACCACGGCGACCAGCGCGAGGAGCGCGCAGACCACGCCCAGCCACACGATGTTGGCCAGGAACGCCAGCACGGCGAAAATGGCCATGATCACCAGGCCGAAGCCGGCGAGCGCGAGCCGGAGGTTCAGCGCGCTGTACGCGTGCCCGACCGTGCCACGGGCGCGCCGGGGCTGCGATCTCGTCATTCCTCCGACCTACCCCGGGACGGACCGGGTTAACCGGGCTGACCGGGCTGACCGCTTCGCGCCGCTGCCGGCCGTCAGCCGATCTCGGCGAGGCGCGGCGCGATCCGCTCGGCGACCTGCTCGGCGAACTCGACCGGGTGCCGGTCCGGCGTCACCTGGACCTCGGTCACGCCGAGCGCGGCGTACTCCTGCGCGGCGGCGAGGAAGGCATCCGGGTCGTCCAGGGGATGAACCTGCATCGTGAGGGTCTTCTCGATGCTGTCGTAGTCACGCCCCTCGGCCTCGCAGTGCGACCGGAGCACGTCGAACTTGTGGCGGGCCTCGTCCACGCTCACACCGTAGAAGTTGCACGCGTCGGCGTACCGGGCGACCAGCCGGAGGGTCTTCTTCTCACCGTTGCCGCCGATCATGATCGGCGGGCGGGGCCGGCGCAGCGGAGCCGGTGAGTTGAGGGTCTCGGCCAGTTGGTAGTGCCGCCCCTCGAAGGGCCCGTTGTCCTCGCTCCACATCTGCAGGCAGATCTGCACCGTCTCCTCGAGCCGCTCGAAGCGCTCGGCCATCGGCACCACCGGCACGCCGAGGCCACGCTGCTCCCGCTCGTACCAGGAGGCGCCGATGCCCAGCCGGGCGCGACCGCCGGAGAGCACGTCCAGGGTGGTGACGGTCTTCGCGAGCAGTCCGGGGTACCGGTACATCACGCCGGTCACCAGCACACCGAGCGTCATCCGCTGGGTTTTGCCGGCGACGAAGCCGAGCGTGGTGTACGCCTCCAGCATCGGCTCGTCGACCCCGGCCGCTGCCTCCATCTGGAAGAAGTGGTCCATGACGGTGAAGGAGGCGAAACCGCCCGCCTCCGCGACCCCGGCGGCCCGGGCCAGGGTGGACCCGATGAGCTCCGGCTCCGGCGGGGTGGTGTAGGTCCAGTAGTGCAGGCCGAGTTTCACGACACTCCCTCTTTCCTGGCGGGACGGACCGGGTACGACGCCGCGTCGCCGTAGGACTCGACACCCGGCCGCGGCGCGGAACCGCCGCCACTCGGTGCGGGGTCTACCGCGTGTCCGGTTCAGCGTTCCACTTCGAGCGCTCGCGAGGTCAAGGCTTGCCGCAGGCTCACCCGGATTTGCCGACCGGGAGTGCGCCGGGCACGCGGGACCGGGGAGCTACCACATCGCACCGAGCAGTGGCAGGGATGTGCCGCATAGGCGACAGCGCCAGTCCGGCCCAACCGACCCCGCGCATAGAGTTACCGCGCCGTCGCTCTGAGCTGCACGTCCGGGGGGATCATGCCTCGCCGCTGGGTCACCACCGTCGCCTGTCTCCTGGCCCTGGTCGCCCTCGCCTGCGAGGGCGGCGGCGAGGCGGGGCCACGCCCGAGCCGGGGCACCCCGCAGCCCGGCGGATCCGGTGGCATCGCCGCGCTCGGCGACTCGATCAGCACCGGGTTCGGCTCCTGTCTGGTGCTCACCTCCTGCGAACGCAACTCCTGGTCGACCGGGGACGGGCTACGGGTACGCAGCCTCTACCGGCGCCTGCTCGACCGCGACCCGGACGTCCGGGAACGCGCGTACAACCACGCCCGGCCCGGGGCCCGGGCCGCCGCTCTGGCGGAACAGGCCCGGGCGGCGGTACGCGACCGCGTCGACCTTGTCACGGTGCTGATCGGCGCCAACGACGCCTGCCGGTCCAGCATCGACGACATGACTCCGGTACGGCAGTTCCGGACCGAGGTGGACCGGGGGCTGCGGACGCTGCGCGCGGGCCGCCCGAAGGCGCGGGTGCTGGTGGCGAGCATCCCCGACCTGCACCGGCTGTGGGAGGTCGGGCACACCGACCAGCGGGCGGTCCGGGCCTGGCGACACGGCGTCTGCCCGGCCCTGCTGGCCGACCCGACGTCGAACGCCCCGGCCGACCGGGCCCGCCGGACCGCCTTCCGCGCCCGGATCAACGCCTACAACAGTCAGCTGGCCGCGGCGTGCAAGGCGTACGGGTCGCGCTGCCGGTACGACGGCGGCGCGGTGCACCGGGTGCGTTTCACGCTTGACCTGGTGAGCCCGCTGGACTGGTTCCACCCGAACGCGGCCGGTCAGGGCCGGCTCGCCGACGTGGCCTGGGACGCCTCCGGGCTCGCCGGCTGACCTGCGCCCGCCCTGACCAGCGCGTCAGGGGCGGCGCGGACCCGGGACGCCGCTCGCGTGCTGCCGGTAGAGCACCCGGGAGCGTTCGGCGAGATCCTTGGTGGCGGACGAGTTCGCCCAGGTGCCGAGGATGATCGCCGCACCGGGCACGAGTTTGGCGAAGACGCGCTTGGCCGCTCGTATCCCGGCCATCTGCGCCAGACGTACACCCAACCGCAGCATGGCCTTGCCCAATTGGCCCTGCCCACCCATGCCGAACAGGGCGCCCGCACGCTCCCGGCCGGCGGCCACGCCCAGCGCCAGCCGGGCGCTCTCGGCGACCTTGTGCACCCGCTGGAGGACGAGCAGGTCGGTGGCGCGGTCGGTGTGCAGCGGGTCGACGCCGTACGCCGCCGCGACGTGCAGCACCATGCGGGCCTGGGTCCAGGCCAGCACGCCGATGTCGATCACCGCGCCGGGCAGCCCGGCGGCGCCGGAGACCGCGCCGGAGAGCCGGGCCCGATTCACGAACCGGCGTACCGCCTGCTCGGCCAGCGCGTCGGTGGTGACGCCGGGCTCCTCTTCCCGCGCCCGCGCGGCCCACTGCGCCGCCTCCGGCCCGAGCCGGCGCACCGCCTCCAACGCCAGGTGCTCCGGGGCGTACTGCGGGTCGGCACGCATCCGGTCCCACAGCGTGGCGGGCGGCGACTCGGGAACCTCCTGGCCGGCGGCCACCGCCGGGGCGGGCGACTGCGGCGCGGGAGTGGGCGGCTGGCCGTCGGCGGGCACGGGTTCGGACACGGGTACTCCCGAGAGGTCGGTGCGGGCGATGCGGAGGGCCGGTAGGGGTCAGCGGCGGTGGGAGAGCTTCGCCGCCAGCCCCTTCAGCTTCCGCTGGTTCTCCGGCTTGGCGAGTTCCCGGCGGCCGCGCGCGACGAGTTGCTGCCCTTTGGGCGAGCGCAGGAAGGTGCTGATCCGCTGAAACAGAGACATCTCGGTCCTCCTGTCGGTTAACCCCCACTCATGTGTACCCGGAACCGACAACGGATGTACCCGGGATGGCCCGGCGACCAACCGTCCACTGTGGCCGTAGACTACCGCTCCGTCGGCAGGATGGCGTCGACGACCTCGTTCGCCCGCCACTCGTGCTTCGCGTAGTAGTCGGGGTACGCCGACACCTGCACCGCCTGGGCGGCGTCGGTGAGCCGCATCTGCTGCCAGCCCGGGACCCGCTCCAGCGCGCCGAGGAACTGCCGGGTGGCGAACTCGGGATCCATCAACCGGTCCACCGGTCCCCAACCGCTGCTCGAGCGCTGCTGGAACAGGCCGACCGAGTCGTGGTCCCAGCCGAGCCCCTGGTGCGGGTGCCGCTGCGACTCGGGGATCACACCGCTGGCGAGGTTGTACAGGTTGCTCTCCTGCATGGCGGTGGCCACCGCGATCACCATCCCCCGGCGCGGCACTCCCATGCCCCGGCCGGTACGCACGATGATCTCGGCGTTCTTCATCTGCGTCCGGGTCAGCCCCGCCACCGGCTCCGGCTCCGCCGGCTCCTTCATCGCCCGCACGTCCGGGTCGGCGTCCGGGCTGCCGGACGCGCCGGGCCGGCTCGGGGCCGGCGAAGCGGGCTGGCCGCTCGCCGACCGGTCGAGGGACCGGGAGGCGTGCTCCTGCTGGGCGCGCTGGACCAGCTCGGAGCGGGCGGCCAGCGGGTCCACCCGGGCCACCACGGGGGCGGTGTCGTCGCTGACCTGCGCGTACGTCGCCAGGCCGAGGCAGCACACGACGCCGGTGGCGAGCAGGATCCGGGCCCGTCCGGGCGTCGTCGCGAACTGCCGCGCCCGGTCGCGGGCAGACCGGAGGCGTGGTGCCGCGTAGTCGGCGGCGCGGTCGCGGGCGGCCCGCAGGCCCGGGGTGGCGGCTCGAAGGCGCCGCAGCATCATCGTCCGTTCGGCCGATGCCTGGTCATCCGTAAGAACATTCGGATCGAGGGGGGCGTTCGGTTCGTCGAGGGTGCCGTCGTCACGCATCAGCCGAGGCTAGGCAGACGCACCCGATGATTACCGTCGGTGATCTCGTGGCCCTCACCACAGATTCGGGCCGGGTCGGTGGACAGCCGGGGAGCCACCGGTCGGTCGATGGACGGACCTCGCGGCCGGGACGAACCGGTCGGTCGACCCAGGCGCAACCGGCCCGGCCGGAAGCGGGCGACCGCCGGCTCCTCGCCCCACGATCACTAAACTAGGCCGTTCGGACCATGTCGGGCTCGACCGAACAGGCAGACCACACCCCGACGCCCGGCGGAATAGCGGTATTCGCCCGATCCTGATCACTCCCTGAGAACGGGCCGCCCGGCGAAGGAATGCACCAGGATGGCGGGTACGTTGCCGGAACGGGGTGCCGTGCATGCGACGGCGCTCCGTAGGCACCATCTCAGGGAGGTCCGCACCGGTGCTCGACCCACACGAGCTCTACGAGCTCACCGACGATCTGCCCGACCTCGGTCAGCCGGTCCTCATCCAGGCCCTGACCGGGTTCGTCGACGCCGGAAACGCGAGCCGGCTCGCCCGCGAGCAGCTGCTCACCTCGCTGGAGGCTCGCCCCATCGCGACCTTCGACCTGGACCAGCTCTTCGACTACCGCTCCCGTCGACCGATCATGACCTTCGTCGAGGACCACTGGGAGTCCTACGACGCGCCGAAGCTCGAGCTGCACCTGTTGCGCGACGACGACGGCACCCCCTTCCTGCTGCTCACCGGCCCCGAGCCGGACGTGCAGTGGGAGCGCTTCGTGGCCGCCGTCGCCGGGCTCGGCGCCCGGCTGGGCGTCCGGCTCACCGTCGGGCTGAACTCGATCCCGATGGCCGTGCCGCACACCCGCCCGACCGGGGTGACCGTGCACGCCACGCGCCGCGAGCTGATCGCCGGGCACGAGCCGTGGCTGCAGCGGGTGCAGGTACCCGCCGGTGTCGGCCACCTGCTCGAGTTCCGTCTCGGCGAACTGGGTCGCGACGCGATCGGCTTCGCGGCCCACGTGCCGCACTATGTGGCGCAGACCGAGTACCCGGCCGCCGCGGAGGTGCTGCTCGCCTCGGTCTCCCGGGCCACCGGGCTGCTGCTGCCCAGCGACGAGCTGCGCTCGGCTGCCGAGGTGATCCGGGTCGAGATCGACCGGCAGGTCGCGCAGACCGAGGACGCTGCGGCGCTCGTGCAGGCGCTCGAGGAGCAGTACGACGCGTTCGCCCGGGGCCGGGGCGGGAAGAACCTGCTCGCGCCGGAGATGGGTTCGCTGCCGTCGGCCGAGGAACTCGCCGCCGAACTGGAGCGCTTCCTGGCCGAGCAGAGCCGCCCGAACGACACCGGGAACTGACGGCCACGCTGCACGCCCCCTCGGCGCCATCCCTGCGAAGCGCGACACCCGGGGTGCCGGACCGGCGTACCGGCCGTTGATGCGGCAGGCTGGACGCATGCGCCTGGCGACCTGGAACGTGAACTCGGTGAAAGCCCGGCTCCCCCGGCTGCTCGACTGGCTCGGCACCACCGAGCCGGACGTGGTCTGCCTCCAGGAGACCAAGTGCCCGGACGGCGCCTTTCCGGTGACGGAGGTGGGCGAGCTGGGTTACACCGTGGCCAGCCACAGCGACGGTCGGTGGAACGGGGTGGCCCTGCTGTCCCGGGTCGGCCTGGCCGACGTGACCGTCGGGTTCCCCGGCGAGCCGGGGTTCCCCGCTCCCGAGGCCCGTGCCATCTCCGCCACCTGCGACGGGCTCCGGGTCTGGTCGGTGTACGTGCCCAACGGCCGGACGCCGGACGACCCGCACTACGCGTACAAGCTGGCCTGGTTCGCCGCGCTGCGCGACGCGCTGGAGCAGGAACTCACCGGTGGGCTCCCGCTGGCCGTCTGCGGTGACTTCAACGTCGCCCCGACCGACGCCGACGTCTGGGACCCGGCCGTGTTCGCCCACTCCACCCACGTCACCCCGGCCGAGCGCGCGGCGCTGGCCGCGCTACGCGACCTGGGTCTGGCCGACGTGGTGCCGACGCCGATGAAGGGGCCGCACCCGTTCACCTACTGGGACTACCGGGCCGGCATGTTCCACCAGAACAAGGGCATGCGGATCGACCTGGTGTACGCCTCGGCGCCGTTCGCCCGGACGGTCCGCTCCGCGTACGTCGACCGGGAGGCGCGCAAGGGCAAGGGGCCCTCCGATCACGCACCGATCGTCGTCGACGCCGACCTGGTGCCCGCGATCGAGACGTTCTGAGCTGGTTAGGGTGGGGACATGGCAGTTGTGAAGATCAACGCGATCGACGTCCCGCCGGGTGCCGGCGAGGAGTTGGAGAAGCGCTTCGCGGCCCGGGCGGGCGCCGTCGAGAACTCCCCCGGCTTCCTCGGGTTCGAGCTGCTCCGTCCGGTCGCCGGAGAGAGCCGCTACTTCGTGTACACGAAGTGGGAGTCGGAGGAGGCGTACCAGGCCTGGGCCGCCGGCCCCTCCCGCGCCGCGCACGGCGGCCAGCAACGCCCGGTCGCCACCGGCGCCGACCTGCTCGAGTTCGAAGTAGTCCAGCAGGTCCCTGACCCCACCCCGATGCCCCGCCCCCTGCCTTGGCTGATCACGGGCCCGGGAGGGGGGCGGAGTTCAGGCCGGGGTGGGGCGGACGGTGACCAGGGCGGCGAAGGCGATGACGTTGTCCGCGTAGCCCTCGCGGCCGCCGACGAACTCACCGCCACACGTGATCAGCCGAAGGCCCGGCGGACCCTCGTGGCCGTAGACCCGGTCGGCCGGGAACCTGTCCTTCGGGAAGCGCTCCACCGAGTCGACCCGGAACACCACCACCGACCCGTCCGCCCGGGTCACCTCGACGGCATCGCCCGGCTTCAGCTTGCCCAGGTCGTAGAAGACCGAAGGCCCGTCCTTCGTGTCCACGTGCCCGACGATCACGGCCGGGCCGGGCTCTCCCGGGGTGGGCCCCCGGTCGTACCAGCCGGTCTCGTTGTGCCGCTCCAACGGCGGCACCGCTATCGAACCGTCCCGGGCCTGCCCGACCGGAGCCACCGGCGCGGACACCTTGATCGTCGGCATCGAGAGACTCACCGGACGGCTCGCCCGCATCGCGCCGCTGTCGCCGCCCGCCCGCCGATCCCCACCGCCGGCGGTCCACTCCCCGGGGTCGACCGAGCGGCCCAGCCCCATCCCGGTGGCGAAGACTCCGGCCAGCACCAGCACCACAGCCAGCGGCAGCGTCCAGGGCGAGCGGCGGGGCCGGGCGGCCCGGAGGCCGGTGCCCCGGCCGGCAGCGGGGCGTACCGGCGGGGGCGCCTTCGCGGTGATCGCGTGTGTGATGGAGACCCGCTGGGCGAGCGCCGAACGGTCGGCCGGCGATCCGACCGGCGGACGAGTGGGGCGCGGGGCCGGCATCCGGTTCAGCCTCTCGCGGAGCCACGCCCGGTACGCGGCCGGCGCAGCGTGACGAGGGCGACGACCAGCCCGGCGACCGCCAGCGCCACTCCGAAGGGCACCAGCAGGCCACCGCGGAAGCCGCCCGCGGTGCCGCCGAACCCGGTGGCCGGGCCGCGGCTGGGCGTCACCGACTTCACCACCTGGAGCATCGTCGAGGCGGTCTGGCCGTCGCGGCACTCGAGCTTGACGCGGTAGTTGCCGGGGAAGGTCCGCTCGCGCACCATCGGCGCGGCGGTCAGCACCCCATGCTGCGGCTGCGCCTGGACCCGCCCGAACGCGTCCGACACCACGGTCGCCGGGATCGAGTTGTCCCGGCAGCTGGCCTTGATACCGACCAGGTAGCCCGGCTGCACGGTGCTCGGGCTGACCTCGACGAAGACGTCCACGATCGGGTTCGGCTGGGGCGCGGCGGCCGCCTCCGGCTGCGGGCCGGCTGCCTCCGGCTGCGGGCCGGCCTCCGCCGAGCTCTCGGGATCGGCGCCGGCGAAGGCGGCGGGCGAGGCGGCGACCTGCGCCGGCGGGCCTTCGACGGCCGCCTCGTGACCGGCCGCCACCACCAGCAGCAGGCCGGCGATCATGGCCGACAGGACGAATTCACCGCGGGTCATGCGCGATGCCTCCTCCCGACGCCGGATGGCCGGATGGGCAGCGGGCTGCCCGGACTGCCGTACGAGATGGATCCTCTCATTCTTGGGCGAACATCACATCCGATCCGGCGGGATGGTCGCGTACGCTCGGACGGCTGTGACCTCCATCGACCCTGACCCCACGCGCGCCACCCCGCGACCACCCGCCCGGACGATCCGCACCTTCCATCCACGGCGGGGCCGGATGACCGGGCGGCAGACCGATGCGCTGGACCGGCTCTTCAGCGCGTACGGCCTGGACGTGCCGGACGGGCCGGGCGCCCCGATCGAGTTGACCGGCCTCTTCGGTCGAACGGCGCCGGTCGTGCTGGAGATCGGCTCGGGCATGGGCGACACCACCGCGGCGATGGCCGGCGCCGATCCGGATCGGGACTATCTGGCGGTCGAGGTGCACACCCCTGGCATCGCCAACCTGCTCGACCTGGTGGAACGGCGTGGCCTGCGCAACGTCCGGGTGGCGAAGGGCGACGCCCTGGAGCTGGTACGCCGGCTGCCGCCCGGCTCGCTCGACGCGGTGCACGTCTTCTTCCCCGACCCGTGGCCGAAGGCCCGGCATCACAAGCGACGGCTGATCCAGCCGGCGCACGTGGCCCTGCTGGGCAGCCGGCTGACGCCGGGCGGCGTCCTGCACTGCGCCACCGACTGGGCCGAGTACGCCGAGGCGATGCGGGAGACTCTCGACGCCGACCCGGAACTGGTCAATCCGCACGCCGGCTTCGCGCCGCGCCCCGCGCACCGCCCGGTGACCAAGTTCGAACGGCGCGCGCTGCTGGCCGGCCGCCCGATCGCCGACCTGATCTACCGCCGCCGCTGAGCAGCGGCCCCGCGGCGAGGGTCACTTTCCTACGATCCGTCACCCCGGTTGGCGCGGAGCACCATGATCCAGGCACCATTGACGGGTTATGACGCTCACCGCCGCGCTGCCCGCGACCGCCGACCCCGACACCCTCTACGACGCGTTCGCCGGCTGGGCCAAGGAGCGCGGCCTCGATCTCTACCCACACCAGGAAGAGGCGGTCATCGAGATCGTCTCCGGCGCCAACGTGATCATGAACACGCCGACCGGCTCCGGCAAGAGCCTGGTCGCGATCGCGGCGCACTTCGCGGCCCTCGCCGACGACCGGACGACCTTCTACACCGCCCCGATCAAGGCGCTGGTCTCGGAGAAGTTCTTCGCCCTGTGCGAGGTCTTCGGCGCCGAGAACGTCGGCATGCTCACCGGCGACGCCAGCGTCAACGCCGACGCACCGATCATCTGCTGCACGGCCGAGATCCTGGCCAACCTGGCGCTGCGCGAGGGCGCCCGGGCCGACGTCGGCCAGGTGGTCATGGACGAGTTCCACTTCTACGCCGAGCCGGACCGCGGCTGGGCGTGGCAGGTGCCGCTGATCGAGCTGCCCCAGGCCCAGTTCATCCTGATGTCGGCCACCCTCGGTGACACCACCCGCTTCGTCGACGACCTGACCCGGCGTACCGGGCGGCCGACCGCCGTCGTCCGCTCGGCCGAGCGACCCGTCCCGCTCCTCTTCTCGTACGCGATGACGCCGCTGCACGAGACACTGGAGGAACTGCTGGAGACGAAGCAGGCGCCGGTGTACGTCGTGCACTTCACCCAGGCCGCCGCCCTGGAGCGGGCCCAGGCGCTGATGAGCGTCAACGTCTCCACGCGCGCCGAGAAGGACATGATCGCCCAGGCCATCGGGAACTTCCGGTTCACCTCCGGCTTCGGTAAGACGCTGTCCCGGCTGGTGCGCCACGGCATCGGCGTGCACCACGCGGGCATGCTGCCCAAGTACCGCCGGCTGGTCGAGACCCTCGCCCAGGCCGGGCTGCTCAAGGTCATCTGCGGCACCGACACCCTCGGCGTCGGCATCAACGTGCCGATCCGCACCGTGCTCTTCACCGGCCTGTCCAAGTACGACGGGGTGCGTACCCGGCTGCTCAAGGCCCGGGAGTTCCACCAGATCGCCGGGCGCGCCGGCCGGGCCGGGTTCGACACCATCGGCCGGGTGGTGGTGCAGGCGCCGGAGCATGTGATCGAGAACGAGAAGGCCCTGGCCAAGGCGGGGGACGACCCGAAGAAGCGGCGCAAGGTGGTCAAGAAGAAGCCGCCGGAGGGGTCGATCGGCTGGGGTGAGGCGACGTTCCAGCGGCTCGTCGAGGCCGAGCCGGAGCCGCTCACCTCCAGCTTCCAGGTCAGCCACTCGATGCTGCTCAACGTCATCGGCCGGCCCGGTGACGCGTTCGCCGCCATGCGGCACCTGCTCACCGACAACCACGAGGACCGGGCCGCCCAGCGCCGGCACATCCGCCGGGCGATCGCGATCTACCGGGCGTTGCGGGCCGGCGGCGTGGTGGAGGAGCTGGCCGAGCCGGACGAGACCGGCCGGCGGGTACGCCTCACCGTCGACCTCCAGCTCGACTTCGCGCTCAACCAGCCGCTCTCCCCGCTGGCGCTCGCCACCGTGGAGCTGCTGGACCGGGAGTCCCCGTCTTACGCCCTCGACGTGCTCTCGGTGATCGAGTCGATCCTCGACGACCCCCGGCAGGTACTGTCCGCGCAGCAGTTCAAGGCGCGCGGCGAGGCGGTCGCCGCGATGAAGGCCGAGGGCATCGAGTACGAGGCACGCCTCGAACTGCTCGACGAGGTCACCTGGCCCAAGCCCCTCGCGGAGCTGCTCGAGTCGGCGTACGAGATGTACCGGCAGGGGCACCCGTGGGTGGCCGACCACCAGCTCTCCCCCAAGTCCGTGGTACGGGACATGTACGAGCGGGCGATGACCTTCTCCGAGTACGTCCAGTTCTACGGGCTGTCCCGCTCCGAGGGGCTCGTCCTGCGCTACCTCGCCGACGCGTACAAGACGCTGCGGCAGACCGTCCCCGAGGACGCCAAGACCGAGGAGCTGATCGACCTCATCGAGTGGCTCGGCGAACTCGTCCGGCAGGTGGACTCCAGCCTCATCGACGAGTGGGAGCGGCTGCGCAACCCGTCCGACGTCGACGAGGTCGCGGCCTCGCTCGACGACCGACCCGCGGCGGTGACCCGGAACGCCCGGGCGTTCCGGGTGCTGGTGCGCAACGCGCTGTTCCGCCGGGTCGAGCTGGCCGCCCTGCGGCGCTGGGACCTGCTCGGCGAACTCGACGCGGGTACCGGCTGGAACGCCGACGCCTGGGCGGACGCGCTGGAGCCGTACTTCGACCGGTACGACGCCATCGGCACCGGGCCGGACGCCCGCGGCCCGGCGCTGCTCATGATCGAACAGGGCCGGGAACGTTGGACGGTCCGGCAGATCCTCGACGACCCGGACGGCGACCACGACTGGGGCGTCAGCGCCGAGGTCGACCTGGCCGCCTCGGACGAGGCAGGCGAGGCGGTCGTCCGGATCACCTCGGTCGGGCAACTCTGACCCGGTCCGCCGGAGTTGGCCGCGTCTGCCGGTCGCGGCTCACCGAACCGCTTGAGCGCGTCGCCCGGCGACCGGCCGCCGGGCGACGCGCCTGCGGGTCAGCGTCCGGCGCCGATCGGCTTCCTGGGACCGGCCGGGCACCTACTCAGGTCGATGGCCTTCGTCTCGCCGCGGCCGATCGTGACCGCGACCGCGCGGTGGATCTTGCCTGCGGGGTTCCGGCAGGACACCACCCAACTCTCCGGCAGCAGAATGGAGCTGTCCTGGCTCTGCCGCAGCGACGGCAGGACGTGCCACTCGAACCGTCCGCTGTCCGGCACCCGAATCGTGCTCTCGATCCGCAGGTCGGACGGGAGTACGGCCGTCTCGCCGTCCCGTGTGACCGGCGAGGAGTTCACGGAGACGTCCTTGCTGATGGTGAGCTCGATGCCGCGCGGAGCCGACCCGGTGAGGACGGAGTGCGTACGCCGATCGGCCGCAGCGGACCAGGCGATGAGTAGCGCTTCGCGGATACTCGATCCCGGATACGCACCGACACCCCGGTACTGGTCCACGACGTACTGGTACTGCGGGTGGAACCGTTCGAGGCCGCTGTGCCCCGGAGTCAGCTCCGGAGTGAAACCGAGGGTGCCGTTGGCGTACAGGCCCTGCTGCTCCGCGACGCCGCTCGCGACGTAGTAGACCTCCGGCCAGGGACCCGTCGGCCAGTCACCGAGGGCCGTACCGAGTTGCTGCGCCAAGCCGTCGTAGAGCGCCACCTCCGCCGGTACGGGCTCCAGCGGCGACGACGGCGCACGAAGCAGCCGGGCGTCTGGCGTGTGGTTGTTCACGGCGACCACGACCTGGTGACTGTTCAGCAGGTCGGTCATGGCTGCGATCTCCGGCTCGGAGTACGGCGCCGCACCGTGATGGTTCTCGGCGGTGGGAGACGCGCTGGACCCGGGGCCGCCCCAGAACGCCCCGTAGTTGCGGTTCAGGTCCACGCCGAGCGGGGCGGCATCCGGGGACGCGCACTGCTCCCAGGTCGGCACCGCACCGGCCGCGACCCGGCAGTTCTTCCGCTTCATCTCGTGGATGCGTTCTCGGGAAATCCGGTAGCCGTCCGGATTCACCGCAGGCACGATGATCAGTCGAGTGGAGTCGACGAGGTTGCGGATCCGCCGGTCCGTGCCGTAGTTCTCCAGGACGTCCCACGCGAACTCCATGGTGAATTCGAGCGTGGGCCACTCGCGGGCGTGGTGCAGGCCGCTGGTCAGGAAGGCCGGCTTTCCGGAGTAGGTGTCGACGTCGCTGGTGATCTCCATGCCCAGGATCGGATGCCCCAGCAGGGACCTCCGGGAAAGCTCGAACACCTTGACCTTGTCGGGGTAGCGGCGCTCGAGCTCCCGCATCTCGCTCTCGGCCTCATCCAGCGTCCGGTACGAGACTCGACCGGTCGGCAGACCGGAGGCGAGCGTCGGGTCCGTCCGCCGGGCATCCTCCCGCCGGTCTTCGGCCGCGCGGGCCGCCGTCATGGCGGTGAGCTGGGCCGATACGTCGGAGACCGCCACCGGCCAGTTCCCCGACGCGAGCCGGGCACGGTCGGTCTCCCCGTGCAGCAGCACCTCGGCGTGGGTGCTGGTGAGGTCGATGACGTCCAGGCCGAGGTCCATCAACTTCTGCCGTTCGGCGGTGCCGCTCACCTGGACTCGTGCGATCGCCAACCCGGTCGCCGCCTCCGAGGCCGGTTGTTCGGAGCCGGGGGCGGCGGTTGCGGCCGTCGCCAGAGTGGTCGACAGGACGGCGGCCAGGCCGAACGCACCTGCCCTTCTCGGCCATCGGGCGTTCCGCGGGGACGCGCCGGCCCATCTTGAGTGGCGAGTGGAGGACAACTTCAACTGACACTCCTCTGGCTCGTGATCCTGGGTGACAGGTCCGATCCGGACAGTGTGCCACCGAAGTGGACGGAGAGCGGACCTCCCGGACGGCGCAATCGATCCACCGGGCGAGGTGAGGGGCGAGGGGTCGCCGCGGCGCCCCGGCGCCACGACGGCGGAGCCCGTGACAGCACATGGCCAACCACGCTTTCCGGCAACGGGCACTCGGATCGCCACCCGCTTACGCGACCCCTCCCGGACCGACTCCGGCCGGCCCAGGGCACCGCTTCGCCGGGACGAGAACCCGGCCCCTCACACACTGGGCGATGTCAGCCCCGTCGATTAGAATGTATGTACTAATCACGGCTGCTGAGCTGGGAGGACGCCCGTGACCGCGCCCACCTCCACCCCCCTCACCCCGTACGCCACGCTGCTCGGTTTCACCCGCTACGTCGACCGCACCGGCCCCACGAAGGCCACCTTCGTCGGAGGGCTGCGCAAGCAGCGGGCGAGCCGGCACGGCTTCAACCCGCACGGCCAGTTCGTCAAGGCGCTCAAGGCCGACATCGCCTTCCACACCGGCGGCACCCACCTCGATCAGGTGGCCGACCAGGTCAAGCCCCGCTGGCGCCCGCTCTACCAGGCGCTGATGCCGGGCGCGACCGCCTGGCTGCACTCCCTCGGTGAGCCCGGCTCGATCGATCTGGCCCAGACCCGCGACGCCCTCGCCATGCTCGGCGACCTGCCTGTCAAGATCAACCCTCACTTCGGCGTACGGCACGCGGACGGGCGCGTCGAGGCGGTCCGTCTGCACTTCGACGAGACCCCGCCGAGCGAGGAGACGGTGCTCGCCACGTTGCACCTGATGGCCCGCCACATGGATGCGGTGCTCCCGCACGCCGAGCCGGTCCTGGTCGACGTCCGACGCGGCCAGGCACACCGGATGCCCGACGGCGCCAAGGCCGACCAGATCGAACGCTGGCTCGCCGGCGAGGCCGCCGCCTTCCGCGCCCTCTGGACCACCGCCGCCTGACCCCCAACCACCCACCCCCGGGCACCGCGTACGCCCGGGCGAGCCAGCACCCGCATGCACGCCCGGAACAGCGCGCGGGCTCAATGGTCACCGCCACGGCTGACCCGGGCGGACGGGCGGTCCGCTTCGTGGCCGGCCTGCCGGGCAACCCGCAGTCGGCGATCGCTGCGCGCCCTGGACACCCGTATGCGCCCGACTGGCACTCGCAAGATCACGCTCGATGCCGGAAATAGTGGTCTCCCAATCTGGGAGGCCACTATTTCCGTGTCGCAACGTGATCTTCGGGCCGAGCCCGTGCCGCAGCCTGCAGGGACGGATCCGACGGGGAGCGCGGCGTTGTCCACAGGGCCAGCGCCGCGACCTCGTCGTCCGCCAGCCTGTACGACATGCCGAAGTCTCCCCGCCGTCCGCCCCAGCTACGCGGTCGGATCTTCCGCGGCTCCGCCGCCATCTCCCGCGGCCTGCTGACCCGCAACGACCTGCGCAGCTCGGCGTGGCGACCGCTCTTTCGTGACGTCTACGCCGACGCACATCTCACCATCACGCATCGGACCAGGTGCCTCGCGGTCGGACGTTGGCTGACCCCACCCGGCACGGCGATCGCCGGCCTGTCCGCGGCGGCCCTCTACGGGGTTGGGACGGTGCCGCCGGATCAGCCGATCGATGCGCTCGTGCCGGCCGGCTCGGCCGCGGGCACCTCCGGTGGGCGGCCGTCCGGACGGCCGGAGAGCACCCGCGCGAGTCCACGGCGCGGCCCCATGGCGGGGCTGCGCGTGCACCATGGCGAAATTGTGCCGGCGGACGTGGTCGACCGGGCCGGAATCCTTGTCACCTCGCCAGCCCGGACCTGCTGGGACGTCGCCCGCTGGCTCGACGTCGTGGAAGCGGTCGTCGTCATCGACGGTCTGCTGGCCCGCCGGCTCACCGACGTGGCGGCGCTCCGGGAGTACGCACTGGCCCGAGCCGGACGCCGGGGCTGGCGGTCGCTGCTCCGCGGCGCCGACCTGGCCGACGCCGGGGCGGAGTCGCCGCAGGAGTCACGCGCCCGCGTCCGGCTGGTACTGGCCGGTCTCCCCCGCCCGCAGACCCAGTACGTCGTGGCTGAGGCGGGGCGGTTCATCGCCCGGCTGGACCTCGCCTGGCCGGAATTCAAGGTCGCGGTCGAGTACGACGGGCTCTGGCACGACGACCCCGAGCAGTTCCACCGAGACCGGCGACGGTTGAACCGCCTCCTCGGCGGGGATTGGATCGTCCTGCACCTGACCGCCCGACGACTCCGGGACGACTTCGCCGGCTTCGTGGTGGAGGTGCGGGCTGCGCTCCGTTCCCGTGGCCTCCGCGGCCACGCCTGATCACCAGGCAGCCACACCGCACTGCCGAGCGACCACTGCAAGATCGCGCTAGAACAAGGAAGTAGTGGCCTCCCAATCGCAGGGAGGCCACTACTTCGTGGATATAGCGCGATCTTGCAATGCGCCACGCGCTCAAAGCGTCGGTAGGGCGCGCGGAGGCGGGGGTCGGCGGATCTTTGGGGGTCAGGCGGTGAGGTACTTCTGGAGGTCGTCGAGGATCTTGTTGGCGGCGCCGACGCCGATGCCTGTCATCCAGACCTCGTCGGGCACGACGTACACCTTGTTGGCCTTGACCGCCGACAGGTTCTTCCAGAGACTGCCGCCGGTGACCTGGGCCTGCTCCGCGGCGGCCTTCTCGCCGAACGCGGTCACGAAGATGACGTCACCGTCGACCTCGCCGATGCGCTCGGGACTGACCTCGTCGAAACGCTTGTCGTCCTTGTTCGCGAGCAGCTGCCGTTCCGGGCGGGGCAGCCCGGCGTCACCGAGCACGATGCCGGAGAAGGATTCCGGACCGTAGACGCGGATGCTGCCGGGGCGGAAGCGGACGATGGAGATCTTCTGCTTGGCGGCGTCGCCCAGCTTGGCGCCGAACTCCTTCGCCCGGGTCTCGTACTGGGCGAGCAGGTCCTTGGCCTCCTGCTCCTTGCCGAGCGCCTTGCCGTCGAGGAGGAAGTTCTCCTTCCAGGTGATGCCCACCTTCTCCGTGAAGACGGTCGGCGCGACGGCGGAGAGCTCGTCGTAGAACTTCTCCTGGCGGAACTTGCTGCCCAGGATGAGGTCCGGCTTCAGTGCGTTGATCGCCTCGATGTCGGGTTCGCTGATCTGGCCGACGTCCTTGATGCTGGCGAGCTTGTCCGCGCCGAAGTAGGTCGGCCAGCCCTTGGCCTCACCGGTGTTGGTGGCCCCGACCGGGGTCATCCCGAGCGACAGCATCGTGTCGATCTTGTCGCTGTCGAGCACGACGACGCGCTGCGGGTGGGCCGGCACCTTGGTGGTGCCCATGGCGTGGGTGATCTCCCGGGTGTCCCCGCCGGCGGTGGTCCCGGCGACCGGGTCGCTCTCACTGCACGCGGTGAGTCCGACGCCGAGGGCGACGGCCGCGGCGAGGGCGGCGACGAGACGACGACGCATCAGTGTCCTTCCGAAGGATACGAACCGGCGAGAGCGTTTTCGCTGCCGGCTGGGGTGACACCGGTGGATCCGGTGGGTGAGGTGGCATCGAGGGCCGACGGGGCGGCACCGGACGGCACGACCGTCGTGGTGGCCAGGGTGGGGCTGGTGAGCGCGGGCACCACCAGCGGCGCCCCGGTCACCGGGCAGGGCACGACCACGCAGTCCAGCCCGAACACCTCGCGGACCAGGTCCGCGTCGAGGATCTCGCGTGGCGGCCCGGCGGCCACCACGGCGCCGGCCCGCATGGCGACCAGGTGGTCGGCGTACCGGGCGGCCTGGTTGAGGTCGTGCAGCACGGCGACCACGGTCCGGCCCCGCTCGACGCGCAACCGGTGCAGCAGGTCCAGCACCTCCACCTGGTGGGCCAGGTCGAGGAAGGTGGTCGGCTCGTCCAGCAGCAGCGCCTCGGTGTCCTGGGCGAGGGTCATGGCGATCCACACCCGCTGGCGCTGGCCACCGGAGAGCGTGTCCACCGGCCGGTCCGCGAGGCCGGCGACGTCGGCGAGGACCATCGCCCGCTCCACCGCGGCGCTGTCCTCCTCCGACCACTGCCGCCACCAGCGCTGGTACGGCTGCCGCCCGCGACCAACCAGGTCGGCGACGGTGACCCCCTCGGGCACCAGGGGACTCTGCGGCAGGACGGCGAGCCGCCGGGCGACCTCCCGGGTGGGCAGTTCCTGGATGGCCTTGCCGTCCAGCAGCACGCTGCCGCTGCGCGGGGCGATCAGCCGGGCCAGCGTCCGCAGCAGCGTCGACTTGCCGCAGGCGTTCGGCCCGACGATCACGGTGAACGCGTCGGCGGGCAGTTCCAGGTCCAGCCCGTCCAGCACGGTCCGCTCGTCGTAGCCGGCGACCAGGTCGCGGGTGGAGAGCATCACGCCTCCCGAAGGGTGGTCGACGAATAGGGATGGGGAAGGCCAGTCACGACGACCTCTTACGGCCGCGGAGCAGCAGGTACATCAGGTACGGGCCACCGATGGCGGCGGTCAGCACGCCGGCCGGCAGTTGCGTCGGGGCGAAGAGTCGCCGCCCGGCGAGATCGGCCAGCACCAGCAGCAGCGCGCCGAGCAGCGCGGCGCAGACAAGTGGTGGACGTTCGGAGCGGACGAGCCGGCGGGCCACCTGCGGTGCCACCAGCGCCACGAAGTCGACCGCGCCGACCTGGGCGGTGACCATCGCGGCGACGAGCACGCCGGCGCCGGCGAGCCCGATCCGGCGGGCCACGGGGCGCAATCCGATGCCCCGGGCGGTGTCGTCGTCGAGGGCGCTGCTGTTCAATGCCCAGCCGGCCCAGGCCAACACCGGCAGCAGCACGAGCAGGGCGCCGCCGATCCAGGCGGCCTCGGCCCAGCCCTTGCCGGCCAGAGTGCCGACCAGCCAGATCTGGGCACGCTGCCCGTCGATGGCCTCGGCAGTGATCATGACGATCTCGGTGAGCGCCCGCAGTGCGAACGCGACCGCCACACCGGCCAGCACGAACCGCTGCGCGGCCAGTCCGTGCCGCGCGCCGAGGGCGAGCACCACGACGGCGGCGACCAGGCCACCGGCCAGCGCCGCCGGTGCGACCACCACCGCCGCCGCGCCACTGGTCAACGCGATGGTCGCGGCGAGGCCGGCGCCCTGGGTGATGCCGATGACGTCCGGGCTGGCGAGCGGGTTGCGCGCCACGCTCTGGATCAGCGTGCCGGCCACGCCGAACGCCGCGCCGGCCACCGCGGCGAGCACCACCCGGGGCAGCCGCAGGTCGAGGACGACCAGGTCGTACGGGGTGCCGGCGCCGGAGAGCGCGTGCAGCACGTCGGCCGGGGCGACGTACGGGGTGCCGAGGGAGAGACTCAGCACGGCGGCCGCGGCGAGCAGCACCACGAGGACGGCGGCGACCAGCACCGAGCGGCGGCGGATCTGCAGGCTGAGCGGACCGAGCCGCAGCAGCGAGCGGCCGGGCAGGCGAGCGGCGACGGACGGAGTGGCGACGGGTTCGCCGGTCGTCGCGGCGACGGTCCGAGCACGGCTGGGGGCGGTCACGCGGTCACCACCTTCGCGCGGCGGACCAGGATGGCGAGCAGCGGCGCGCCGATCAACGCGGTGATGATGCCGGCAGGCACCTCGCTGGGTGGGTCGACGAGCCGGCCGACGATGTCGGCACCGAGCAGCAGGGCCGGCCCGAGCAGCGCGGAGACGGCGAGGGTCCAGCGGTGGTCGGCGCCGACCAGAGCCCGGGCCAGGTGCGGCACGGCCAGGCCGACGAACGCGATCGGCCCGGCGGCGGCGACGGCCGCGCCGGTGAGCAGGACGGCGGCGACGCCCCCGCCGAGACGGACCAGGCCGATGCGGTTGCCGAGGCCACGCGCCACGTCGTCACCGAGGGCGAGCGCGTCCAGGCCGCGGGCGACCAGCGCGGCCAGCACGAGCCCGGCGAGCAGGAACGGCAGCACCTGCACGGCGACGGACACGTCCCGCCCGGTGAGCCCGCCGACCACCCAGAAGCGGTACGACTCGAAGGTCTGCACGTCGGTGCTGAGCAGCGCGTACACCACGGAACCGAGGCTGGCGTCGAGGGCGGCGCCGACCAGCGCGAGGGTGACCGGGCTGGCGCCCTCGCGGGTGCGGGCGGCCACGGCGAAGACCAGCAGCCCGGCGAGGAACGCGCCCCCGATGCCGAACCAGACGTACCCGGCGAGCGTGCTCACGCCGAAGACGGAGATGGCCAGCACCACGCCGAACGAGGCGCCGGCGCTGATGCCGAGGATCCGTGGCTCGGCCAGCGGGTTGCGGGTGAGGGCCTGGAGGAGTACGCCGGCGACGGCGAGCGCCACGCCGACGACGAGACCGAGGGCGGTCCGGGGCAGGCGCAGCTCGCGGACGATGGTGCTCGCCTCGCCGCCGTCCGGCGACACGAGGGCGTGCCACACCTGGTCGACGGGGAGCTGCCGGCTGCCGAGCGCGAAGCTGGCAAGCACGGTGAGCAGCAGCACGAGCGCGGCCGCGACGGTGACCGCGATCCGGCGCCCGCTGCGGGTGCCGGTGCGGTTGCCGGCCTCGACCGGCCGGCTGAGAAGGGTGGTCACGAAACTCCTGCGGTTACGCGCTTAGGTTCGCCTTACCTTAGCCGACTCAGGTTAGGCGCACCTAACGGTGGCCCTATATCGAACCTCGTTGACCTGCGCGTACGTCGCGAACCCGGTACCAGCGGGGACGTACGCCCCTAGGGTGGGGAAATGCGATACGACCAGCACACGGTCGTCCTGCTGGCGCAACCCACCGACGCCCCGCAGTTGCCGCCGGAGGCGTTCGACCGGTTGCACGCCGCGCATCTGGCCCACCAGTCCGGACTGGTGGAGCAGGACCTCGTCCTCGCGGCCGGACCCTTCGTGGAGGCGGACGACGAACGGCTCCGCGGCTTCGTCGTACTCTCCGTGCACCCGGACATGGCGCGCGAGCTCTTCCACAACGACCCTGCGGTGCGTGCCGGGCTGCTGGAGGTGCGGGTGATGAGCTGGATGGTCCCGGAGGGCATCATCCGGTTCGAGGGTGTGCCGGTGCCGCGTTCGATGCTCGAGGCGGCGGCCGGGGACTGAGCGCGCGACCGGGCCGCGCCTTGCCTGTGCCGGGTCAGTCGCCGGGCCGCGGCGCGGGCACCGGGTCGATCTGATGATCGGCCCAGACGTACGTCTCGGGAAGCAGGTCGCCGATCGGCACGACACGCAGCCCGTCCGCCGGGCCGACGATCACCCGGATCGACGGGAAGTAGTCCAGGAGCACCTGCCGGCATCGCCCGCACGGCGGGATCACCCCACGCCCCCGGTCCCCCACCGCGACGATGGTCTCCAGCTCGGTGACGCCCTGGGTGGCGGCGGCGCCGATCGCGACCACCTCCGCGCAGGGTCCGCCCGTGAAGTGGTAGACGTTCACCCCGGTGAAGACCCGGCCGTCGGCGGACCGGGCCGCGGCGGCGACCGTGTGGTTCTCGCTGCGGCAACGCAGCTTGGCGACGGCTGTCGCCGCCTGCACCAGCGCCCGGTCGGTGTCCCGCATCTCCATATCGCCCCCCGTCGTCGTCCGGCGGCCACTCTAACCGGGCCGGCTGCCGAGACCCGGCCGGTGGTCGGCCGCCCGGTCGCGGCGGATTCCTCGCCACGGGAGGATCTTGGCGGCGCAGACGGGGCAGGGCGGGGGTGTCTCGACGAGCGCGATACCCCGGAGTCATCAATATGCCTGTGCGGTATCAACGCAGCGGGTCAGCCCCGCGCCGGGCGGGCGCTCCTGAGGCGCCAGCGCGCATCGACGCGGGGCTCGGCCCGGTTGGAGCGGGCCGGACGGTAAACCAGGAGGCGGCTTCCGGGCGGCGGCCTATTCTTGGCGACGACATGCAGAATCCAGCCGTACCCGCCGCTCCTGACACCGTCCGGGAGCTGCACCGCCGCCTCGCCCCCCTGATGTTCCGCGACCAGCGCAGACTCCAGCGTCGGCTGGACGGCGTCCGCAAGCTCCGCGACCCGCAGCGGCGGGCCGCGGCGCTGACCGAGATCGCCACCGAGGTCGAGCGGGCCGAGCAGCGGCTCGCCGACCGGCGGGCCGCGGTGCCGACGATCACGTATCCGGCCGGCCTGCCGGTGAGCGAGCGCAAGGACGACCTCGCCGCCGCGATCCGGGACCACCAGGTGGTGATCGTGGCCGGCGAGACCGGCTCCGGAAAGACCACCCAGCTGCCCAAGATCTGCCTGGAGCTGGGGCGCGGGATCAACGGGCTGATCGGGCACACCCAGCCGCGGCGGCTGGCCGCGCGTACGGTCGCCGACCGGATCGCCGACGAGCTCGGCACCGAACTGGGTGACGTGATCGGCTACAAGGTCCGCTTCACCGACCAGGTCGGCGACCGCAGCCTGGTGAAGCTGATGACCGACGGCATCCTGCTCGCCGAGCTGCAGACCGACCGGATGCTCCGCCAGTACGACACCCTGATCATCGACGAGGCGCACGAGCGCAGCCTCAACATCGACTTCATCCTCGGCTACCTGAAGCAGCTGCTGCCCCGTCGCCCCGACCTCAAGGTGGTCATCACCTCGGCGACCATCGAGACCGACCGCTTCGCCCGGCACTTCGCCGACGCCGGGGGCAATCCCGCGCCGGTCATCGAGGTCTCCGGACGGACGTACCCGGTGGAGGTGCGGTACCGGCCGCTGGTCGAGGTCAGCGAGTCGGACGAGGAGGACGGGGACGAGGAGAACGTCCGCGACCAGATCCAGGCGATCGGCGACGCCGTCGAGGAACTGGCCGCCGAGGGCCCGGGCGACATCCTGGTCTTCCTCAGCGGCGAGCGGGAGATCCGCGACACCGCCGACGCGCTGAGCCGGCTGGTGGAGAAGAAGCCGCTGCTGCGTGGCACCGAGATCCTGCCGTTGTACGCCCGGCTCTCCGCCGCCGAACAGCACCGCGTGTTCGCCCCGCACGGCGGGCGGCGGGTGGTACTGGCGACCAACGTGGCGGAGACCTCGCTGACCGTGCCCGGCATCAAGTACGTGGTCGATCCCGGCACCGCCCGTATCTCGCGGTACAGCAACCGGCTCAAGGTGCAGCGGCTGCCGATCGAACCGGTCTCGCAGGCGTCGGCGAACCAGCGCAAGGGACGCTGCGGCCGCACCTCGGACGGCATCTGCATCCGCCTCTACGACGAGCAGGACTTCCTCTCCCGACCGGAGTTCACCGACCCGGAGATCCTGCGGACGAACCTGGCCTCCGTGATCCTCCAGATGACCGCGATCGGGCTCGGCGACATCGCCGCGTTTCCGTTCATCGAGCCGCCGGACCGGCGCAACATCACCGACGGCGTCAACCTGCTGCACGAGCTGGGCGGGTTGGACCCGACCGAGCCCGACCCGGCGAAGCGGCTCACCCCGCTCGGGCGCCGGCTGGCGCAACTGCCCGTCGACCCGAGGCTGGCCCGCATGGTGGTCGAGGGTGAGCGCAACGGCTGCGCCACCGAGGTCATGGTGATCGCGGCGGCGCTGTCGATCCAGGACCCACGGGAGCGGCCGGCCGACAAGCAGGCCCAGGCCGACCAGGCACACGCCCGGTTCACCGACCGGGAGTCGGACTTCGTGGCGCTGCTGAACCTCTGGCGCTACCTGCGGGAGCAGCAGCGGACCCTGTCCTCCAGCGCCTTCCGCCGGATGTGCAAGGCCGAGTACCTCAACTACCTGCGGGTACGCGAGTGGCAGGACATCGTCAGCCAGCTGCGCCAGGTGCTGCGTACGCCCGAGGAGGGCCGGGGTCGTGGTGGGCGACCGGCGCGGGAGGCCGGCGCGACCGACGGCGGCCGGCGTGGCGGCGGCGCGGACCTGCCGGAGGAGATCGACACCCCGAAGGTGCACCAGTCGCTGCTGGCCGGGCTGCTCTCCCACGTGGGCCTGAAGGACGCGCAGAAGAACGAATACCTCGGCGCCCGGGGCGCGAAGTTCGCGCTCTTCCCCGGCTCGGCGCTGTTCCGCAAGCCGCCGCGCTGGGTGATGGCCGCCGAGTTGGTGGAGACGTCCCGGCTCTGGGGCCGGATCGCCGGCCGGGTCGAGCCGGAGTGGGTGGAGCCCCTCGCCCAGCACCTGGTGAAGCGCAGCTACAGCGAGCCGCACTGGGAGAAGAAGCAGGCGGCCGTGATGGCCTACGAGAAGGTGACCCTCTACGGCGTCCCGCTGGTCACCTCGCGGAAGGTCAACTTCGGCCGGATCGACCCGGCGCTCAGCCGGGAGCTGTTCATCCGGCACGCGCTCGTCGAGGGCGACTGGCAGACCCACCACCAGTTCTGGCGCGACAACCAGCGCCTGCTGACCGAGATCGAGGAGTTGGAGAACCGGGCCCGGCGGCGGGACATCCTCGTCGACGACCAGACGATCTTCGACTTCTACGACGCGCGCATCCCCGCCGACGTCGTCTCCGGCCGGCACTTCGACGCCTGGTGGAAGCAGGTCCGGCGGGAGCGGCCCGACCTGCTCACCTTCACCCGCGAGCTGCTGGTCAACGAGGGCCGCGGCGGGGTCGACGAGGCCGACTACCCGGACGAGTGGCGGGCCGACGGGGTGGCGTTGCCGCTGACCTACACCTTCGAACCGGGTACGGCCAGCGACGGCGTCACGGTGGACATTCCGCTGCCCCTGCTCAACCAGGTGCCGGCGGAGACCTTCGACTGGCAGGTGCCGGGGCTGCGTGAGGAAATGGTCATCGCGCTTATCCGCTCACTGCCCAAGGCGCTGCGCCGCAACTTCGTCCCGGTGCCCGACTACGCCCGGGCGGCGCTCGCCGCCATGCCCGCCGGCGAGGAACCGCTGCTCGACGCCCTGACCCGCCAGCTGCGCCGGATGACCGGGGTCACCGTGCCCCGCGACGCCTGGGAACCGGCGAAACTGCCGGCGCACCTGCGCGTCACCTTCCGGGTGCTCGGCGAGGACGACAAACCGGTCGCCGAGGGCAAGGACCTGCCGGCGCTGCAACGGCAGCTGAAGACCGAGGTACGGCAGGTGGTGGCGGCCGCCGCGCCGGACGTGGCCCGCACCGGGTTGCGCGAGTGGAGCATCGGCACCCTGCCCCGCACCATCGAACAGGTCCGGGCGGGGTACGCGGTGACGGCGTACCCGGCGCTGGTCGACGAGGGCGCCACCGTCGGCGTACGGGTCTTCGACTCGGCGCCCGAGGCGGAGGCGGCGCACTGGGCGGGCACGCGGCGGCTGCTGCGGCTGACCGTGCCGTCACCGGCGAAGTTCCTCCAGGGGCGGTTGTCCAACGAGGCGAAGCTGGCGCTCAGCCGTAACCCGCACGGCGGGGTGCAGGCGCTCATCGAGGACGCGGCCGGCGCGGCGATCGACAAGCTGGTCACCGACGCGGGCGGCCCGGCCTGGGACGCCGACGGCTTCGCCGCGCTGCGCGAACGGGTCCGCGCCGACCTGATCGACACGGTGGTCGAGGTGATGGAGCGGGCACGCCGGGTGCTCGCCGCCGCGTACACGGTGGAGCAGCGGCTCGGTGCGACGAAGAACCTGGCGGTGGTGGCCGCGTTGGCCGACATCCGCAACCAGCTCACCGGGCTCGTGCACGACGGGTTCATCACGGAGGCCGGATACGCGCGCCTGCCCGATCTGCTGCGCTACCTGACCGCGATCGAGCGGCGGCTGGACCGGCTGCCGGGCAGCCCGCAGCGGGACAAGCAGCAGCAGGACCGGATCGCCGTGGTGCAGAAGGAGTACCAGGACATGCTGGCGGCGCTGCCGCCGGCGCGGCGGCAGTCGGCGGCAGCCCGGCAGATCCGCTGGATGATCGAGGAGCTCCGGGTGAACGTGTTCGCCCAGGCGCTCGGTACCCCGTACCCGGTGTCGGAGCAGCGCATCTACCGAGCCATGGACGAGGCCGAGGGTCGCTGAAACGGGCCCTGATCGGGTGGTGTGGTGTGGGGCGGAGCGGGAACACGCTCGCCCTCGCGTGCCCGTCCGGGCGCGCCGCCGGGTGAGGAGAACGGCTCGTGCCCACAGCCTCCACGTCCCTCGGGTCGGCCACCGGAACCGGTTCCCGGCCGACCCGCACGCCGGCCGTCGCCCGAATCGCCGGTCTGTTCGGGGCCGGGGTGGCGATGCTCCTGTTCGGCGTCCTGCACCTGCCCGGGCATCCCGTCGACCCGGTGCGGGACACGGTCAGCGACTACGCGCTGTCGCGTCACGGTTGGCTGTTCAACGTGGCCGTCCTGACGCTGGCCGCGGGTTCGGCGCTGCTGCTGGCTCCGGCGCTGCGCGGGCCCGGACGGTCGATCGCCCGGTGGAGAAGGCCGCTGGCAGTCGTGGGGCCGGCCGGGCTGCTCGCCTGGTGCGTGGGGCTGGTGGTCCTGGTCGTCTTTCCCCGCGACCCGGTCGGCGTGGCGGTGACCACCACCGGGGACATCCACCGCTGGGCGGCCGTCGCCGCCCTGTCCGGCCTGCCGGTGGGCGCGCTGCTCGTCGCCGTACGGCATCCGGGCCGCCTCGCCCGCGCGGTGGTCGCGGGCGCGGGTGTCTGCGTGGTGGCGCTGATCCCTTTCGTGGCCGCCTATCTGGTGGGTTCGCCGCTGCGCCCGTACGTCGGTCTGCTCGAACGCCTCGTCTGCCTCGGTGAGGTCTGCCTGCTGATCCTCGTCGCCCATCTGCGGTGCGGCGGCGGGGTCGCGGGGGTCTACAGCGGTTCGACGCCCGGTGGGAGTTCGCCCTCGGCGGTGGCGTCGCGGACGTACTCCAGCAGGATGCGGCGCAGCTCCCGACCGGCGTTGGTCGGCACCACGTCGCGGCGCCGGGCCACCGCGATGGTCCGGGTCACGCCCGGCGGGGCGAGCCGCGTGATGCGTACGCCCGGGCGGCGGGCGACGACGATGCCCGGCACCAGCGCGATGCCCAGCCCGGCCTCGACGAAGCTCAGCACGGCGTCCATCTCGCCGCCGTCGACGGCGAACGTCGGTTCGAAGCCGGCCGCCCGGCACGCCTGAATGGTGGCGTCGCGCAGGTCGTAGCCCTCGCGGAACATCACCATCGGCCGGTCGCGCAGGTCGGTGATGCGCAGCTCGTCGGCGTCGGCGGGGGTCCCCGGTTCCGCCACGGAGGCGACCACGAGGCTCTCCCGCAGGATCGGGTCGACGCGCAGCCCCGGGTCCGCGCCCTGGCCCGGCATGATGATCAGCGCGAGATCCAGGTCGCCCCGAAGCAGGTCACGGACCAGGTCCTGGGAGCCGCCCTCCTCCACCCGCAGGTCCACCGCGGGGTGCGCGTCGCGGAACCGGCGCAGCACCGGCGGGGCGAGCGAGGTGGCCAGGCTGGGGGTGGCGCCGAGGCGGACCCGCCCGCGCCGGAGCCCGACCAGTTCCTGCACCTCCCGGGTGGCGGTGTCGACGTCGGCGAGGATCCGTCTGGCCAACGGCAGGAGCACCTCGCCCGCCGCGGTGAGAGCGATGTTGCCTCTTACTCGTTCGAAGAGCGGGGCTCCCAGGTCGCCCTCCAGAGCGTGAATTTGCTTACTCAGCGACGGCTGGGTTATGCCGACGATGTCGGCAGCCTGGGTGAAATGTCGTACTTCGGCCACCGCTACGAAGTACCTCAGCTGGTGCAGCTGCATGCCCATAGCCTACGGCTATCAAGACTGCGCTGTCGATGCATTGGACGACTGATCGAACTACTCCTAGCGTCGGCCCTGTGGTAGTCACGACGACGAGAACCCGGTCGCCGATCCGCTCGAACGTCGGCCTCAAGGCCGTCATGGCGGTGTCAGGCATCTTCTTTGTGCTGTACCTGGTCGCGCACATGATCGGAAACCTGAAGGCCTTCGCGGGCCAGCCGGCTTTCGACCACTACGCGCACTGGCTGCGCGACATCGGCAAACCGCTGCTGCCGGGTGTGTGGTTCCTCTGGATCCTGCGCGGCGCGCTGACGGTGTCCGTCGTGGCGCACATCTGGTCCGCAAGCGTGCTGGCCCTGCGGGCGCGCGCCGCTCGCCCGGTCCGGTACGCGCACCGGCCCAAGGTCCAGGGCAGCTACGCGGCCCGCACGATGCGCTGGGGTGGCGTGATCATCCTGCTCTTCGTGATCTACCACCTGCTGGACCTGAGCGCCGGCACGTTGAACCCGGTCGGCAGCAGCAGCAAGCCGTACAGCAACGTCGTGGCCGACTTCGCGCCGGAGCGCTGGTACGTCACGCTCTTCTACACCCTGGCGATCGTCACGCTGGGCTTCCACCTCCGGCACGGTGTGTTCAGCGCGCTTCGCAGCCTGGGACAGCAGACGCCCAAGGGTGAGCGATGGGCACGACTCTCCGCGCTGGCCGTCGCCGTCGTCATCTGCGGCGGCTTCCTGGTGATCCCGTTCGCCGTACTGACCGGATTGGTGTCCTGACCATGGATCTTTTCACCGAGGGCGACCCGATCGCCGACACCAAGGCTCCTGACGGACCGATCGAGACCCGCTGGGAACGCCACCGCTTCGAGTCCAAGCTGGTCAACCCGGCCAACCGCCGGAAGATGACCGTGATCGTGGTCGGCACCGGCCTGGCCGGCGGCTCGGCCGCCGCCACGCTCGCCGAGCAGGGCTACCGGGTCAAGTCCTACTGCTACCAGGACAGCCCGCGCCGGGCCCACTCGATCGCCGCGCAGGGCGGCATCAACGCCGCCAAGAACTACCGCAACGACGGCGACTCGGTGTACCGGCTCTTCTACGACACCGTCAAGGGCGGCGACTTCCGCTCCCGCGAATCGAACGTGCACCGGCTGGCCGAGGTCTCCGTCAACATCATCGACCAGTGCGTCGCCCAGGGCGTGCCGTTCGCCCGCGAGTACGGCGGCCTGCTGGACACCCGGTCCTTCGGCGGCGCCCAGGTACAGCGCACCTTCTACGCCCGGGGCCAGACGGGCCAGCAGCTGCTGCTCGGCGCGTACCAGGCGCTCGAGCGGCAGATCGGCCTGGGCAACGTGGAGATGAACGCCCGGCACGAGATGCTGGAGCTGATCGTCGTCGACGGCAAGGCCCGGGGCATCGTGGTCCGGGACCTGGTCACCGGCGAGATCACCACCGAGTTCGCCGACGCCGTCGTGCTCGCCTCCGGTGGCTACGGCAACGTCTTCTACCTCTCCACCAACGCCAAGGGCTGCAACGTCACCGCCACCTGGCGGGCGCACCGCAAGGGCGCGTACTTCGCCAACCCCTGCTACACGCAGATCCACCCGACCTGCATCCCGGTCTCCGGCGACCACCAGTCGAAGCTGACCCTGATGAGTGAGTCGCTGCGCAACGACGGCCGGGTGTGGGTGCCCAAGGCCAAGGGCGACGACCGCAACCCGAAGGACATCCCCGAGGACGAGCGGGACTACTACCTGGAGCGGATCTACCCCTCCTTCGGCAACCTGGTGCCCCGCGACATCGCCTCCCGGGCCGCCAAGGCCGTCTGCGACCAGGGTCGCGGTGTCGGCCCCGGTGGGCTCGGCGTCTACCTCGACTTCGCCGACGCGATCGGCCGGCTCGGCCGCAAGGCCGTCGAGGCCAAGTACGGCAACCTCTTCGAGATGTACGAGCGCATCACCGGCGAGGACCCGTACGAGGTGCCGATGCGGATCTACCCCGCGGTGCACTACACGATGGGCGGGCTGTGGGTCGACTACGACCTGCAGTCGACCATCCCCGGCCTGTTCGTGATCGGTGAGGCGAACTTCTCCGACCACGGGGCCAACCGGCTGGGCGCGTCCGCGCTGATGCAGGGCCTGGCCGACGGCTACTTCGTGCTGCCGAACACCATCGCCAACTACCTGGCGGCCGGCCCGTTCGAGAAGGTCGACGAGAGCCACCCGGCGGCGGCCGAGGCCCGGCGGGACGTGGAGGACCGCCTCCAGCGGCTGCTGGCGGTCAACGGCGACCGGACCGTCGACTCGTTCCACCGCGAGCTGGGCCAGATCATGTGGGACCACTGCGGCATGGAGCGCACCGAGGCCGGGCTGCGCAAGGCAATCGACGAGATCCGCGCCCTGCGCGACCAGTTCTGGCAGCGCGTGCGGGTGCTCGGCGACGGCGAGGGGCTCAACCAGTCACTGGAGAAGGCCGGCCGGGTGGCCGACTTCTTCGAGCTGGCCGAGCTCATGTGCATCGACGCCCTGCACCGCGAGGAGTCCTGCGGCGGCCACTTCCGGGCCGAGCACCAGACCGAGGACGGCGAGGCCCAGCGCGACGACGAGCACTTCTCGTACGTCGCGGCCTGGGAGTTCACCGCCACCGGCCAGCCGTCGGTGCTGCACAAGGAAGACCTGCAGTTCGAATACGTCCACCCCACGCAGCGGAGCTACAAGTGAACCTGACCCTGCGCATCTGGCGCCAGACGGGCCCCGAGGACAAGGGTCGGATGGTGACCTACCAGGTCGACGACGTCTCCCCGGACATGTCGTTCCTGGAGATGCTCGACGTGCTCAACGAACGCCTGATCCTCGCCGGCGAGGACCCGGTGGCCTTCGACCACGACTGCCGCGAGGGCATCTGCGGCATGTGCGGCATGATGATCAACGGCATGGCGCACGGGCCGCAGCGCGGCACCACCGCCTGCCAGCTGCACATGCGGCAGTTCAAGGACGGCGACACGATCGACATCGAGCCGTGGCGGGCCCAGGCCTTCCCCGTGGTCAAGGACCTGGTGGTCAACCGCAGCGCGTTCGACAAGATCATCGCGGCCGGCGGTTACATCACCGCGCCGACCGGCAGCGCCCCCGAAGCGCACTCGATGCCGGTCCCCAAGTCCGACGCGGACGCGGCCTTCGAGGCGGCGGCCTGCATCGGTTGCGGTGCCTGCGTGGCGGCCTGCCCGAACGGCTCCGGCATGCTCTTCACCGCCGCCAAGATCACCCAGCTCTCGCTGATGCCGCAGGGCCAGCCGGAGCGGTACACCCGGGTGATCGGCATGGTCGACGCGCACGACGAGGCCGGCTTCGGCGGCTGCACCAACACCGGTGAGTGCACCGTGGCCTGCCCGAAGGGCATCCCGCTGAACACCATCGGCCGGCTGAACCGGGACTTCCTCATGGCCACCAAGAAGGCGGCCGGCAAGCCCGGTTCCTGACCGGACGGTACGTACGACGGGCCGCCGCACCCTGGAGGGTGCGGCGGCCCGATCCGTCTCCCCGCCCGGATTCGACCCGGCCGGCCGGACGCCACCGGTCAGGGCAGCTGGCCCGGCCGGTCGACGATCGCGACGCGCAGCAGCGCGTCCGCCGACTGCAGCGACTCCTTGCCGTTGCGGATGACAGACCCCCGGTTGCCGAGGTAGACGTGGGTGTCCCGGTCGAAGATCAAATCCTCGTTGCCACCGATCACCCCGGGCATCCGGATCGCCACCCCGTGCCGGCCCGCGGCGTCCACCACGTCCCCCGACATGACGACCGCTCCCGGCTGCCGCGCCAGCAGTTCGAAGAGCGCCGCCAGCGCTCGGGGCGGCACGTAGCCGCGGAGCATCGACCGCGCCGTGGTGTACGCCATGCTCTCGTCCCCGTACACGGCCTGCTCGTCGGCGCCCTCGGGCAGGTGCAGGTCGACCGGGTGTTCCCGAAGGTATCGGAGCAGCTCGGCCGGATCGGTGGGCAGGTCGCCGTGGTACGCGGGCGACGGGAGTTCGTCGAGCTCCCTGCGGGGATCCCCGGGATCGATCGGGCGGATCACCCGCAGCTCGCTCCACCCGTCCGGTCCGGTCTCCGGGCGGTACCGGGCCTGCGTGTGCGCGATACCCCCGGCTGACTGCCACAGCTGCGCACGCGCGGTGATGTACGGGCCGCTGTCCGGCAGCTCCCGGGTCGTCGTCAGAAGCTCCGTGAAGACGTACTGGTCGGGCCGGGCGGTTAGCTCAGGCTGTTGCCGGGCGGCGTCGGCGGCGAGCCGGAAGATCTCCGCCGCGTCGGCCGTGGGCGGCGGCCGGTCGCCCACCCCGATCGCCTGGACCGCCAGACCGCCGGCGGTCAGCGCGACCGCCAGCCCGAACACGCCGATGAGCCGTCGGCCGCGCAGGAACCGCACGCGGCTGCCGGCCCGGCGGGCCACCGGAACCGTCTCGGCCCGCTGGGCGACATGTGCCTTCAGATCCGTGAGGAGCCGCTCCTCGAAACCGTGCGGCGACTGTTCTGTCCTGGTCATGGCGTCATCTCCGTTCTCATCAGGCGAGGGTGGCGGCCGGTCGGGCGAGCACGGCGCGAACGCTGCGACGGGCACGGTGCAGGCGGACCCGGGCGGCGACCGGGGACAACCCGAGCGCGGCAGCCGCCTCCGTGACGGTGAGGCCGTCGACGGCGACGAGTTCGACGAGCGCGCGGGTCTCCTCGGGCAGCTCGCTCAGCGCCCGATGGGTACGACGGGCCGCCGACTCGGCGTCGATCCGCTCCTCGATGCGGGCGATGTCGTCGGCGTCCAGGTCCCGTCGTCCGGCCATCCGCCCGGTCACCCGCAGCCGTCGGGCCGCCCGCCGCCGCTCGTCGGCGATCACGTTGCGGGCCACCCCGAACAGCCAGCCGATCTCGCTGCCCCGGTCGGCCCGGTAGCCGGCCGCCGACTCGATCACCGCGAGGAACACGTCGGCGGTCAGGTCGGCGGCGAGGTGCGGGTCGTCCACCCGCCGTGCCACGAATCGGCCGACCGCCGCCACGTGGCGGCGGTAGAAGGCCTCGAAGGCCACTGGATCGACTCCGATGCGGGAGACGTCGCCCTCCGCTGGGTCAGGGTCATGCACTGGCCGTCCTCTCTGGTAGCCGTTACTCCTCTTCTTCGTCCGGCGGAGCACGGCCGTTACCGGATCAGGCCTGGTCGGAATCCTTCCGGTTCAACTCCGCGCACCCGGGTAGCAGTGCGGGGAGAGTTCTGGAGGGAACCGGACATGAAGGCACTGACCTGGCAGGGCAAGCGGGACGTACGGGTGGAGGAGGTGCCCGACCCGCGGATCGAGGAGCCGACCGACGCGATCGTACGGGTCACCTCGACCGCGATCTGCGGCTCGGACCTGCACCTGTACGAGGTGCTCGGGCCGTACCTGAAACCGGGCGACGTGCTCGGGCACGAGCCGATGGGCATCGTCGAGGAGGTCGGCACCGGCGTGACCCGGCTCAAACCGGGCGACCGGGTGGTGGTGCCCTTCAACATCGCCTGCGGGGCCTGCTGGATGTGCCGGCGCCAGCTGTACGCGCAGTGCGAGACCACCCAGGTCCGCGCCGAGGGCAAGGGCGCCGCGCTGTTCGGCTACACCTGCCTCTACGGCTCGGTGCCCGGCGGCCAGGCCGAGTACCTGCGGGTGCCGCACGCCGAGTTCGGCCCGATCACCGTCCCCGAGGGCGGCCCGGACGAACGCTGGCTCTACCTCTCCGACATCCTGCCGACCGCCTGGCAGGCGGTGAAGTACGCCGACACCCCGCCCGGCGGCACGCTCGCCGTCTTCGGGCTCGGCCCGGTCGGGCAGTTCTGCGCCCGGGTCGGCCGGCACCTCGGCGCCGGCCGGGTGATCGGCCTCGACCTGGTGCCGGAACGCCTGGAGCTGGCCCGCCGGCACGGCGTTGAGGTGCTCGACGTACGCGAGATCGACGACGTGCCGGGCACGCTGATCGACCTGGTGGACGGGCGCGGCCCGGACGCGGTGATCGACGCGGTCGGCATGGAGGCGCACGGCTCCCCCACCGGCAAGCTCGCCCAGGCCGCGGCCGGCCTGCTCCCCGACCGGCTGGCCCAGGCGATGACCGACCGGGTGGGCGTGGACCGGCTCAGCGTGCTGCATGCCGCGCTGAAGTCCGTCCGCCGCGGCGGCACCGTCTCGCTCTCCGGCGTCTACGGCGGCGAGATGGATCCGATGCCGCTGATGGAGATGTTCGACCGGGGCGTGCAGCTGCGGATGGGCCAGTGCCACGTACGCCGCTGGGTCGACGAGATCATGCCGTTGCTGAGCGGTGACGGCGATCCGCTCGGCGTGACGGACCTGCGTACCCACCGGCTGCCGCTGCAGCAGGCGCCGGAGGCGTACGAGATGTTCCAGTCCAAGCGGGACGGCTGCGTGAAGGTCGTGCTCGAACCGTGAGCCGGGTCGTGGTCGCCGTCGGCGCCAGCAGCGGGATCGGTCGGGTGGTCGCCCGGGAGTTCGCCCGGCGCGGCGACCGCCTGGTGCTCGCCGCCCGCGCTCCGCAGGCCCTCGAAGAGGTACGCGCCGAGTGCGCCGCCGAGGGCGCAGAGGCGCTCGTGGTGCCGACCGACATCACCGCGCCCGGCGCGCTGGAGGCGCTCGCGGCCGCGGCCGTCGACCGGTTCGGCCGCATCGACGTCTGGGCGCACACAGCGGCGGTCACCGCGTACGGCCGCTTCGACCTGCTGCCGGGGCGGGTCTTCGACCAGGTGGTCCGGACCGACCTGCTGGCGGCCGCGGAGGCGGCCCGGGTGGCGCTGCGGCACTTCCGGTCCACCGGTTCGGGCACGCTCGTCCTCACCGGATCGGTGCTGGGGCACATCACCGCGCCCTACATGAGCTGCTACGTGGCCGCGAAGTGGGGACTGACCGGCCTGGTCCGCTCCCTCCAGCAGGAGGTGCGCGACGCCCCCGACATCCACGTCTGCCTGGTCAGCCCCGGCAGTGTCGACACCCCCATCTACCAGCGGGCGGCGAACCACCTCGGCCTGGTCGGCCGGCCACCGCCACCGATCGCCGCGCCGGAGAGAGCCGCCCGGGCCATCGTCGGGTGCGTCGAACGGCCCCGCCGCGAGGTGTCGGTCGGCCGGCTCAACCCGTTGATGCGGCTCGGCTTCACCTGCCTGCCCGGCCTGTACGACGTACTGGTGGGGCCGCTGATGCGGCGGCTCGGCCTGGCCGACGAAGCGGTGGCCGCGCACGACGGGGTGGTCTTCACCCCGGATCCGGGCAGCGAGTCGGTACGCGGCGGCTGGTTGCCCGACCTCGGTAACGTCCTGCACACCGCCGCCACGCTGCCCGCAACGATAGGCGCGCGCGTGCTGCGACGGGCGCGGTGAGCAGTAGCCGGTATCACGTTCGTCGATCGATTCGCCTAGTGTGGTGGGCCGGGAACCACTCCGGTGCACCACGACGGGAGAAACGATTGACTATCAGGGTTAACCGCAGGACCGCGCTCGGGCTCGGCACGGTGGCCACCGCCGGCACAGTGCTGGGCACGGCCGGGCCGGCGTCCGCCAGGAGCGGCGACCCGGAGCCGGGCCTCACCACCGAGGCCGCCGGCTCCCCGGAGCGGGTGGCCGCCCGGGTGGCGGAGGCGTACGAGCGGGAGACGGCTCGGGCCGGCGGGAACTGGCAGGCGTACATCAGCGTGGCCGGCGCCGCCGGCGGCGCTCCGGTGGTGGCCGTGGCGGACGCCCCCGATCAGCGGCTCGAGGCGTACAGCGTCAACAAGATCGCGGTGGCCACGGCGGTGCTCGACAAGGTGGACCGGGGTCTGCTCGCACTGGACCAGCGGCTGGAGGTGACCGCCGAGATCGTGGTGCCGGGCGGTGACGGCATCTTCAGCCTCGACAACGCCTACCCCAGCTCGGTCACCCTCGGGCACGCCCTCACGGCCCTGCTGACGGTCTCCGACGACACCGCCGTCCGGCTCTGCGGCCTGGTCTGCCCCGCCGCCGAGTTGAACAGCATCCTGGTCGCCAAGGGCTTCCCGAACACCCAGGTCGAACCGGTGGCCAACCCGAACCGCTTCTTCCTCGGCACCAGCACCCCGCAGGAGACCCACGACCTGCTGCGCGCGCACGTGGCCGGCACCGTCATCTCGCCGTCGTCCACGGCATTCCTGCTCGACGTGTTGCGCTCCCCCATCGCCTTCACCGATGGGATCCGGCGCGTCATGTCGTCGCAGGAGCGGGCCCGCGTCGCCACCAAGGCGGGCTGGTTCGGCACGGCGCGGCACGAGGCGGGTGTCATCTTCGACCCGGCCGGCGCCGCGGTGCTGACGTACGCGCTGTTCGCCGACGGTCAGGCCGACGCCGACGACTTCGGCGCCACGCACCCCGCCGTGCAGGCCCGCGCCCGGCTCGGCCGGATCCTGATTGACGCCACCGCTCACCTCAGCGGCTCGGGCCGGCGACACAGCCCGAGCGCCCGGCGGCCAAGCAACGGCGGTTGAGCCCAGCCGGCCGGCGCCGCGCCACCGGACGTTCCCCGGTGCCGGTGGCGTGGCGACGCCAGGTGACTGTTTCAGGTGAACGGGGACACACCCGATGACTACCGTGTAGGGCGGGAGCGCCGGAAGGAGCGAGCATGCGCGACGGAGCGCAACGAAAGGAACTCGATCGCTTCCTCGGCCGGCGGCTGGGCCGGCTGGCCGGCGTGGCGGCGCTGGCCGGGCTCGCCTGGACGGCCCGGGACGTGCCGCTGGCACTCGGCGGTCGGCTGACCGGCGCGCGGGCCGAGCGGGCGGCACGGTCCCCGCAGTTCCGCGACGGCGCCTTCCGCAACCCGTCGGACGTCCGCTCGACGGCCGCCGAGCCGGCGCGCAACCTGGTCTGGGAGCTTCTCTTCGGCAAGCAGAAGCGCCGGCCGAGCGCCGCCGTGCCGCTGCTGCGACCGGCCGCCCCGCCCGACCCGCAGGCGGGCCGGGAACTCAACGTGATCTGGTACGGCCACGCCTCGGCACTGATCGAGATCGAGGGCCGGCGGGTGCTGCTCGATCCGGTCTGGAGCGAGCGCTGCTCCCCGTCGGCGGTGATCGGCCCGCGCCGGCTGCACGAGCCGCCGGTACGTCTCGACGAACTTCCCGCGCTGGACGCGATCCTGATCTCCCACGACCACTACGACCACCTCGACCTGCCCACCGTACGGGGGCTGCTGGCCGGCCAGAACGCGCCGTTCGTGGTGCCGCTCGGAGTCGGCGCGCACCTGGACCGGTGGGGGGTGCCGGAGGAGCGGATCGTCGAACTGGACTGGTCGGAGAGCCACCGGGTGGGCGATCTGACCCTCACCGCCACCGCCGCCCGACACTTCTCCGGGCGGGGGCTGCGCCGCGACGGCACGCTCTGGAGCTCGTGGGTGATCGCCGGTGCGCAGCGCAGGGCCTTCTACACCGGCGACTCCGGCTACTTCGCCGGCTACGCCGCCATCGGCGCCGAGCACGGCCCCTTCGACGTCACGCTGATGCAGATCGGCGCGTACGACCAGGGTTGGCCGAACATCCACATGTACCCGGAGGAGGCGGTGGAGGCCCACCTCGACCTGCGCGGCGGTCTGTTCATCCCGGTGCACTGGGCGACGTTCAACCTCGCCCTGCACGACTGGGCCGAGCCGGTGGACCGGCTCTGGGCGGAGGCGAAGGCCCGCGACATCCGGCTGGCGGTGCCCCGGCCGGGTGAGCGGGTGGTGGTGGACGACCCGCCGCCGGTCGACGGCTGGTGGCAGGCGGTCGCCTGATCAGAGCACGAACGCGTCGGTCCAGAGCGCTCCGGACCGGCCGGAGAGCGCGTCCAGCATCGCCACCGCCTGACCGTCGGTGAGTTGCGCGACGAAGTCGATGATCGCCCGGCCGCGGGCCCGGCCGATCCGGTCGTGGGTCCGCGGGTGCAGCTCCGCCTCGGCCAGCTCCACGAGATCGTGCAGGCGCCGCGGCAGACGGGATTCCTCCTCCGGGTCGAGCAGCCACTCCCACAGCGCCTCCACGAGGGTGCCCAGCAGCCGGGCCTGCCCACGCTGGTGCAGGGCCAGGTCGGGGCGGGCCAGCACGAACCGGTGGTGCACGAACTTGAGCACCTGCACCTCGTGCCACTGCGCGCAGCCGAGCAGCACGTACCCGGAGCGCACCGACGGCCGGTCGGTCACGGTGACCGCCTCGACGAACCGGGTGGACCAGCGGGCGGAGAAGCGGGCCACGTACTGCTCGGCCTCGATCGAGCCGTCGAACGGCATGGCCAGCAGTCCGTCCACCAACTCCTCCCGGACGTGCTCGACCGCCGCGGCGAAGGCGTCGTCGTCGGTCACCCAGGCGTCCTTGCGGTGCAACTGCCGGCGGAGCCGCTCGATCGCCGCGCCGGGTCGGCGGGCCGATGCGGCCAACGCCGCGTCGGTGATCGCCCGGAGGTGACCGGCCTCCCGCTGCCAGGCCATCAGCTCGGCGGAGACCGCGCCCTGCTGGAGCACGCCGACCCGGTAGAAGTCCTCGACGTCGTGGATGGCGTACGCGATGTCGTCGGCGGTGTCCATCACGGATGCCTCGACGGTCTGCTGCCAGTCCGGGATCCGGCCCACGAACGGTTCCCGGGCCTGCCGCAGGTCGTCGATCTCGGTCCGGTACGCGCCGAACTTCGCCGAACCGCTGTCCGGATCGTCCGGCGGCGGGGTGGCCCCGCGTGGCGGCGGGTCCATCAGCCGCGGGTGCGGGTCGGGGTGGTCGAGCCGGGTCCACGGGTACTTCAGCATCGCGGCCCGCACGGCGGCGGTGAGGTCGAGGCCGGTGGTGGCAGCGCCGCGGATCTCGGTGCTGGTGACGATCCGGTACGACTGGGCGTTGCCCTCGAATCCGTCGGTCAGGCCGAGGCGGTGCCGCGCCAGCCGGTCCAGCACCCGCTCCCCCAGGTGTCCGAACGGCGGGTGGCCGAGGTCGTGGGCGAGAGCGGCGGCCTCCACCACGTCCGGGTCGCAGCCGCCGAGCTTGTCGAGCAGGTCCCGGCGGTGCTCGTCGGCGGTGAGCCGCTCGGCGATCGCCCGGGCGACCTGCGCGACCTTGAGGCTGTGGGTGAGCCGGTTGTGCACCAGCAGCCCGGAGCCGACCGGGCTGATCACCTGGGTGACCCCGCCGAGCCGGGCGAAGAACGGCGAACCCACGATCCGGTCGCGGTCGGCCCGGTACGGGCTGGTGGCGAGGTCGCCGAGGGCCCGGGCGCTGCCGCCGAAGAGCCGCCGGACACGCGGCTCCACAGGTGGTTCCATGATCGCCACGCTATCCCGGCAGAATGCTGGGCGGAAACCACTCCCGAAGGCGGATCGAGATCGTGACCCTCTCTGTTCATCAGCGGATCGCCGAGGAGCTCGGCGTGGCCGAGCGCCAGGTCCGGGCGGCCGTGGAGCTGCTCGACGGCGGCGCCACCGTGCCGTTCATCGCCCGCTACCGCAAGGAGGCCACCGGCCTGCTCGACGACACCCAGCTGCGCACGCTCGAGGAGCGGCTGCGCTACCTGCGCGAGTTGGACGAGCGGCGGGCGGCGGTGCTGGAGTCGATCCGCGGCCAGGGCAAGCTGGACGAGGCCCTCGAAGCCCAGATCATGGCGGCGGATTCGAAGTCCCGGCTGGAGGACATCTACCTGCCGTACAAGCCGAAGCGGCGCACCCGGGCGCAGATCGCTCGCGAGGCCGGCCTGGAGCCGCTCGCCGACGCGCTGCTGACCGACCCGACGCAGGACCCCAAGGATGCGGCGGCCGGCTTCGTCGACGCGGACCGGGGGGTCGCCGACGCCGCCGCCGCGCTGGACGGCGCCCGGGCCATCCTCATCGAGCGTTTCGCCGAGGACGCCGACCTCATCGGCACGCTGCGGGAGCAGATGTGGTCGCGGGGTCGCCTGGTGTCCCGGGTACGCGACGGGCAGGAGTCGGCCGGGGCGAAGTTCGCCGACTACTTCGACTTCGCCGAGGGGTACCCGACGTTGCCCTCGCACCGGATCCTCGCGATGTTCCGGGGCGAGAAGGAGGGCGTGCTCGACCTGACCATGGACCCGGAGCCGGAGGGCGACTCCGACACCGTGGTCAGCGGCCCGACCCGGTACGAGGCCGCGATCGCCGGCCGATTCGGCATCAGCGACGCCGGCCGCGCGGGCGACAAGTGGCTCGCCGACACGGTGCGCTGGGCCTGGCGTACCCGGATCCTCATCCACCTCGGCGCGGATCTGCGGATGCGGCTGTGGCAGGCCGCCGAGGAGGAGGCCGTACGCGTCTTCGCCACCAACCTGCGTGACCTGCTGCTCGCCGCACCCGCCGGGGCACGCCCGACCATGGGCCTCGACCCCGGTCTGCGTACGGGTGTGAAGGCCGCCGTCCTGGACGCCACCGGCAAGGTGGTCGCCACCGACACCATCTACCCGCACGAGCCGCGCCGGCAGTGGGACGCCTCGATCGAGACCCTCGCCCGGCTCGCCGGCACGCACGGGGTGGAGCTGATCGCGATCGGCAACGGCACCGCCTCGCGGGAGACCGACAAGCTGGCCGGCGACCTCATCAAGCGGCACCCGCAGCTCAAGCTCACCAAGGTGGTGGTCTCCGAGGCCGGCGCGTCGGTGTACTCCGCGTCCGCGTACGCGGCCCAGGAGTTGCCCGGAATGGACGTCTCGCTGCGCGGCGCGGTCTCCATCGCCCGGCGTCTCCAGGACCCGCTCGCCGAACTGGTGAAGATCGACCCACGCTCGATCGGCGTCGGCCAGTACCAGCACGACCTCTCCGAGGTGAAGCTCTCCCGATCGTTGGACGCGGTCGTGGAGGACTGCGTGAACGCGGTCGGGGTGGACGTCAACACGGCGTCGGCGCCGCTGCTGACCCGGGTGTCGGGCATCGGCGCGGGGCTGGCCGAGAACATCGTGCTGCACCGGGACGCCAACGGCCCGTTCCGCACCCGGGCCGACCTGAAGAAGGTGCCGCGGCTCGGCCCGAAGGCGTTCGAACAGTGCGCGGGGTTCCTGCGTATCCCCGACGGCGACGACCCGCTGGACGCCTCCAGCGTGCACCCGGAGGCGTACCCGGTGGTGCGCCGGATCCTGGCCCGGACGGAGACGGACGTCCGGTCGTTGATCGGCAAGTCGACGATCCTGCGCGGGTTGAGGGCCACCGACTTCGTCGACGACAAGTTCGGTCTTCCGACCGTCACCGACATCCTCGCCGAGCTGGAGAAGCCGGGCCGGGACCCGCGGCCCGAGTTCCGTACGGCCGCTTTCGCCGAGGGCGTGGAGAAGATCGGCGACCTGCAGCCCGGCATGATCCTCGAAGGCGTGGTCACCAACGTGGCCGCCTTCGGGGCGTTCGTCGACGTCGGCGTGCACCAGGACGGTCTCGTGCACGTGTCGGCGATGTCCCGCACCTTCGTGAAGGACCCCCGCGAGGTGGTCAAGTCAGGCGATGTGGTCAAGGTGAAGGTGCTCGACGTCGACGTACCGCGCAAGCGGATCTCGCTGACCCTGCGTCTCGACGACGAGCCCGGCGCCGGTGCGGGCCGGGGTGACGGCGGCGGTCGCGGCGGCCAGGGCGGCGCCCCTCGCGGTGGCGGCCAGGGCGGGACGCGCGGTGGCCAGCCTGGTCAGGGCGGCGCGCGCGGCGGCCAGGGCGGGGTGCGGGGTGGCCAGCCTGGTCAGGGCGGGGCGCGCGGCGGCCAGGGTGACCGGGGTGGCGCGCGGCAGGGTCGCGGCGCCGCAGCGCCGGCCAACAGCGAGATGGCGGAGGCGCTGCGCCGCGCCGGGCTCGCCTGAACCACCCGTCCGGCGCGGACATCAGCATCAGCCGGGCCGGGACGTCGTCGCCGACCGCCCGGTAGATGAACGGCCGCCGAGTGGAGCGTTAGCACGACACCGCTCCCTCGGCGGCCGAGGTCCGCGCGCTCCCGCTGGCACGGGGAGGCGACGCGCAGGCCACGGCTGATCGGCCCGACGCGCTGCGCACAGCCAATCGGCCCGACGCGCTGCGCACAGCCGATCGGCCGACCCTCGACGGGCATCGCATGAGACGCCGACCGAGCGGATCTCCGACGAAAGCCGCACCGGAGTCCGTCGATCCCCGCCAGGCAGCCGTGAGGGTTGCACTTCAGGCGTCCTTTAGAGCTGATGTCGTTGCCGCATCGGGCGATGACGCAGACGACTCAGTTCCATAGCAACCCAGGTGGGTGACACGACAGCCAGCGGCCTGAGGCCGCTGCCGCCGCCACGCCCACCGCACGCTCGCCGCAGGCTGACCAGCTCCGGCATGGGCATCGGCATCTGACCAGCTTCCGCATCGGCATCGGCATCGGCATCTGACCAGCTTCCGCATCGGCATCGGCAGCGGCATCGGAGGACGGCGGACCGGACCCGGGAGCCTACGGACGGCGGGCAGCGCGGCGGTGGGGCGTACCGTCGGGGCGTGAGCGGCGACGACGGCCTGGACTGGGCGGAGCGGCAGCGGCGCGCGGCCCGGGTCCACGCGGAGGCCGACGCCCGCCGGCGCGCGGCGGAGCACGCGCAGGCCGCGGAGATCGTGGCCTGGTTCGTGGCCGAGGCGAGGCGGCGTGGTCTGCGCCCGACCCCGCTCACCGCCCGCTCCTACGACGGCCGGAGTAGGTACCGGACGCGGCTGACCGGCTGGTACGTGGACCGGGCACGCACCCGGGCGGTCGACGTCAACGGGCGGTGGCACCTGCTGACCGTCCCCGGCGGCCTGCGGGCCCGGCTGCTCGGCGCCGAGCCCGAACCCGGCCCGGCGCCGCTGATCGTCGGCGAGGGTGGGCGCGACGGTGAGTCGATCCCGCTGCGGACCCTGCTCACCCGACGCCTCACCGACGGGAACGGCGAGCCGGGTTCCCCCGCCTGACCTCTGCGCGGCGTGCGTGCGCAGCGCTCCGCGCCACCCGTGTCCGTTCCGCCACCTCGACGGTTGTTCACCATGGCCGGCCCAACTGAGCTGTTTCGGCATGTTTGCGAAGTTTGGGCTGATACAACCAGGGTGACCCGTCTGCGGAGTGGGATGACAAGCATGACGAATGACAAGATTCTCCTGTCCCCGCCCGACGTCGGCCCACTCGAGGAGCGGTACGCGATAGCAGCGATCAGGTCGGGGTGGGTGGCGCCGCTCGGCCCGGAGGTCGACGCGTTCGAATCGGAGATGGCGCGCCGCGTGGGCACTGCACATGCGGTCGCGACCAACTCCGGGACGGCCGCGCTGCACCTCGGTCTACTGGCCCTGGGTGCCGGACCGGACCAGGTGGTGGTCGTGCCGACCCTGACCTTCGCGGCGACCGCCAACGCGGTGGTCTACACCGGAGCACGACCGTTCTTCGTCGACTGCGACCCGTCGACCGGAAACATCGACGTCGGCCTGCTCGAGGAGACCCTCGCCCGACTGCGTAATGAGGGCCGCCGGGTCGCGGCGGTGATACCGGTGGACATGTTCGGCCGGTGCGCCGACTACGAGCGCATCCTGCCGATCTGCGCCGAGGCCGGCGTGCCCGTCCTGGAGGACGCGGCGGAGGCACTCGGCGCGGCACGGGGAGGTCGGGCGGCAGGATCCTTCGGACAGGCCGGAGTCCTCTCCTTCAACGGCAACAAGATGATCACCACCTCGGGCGGTGGCATGCTGCTCACCGACGACGCGACGATCGCCGATCGGGTCCGTTACCTTGCGACCCAGGCCCGCCGGCCGGTACCGCACTACGAGCACGCCGACATCGGTTACAACTACCGGCTGAGCAACGTCCTCGCGGCGATCGGGCGGGCACAGCTACGGCGGCTCGACGCGATGATCGGTCGACGGCGGGACATGCGGGAGCTGTACGCCAAGATGTTCGCCGCCGTACCCGGCGTCCACCTGCTCGGAGAGGGCGACCCCGGCGAGAACTACTGGTTGACCGTCATCGTGGTAGACCCCGAGGAGGCGGGCTGGGAAGCGAAGCACCTGGCCGCCCACCTGGCCGACCGGCAGATCGAGACCCGACCGGTCTGGATGCCGATGCACCTGCAACCGGTCCATGTCGGTGTCGAAGCCGTGCTGACCGGGGCCGCCGAGCGGCTCTTCGCCACCGGCCTGACGCTGCCCAGCGGTTCCGCGCTGACGGAGTCCCACCGCGCGCGGGTGGAGCACGCGATCGACGACTTCCTGACCACCCGATGAGCGCGCCATTCTCGGTCAGCGGCCCCGACGACTCCGTCCTGCTCGACGCCGACTGCCCGGACGTGTACTTCACCTCCGCCTACGGAACGGCGACGGCCTCGCTGGACTCCGGCTCCTGGCAGGTGGCACACGAGAACGACCGGCTGATCGTGCCGTACGTGTTGCGCCATGTGAACGAGACCGAGCTGGACGCCTTCACCCCCTACGGGTACGCCGGCATCCACGTCGACCCCGGCTGCTCGGAAGCCGATCTCGCCGGGTTCTGGCGGCGGACCATCGACCACTGGCGGCAGACCCGTACCCTCGCCGTGTTCCTCCGCTTCTCGCCCCTGGATCCCGCGTCGGTGCAGGCCGTTCGCGCGCTCGACCAGCTGGAGCTCACCCAGCGACAGGACACGATCACCGTGGCGGTGTCCCAGGGGCCCGACCGGGCGTGGGACGCCATGGAGGGCCGTTCCCGTACGGCGATCCGGAAGGCCCGGGGCGCGGGACTCAGCGCCGCCGTCCGGTCCACTGATCCGAGCGACCTCACGGCCGGATCCCCGTTCCGCAGGCTGTACGAGTCGACCATGGTGCGGCTGGGGAGCCAGCCCTGGTACCTGTTCCCCGACCACTACTACGAGCAGCTGGCGTCGGGACTGGACAAGGCGCTGTCCATCGGCGAGGTCCGCGACGCGGACGGAGTGGTGGTGGCCTCGGCGTTGGTGCTGCGCCACCGGGACCGGGCTCACTACCACCTCGCCGGGTCGGACCCGTCAGCCGGTCGTCTCGGCGCCAACAACCTCCTCGTCTGGACGATCCTCGGTTGGGCGGCGGAGAACGGCTGTCGCCTCGTTCACCTCGGCGGCGGAGTTCGTCCCGACGACGGGCTGTTCCGGTTCAAGCGGTCCTTTGGCGGGTCCCGGACCCCGTTCTGGACCGGAGCCGTGGTGGCCGACCCCGATCGGTACGCGGCGCTGGTCACCGCACGCGCCCGGCAACTCGGTAGGTCCGCCGACGAACTGATGTCGACCGGCTTCTTTCCCGCCTACCGGGCTTCGGCCGCCTGACACCTCTTTCTTCGATCTGTGAGGAGGCGCATTGTCGTACCAGGCGCAGCAGCGAATCAAACGGCTGCTCGACGTATCGATTGCATTGGTCCTGTTGATCCTCACTGCGCCGGTCCTGGCGGCGGCCGTGCTGCTCATCCGCGTCCAGCTCGGCGGCCCGGTCTTCTTCGTCCAGGAACGGACGGGTCGATGGCAGCGTCCCTTCCGGATCATCAAGCTCCGCACGATGACCGACGAGCGGGACACGAACGGCGAGCTCCTGCCCGACGGGGTGCGTTGCCGCGGGGTCGGACGGCTGCTCCGGAAGCTCAGCGTCGACGAGCTGCCCCAGTTGGTGAACGTGCTGCGTGGAGACCTCAGTCTGGTCGGTCCCCGACCGCTGCTCCCCCGCTACGACCCCTGGTACAAGGAGCGGGAACGGATCCGCTTCGACGTTCGGCCGGGCATCACCGGCCTCGCCCAGGTCGGCGGGCGCAACGGAGTGCCGTGGGACGAGCGGTTGGGATACGACGTCGAGTACGTCACCTCGTGGTCGCTCCGGCTGGACCTGGTCATCCTCGCCCGGACCGTCGGCAAGGTACTGCGGGGCAGCGGAGTGGCCACCGACCCGGCAGCTGACATGCTCGACCTGGACAAGGAACGGCAGCTGTCGTGGGTGCGGTCCTGAACCCGACCACGACCGGGACGGTCGTGGCGCCCACCCGTCCGGACGACCCGGTCGTCACCGCCGCCGCGCGCCTACTGGCAGAGTCGGTTCCGTCGTCGTGCGCCGGGTTGGTCGCCTACCACGCGTCGAACTACGCGGCCTTCCTCGCAGCCTCGCTCGCGCCACCGCCGCCGCTGCACACGTTGCTGCTGCGCTGCTTCTGCGACGAGACCGGGGTGCGAGCGGCGGCGGACTGGCGTCTGCTCGGTCGCCGGCTCCTGCTCAACGGCATCGCGGTACGGGCGCAGGACCAGGGCCGTGGCCACGGCTCGCGGCTGCTCGATGACGGCGTCCGGCTGGCCAACCAGTTGGGATGCGACCAACTTCTGCTCGACGTCTCCCTGGAGAACACGGTGGCGCGCCGCCTGTACCGGCGGGCCGGCTACCAGGACCAGAGCTATCAGGTCTGGACGCAGCTCGACGCGGCCACATCGCCCGCGGACACCCCGGTACGGATCGTCGACTGGGCCTCGTTCACCGCGCACCGCCGCGCCTACGGCTTCGGTGATCTGCGGGTCCGGGTGGGGGACGACGAGTTCGGGGTCCGCTGTGTGGCAAACGCGGCCCGGGTGCCCGGCGGCGCGGCCGGGGCAGCGATCCGCGCCACGCTCGGACCGCTGTTGGGCATCGACCGGTGGTACATGACGACGGCGAGCGCGGAGCCGGAGACGGAGCCCGGCTTCGCCCGCTTCGCTCGGATGTGGCGGGGCCTGCCCGGATAGGGCAGGTGACGGTCCGGCACCGGTCCACTGAAATCGTTCGGCCAAAAATAGGACGTTCGTCCCAGCAATTCTGAAAACGCCCAAACGACCATCGGAGGCATGTAACAAGGACGAAGACGCCCAAAGCTCTTCTGCCGTACGGGCGGAAGCGGCCGGCAAATGGGACAGGGAGTACCGAATGTCGCAGGACACAGCGAGCACCGAAAACATGGACCAGCGGGCGCGCCGGGCCAGAGCCCGCCTCCGCACCACGGCCTTTCTCGCCACCGACACCACCGCCTGGGTGGGGGGCTTCATCGCCGCCGTCTGGACGCGGTACGAATTCCAACTCCCGCCCGGCCAGTTCACCCGCGTAGCCGTCATCGGCGTGGGAGCCGCCGTCATGTACGTGGCGGTAGCGGCCCTGCGCCGGCTCTACTCCGGACGGCACCCGCTCGGCAGCCTCCAGGAGGTGCAGGGCGTCGCGGGTACCACCATCACGACCGCTGGGATCGTGCTGCTCGGCCTTCTCCCGACCACCGAGCGGCCGATTCCGGCGAGCACGCCACTCGTGGGTGGCGCGCTGGCCCTGCTGCTCATGCTGGGCGCGCGGTTCGTCTACCGGCACCGCCGCGACCTCGCCATGCGACCGGACGTCCGTTCCTCGACCCCGGTGCTGCTGTTCGGCATGGGCGACGCGGGGCAGGGACTGCTACGCGCCATGTTGAGCGACCCGCGCGGTCGCTACCTGCCGGTCGGCGCGCTCGACGACGACCCGGACAAGCGTGACCTGCGCGTCGGTGGGGTACGCGTGCTCGGCGGCCGGCGGGACATCGCGACGGCGGTCCGGCGTACCGGGGCCAACTCCGTCATCTTCTCGGTGGCCAACGCCGACGCCGCGCTGATCCGCGAAATCCGCGAGGCCACCCTCCAGACCGGCGCGTCGTTCAAGGTGCTCCCTCCGGTGCGGGACCTCGTCGATCACCGGATCACCGTCACCGACGTACGCGACGTGCAGATCAGCGACCTGCTCGGCCGCCGCCAGGTGGTCGGCGACCTTCCGCTGAGCACGAACAGCCTGACCGGACGGCGGATCCTGGTCACCGGCGCCGGCGGATCCATCGGCTCGGAGCTCTGCCGTCAGGTGATGAAGGCCGACCCGGGCGAACTGATGATGCTGGACCGCGACGAATCCGCCCTGCACAGCCTCCAGATGTCGCTGTCGGGGAAGGCCATGCTGGACGGGCCGGAGCTGATCCTCGCCGACCTGCGCGACGACGAGGGCATCCGCCGGATCATCCGGGAGCGCCGACCCGAGATCATCTTCCACGCGGCTGCGCTCAAGCACCTCACGTTGCTCCAGCGGCACCCCGGCGAGGCGGTCATGACCAACGTCTGGGGCACCCTCTCCGTGCTGGACGCGTGCCAGGACGTGGCGAAGTTCGTCAACATCTCCACCGACAAGGCGGCCGACCCGATCAGCGTGCTCGGCTACTCGAAGCGGATCACCGAGCGACTGACCGCGCACGCGGCGTCCCGGTTCCCGGGTACGTTCCTCAGCGTCCGGTTCGGCAACGTGCTGAGCAGCCGCGGTTCCGTGGTGACCGCGTTCCAGCGGCAGATCGAGGCCGGGAAGCCGCTGACCGTCACCCACCCGGAGGTGACCCGCTACCTGATGACCGTGCAGGAGGCCGTGCACCTGGTGCTGCAGGCCGCCGAGATCGGGCGGGACGGGGAGGCCCTGGTACTCGACATGGGTGAGCCGGTCCGCATCGCCGACCTGGCCCGCCAGATGGCCGAACAGGCGGCCAGCTCGGTGCCGATCGTCTACACCGGGCTGCGCCCCGGCGAGAAGCTGCACGAGGACCTGCTCGGCACCGGCGAGTTCGACGCCCGGCCGTTCCACCCGCTGGTGTCGCACGTGACCGTGCCGGCGCTGGACCCGATGGAGGTGAGCGGTCTCGACCCGTACGCCGAGCCGGCGAAGGTCGTCGAGCAGCTCGCGCTCCTCTCCGCCCAGCCGATCGGCGTGGTGGACGGTCTCGTCGACATCCGGCTGTCGTCGCGCTGAGAACGGCTTCTCCCGTGTGGCCCCGGGGGCCGGCGTAACCCGCCGCCCCGGGGCCTACGTTCGGCCGGCCTGCCGGAGACCTTCTCTGCCGTCCGGCTGCTGTTCCTGCTGCCGGCCCTGCTCCGAAGTGTCCGGGCCCGCCCGGCCGCAGGGCCGGCAGCCCAAAAAAGATCTTGGACAGTTGCCGTCTTGGTGGAACGGCAACTGTCCAAGATTCGCGTGGGGCGGGCCGGCGGGCGCGGGTGGATCAGCGGCGGATGCCCGCCCAGTCGTGGTGGCGGCGGACGGTGGAGAGGATGAAGTCGACCACGCGGCGGGACGTGTCGGGGATCCGGTAGTCGGCCGGGCAGGGCACCCCCTGCGCGGCGACCTGGTCCACGGTGACCTGCACCGCCTCCACCACCCCTTCCGGGTCCAGCCCGGTCATGATGATGCCGCCGGCGTCGAGCGCCTCGGGCCGTTCGATCGACTCCCGGAGCGTGACCGCGGGGAAGCCGAGGATCGCGGCCTCCTCGCTGATCGTCCCGCTGTCCGACAGGGTGCAGAACGCCCGGGTCTGTAGGTGCACGTAGTCGATCAGACCGAACGGCTCGTGGAAGGCGATGCCCTCCAGCGCGCCGGCGTCGGGCGCCAGCGCCTCCAGCCGCTTACGCGTACGTGGGTGCGTGGAGACCAGCACCGGGTGGCCCCAGCGATCGTGGACCGCACGGAGGCAGTCCAGCAGTCGTTGGAGCCGGGCCGGCGAGTCGACGTTCTCCTCGCGGTGTGCGCTGACCACGAAGTAGCGACCGGGGTCGAGTTCGAGCTGGCGCAGGATCGTCGAGGCGGCGATGTCCGCCCGATAGTGTTCCAGCACCTCGCGCATGGGCGATCCGGTGAGCAGGATCCGCCGCGGGTGCAGCCCCTCGGCGAGCAGGTTGCGGCGGGCGTGCTCCGTGTAGACCAGGTTGAAGTCGGCGACGTGGTCGACCAGTCGGCGGTTCGTCTCCTCGGGCACGTTCAGGTCGAAACAGCGGTTGCCGGCCTCCATGTGGTAGACGGGCACCCGCATCCGGCGCGCCATCAGCGCGGCGATGCAGCTGTTGGTGTCCCCGAGCACCAGCAGCGCGTCCGGCCGGTACTCGGCGATCGCCGCCTCCACCCCGATGAGCACGCCGCCGAGCACCCGACCGAGCGAGGACGTGTCGACCCGCAGGAACCGGTCCGGCTCGCGCAGCCGTAGTTCGGTGAAGAAGACGTCGGAGAGAGTGCTGTCCCAGTTCTGTCCGGTGTGCACCAGCACGTGGTCGACCGTGCCGTCGAGCCGGGCGATCACCCGGGACAGCCTGATGATCTCCGGACGGGTACCGACCACCGTCATGATCCGGGTCATGCCCGTCCTCCCTGTGCTGCAGTCTTGGTCAGAATGTCCTCGAACTGGTCGACGCCCACCCGCAGCGACATCCGCTCCCGGTAGACCTGCCGGGCCCGGCGGCTCATCTCCTGGCGTACGGCGGCGGGCATCTCCGCCGCCTGGCTGAACCGTTCGGCGAGCGCCCGCCAGTCCTCCGGCGGGCAGACGAGGCCGACGTCGGTCGACCGGATCAGCGCGGCGGTGTCGCCGCCCACCGAGCCGATCACCGGCACGCCGCAGGCCAGCGCCGCCTGCAACTTCGACGGGACGGCGGCCCGCAGGGCGGGCACGTCGCGCAGGCAGACCAACTGCCAGTCCGCGGCGGCGTAGAGGTCAGCCATCTCCTCCGCCGGACGACGCCCGACGAAGCGCACGTTCTCGGCGCCGAGGTCGGCCGCGAGCCGGCGGGCGCCCTCCTCGTCAGCACCCGAGCCGACCAGCACCAGGTCCACCCGGTCCCGCACGGCGGCGGCTGCGCGGATCGCTGTCTCAAGACCCTGGAGCAGGCCGAGGTTTCCGGCGAACATCACGGTGCAGCGCCCGCGGTGGCCGAGCACCGCGCGGGCCTCGCCGGTGGCCGGGACCGGGCGGAAGAGCGCGTCGTCGGTCCAGTTCCAGACCACCCGCACCTTGGCCGGGTCGGCGCCACGCGCCACCACCTGTTCCGCCATCGTCGGCGAGATCGCCACCACGGTGTCGGCCAGCCGGTACGTCCGGCGCATCAGCCCGCCGACCGTCCTCTCCAGCGCGCGTCCGCCCAGGCCGGTGGGCGCCATGCCGGAGTGCATCACCGACTCGGGCCACAGGTCCTGCACGTGCAGCACGACCGGGGTCCGTCGGGTGACCCGCAGCAGGGCCGCCGCAGCGATCGAGGTCGGCGGCGGGTGGTAGACGTACGTGACGTCGACGCCGGAGAGCCACCGCATCCCGGCGGCCGCGCTGCTGGCACCGAAGGAGAAGCCACTCATTGCTCTCCGCACGGCCGACGTGTCATGGCTCGGGTAGGCGGGCACGCGTCGTATCCGGACCGCACCGTCGGTCTCGCGGTGCCCCCACCTCTGCCGCCAGCCCGGGTAGACCCGCCCGTACGGGTAGCTCGGGAACGTGGTGAGCACGCGCACCTCATGGCCGCGGTCTGCCAGCTGGCGGGCCAGGTTGCCGGGGATGATCGCGCCCTCGGGCGGATACCACTGGCTGATCAGGCCGATCTTCACAGACCCACCGCCACGGGCGCGGTCCGTGGCTCCTCGACCGGCTCGGGCCAGGTGTCCGGCCGGTCCGGGTCGAACAGCTCGTTGGTCCAGAACTGGGTGAGCAACTCGCCGGAACCGGTGTTCACCAGCTTGTGCACCCACATCGTCGGCATGTCGACGAGCACCGGGTCGTCACCGCTGACCGGGAACCGCAGCACCTCGCTGTCGCCCACGCGCCGCAGGCTGATCTCGGCCGAGCCGTGCAGCACCACGAACCGCTCCACCTTCGCCAGGTGGAAGTGCTCCCCCCGGGTCACGCCGGGGCGGGTGGTGGAACAGAAGGTCTGTCCCGGGCCGCCGTGCACCTTGACGGTCTCCACGAGGTTGCCGCGCGCGTCGGACCGGCGGGGCAGCGGAATCGGGTAGCGGGCCGGGAAGCAGTGCGACCGGTACGTGTTGAACAACCGCACGTCGTGCCGGTCCGACAGGCACGGGATCTCCCCGGTGCGGTAGGTCCCGGCCATCGCCGCGAGCCGGTCGGCCAGGTCGCGTACGCCGATCCGCAGCGGCGGCAGGTCCGGATCCCACGACCCGCCGGCCGGCACCCCGGCGAGCCGGGCGGCCGCATCGGTGACGTGCACGAGGCTCAACTCCCGATCGGCGTGCACCTCCGGCTGCCCGCCCTCGGCGAGCAGCCGGCAGAACGTCGCCACCGCCGAGTTGTAGAACGGGCGGCCGTGCTCGCCGTAGAGATTCGGCAGGAGAACGTCGTCGAAGGGCAGGCGGGTGTCGGCGAGGATGCCGGCGGCGGTGGCCTTCGAGTCGCCGTACGGGGTGCCGTTGCCGGCCTGCACCGAGTTGGCGAAGACCACCGATCCCGGCGGGACGGCCGCGTGGCGCAGACCCTCGGCGAGCTGCGCGGCGAGCTGCACGTTGCCGGCCGCCACGTCGGCGGGCTCCCCCCGGTTCACCCCGGCCACGTGCAGCACCCGGTCGACACCGGCGACCTTGGCCGCGACCGTCGCCGGGTCGGTGAGGTCGGCCCGGGTGATCACCGTCGGTTCCGGCCAGCCCAGCGCGTGCGCCAGCACGCGTACGTGCCAGCCCAGGAAACCGCCGGCCCCGGTGACGGCGAGCCTCAGCACGCCAGCACCGGATCCCGCAGCGCCAGCTCCGCGCGGACCTCCGGGAGCGTCTTCAGCAGCTCGACGATCTCCGGTACGCCGAGCCGGGGCGCGTTCGACGAGTTGAACTCCTCGGTCGGCCCGCCGCCCAGCTCGCCCTCGGACACGTAGAAGGCGTAGTTGAGGTCCCGGGCGTCGAGCGGTACCCGGAGGAACTCGCCGAAGTCCTCGGCCTGTACGAGCTCCTCACGGCTGGCCAGGGTCTCGTGCTGTTTCTCGCCGTGCCGTACGCCGATGACGTCGAGCTTCGCGGGCACGTCGAAGAGCTGGCAGAGCGCCTCGGCCAGGTCCCCGATGGTGCAGGCGACCGCCTTGCGGATGAAGATGTCGCCCGGCCGGGCGTGCGCGAAGGCGTGCTCGACCAGCTCGACCGAGTCGGCCAGCGACATCAGGAACCGGGTCATCCCGGGATCGGTGACCGTGGGCGCGCGGCCCGCCTTGATCTGCTCGATGAAGAGCGGGATCACGGAGCCGCGCGAGTACATGACGTTGCCGTACCGGACGCAGGAGACGGTGGTCGCGCTGTTCGGGTTGTTCCGCGCGTGCGCCTGAGCCACCTTCTCCATCAGGGCCTTGCTCATGCCCATCGCGTTGACCGGGTGGACCGCCTTGTCGGTGCTGAGCACCACGACCGAACCGACCCCGTTGCGTTCGGCGGCCTCGACGACGTTGCCGCTGCCCAGGATGTTGGTCCGCACCGCCTCCAGCGGGAAGAACTCACAGGACGGCACCTGTTTGAGCGCGGCCGCGTGGAAGACGTAGTCGATGCCCCGGCTCGCCCGCAGCACCGAGTCGTAGTCACGCACGTCGCCGACGTAGTAGCGAACCCGCTCATCACCGAGCGAGCGGCGCATCGCGTCCTGCTTGGCCTCGTCCCGGCTGAACACCCGGACCTCGCCGACGCCGCGGTCGAGGAGACGACGCACCATGGTCTGGCCGAAGGAACCGGTGCCGCCGGTGATGAGCACGCGGCGTCCGGTGGTCAAGAAAGTCACAGCTTGCTCCCCGTCTCGCTCTTGAGCAGGTCTCAATGACGACGGAGCAGGATCTGTGAGTCCGTCGGTCACACCTCGCGCAACGAGCCCGCGCAGTCACGGAAACGCCCAAAACACGCAAAGGAGCAGTCGAATGACTAGAAGTCGCCTTGGCTCGGGCCGCCGGCATTGATACGACACGAGATTCGTGAAAGTCCCAATCGACGCGAATAGAACCTGGTAGGACTCAGGCGACCAATCCTTGCACGCGTCCGCGAACCCACGGCAAACCTTGCCCGGTTCTCGCCGCCGCACCCCGAGAGGCCGAGGAGCGCGATGCTCGACAGCAGACCTGAACCCGCTTCGGGGCACGCTGACTCCGTGCCAGTCGACGAATTGGGTGGACAGCCGGCGCCGAGAGCTTTGATCGCCGTCGAAGCGAGATTCGCACGGACGCCGGATGGCGCAATCTGGACCCGGGAAGGACCCGCATACGACTTCTTCACCCGCTACCTGTCGGCCTTCTCACAGGTGGTCGTCGTGGCACGGGTAGCTGACGCGCCATCCGTGGCGCCCGATGCGCACCGAGTCGACGGGCCCCGTGTCACCGTGCAGCCCATACCTCATTACGTCGGGCCGTGGCAGTATCTCCGCCGACGTAAGGCGGTCGTGCGCGCGCTCCGGAACGCCGACGAAGCGAATGCGGTCCTCATTCTGCGCGCGCCCACCGTACTGGGCTCGCTGATGGCCGCCGCCCGGGAACGTCGCGGACTGCCCTACGCCGTCGAGGTGATGGCCGATCCGCACACGGTTTACGCGCCGGGGGTGGTACGCCACCCGCTGCGCCCCTGGCTGCGGTGGCGGTATACGGCGCTGCTTCGGCGCCAGTGCCGCACAGCGATCGGTGTCTCCTACGTGACCGAGCAGTACCTGCAACGCCGGTATCCCGCCGGGCAGCATGCGGCCACCGCCGCGTACTCGAGCGTCGAGTTGCCGGCGGACGCGTTTGTGGCCAAGCCGCCATCGCCGAAGCAACGCGACGAGTACGTCATCGTCTCGGTCGGCTCGCTGGAGATGCTGTACAAGGGGATCGACACCCTAATCATGGCCCTCTCCCGTCTCACCGCGGCCGGCCTACCCGTGCGGTGCATTCACGTCGGAACGGGTCGGCAACAGGCCCGGCTAGAGCAGCTCGCCACCGAACTCGGCGTCCGCCATCGGATCGACTTCGTCGGATCGGTGGCCGCCGGCGCGCAGGTCCGTCAGTACCTCGACCAGGCCGACGTGTTCGCCATGCCCTCACGAACGGAGGGACTTCCCAAAGCGCTGGTCGAGGCGATGGCTCGAGGCATGCCCGCCGTCGGCTCCTCGGTGGGCGGCATTCCTGAGTTGCTCGCCGAGGAGGACATCGTTCCTCCCGATGACCACGTCGCCTTGGCGGAGGCAATAGAACGCCTGCTCATGGATCCCGCAAAGCGGTCCCGAGCATCGGTTCGGAACCTTGCTCGGGCCCGAGACTTCGCGCAGGACGTTCTCCAGCGACGCCGGAACGCATTCTATGAGGCACTGCGTCAGGCTGTCAGCGACGGGCGAAATTCCTCGGGACGACTCGTCCGCAAGCCCGGCCACCACGCCCCGACCACGTCAGCCCTGGGAGGGCGAGCAGTGTCATGACGAGCTTCACCGCACAGTTCACCCCGGTCAGGACCGGCCCACACGCCACGCAACAGCCGTCCTTTCCGCGTCACGCGTCGACCGGCCTTCGTACTGCGGGAAGCGTGGCACGGCGGTCAGGCGGACAGAGACTCCAGACCTCGCATCTCCCCGGGCTTGGGCTCATCTGTGCCGTGGCTTTCGTGGCCGCCTGGTCACCGAGACTGGCCGCGATCTACGGCGGCTTGGCAGCGGCGATCGCAATCCTGATCACCTGGCGTCCCCCACGGCCTCGCGTGGCGGACATCCTGGCCGGCCTGACCGCCATGTGGGCACTCACGAGCACCTTGGTCGGCCTGGCCGACCCGTCGATCACCCGCGTGCCCGCGTACCTGTACGCGTCGGCACTCTTGGTCTTTCTGGCAGCACGGCACGTTGTGAGGGAGCGTGCACAACTCTTGCCGGTGGCTCTTGCGCACCTCGCCGGTTGTGCGACTACGGCGGTTGCGTTGATCACCGGCGCCCGGGACGGCGGCGTTCAACGTGACGCCATCTTCGACTACAACATCCGGTACGGGCTCGACGGCATCAACATCAACTACACCTCCTACACGATGGTGACGGGGGCGATACTCGCCGTCATCCTCTTCCGTGTGGGCCCGGCGTCCCGCGCTCTGCGGGCAGCCCTGCTCGGCACCCTCCTGGTGTTCGCCTACGCGATCCTGCTGACCGGATCGAAGGGTGCCACCCTCGCGCTGTTCCTGGGAGCGTCGTTTCTGGTCCTGGCGCGCTTCGGTCCACAGCTGATGTGGACCGTGGTGTGGGTCTGCGTGCCAGTGCTGATCCTCCTGATCCCGCTCAAGGCCGCGAGCAGCTTCCAGGCGGGTGCCCAGTGGCTCGACGGGCTCTTCGGTCGGGAGACCGGTGACCTGTCCGGCCGGCTCGAGGTGTGGCCGATTGCCGCGTCGGCGTGGGCGGAGCATCCGATAGCGGGGATGGGGCCAGGCGTTTTCCGGATGGACAACCCCCTCCAGATCGGCCCACACAACCTACTGCTCACCGTGGGCACCGATCTCGGCTTGGTCGGCGTGATCCTCTACGGGGGGACAGTGGCCGCCGCCCTCGCCCTCGCCGCCAAGCAGGCCGCGCAAACCGGCAAGGTGCTGGCCGGCTTCGCCGTGATCACCCTCTTGCCGGTCTGGATGAGCGGACACTGGGAGCAGTCGCAAGGAGCCTGGCTAGTCTTGGCGCTGATCTCGACCATCACTGTGAAGGACGTTGTGCGACGCCCGGGGCGCCACCGACTGGCGGCGGGCGGCGGCCCGGCCGGTGAATTTGGGCGGGCGTAGCCGCCCATAAATCGGTGAGCACCGTCCCGGCAGGGGTGCGGTACTCGGGCTCCGACAGTCAGTACCGCAGCGCCTCCGCGAACCTCGCCAGGGCACTTGCGTGCCGCCGGTAGTCGAACGAGTCGACTGCCTGCTGGCGCGCGGCCCGGCGCATCTCGAGGCGCTGCTGGGGGCTGAGCTTGAGGGCGGCTCTCAGCGCCTCCACGATCGCCTCTAAGGTGTCACTCTCTGCTACGAGACCTTCAACGCCGTGGCGTAGGTAACTCCCCAGGTCACTGGTGAGGTTCGCGATCACCGGCGTGCCGTTGGCGAGGCTCTCACAGAACTTGGTGGGGAACCCGGCCTGCGCGAATCGCTCCGGCCGACGGAGGATCACACTGAAGTCGGCCGCCTGCACTGCCGGTGGCACCTCCTGCTGCGGCAGACGCCCCGCGATCCGGACCGCGCGGGGCAGTTCTTTCCCTCCGAGCAACGCCTGGACCTGCTGTCGGGAGGGGCCATGGATCCGGAACTCCAGGTCGACGCCTTCCCGTTCCAACTGACACACCGCGTGAACCATTGTCGCGAGCAGGTCCTTCTTCCCTGGCGTGCCGAAGTAGACGAAGGTCAGATCAGCGTTCACCGCTCGCACTGACGAGTCCAGACGCATTCCTTGGACGTCCAGGGTCGGCGGAACGCGTACCGTCCTCACCCCCCGACGGTCGTAGTACTCCTCGAGGAACGAACTGATCGCGATCACCCCGTCGCATCTAGGGTAGTAGTAACGAAGTGCGAGTTCGGACGAGGCACGCAGTGGGCCGAGCGGGCCGCCCCGCAGGTGGCCGCGGTCGTACCACTCGACTACGTCGGCGACCAACGGAATGCCGTTTCGACGGCACCAGGGCCGCAGGTGGAACATGTATGACGCGTGGCCACCGTAGACGAACACGTGCGAGGGCCGTCCCGGCTGACTTTCCAGCCACTGAACGGTCCGCTGCCCCTGATTGACCAATTGCTGCAGTGAACGAGTGAGGAGATTCGCTCGTCCTGTAGGCAACTCGCCGATCCCCAGGTGGTGTACGGAGCCCGGCCCCTCGACCACGTCGAGCTTCGCGATCTGCGGCCTGAGCTCCCCGCTGACAACCACTACACGGTGACCCGCCAACGCCAGCGACCCGGCGACGCCCAGCACGCGACGCGACCCTGGCTGACCCCACGGAAAGGTGAACGGGCCGACGTAGGCGATCCACTCGGAGCCGCCTGTCACGGCCTCGTGGGTCGTGCGCGCGCTGTCGACGCGTGGGCTGTCCGGTGATGTCATCGGAGACTCTCCATTCGGGGGGCGCTCACGCGAAGCGCCGCACGATAGCCGTGCAGTGCAGCTGGCAAAACTGTGATCGCATAGACCGCCACGGCTATGAGCGGCACGGCTGCGATGCCCCACTTCGCAGAGCCATACCACTTCAGGACCAGTGAGATCATCAGGAAGGCAGCCCAGCCGACCAGCTGGGGACGCACCACGCCGGCGGCATTCTGCACCATGAACCGAGGGCCTATCCCCGCCAGCAGAACCCACCACGCCGCGAGTCCCGCCAGCAGCCACCGGTCGTCCCCGAGAGGTGTGGGAAGCCAGGCAGCGAAGATACGATCGCCCACTGACACGAGCAGGATCGCGGGAATCATCGCGACAGCAGTCGAAATCAGCGTCATCCGCCGGACGGTGCTACGCACCCAGGGGAGGTCCCCTTTATTCAGCGCCTCGCCGTTCGCGGGCCAGAGCGGCACGTTGACGAGGCTGACCAACATTCCAGCCTGCGCCAGCACCTTGGCGGGCACGGCGTACTCGGTCACGGCCTGAAGGCCACGGGTGTGCGCGATGATCAGATTGTCGGCACTGTTAGCGATGGAAGTGACGATGGTCAGCAGGAAGAACAGCCCGCCCAACCGCAGCAAGTTCCGCATGGCCGGCAGATCGACATGCCCCAGCCTTGGTCGAACCTCGGGCATCTTCGACAGGTAGAGCCAGATGCTGTTCGCCGCGTTGGCGATCAATGGCCCGACGACGGAAGCCGCCACGACGGTCACGGGTGAGAGTTCGGCCCACACGCTGAAGAGGACCAGCGGCAGCGCCAACAGATTGCCCGTCGTCTGCCACAGGTTGCTCACGGCCACCTGCTGGTACGCGTATTGCACCCGCGCGACGAGCGAAAGGGGAATGTTGAGCACGAAGGCGGACAGGCAGATCAGCACCATGCCCCGCGCCTCGGTGGCGCTGGCGGTGGCCGGTAGACCGAGCAGCGAAGACCAGGGAACCGTGGAGCCCACGAGCCACAGCAGCCCACACACGCCGAGCGCCATGGGAACGAGAAGGCAGTAGGCGCTCGAGATGTAGCCCCTCGCCCTCTCTTTATCTCCGCTGCTGTAGCAACGGGCCAACTTTGTCATCAAGCCGTTGCCGAGCCCCAGGTCCGCGAAGGCAGCCATCCCGGCTAGGGCGAGCACGGCCGTCCACAGCCCATACCTCTCCGGCCCGAGGTAGGAGAGCATGACCGGGATGAGGAACAGCGGAACCAGCATGCCCGCCCCGCGGCTCACCGCGGCGGTGAGTATTCCCGACAGCAGACGCCGGCTCCGTGCACCATCCCGCTCGTCGGAATCCGGCGTCTCCAACACGGCGGTCGGACGACTCGAGCCGCTTTCGGAGGCGGTATGGCGAGATCCCCCGGACATCAGTGCGCTCACCGACCGGTGAGCACTCGGTCCGCCATCCAGGCGACTGTCGCCTCAAGTCCGCTCCTCAGCGAGTGCCGGCGGGCCGTGGGAAACAACTCGCTAAGCCGCGAGGAATCCGCTTGCGAGTCTCGTACATCACCTGCCCGTGGCGGCCCATGTTCCATGGGCAGCGAGCGGCCAAGCACACCTTCCAGTTCGGCGATGACCTGCAGCAGGGAGATTCGTACGCCGAAGGCGAGGTTGACGACATCCGGCGCGGCCACGCCGCGCATCACCGCATCGACGATGACGTCCGTGACGCTGCCAACGTAGGTGAAGTCACGGGTCTGGGTACCGTCACCGTGCACCTGCAGCGGTCGACCCTCGATGGCCGCCGTGACGAACCGTGGCACCACAGCTGCGTAGGCGTGGTTGGCCGCTTGACGTGGGCCATAGACGTTGAAGAACCGGAACGGCAGCACTTTCAGGTCGTAACAGGAGGCGTAGGCGAGGGCGTAGGCCTCCGTCGCGAGTTTACTGACCGCGTAGGGGCTGATTGGCATCGGCCGCAGCGCCTCCTGGCGCGGCAGGACGGGGTTGGCGCCGTACACGGATGAGGAGGAGGCGAGGACGACGTGCGGTACCCCGTGGCGCCGCACCGCCTCCAGAACGGTGAGGGTGCCGGTCGCGTTCGCATGATGGCTTCTCAGCGGGTCGTCGATGGAACGCGGAACCGAGCCGAGGGCCCCGAGGTGTACAACACTGGCCGCGCCGTCCATTGCCGCGTCAAGGACGTCAGGGTCCAGGACCGTACCCGTGATCAGCTTCACCGGCAGGCCGAGGAGGTTATCGACCGAACCCGTCGAGAGGTCGTCCACAGCCACGATCTCGGTGATCCCGGGCGCTTCGGTCAGGGCCTGGACCAGGTTGGATCCGATGAAACCGGCCCCGCCCGTCACGACGATCTTCAACTGTCCTCCCTCGCGCGGCCGCGCCACCGGTTTCCGTCCCTCGGAACACCGGGTCCGGGGCACGCATCACCCGGCTCGCCGCCATCGACGGATCAACGAGGAAGCTGACCGGAGAGTCACGCAAATGGGACGCCCGGTGATCCAGGGGCGATATTTCCTATCCCTCGCCTCCAGACGCGCCTGCGGTTCCGCCCGCCTGGCTCGGCACAAATGTGGTGAGCTGTACCCATGGATCGCACCCTGCTCGGGCTGGTGCTGCACCCGACGCGGGACGCCTCCGAGGTCATCGCGATCATCGCTGACTGGGCGGCCCGGCACGGGAAGAGCCTCGCTGTGCGCACCGAGGACAGGCACCGGGTGCCTCCGAACGTCGAGTCGTACCCCACCGACGAGCTGGTGAAGCGGGCCAGCGCGCTCATCAGCATCGGCGGGGACGGCACCATGCTCGGCGCGCTCCGGTCCACGGTCGGTAACCCGAAACCGGTGCTCGGCGTACATCTGGGGCGACTGGGCTTCCTGGTGGAGGTCGAGCCACCGGAGCTGCCCGAGGCGCTCGACCGGCTCACGCACAAGAACTTCACCGTGGAGGCGCACGGCTGCCTGGCCTGCGATGTTTGCGGTGACGACGTGGTGGCGTTCAACGACATCGCGCTGATCCGCCGGCCTGGCACCGGGGTCGCGATCGCCACCCTCGCCGTGGATGGCCAGCGCTACGGTTACTACCGCTGCGACGCGCTCGTGGTGAGTACGCCGACCGGCTCGACCGCGTACAGCTACGCTGCCGGCGGCCCGCTGGTCTCCCCGGCCACCCAGGCGGTGGTGGTCACCCCTTCGGCCCCGATGGCCGGCATCAGCCGGTCCGTGGTGCTCTCGCCCGAAGAGAAGGTGCGGCTAGAGCTAACTCCCGAATCCGGGCCCGTGGCCGTGGAGGTGGACGGTCGGGTCTTCCGCGAGGCAACCTCCGAGGGGGCGATTGACATTACCTACCGCCGGGAGGCGGGGCTGGTGGTCCGCCTCGACCCACGCCGCTACCAGGAGCGCAACCAGCTCAAGCTGAGCCTCATGGACCTGCCGCTGCTGCCCGAACAGCTTCGCGAACTACTTCCCCGGAATTTTCGCGAGCACCTCAACCGCCGCGAGCTCTCGCCGCCACGTTGAGGCCGCCACCCAGCCGTCACGAAGTGGCGATGCCATAAATCCGTTTGATCGCCTCAGCCTTCGCCTGGGCCGGCAGGTGACCGACCCGCAGCGACTTCGCCTGCAGTCGGGCGAGGTACTCGTCTGTAGTACGGACCGGTCGGGCTGGCACGCCCACCGCCACCGTGTTGTCGGGAATGTCGGCGGTTACGACGGCACCCGCGCCGATCACACATCGGTTGCCGATTGAGACCCCCGGCAGGATGAGGGACCGCATCCCGATGTAGACGTCGTCTCCCACGACAATAGGGGCGGTCCACTCCAGGTCCGGGTGTTCCTTCCGCAGAATCAACGTGCCGCCGTCGTGGGTGACGAACTGCACGCCGGCCGTGATGTGCACGTTGTCCCCGAGCGTGATCAGCCACGGCTCGGAACCGAACATCCCCAGGCTCATGCCGTAAAACTTGACGCGCCCATTCATGTTGACGCCAAGCAGCCGAGCGTAGGCCTGCGGATCGCGGGCGGCGATCCACCGGCCCCTGATGGACCGGATGGCTGAGCGGAGACGGCCGGACACGGTTAACCCCCGATGGAAGCCCTCATGCAAACACCAGGGCTAACGAAGCGGGCTAGGGTGGGTGATGCCGCCCGACAGGTCAGGCCTGCTTGAGCACCTCGGTGACCAGGTCCTTCGCCTCCTGCTGGATCCGGGTCAGGTGCTCCGGACCCTGGAACGACTCCGCGTAGATCTTGTAGACGTCCTCGGTGCCGGACGGACGGGCCGCGAACCAGCCGGACTCGGTGGTGACCTTCAGCCCGCCGATCGGGGCGCCGTTGCCGGGTGCGGTGGTGAGGGTGGCGGTGATCGGCTCACCGGCCAGCTCGGTGGCGTCCACCTGCTCCGGGGAGAGCTTGCTCAGCACGGCCTTCTCCTCCCGGGTGGCGGGGGCGTCGATGCGGGCGTACGCGGGCGCGCCGAAGCGCTCGGCCAGCTCGGTCCAGTGTTCGCTGGGCGTCCGGCCGGTCGACGCGATGATCTCCGAGGCGAGTAGGCAGAGCAGGATGCCGTCCTTGTCGGTGGTCCAGGTGCCGCCGTCGCGGCGCAGGAACGACGCCCCGGCGCTCTCCTCGCCGCCGAAGCCGACCGCCCCGTCGAGCAGGCCGGGCACGAACCACTTGAACCCGACCGGCACCTCCAGCAGCGGGCGGCCGAGGTCGGCCGCGACCCGGTCGATCATCGACGAGGAGACCAGCGTCTTGCCGACGGCGGCGGCCGGACCCCACTGCTCCCGGGTCCGGAACAGGTGGCCGATCGCCACTGCCAGGTAGTGGTTGGGGTTCATCAGGCCGCCGTCGGGGGTGACGATGCCGTGCCGGTCGGCGTCCGCGTCGTTGCCGGTGGAGACCTGGTAGTCGGCGCGGGCGGCGATCAGCGACGCCATCGCGTTCGGCGAGGAGCAGTCCATTCGGATCTTGCCGTCGCCGTCGAGGGTCATGAACCGCCAGGTCGGGTCGACCGTCGGGTTGATGACGGTGAGGTCGAGGCGGTGTCGCTGCGCGATCTCACCCCAGTAGGCGACGCTCGCCCCGCCCAACGGGTCCGCGCCGATGCGTACCCCGGCCGCGCGGATCGCGTCCAGGTCGATCGCCGCCGGCAGGTCGTCGACGTAACTGCCGAGGAAGTCGTACTCGCCGGTGGTGTCGGCGGCGCGGGCCCGGGAGTACGGGATCCGCCGGACCTCGGCGAGCCCGCCCGCGAGGATGGCGTTGGCCCGGTCCTGGATCCACTTCGTGGCATCGGTGTCGGCCGGCCCGCCGTGGGTCGGGTTGTACTTGAACCCGCCGTCGTCGGGCGGGTTGTGCGACGGGGTGATCACGATCCCGTCGGCGAGGCCGCTGGTACGTCCCCGGTTGTGGGTGAGGATGGCGTGCGACACGGCGGGGGTGGGCGTGTAGCCGTCGCGGCTGTCGAGCAGCACGGTGACGTCGTTGGCGGCGAGCACCTCCAGCGCGTCCACCGCGGCCGGCGTGGACAGGGCGTGCGTGTCCCGGCCGAGGAAGAGCGGCCCGTCGACGCCGTGTGCCCGCCGGTAGTCGCAGAGCGCCTGGGTGACCGCGACGATGTGGTCGGAGTTGAACGCGCGGCGCAGGCTCGACCCCCGGTGGCCGGAGGTGCCGAAGGAGACCTGCTGCGCCGGATCCCCCGGGTCGGGGTGCTCGGCGTAGTAGGCGGTGATCAGCCGGGGCACGTCGACCAGGTCGGCGGGCTGGGCCGGCTGGCCGGCACGGGGGTGGGCCACTGCGGCAACCTCCTCGGACGGGGTGGACGCCGCCTTCTTCCCGGCGGCGGCCGATTCCATGCGTACGGCGACGACGTCAGGGCTCTACCCGCTGTCCCTTGCCGATCACCACGACCCCATTGTCGGAGACAACATAGCGTTGCCGGTCCTTCTCCAGGTCGACGCCGATCTCGGCGCCCTCGGGCACGAAGACGTTCTTGTCGAGGATCGCGCGGCGGACCACGGCGTGCCGGCCGATCTCCACGCCCTCCATGAGCACCGCGCCGTCGACGTGGGCCCACGAGTGCACCCGGACCTTCGGGGAGACGACCGAGTTCTCGACGAGTGAGCCGGAGATCACCGCACCGGGCGAGACCAGCGAACCGACCGCCCGGCCGACCCGTTCCCCCCACTGGTGGACGAACTTGGCCGGTGGGTACGGGGGCTGCTCGGTGTAGATGGGCCAGTCGAAGTTGTAGAGGTTGAAGACCGGGTGCACGTTGATCAGGTCCATGTGCGCGTCGTAGAAGGAGTCGAGCGTCCCCACGTCCCGCCAGTAGCCGCGGTCGCGGTCGGTGCTGCCGGGCACCTCGTTGTCCTTGAAGTCGTAGACGTTCGCCTCGCCCCGCTCGACAAGCATCGGGATGATGCTGCCGCCCATGTCGTGCTTGCTGGTCGTGTCCTCCGCGTCGCGCTCCACCGCTTCGCAGAGCGCCTTGGTGGTGAAGACGTAGTTGCCCATGGAGGCGTAGATCTGGTCGGGCGCGTCGGGCAGGCCCACCGCGTCGGTGGGCTTCTCGCGGAAGGCCCGGATGCGCCGGCCGTCCTCGCCGACCTCGATGACGCCGAACTGGTCGGCCATCGACAGCGGTTGCCGGATCCCGGCGACCGTGACGCCGGCGCCGGAGGCGATGTGGTCCTCCACCATCTGCCGGGGGTCCATCCGGTAGATGTGGTCGGCGCCGAAGACGATCACGTAGTCGGGCTGCTCGTCGTTGATCAGGTTGAAGCTCTGGTAGATGGCGTCGGCCGAGCCGGCGAACCACCACGGTCCGCGGCGCTGCTGCGCGGGCACGGGGGTGACGTAGTTGCCGAGCAGCGTCGACATCCGCCAGGTCTTGGTGATGTGCCGGTCGAGGGAGTGCGACTTGTACTGGGTCAGCACCACGATTTTGAGATAGCCGGCGTTGGCGAGGTTGGAGAGGACGAAATCGACCATGCGGTACATCCCGCCGAACGGGACGGCCGGCTTGGCCCGGTCCGCGGTCAGCGGCATCAGGCGCTTGCCTTCTCCACCGGCCAGGACGATCGCGAGCACCTTGGCAGCCATGGTGAGACGCTAACCAGCCCTGTGGAACTTCACCACTCGTACGGTCGGACTTCTGCACTAGGGTGCGGGAATGACCGACTCCGCCCCCGCGGCCGGACAGCTCCGCGTCGACCTGCTCACCCGCGAATACCCGCCGGAGGTGTACGGCGGGGCCGGCGTCCACGTCGAGTACCTTTCCCGGGAGCTGCGGCGCCTCGCCGACGTACGGGTGCACTGCTTCGGCCTGCCGCGCACCGAGCCGGGCGTCACCGCGTACGCCGAGCCGCCGGGGCTGACCGGGGCGAACGCCGCGCTGCGCACGATGGGCGTGGACCTGGAGATGGCCGCGGGTTGCGCCGGCACCGACGTGGTGCACAGCCACACCTGGTACGCGAACCTGGCGGGACACACCGCGAAGCTGCTGCACGGGGTGCCGCACGTGGTCACCGCGCACAGCCTGGAGCCGCTGCGGCCGTGGAAGGCCGAGCAGCTCGGCGGCGGCTACGCCCTCTCGTCGTGGTGCGAGCGCACGGCGGTGCTGGCGGCCGACGCGGTCATCGCGGTGAGCGAGGGGATGCGGCGGGACGTGCTCACCGCGTACCCCGAGGTCGACCCGGACCGGGTGCGGGTGGTCTACAACGGCATCGACACGGCGCAGTACGCACCGGATCCGGGCACGGACGTGCTCGACCGGCTCGGCATCGACCCGGCTCTGCCCAGCGTGGTCTACGTCGGCCGGATCACCCGGCAGAAGGGGCTGCCGTACCTGTTGCGCGCCGCCCGGGAACTGCCGGCGGACACCCAGTTGGTGCTGCTCGCCGGCGCACCGGACACGGCGGAGATCGCGGCCGAGGTGGAGGGGCTCGTCGCGGAGCTGCGGGCGAACCGGTCCGGGGTGATCTGGGTGGCCGAGATGCTGCCGAAGCACGAGGTGATCCAGGTCCTCACCCACGCCACGATCTTCGCCTGCCCGTCGATCTACGAGCCGATGGGCATCGTGAACCTGGAGGCGATGGCGTGCGAGACGGCGGTGGTGGCGACCGCGACCGGCGGTATCCCGGAGGTGGTGGCCGCCGGGGAGACGGGTCTGCTGGTCCCCATCGAGCAGGCCGAGGACGGCTCCGGGCGACCGCTGGATCCGCAGCGTTTCGTCGCCGACTTCGCCGCGCGGATGAACGAGCTGCTGGCTGACCCGGAGCGGATTGCCGCGTTCGGCGCGGCGGGACGGCAGCGCGCGGTGGAGCACTTCTCCTGGGACGCGATCGCGTCCCGGACGTTGGAGATCTACCGGTCGGTGGGTGCGGCGGGCTGAACGGCTACCGGCCGGGCGAGATCAGCTCAAGCGTGGGAAAGTACGTGCGGTAGCGCGTGTCGTCGCGGGTCAGCAGCCGGTATCGGCACACCGCGGCGTGCGCTCCGATGTAGAAGTCCGCCAGCGGCGATCGCTTCGTCCCGCCGTGGCCTCGATACATCGCGTACGCCTTGCCGGCCAGGAACCCTGCAGGGTACGGCAACTCCTCGCGGAGGAAGTCCGCTGCGGGCAACGCGTCGTCGAGCTCCTCGATGCTGGCGAAACGGACCGACACCTCGGCGTACACGATCGGGTTGACGACGAGGGCGCCGTCGTCCCGGGCGGCGGCGAGGGCGTCGCCCGACCACCGCGCCCATCGCGGGTCCTCGGTGAAGATGTCCAGCAGGACGTTGGTGTCGACCAGGGTGGTCGCGGTGTCGGCGGGCCTGGCGGGAACGGATCGGAGGCGCTCATTCGCCACGCAGCAACTCCATCAGCTCGTCGGTGGACATGCCCTCGGTCTGCTTCGCGCCGCCGCGGCCGCGCATGTGCCGGATCAGGCGCTGACCCCTGCTCTCGGCACCGGTGACCCGGACGATGCGGAGCGCACCATCCTCCTCCACGACGTCGACCTCGTCGCCCTCGTGCAACCCGTGCCGGGCCCGCAGGGCCGCCGGGATGGTGACCTGCCCCTTGCTGTTCAGCTTCACGACACCTCCCTATTACGTATTACGTATGATACGTGTCATCCTGCCGGTCCGGCATCACAATTGACCTGAGCGCGAAGCGGGCACAGACAGTAGGTTGAACCGGTGAGTGGACGGTTCCCGATCGAAGACGTCTCCCCCGTCGTCTCCTGCGGTCGCTATCCGGCGAAGGCCGTGGTCGGCGAGCTGGTGCCGGTGGCGGCGCGGGCCTACCGCGAGGGGCACGACGCGCTCGGCTGCAACGTGGTGTGGTCCGGCCCGGACGGCGCGGCCAGGCCGTTCACGCGGATGCACCCGGGCGAGCCGGGTCAGGATCGCTGGCACGCCGTCATCCGGCCGGACGCGGTGGGTGACTGGACGTTCCACGTGGAGGCGTTCCACGACCCGTACCTCACCTGGCAGAACGCGGTGACGAAGAAGCTCGCCGCCGGGCAGGGGCCGGCGGATCTCGCCAACGACCTGGCCGAGGGCGCACAGCTGCTGGACGCGGCCGCGCCGGGCGTGCCGGCCACGCAGCGGCAGCGGGTGGCCCGGGCGGCCGCCGCGCTGCGCGACACCGACCGGGAGCTGTCGCAGCGGGTCGAGCCGGCGTTGGAGCTGGCCGACCTGCTCTGGGCCCACCCGGTGCGGGAGCTGGTCACCGTCGGCGACGAGCACCGGCTCTGGGTGGACCGGGAACGGGCGCTCTTCTCCGCCTGGTACGAGTTCTTCCCCCGTTCCGAGGGTGCGGTGCCGGCCACCGTCGACGCGCCGGCCCGCTCCGGCACCTTCGCCACCGCGACGGAGCGGCTGCCGGGCGTGGCCGCGATGGGCTTCGACGTGCTCTACCTGCCGCCGATCCACCCGATCGGCCGGGTCAACCGCAAGGGCCCCAACAACTCGCTCACCGCCGGGCCGGACGACGTCGGCTCGCCGTGGGCCATCGGCGCCGCGGAGGGCGGCCACGACGCGATCCACCCCGACCTGGGTACGGCGGAGGACTTCCGCGACTTCGTCGCGGCCGCGGCCGAGCAGGGCCTGGAGGTGGCGATGGACCTGGCGTTGCAGTGCGCGCCGGACCACCCGTGGGTCACCGAGCATCCGGAGTGGTTCACCACGCGGGCCGACGGCACGATCGCGTACGCGGAGAACCCGCCGAAGAAGTACCAGGACATCTACCCGCTGAACTTCGACAACGACCCGGAGGGCATCCGGGCGGAGATCCTGCGGGTGGTGCTGCACTGGGTCGGCGAGGGCATCCGGATCTTCCGGGTGGACAACCCGCACACCAAGCCGTTCGACTTCTGGCACTGGTTGATCCGCGAGGTCAAGCAGGTCGAGCCGGATGTGCTCTTCCTCGCCGAGGCGTTCACCCGGCCGGCGATCATGCACGGCCTCGGCAGGATCGGCTTCACGCAGTCGTACACCTACTTCACCTGGCGCACGACGGCCGCCGAGATGCGGGAGTACTGCGAGGAGCTGGTCGCGGCGGCCGACTACATGCGGCCGAACTTCTGGCCGAACACCCCGGACATCCTGCACGAGTCGTTGCAGCACGGCGGCCCGCCGATGTTCAAGATCCGGGCGGTGCTGGCCGCGCTGCTCTCCCCCTCCTGGGGCATGTACGCGGGCTTCGAACTCTTCGAGCACGTGGCCCGCCCCGGCGCCGAGGAGTACCTGGACAACGAGAAGTACGAGCTGCGCCCCCGCGACTGGGCCGGCGCGCAGGAGCAGGGCCGCTCGCTGGCCCCGTTCGTCGCCACCCTCAACCGGGTCCGGCGGGAACACCCGGCGCTGCGCCGGCTGCGCAACCTGCGCTTCCACGACATCGACAATCCGGCGCTGCTCTGCTGGTCCAAACGGGACGCCGACACCGGCGACACGGTGATCGTGGTCTGCTCGTTCGACTCCACCGGGGTGCAGTGGGGCAACACCACGCTCGACATGCCGGCGCTCGGTCTGGACTGGCACGAACGGTTCACGGTGCACGACGAGCTGACCGGCGCCAGCTACGACTGGGGGCAGCGCAACGCGGTGCGGCTCGACCCGTACCTGCAACCCGCGCACGTGCTCACCGTGCGCCGCCCGGCCCCGCCCGGCACGCCGGCCGACGTCTCCACCGCCCCGGCGCAGCTCAGCACCGAGTCCGTTCCCGAGGACCTCTCCGGCGGCACCGCCCCGACCACCCCTGCCCAGAAGGACGAGCTCCGATGGACCAGCTGATCGCCGGCCACCTCCACGACCCGCACTCGGTGCTCGGCGCGCACCCGGCCGACGGCAGCACCACGATCCGTACGCTGCGCCGGGGCGCGGCCGACGTGGCCGTGCTGGTCGACGGCGAGCGGCACCCGATGAAGCGGGTCCACGACGCCGGGGTCTTCGAGACCACCGTGCCGGGCACCGTGCTCGACTACCGGGTAGAGGTGGACGGTACGACGCACGACGACCCGTACCGCTACCCGCCCACCCTCGGTGAGCTGGACCTGCACCTGATCGGCGAGGGACGGCACGAGCGACTGTGGGAGGCGCTGGGCGCGCGGGTCTTCGACGAGGGCGTCGCGTTTACCGTGTGGGCGCCGAACGCGCGCGGCGTGCGGGTGGTCGGCGAGTTCGCCGGCTGGGCGCCGGACGACGGCTGGCCGATGCGTTCGCTCGGCTCCAGCGGCGTGTGGGAGATCTTCGTGCCGGGGGTGTCGGTCGGAGCCCGCTACAAGTACCGGGTGCTGGGCGCCGACGGTCACTGGCGGGACAAGGCCGACCCGCTCGCCGCGTACGCGGAGGTGCCGCCGGCCACCGCGTCGGTGGTGCACCGCTCGACGTACGAGTGGTCCGACGCCGCCTGGCTGGACCGGCGGGCGAAGACCCAACCGCACCAGGAGCCGATGAGCGTGTACGAGGTGCACCTCGGCTCGTGGCGGCCCGGTCTCGGCTACCGTGAGCTGGCCGAGGAGCTGACCGAGTACGTCACCGGGCTGGGCTTCACCCACGTGGAGTTCCTGCCGGTGATGGAGCATCCGTTCGGCGGCTCCTGGGGCTACCAGGTCAGCGGCTACTACGCCCCGACGTCCCGCTTCGGCGACCCGGACGACTTCCGTCACCTGGTGGACCGGCTGCATGCGGCCGGGATCGGCGTGATCCTCGACTGGGTGCCGGCGCACTTCCCCCGCGACGAGTGGGCCCTCGCCCGCTTCGACGGCACTCCGCTGTACGAGCACCCCGATCCGCGCCGCGGCGAGCACCCCGACTGGGGCACGTACGTCTTCGACTTCGGCCGCCGGGAGGTGCGCAACTTCCTGGTCGCCAACGCGCTCTACTGGCTGGACGAGTTCCACGTCGACGGGCTGCGGGTCGACGCCGTCGCCTCGATGCTCTACCTGGACTACTCCCGTCCGGAGGGGCAGTGGGCGCCCAACCAGTACGGCGGCCGGGAGCACCTGGAGGCCATCGCCTTCCTTCAGGAGGTCAACGCGACCGTCTACAAGCACCACCCGGGGGTGCTGATGGTCGCCGAGGAGTCGACGGCCTGGCCGGGGGTGACCCGAGCGACCTCGGACGGCGGGCTGGGCTTCGGGTTCAAGTGGAACATGGGCTGGATGCACGACACCCTGCTCTACACGTCGAAGGACCCGATCTACCGCCAACACCATCACCACCAGCTGACCTTCTCCCTGGCGTACGCCTGGAGCGAGAACTACGTGCTGCCGATCAGCCACGACGAGGTGGTGCACGGCAAGGGTTCGCTGGTCGGCAAGATGCCCGGCGACACCTGGCAGAAGCTGGCGAACGTGCGCGCCCTGCTGGCGTACATGTGGGCGCATCCGGGCAAGCAGCTGCTCTTCATGGGCTGCGAGCTGGGCGACGACCGGGAGTGGAGCGAGGAGCGCGGCCTCGACTGGTACCTGCTGCACGACCCGGCGCGGGCCGGCGTGCAGCGCCTCGTCGCCGACCTGAACCGCCGCTACCGGGAGACTCCGGCGCTCTGGGCGCAGGACACCGACCCGGCCGGGTTCCGCTGGATCGCCGGGGACGACGTCGCCAACAACACCGTCTCGTTCATCCGGATCGCCCCCGACGGGCAGACGCTGGTCTGCGTGGCCAACTTCTCCGCGCTGCCGCTGCACGACTACCGGATCGGCCTGCCCGCCACCGGCACCTGGCAAGAGGTGCTCAACACCGACGCCCAGCCGTACGGCGGCTCCGGGGTGGGGAACATGGGGGAGGTGCACGCCGAGGACGTGCCGTGGCACGGGCTAGCGGCGTCCGCGGCGCTCCAGGTGCCGCCGCTCGGCGTCCTCTGGCTCAGGCAACCTTGAGTTGCTCGTCGCCGAAGTCGGCGATGAGCTTCAAGGTGCCGCCGAGGGCTTCGATATACCGGTTGAGCACGTCCTGCGTGGAGACCGCACCGCTTTCGATCTGCGAGATCCGTGCCGTCGAAACGTTCATCCGGTCGGCGACCTGCTCCTGCGTCAGGCCGCGCCGCTTCCGCAGGTCCGCCAGCCGCCAGCCCCGCGCCTCGTCGAGCATCTTTCCCATCGCGGCATCGAACGCATCCTGACCGCCAGCCGTCTCCACCGAACGCTCCAGATGCCCGGACTCCCGCCAACGACGGACTTCACTCATCGCCCCGACTCCCTCTCACGTTCCTTCAGGTAGGTCGCGTACAAATCCTCCGCCTCAGGTATCGCCTCTCGATACCACCGGCTCCACTGCCCCGCCTTGTCGCCGGCGACCAACAAAATCGCGGAGCGCCACGGATCAAGCACGAACAAAATCCTGATCTCCGTACGTCCACTCGACGGCGGCCGCAACTCCTTCATGTTCGAGATCCTCGACGCGGTAACGGTATCCACGAGGGGCCGCCCTTCGGTGGGGCCGTTTCGCCAAGTACGAGGATCGCTTGATTCACCAGCCGATGGCTGGTCCGGTCCGCCGCGTAAAGATCGTCAAGGAAGCTCTCGACCTGGGCCGTCATCAAGATCTCCCAGTGCAGGCCGCCTCCTCGGATCAGCTCAGCGGGTTAAGCATATCCTTAAGTCCACCCGTTCACTGCCGCACCGCCGGCAACCCCGTGCACCCTCCGCCAGCGAAGGCCTGACGTACCTGGCCATCGGCGGCACCCTAGTCGAGCCGGTAGAAGACGGTCATGCTCGGCCACTCACCGTGCTCGTTCACTTCGTTGTTGCTGTACATCAGGCCGGCAATGTCCACCGGGCCGTACGCCGCGAGGTCATCGATCGAGTTCGCCACGTGCCGCAGCAGCGCGGCCACATCCCCCTGCCCGTCCCCGAACGGCAGGTTGATCCCGTAGTGGTAACAGGTGGCATCCCTGGGCGCGGTCTTGCCGTCCTCGAGGTCCATGCCGTCCTCCTCATCGCCCACCGGCCCGCCAGACGATACCGAAGATGATCAACCCGCCGGTGGCACCGGTGACGGCGACGACGCCAGGCCACGCCAGGCCAGGCCACGCACGACGCGCACATCGGCGCGTGCGTACGTCAGACCAGGTCCGCCTCGTTCAGCAGCTTCCATAAACCGGCGCCGTCCGGGGCGGAGAACCACCGCTGCCCCACCGGCCCGGACGCGTGCGGACGCTCGGCCGGGGCGGGCAGGCTACCGGCGAGCACCGACTGCGCCGGCGAGAGGCGGCGGATCGCCACCCCGGCCACGTTCTCCGGGTGGGCCGCGGCGAACTCGCGGTAGATCTCCTGGTCGTGCTGGCCGTCGTCGCCGACCAGCAGCCAGCGCACGTCGGGGAACTCGCGGGCCAGCCGGGCCAGGGTCTTGCGCTTGTGTTCCATGCCGCTGCGGAACCAGCGGTCGGCCGTCGGCCCCCAGTCGGTGAGCAGCAGCGGACCGGCCGGGTAGAGGTGCCGGGACAGGAACCGGGTGAGCGTCGGCGCGACGTTCCACGCGCCGGTGGAGAGGTAGAAGACGGGTGCGCCCGGGTGCGCGGTGACCAGCCGTTCGTAGAGCACCGCCATCCCGGGCACGGCGGCCCGGGCGTGCTCGTCGAGCACGAACGTGTTCCAGGCGGCGAGCAGCGGCCGGGGCAGCGCGGTCACCATCACCGTGTCGTCGATGTCGGAGAGGATGCCGAAGCGTACGGCCGGGTCGAGGATGCGGACGGGCGCCTCGACCGGCTCGGCGTCCGGCATGCTCAGCCGTACGGTGCCCCAGCCCGGCGGCAGCTCGGCCTCGACCACGGTGTCGATGAACCCGCTGCGGTCGGTCTGCGTCTCGTGCCGTACCCCGCCCGCCTCGACGGTGACCGTCACGTGCTTCGCCGGGAGGGTGGTGAAGCTGCGCCAGCCACGGACCTTCTCCAGCCGGGCCCGCTGGCGGGTGTCCGGGCGGCCGATCAGCACCCGGCACATCACCCGCACCCAGCCGGGAGCGCCGTAGCAGGTGTACGCGACGATGTTGATCCGCCAGCCCGTGCGCCGCAACCGGCGCTCGAAGAACTGGTGGACGGCATCCTCGATCCGCGCCGCCCGGTGCAGGCGTGGAACGGCCAGCTGGCCGGTGGGGGTCGGTGGCACGCTGACACCCTGCCACACCGATGTGGCGGCGGCCACGCGGGCGATCGCAGCCCGACGGGTCTGCCCTGATCGACCACGCCCACCCGGTCAGACGTGAAACACTCCGGTCGGGACGACGACGGGGGCGTGGTCGTGTCGCAACCAGTGCAGCACCGCCGGCGTCGGCGGCTCGACCGGCCGGCGCTGGTCGCGCTGCTGCTCGGCCTGGCCGGAGTCGGCTACCGGCTGGTCCTGACGCTGATCACGGTGCCGGTTTCGAACAGCGACGAGGCCACGTTCGGTCTCGCCGCCCTGCACATCGCGCAGGGCCGGTCGCATCCGGTCTTCCTGTACGGCCAGCGCTACATGGGGATGCTCGAGTCGTACCTGGCCGCACCGCTCATCGCACTGTCCGGGCCGAGCTGGCCGGTGCTGCGGCTGCCGATGCTCGTCCTCTACGCGATCTTCCTCTACCTGATCCACCGGCTCATGAGACGGATCTGCTCGCCCTGGTTCGCCACGTTCGTGGTCGGCCTGCTGGCGCTCGGTCCCGAACGGGTCGTCCGTGACCAGTTGACCGTGGTGGGCGGCCGGGCCGAGGTCAAGGCGGCGGTGTTGCTGATGCTGCTGATCGCGGTGGGGCTGGCCACCGGCACGATCCGGCGGCGCCGGCTGGCCGTCGGGCTCTTCGGGCTGCTCGCCGGCCTGGCGCTCTGGTCGGACTGGTTGATCGTGCCGTACCTGGCGGTGGCCGGGCTGCTGCTGCTCTACGCGGCGCGCCGGCACCTTCTCGGCTGGGCCGGGGTGCTGCTTGTCGTCGGCTTCGCGGTCGGCGCCGCTCCGATGATCTGGGACAACCTCGTCGCGCCGCCCGGCGAGGACTCCCTGTCGGTGTTCCGGGAGATCAGCACCCGGGCGGGCCCGTCGCCGCCGTGGTCGCAGCGGCTGCAGGGCGGCGTGCTGGAGGGGGTGCCGCTGGCCAACGGCCTCTGCCCGATCGGCGGCTGCACCCCGTCGCAGCGATGGTTCGGGGCGATCTACCCGCTGCTGCTCGTCGTCTCGGCGGCGTTCACGGTTATCGCGTACCGGCGCACCGCCGGCGGGCCGCGCGCGGTGCGGATCCGGTGGGTCGCGCATCTCGCGCTGGTCCTCGGCGCGGTGCTGACGCTGCTGTCGTACGTGCGCAGCCCGCTCTCCGCCACCGACCCGATCGCGAACGCCCGGTACCTGTCGGTGCTCCAACTCTCCCTGCCGACGGTGCTCTGGCCGCTCTGGCTGGCGGCGGAGGCCTGCTGGCGGGGAACGGTGGGGGCGCTCGGCCGGTTCACCGGCGCGGTGGCGACCGGGGTGCTGGCCGGGCTCGCGGCGGCCATGCTGGTGGTGACCGTGCAGTTCGCCGCCACCGGTCTGGCTGCGTCCCGCGTCGAGGAGCGGGAGGCCCGGGAGTTGGCCGCCACGCTGCGCGCCGACGGTCCCCGCGAGGTGTACGCGGACTACTGGGTCTGCAACCGGCTCGTCTTCAACACCGACGAGGACGTGATCTGCGGGGTGGTCGACGCCAACCTGATGCCCGGGCAGAACCGGTACCCGCCCTACTGGCGGCAGGTGGGACGGGCCGACCGGCCCGGCTACGTGGTGGTGGCCGGTTCGCCGGCGGAGCGGCACCTGCGGGGGCTGCTGGGCGACCGGGTCGAAACCACACCGGTGCGCGACGCGGGCCGCTACCGCATCTACCACCCGGCGACTCCGGTGCGGCCCTGGCGGTAGATTTCACCGGGTGCTCATCCTGCTGCCGCCCTCCGAGGGGAAGGCCGACGCCGGCACCGGCCGACGGCTCGACCTGGACAAACTCTCCCTGCCGGAGCTGAACCCGGCCCGCGAGGAGGTGCTCGCGGCGCTGGTCGCCCTCTGCGGCGGGCCGGACGAGGCGGCGGCCCGGGCCGTGCTCGGGCTCAGCGAGGGTCAGCGGGACGAGCTTCGGCGCAACGCGCGGCTGCCGCAGATCGCCACCGCACCGGCCGCCCGGATCTACACCGGGGTCCTCTACGAGGCGCTGGACCTTCCGTCGCTGCCACCGGACGCCACCCGCGCGGCCCGCCGCTCGGTGCTGATCAGCTCGGGGCTCTGGGGTGCCGTACGCCTCACCGACCGGATTCCGCCCTACCGCTGCCCCATCGGTTCCAAGCTGCCCGGGCCGGGTGCGCTGGCGGCGTACTGGCGGCGGGTGCTGGGGCCGGTGATGACCGGGGTGGCCGGTGACCGACCGGTGCTCGACCTGCGCTCCGGCGCGTACGCCGCGACGTGGGCGCCACGTGGTGACGTCGCCGACCGGACGGTGACCGTGCGGGTGCTGCACGAACGCGAGGTGGACGGGGTGCCGGTCCGCTCCGTGGTCAGCCACTTCAACAAGGCGACCAAGGGGCGGCTGGTCCGCGACCTGCTGCTCGCCGGAGTCCGGCCGCGTACCGCCGACGAGTTGATCGGCGCGCTGCGGGAGCTGAAGTACACCGTGGTGGAGCAGCCGGTGCCGGCCGGCCGGCCACGACAGGTCGATCTGGTGGTCACGCAGCTGTAAGGGCGTGCGCAAGATTTGCTCAAGGCTGGGCCGGATCGGTTCCGTGTCCGGCGCGTACCGGTCACGGTAGGAATTCCCCGACTCCGGCAAGGGAGCACCTCCGTTGGCCCGCGAACCCGCCCTACTCGAACGGCCGCGCCGCACGGCGACGCCGCCCCCGCTGGACTGGCTGACCCTGGCCGACGCGTTCGAGGCCGCCTGCCTGCTGCGCTGCATGCCACCACCGGCCGGATCGCGGCCGCAACGCGCGGCAGGCCGGTTTCCGGCCTCGACGGTGGAGTTCAACCGGGAGGACGCGGCCCAACGGATGCGGCAGCTGCTGGAGCGGCTGGACGTTCCCGTCGAGCACGAGATGGCCTTCGGTGGCCTGCGCCGCCGCTACGAACTGCACCGGCTGCGGGTGCCGCCGAGGCACCGCGTGCGCTACTCGCGTCTGATGGAGGCCGGTTGGTGGCAGGGACGCCGGGAGCTGCTCGCCGCTCCGGTGCCCGGCGCGTCCACTCTGCGCCGGATCTGGGTACCCCGGCTGGCCGCCGCGGCCTGGCGCTCGGCGCTGCTCGCCGGGGGGCGGCACGTCCGCCGGCACATCCTGGGCGTACGGCTCACCGACCGGGAGCTGGCCGCCGTGCTGATCCGCAGCGCCGCCCTGCTCCGCGTGCCGGCGGAGCTTCGACCGGGCACCGGCTGCTTCCTGGTCAGCGTGGCCGACGGCCCGGACCGGCGCCGGATTCTCCAGCACACCACGCTGGCGCCTGCGCCGGCCGCCGAGTCGGCCTGACCGGGGCGGGTCAGCGGGAGGTCAGGGTCTGCTCCGCGTACGCCCAGAGGCGGTCGGCGTTCGCCGGGTCCAGCGCGTGCGCGGCCACCCCATGGGTCGCCTCGGGGCCGCCGGCCACCACCTCGGTCTCCTGGTTGTCGGTGAAGTACCGGCCGGTGATCCCTTCGAGCAGTGGTGACGCCGCCAGCAGCACGGTGGTCGCCGCCCCCTGGGCGGGTGTCTTGTAGTACGGCAGGTCGATCCGGTTGCCCGCCTCGTCCAACACTCCGAACGACCGCAGCGTCTCCTCGGTCATGTGGCGCTGGAGGTTGGTGTTGATGAAGCCGGGGTTTAGCGCGTTGGCGACGATGCCGTCGGCGGCCCACCGCCGGGCGATGCCCACGGCGAGCAGCACGTCCGCGGTCTTCGACCGGCCGTACGCCGACCACGGGTCGTACGGCTGCCGCGCGAACTGCGGGTCGTCGAAGTCGAACGGCTCCCGCCGGTGCGCGCCGGAGCTCACGACGACCACCCGGGCCGAGCCGGCGGCGCGCAGGCTGTCGTGCAGGCCGCGGGCGAGCGCGAAGTGGCCCAGGTAGTTGGTGCCGAGCTGGAGTTCCCAGCCCTGCGGGGTGAGCTGCCGGGTCGGGATCGCCATGATCCCGGCGTTGGCGACCAGCGCGTGCAGCGGGCCGTCCCAGCCCTCGATGAACGCGTCTACCGAGGCCAGGTCGGCCAGGTCGAGGGCGGCCGCCCGTACGACGCCGGGGCCGGGCCCGGCGAACTCGGCCACCAGTTCGTCGGCGCCGGCCGGGTTGCGGGTGGCGACGGTGACCTCCGCCCCGGCCCCGGCCAGGGCGCGGACGGTTTCGACCCCGATACCGGAGGCCCCGCCGGTGACGATCATCCGGCGACCGGTGAGGTCGACGCCGTCGAGGATCTCGGCGGCGGTGGTACGGGCGGTGAACGGGGTGGTGAGTGGTGTCTCGTCGCTCATGTCATCCACGCTACGAACGACTCGTCGGACTGTCTGTAGTTTAGAGTCCGCCAGCCTTTAGGCAGCGTCCAGAGGAGCGAACGTGGACCCGTTGGAAGATGTGCTCGCGCTGGTCGGCGCGACCAGCCACCTGTCCGCCGCGCTGGCGGCCGGTGGCCGCTGGGCGGTCCGCTTCGACCCGCCGGCCGGCGTCAAGTTCAACTCCGTCCGGCGCGGCGACTGCCTGCTGCGGGTCGACGGCGTGCCCGAGCCGGTGGTCCTGGCCGCGGGCGACTGCTTCCTGCTGACCCGCCCCCGGGCGTTCACCCTGGCCGCCGCCCCGGACATCCCACCCGAACCGGCCGGACCGATCTTCCAGGCGGCCGTCGACGGCGTGGCCCGTGCCGGCACCGGCGACGGCGTGTTCCTCATCGGCGGCGCGTTCTCCTTCACCGAGCGTGCCCGTGCCCTGCTGCTGGACGCGCTGCCACCGGTCATCCACGTGCCGGCTGCGACGCCCGAGGCCGCGACCGTGCGCTGGGCCGTCGAGGAGATCGACGCCGAGCTGCGGGGCGAGCCGCTGGGCGGCAGGCTGGTCGCCGAGCATCTCGCCCTGGTCATGCTGATCCGGGTGCTGCGTCTGCACCTCGCCCGCACCGGCGGCTCCGGCTGGCTGGCCGGCCTGGCCGATCCGGTGCTCGGCCCCGCACTGCGGGCGATGCACGCCCGCCCCGCCCAACCGTGGACCGTGGCCGAGCTGGCCCGGGTCGCCGTGGTCTCCCGGTCCACGCTGGCCGCCCGGTTCAAGGAGGTCATCGGCCGGGGCCCGTTGGAGTACCTCACCGGCTGGCGGATCGAGCTCGCCGCCGACCGGATCCGCCGCGGCGACGACACCCTGGCCAGCATCGCCCGGGCGGTCGGGTACGGCTCGGAGAGCGCGCTCAGTGTGGCGTTCAAGCGCACCACCGGTCTGTCGCCGCGCGCCTACCGCAGCCGTTTCACCCTGGCCGGCTGAACTCCCCGAGCGACCGCCGAGCCGGCACCGGGCACGCCGGGCGAACGCCACATCGAGCCGTACGGCCAGGCGACACCCGGAGCGGCGGGGGTTGCGCCGGCCCGGACGCCGGGCGCAGAGTGCAGCCCGTGAGTCGTACCTGGCCCGGGCGCGCCGCCCCACCCGCAGCCATGCTGGCGGTGCTGCTCGCCGTGACCGTCTGCCTCGCCGGATGCCGGGACACGCCCGGCGAGCCGGTGACGATCCGGATCGCCACGGGCAGCCCGACCGCGGTCTACCACGCGTTCGGCGAGTCGCTGGCCGCCATCCTCAACCGGGAGCTGCCCGGGGTCCGGGCCACTGTCGTGGTGACCGCCGCCTCCGCGGAGAACGTACGCCTGGTCGGCTCCGGCGAGGCCGAGCTCGGTTTCACCCAGGCCGACGTGCTGCCGGCGGAGCCCGGCCCGGAACCCCGGGTGGCTGCGATCGCCCGGGTCTACGACGACCAGTTGCATCTGGTCGCATCCGGTGCCGGCCCGGTGCACACGATCGCCGACCTGCGCGGTCGGCGGGTCTCCCTCGGCCCGGCCGGCTCCGGCACCGAGATCACCGCGACCCGCCTGCTGAACGTGGCCGGGCTGAGCGGCGACCTGATCCACCGGGCCCGGCTCAACCTGGACGAGTCGGTGGCCGCGCTGCGGTCCGGCCGGATCGACGCGTTCTTCTTCTCCGGCGGCCTGCCGGTGCGGGCCATCGCCGACCTGGCGGCGGGCAGCCCCACCCGGATCATCGACCTCGGCGACTGGACCGAACCGCTGCGGGAACGCTACGGGGAGGTGTACGTCTCCCGGGACATCCCGCGCTCGGTGTACGGGGTGGATCCGGTCACCACGGTCGCCGATCCGAACTTCCTGATCGTCCGCACCGACCTGCCCGAGTCACTGGTCCGGAACGTGACCCGCCTGCTCATGGAGCGACGCTCGGAGCTGGCCGCCGCGCACCCCGCCGCCGGACGGATGAGTCCCCGCTCGGCGATCGCCACCTCGCCGCTGCCGCTGCATCCCGGCGCGGCCGCCTGGTACCGCGCGACGAAACCCTGACCCGGCGCCGCGCCGGTGCCGGTAGCGGCCCGGTCTACTGCCGCGCGCCCGCGACCGGGACCGCCGTCGGGTGCCGCTGCGGCACCGGGTCGGTATCGGGCCCGGGTGGCTTCGGCCCGTCGTCCGGACCGGGAAACCAGAGCCCGGCGACCAGGCCACGGGGCTCTGCCGCCCGCATGGTGAGCCGCCCGTCCGACGCGTCGATCAGCACGGCCGCGATGGCCAGGCCGAGGCCCGCGCCGTCCACGTTCTGCACGTCCGGCGCCCGCCAGAACCGCTCGGTCGCCTGGCCGAGCTGGCTCGCCGTCATCCCCGGCCCGTTGTCCCGCACCTCGAGCGCCACTCCCCCGTCGCAGGTCGCCACGGTCACGGTCACCTCACCGCCGGCCCCGCTGAACTTGACGGCGTTGTCGATGAGCGCGTCGAGCACCTGGTCCACGGCGGTCGGGACGGTCCGGGCGTACGCTGGCGCGTCGCGGGTGACGAGGCCGAGCGAGACCGACCGGTGGCGGGCCAACGGTCGCCACGCGGCGACGCGGGAGGCCGCCACCTCTGCCGCGTCGACGGTTACCCGCTCGTTCTCCTCACGCTCGGCGCGGGCCAGGGTGAGCAGCCCGTCCAGCACCAGCGCGAGGCGGTCGGTCTCCTCCAGGGCCAGCCGGTGCTCGGTCCGGCCCTCCGGGTCGGTCAGGCTCGGGCCCAGCTCCTCCACCCGCAGCCGCAGCGCGGTCAACGGGTTGCGGAGCTGATGGCTCGCGTGGGCGACGAAGGCACGCTGGCGGTCCATGACGTCCGACACCGCGTCCGCCATGGTGTTGAAACTGGCCACCAGCCGCCGCAGTTCCGGTGGGCCGAGGTGATGCTGCACCCGGGCGCTGCGATCCCCCTTGGTGATCTCGTGGGTGACCGCATCCAGCTCGGTGACCGGGCGTAACACCCAGCCGGCCAGGCCGAAGGCCGTCAGTACGCAGGCCAGCACGGCGAGCATGCCGATCCCGGCGAGCAGCAGCCACCAGGTGGTGACCGTACGGCGTAGCGCGGCGGACGGGCTGGCGGTGACGACCGCCCCGAGCACCTCGCCGCCGTCGTTGATCGGCACGGCGACGATCACCGGCCCGCGCAGCCACGGCCACACCGATTCCGGGCCGCTGACCTGCTGCCCGGCGAGGGCCGCGTCCCGCGCCACGGTCGTACCCGCCGCGGCACGCCAGCTCGTCGAGGCGACCACGATGCCCCGGTCCCGGTCGACCACCACCGCGCCGATGCCGTACAGCTCGTCGTAGCTGCGCAGCTCGCTCTCGAGCGGGCCGGCGCTCCCGCCGCGCAGCGCCGGCCCGGCGAGCGACGCGAACCGGGTGGCGTCGGCGAGGCGGTCGGCGCGTACCCGGTCGGTCTCCCGGGTGGCGAGGATGAGCGCGAGCGGGGTCTCCAGCGCGATGAGGACCAGCACCATCAGCAGCAGGTAGCTGATCACCAGCCGACGACGCACCGATCTACCTCACTCGTTCCGCAGCCGATAGCCGATGCCGCGTACGGTCTCGACCAGCCGCGGATCGCCGAGCTTGCCGCGCAGCGAGCCGACGTGCACCTCGACGGTGTGCCGGTCGGTCCACGTGGTGCCCCAGGCGTCGAGCAGGATGCGGTCGCGCGGCACGGCCACCCCGGGCTGCCGGGCGAGGGAGAGCAGGACGTCGAACTCCTTGCGGGTGAGCGTGACGTCCCGGCCGTCGACGGTCACCGTACGGGCCGAGACGTCGATGCGTACCGAGCCGGCCTCTATCAGGTTGCGTTCCGGCGCGGCCTGCGCCGTACGACGCAGCACCGCCTCGATCCGGGCCTGCAGCTCCACCATCGAGAACGGCTTGACCACGTAGTCGTCGGCGCCGAGCCGCAGGCCGAGCACCCGGTCCCGCTCCTCGCCCCGGGCGGTGACCGCGATGATGCCGAGCTGGCTGCTGCGCCGGCGCAGTTCCCGGCACAGGTCGGTGCCGTCCCCGTCGGGCAGCGTCAGGTCGAGCAGCACCAGGTCGCACGGGGCGGCGGAGAGCGCCGCGGCGGCAGTGGCCGCGTGTTCCACCTCGTAGCCACGGCGGCCCAGCGCGGACGACAGAGCGGCGGCCACCCGACGATCGTCCTCGACCAGCAGGATCCGCACCATGCCCCCATCCGTCGAACCGTCGGTCCTGGGAATGGTGGCAGATGGGCAGGTGCGGGCGGGAGGGCCGCCCCGGTGGCAGGCCGCGCCGGACGGCGGAGGCGTGCGCGCGGCCGACTCGGCGACGGCCGCCGGGGTGGGGCGCGGAAGGTGGGTGCGGACACCGGTCCCGGCCGGTGGTCAGAGACCGAAGGTGTCGTCCCCGACGGCGTCCCGTACCCCGTCCAGGAATCCCCGGAAGGCCGGGTCGTCGTGGCTCGCGGGCACGCTCGTGATGTTCTCCCCGGTGGCCTGGGTGACCGCGTCGACCAGGGGCGGGTAGTCGAGTTCCGCGTCGCCGAGGGAGTCGTCGTCCCCCTCGGCCAGGTTGATCACGTACTGCACGTCGTCGGAGGAGGTGTCCGGGTCCTCGGCCCACTCGCCGCCGGCCTGGTAGCACTCGTCGTACAGCGCACGCTGGCTGTCGGTCCAGTCGTCGTCGTAGTTCCGCATCGCCCATCCCTCCGCGACCCGCTCCGCCTTCGAGCATGCCGGGCCGGGCGTACGCGCCGGGCCGGTACCGGGGAAACGGGTCGCGGGACGTCGTCGGCCGGACCTGGCCCGGGGGCGTCCCGCGTACCCTGCACAGGTGATCTACAAGCTGCTGCCGACGACCGAGTGGGACGACGCCCGCGCCGCCGGGCGGCTGAACGGCACGGCGGTGGACCGCCAGGACGGGTTCATCCATCTGTCCGCGGCCGATCAGCTGGTGGAGACGGCCCGCCGGCACTTCACCGGAGCCACCGGGCTCACCCTGCTCACCGTGGATCCGGCCCGGCTCGGTGACCGGCTGCGGTGGGAGCCGTCGCGCGGCGGGGAGCGGTTTCCGCACCTGTACGGCCCGCTGCCGGTGGCGGCCGTGGTCGAGGCGCGGGCGTTGCCGGCGGACGTTCCGGCCGGGGACGCGGTGGCCGAGCTGATCGGCTGAGCGCTCGCTATGCTACGCCGGGTCCCGCGCCCCGGCCCGCACGCTCCGTCCCGCCGGGCGCGCGGCTGCCCCGATCCGCGCGGCCGCTGACCGGTTCCCGGCATCCGCCGGCGCGGCTCACCGACGGCGCCACGGCGCACCCTGCGACCCGATGCGAGTTGAAGGATGACTGACAACACTTCCCCGGCACCCTCCGTCTTCGTCCACCCCACCGCCGACGTGGAGGAGGGCGCCCAGGTCGGCGACGGCACCAAGGTCTGGCACCTGGCCCACATCCGGTCGTCGGCGAAGGTGGGTGCCGGCTGCGTCATCGGGCGCAACGTGTACGTCGACGCGACAGTCACCGTCGGCGACCGCGTCAAGATCCAGAACAACGTCTCGGTCTACCAGGGCGTGACCCTGGAGGACGAGGTCTTCGTGGGCCCGAGCGCCGTCTTCACCAACGACTTCCGGCCCCGGGCCCAGAACCCGGACTGGACGATCACGCCGACGGTGGTGCGGCGGGGCGCCTCGATCGGCGCGAACGCGACACTCGTCTGCGGTGTCGAGATCGGCGAGTACGCGATGATCGCGGCCGGCTCGGTGGTGACCCGGGACGTGGCCCCGTACCAGCTGGTGGCCGGCAACCCGGCCCGGCCGAAGGGCTGGGTCGACGAGAAGGGCGAGGTCGTCTCCCGCGACGTGGCGAACCCGCCCCAGCGGTAGGGCCTCCCGAACGACGAAACGGCGGTGGACGGAGTCGCTCCGTCCACCGCCGTCACCTGTGCGGGGTCAGCCGCAGAGCCGGCTGATCTCCTCCTGGAACCGGTCCATCGGGTTCGCGTCGGCCGGGCCGAGCAGGTAGGTCTTCAGCTCCCGCCGGGCCTCGGTCATCGGGTCGTCGCCGGCCCGGGTCACCGAAACGATCTTCTCCAGCTCGCCGCAGTCCCGCGACAGCAGGTACGCCGCCCGCGAGGTCGGGTACTGCTGGCGGAACTCGTCCTCCGGCAGCCCGCCCGGATTCGCCACCACGTACGGCCGCTCGCTCTGCACGAAGTCGGAGACCACGCTGGACACGTCGCTGATCAGCAGGTTGGTCTGGTTGAAGCAGTCGAACAGCCCGGGCGTGCGGCCGGTGACCACGAGGTGCCGGGTGCCGTCGAGCGAGGTCGCGTCGACGTCGCCGCCGGCGGTCCGGATCATCTCGACCACCCGCTCGTGCACCGCCTTGGCCTCCTTCGACCGGGTGCCGGTCAGCGGGTGCGGCTTGTAGATGAGGCGCACCTCGGGCCGGGTGGCCAGCAGTGCCTTGACGATCCGCGGCCCCATCAGCACCAGCGAGGTGTGGTACGGGTCGTCGTCCAGCCACCCCTCCCAGGTCGGGGCGTAGAGCACGGTGAACGGCCGGTCGACCGACTCCGCGCCGAAGGTGTGCACACCGGCGAGCTGCGGGCGTCCGATCTCGACGATGTCGGAGTCGAGCACGCCGACTCCGGCACGGGCGTACCGTTCCCGGCCGGCGAGGCCGGCGACCCACACCTCGTCGTACACCTTGCTGTACGGGTTGACGCTCGCCGCCTTGTCGCTGTCGCCGTGCCCCACGAAGACGTGCTTCATGCCCGGTTCCCGGAGCATGTGGATGTTCGCGCCGACGTTCGCCGCGTAGAGCGTCGCGCGGATGCTGCCGAACTCGAGGTTCATGAAGTCCACGCTGGCCGGTACGCAGATCACCGGCAGCCGGGTGTCGGCGAGTTCGGAGAACGCCTCCCGGCTGCGCATCAGCACCACCGCCCGCTGGCCGAGCGCCTCGATCGGGGCGAGCCACATGTTGGCCTGGTAGACGTCCTTGGCGGGGCCGGCGAAGTAGAGCGCCGCCTCCGGCCGGTAGCTGTCGAGCCACCGCTGCACCGCGGGCATCAGCGGGCCGGGTCCGCTGCCCCGGCCGCGCAGCCAGGTGGCGGCGACGATCGCACCGACCAGCGCCGCGACGGCCAGCGCCGCACCGCCCACGGCGACGACCGGAGTGGCGGTGTCCAGCAACGCCGCGACCACCGCGGCGGGCGCGAGCGCGATGTTGACCAGAGCCAGCCGGTCGCCGGCGAGCCGGGACGTCCAGGCCGGCGGTCGGGGCGCGAAGGTGATCGGCCCCAGGTCGATGTTGCGTACCAGCGCAGAGACCGGGTTGCGTCGGTCGATCATCGTCTTGAGCGCGCCCGCGAAGATCGCGATGAGCCAGACCGCGGCCGGCAGCAGCAGGATCAGGCTCAGCTCACCCATGCTCGGACGGACCGCAGCCACCACCAGCAGGGCGGTGGCGAGGTCGCGGGCGAGCTGCCGGTAGTCGCCGCGCAGACCGACCTTCTCCAGGAGGGTGTGCGTGGCGGGCGACCAGCGGGCGAGCGCGTACTCACCAGCGAGTGCGATCAGCCCCGCCACGGCGAAGACGACGGCCCAGCCGAGCGCGCCGGCGGCGAGCAGCACGAAGTAGGCCACCAGCAGCAGCGCGCCGCGGGCGGCGACTCCCGCCGGTCCCATCAACTTGCGGAACAACGAGTACGCTCCCATCGGGTGGGCCCGGGCTAAGCCCAGGGCGTTCTGGGGTCGGTCGTACGAGCCGTCCGGTTTCGACTAGAACGGTCGGCGTCAGGGACCTTAACTCCATTCAATATGAGGAAGACGACTGGGTGCCACGCGGCGGTCAGGCGGTGCGGCGGTAGCAGGTGACCGCGCCCGGGGCCTTACGCGAGGCGAACTTCACCAAGCCCAGCTCAGGGGCCAGATCGCGAGCCTTCCGGTTGCCGTTGTAGACGCAGACCGTGCCCACGTCCAGCCGGTCCATGGCCGCGGCCAGTTCGGCGACCGGGGCGATCTCGTCCACCCCGTCGGCGAACGCCGCCAGCTTGAGCCGGTCCTGGGAGAACTGGGAATTCATGTCGTAGTCGACCAGGTAGCCGTTACGCGCCATGACCACCCGCACCTCGCTTGTGACGATCGGCATGGTGCGCATCAGCGTCGACGGTGCGAGCAGCAGGCCAGGCGGACGGTCGTCGAGGTTCCAGATCCAAAAGTCGATCTTCTGTCGCTGCTGGGGCAGCTTCCAGGTCGGCCGCTCGTGGACCTCGACGAAGCTGCGCGCCGACCACATCGGCGTGCCGGCAACCGCGAACGCACCCACCAACACCGCCGCGAGCACGCCACCCACCACCGCCCGCAGGGTGGCCACCCGGGCCAGCGGTGGAACGTCGATCGTGCAGAGCAGGCCCACCAGGGCGGGCAGCGGCACGAACCACGGCACCCGCCAGAGCACCGCCGCCAGCCCGGACCCCGCACTGAGTGCCTCGAGCACACCAGGGACGAGCAGCAGGCTCATGGCGGCGGCCGCGCCGGCGGCGAACAGCGCCGGCGTGCCACGACGTACCAGGAACGGGCCGCACCACAGCGCGAGCCCGCAGATCACCCCGAGCACGCCGACCAGCAGGGTCCGCCGGTAGGTGCCCTCCGCGTCGAAGAACTGCGCGCTGGCGATCACCGACGTCATCGGGCCCAGCGTGATGCGGGTGACGATCACCGAGGCGACCGGGTAGAACATGACGGCCACCCCGGCCACCAGGGCGTCACGCCACCGGCCGACCAGGAGCATGCCCAGGCCGGCGGCGCCCACCACCAGCGGAAGGATCATCACCGAGGTCGAGGTGAGGCCGGTCGCCACGATCGAGATCGCGACGATCGCGGCCAGGTCCTTCCGGGAGCGGGTGTCGAACCACCGGGTCAGGTAGACCCACAACAGCGGTACCACCGCCGACACGAACATGCCCTTGCCCTCGTGCAGCCGGGGCAGGTGGAAGGTGCCGAGCGCGGCGTCGTCACCGCAGACGAAGGCGAGGAAGGCGAGGGCCACCGTGAATGCCAGCACCGGCCGGCGGGGCGCCCAGCGCTGGATGAGCCGCCACAGCGACAGCGCCGCGAGCACCGCGAGCACCGGCAGCAGCACGTACCAGGTGGCCGAGGCCGCGTGGATGCCGAAGACCCGGCCGAGGGCGCCGGCGAGCACCTCGATCGAGGCGATCGGTGGCTGCGACGACAGTGGCGGAGCCACCTGCTCGGTGAAGAGGAAGTCGCGCAGCGGCACGATGTCGCGTTCGGCGATCCAGACGGACTTGCCGACGTAGAACACGTCGTCCGGGGTGTTCCGGGCGATGAAGAGCGAAGCGACGCCGACGAGCCCCGAGGCGACCAGGGCGTAGACGGACTGCCAGGGCTTTTCGACGGGGGTGTCCGAACCGGTGCCGGGGAGGGCGAGCCAGGCCCGCCGGGTCAGCAGCACCGCGCCGACGGCCGCGGCCAGGCCGGCGAGCGCCGGCACCCACCAGGAGATTCCGTCCAGCCCCGCGGTGACCGCGGCGAGCGCCGCCGCCGCGACGGTCGGCAGGAGCCACCGCCGGTCCATGGTCGCCGCTCTGGATCCGGTTCGTTCGTCCCGGTCGTCGCCCGAGGTCGGGGTCGGGCGGCGCCGCCAGCGGCGGACCACGAGGTAGGCGCCGAGGAGCACGCAGCAGACCAGCCAGACCAGGAAGGTCACCGACGGCCGGAGATGGACCAGGAAGGCCGCGTGGTAGAGCACGGTCCAGAGCGCGAACGCGTAGACCGCGCCGTCGGTGAGCAACGCTGGCAGGCCGGCGACCAGCGAGCCGAATCGTCCCGTTGTCGTCTGCCCCTGGGCGTCAGACCGCGTTGACACGCCGTCCCGATCGGTTACGAGGGTATCCACATTCGGCACGGCACATCCTTGAATCTGGGTGGCGAACGAGGTGTGGGGACGGGCACCGGACCCGGCGCTCGCTGTTGTCCGGGCGGCAGCCTACCCGAAACCTCCGGCTCACGATCTGGGCGACGGGTCGGCGGAGCAGCGACACCGGAGAGCTGCGCGAACAGCGCGCACACGGCGTGAACCGGACAGAAACGCGTCTGGTGCCCGGACATCTCTCCGGGCACCAGACCGACGTACCCGCCGTACCCGATCAGGCGGTGGCGCCCTCGAAGAGCCGGCCGACCACCCGGTGCGCCGGCAGGATCCGCTGCCGTTCGACGTCGGCGTCGGCGGTGCCGGCGACGATGTCGAGGAAGTGGTCCAGCTGGGCGGCGAGCGGCTCGCGGTTCGTGAGCAGCTCGGGCACCTCGATGATGCTCTGCTGACGGTAGCCGCGGCCGTCCGGCGTGGCGGCGTCCAGCGACACGTGCCGGTAGATGGTGACGTCCTTACGGATCAGGTCGGCCTCGATCAGCCGGTCGACCTCGCTGATCACCAGCGTCCGGACCTTGCGCTGGCCGATCCGGCTGGCGGAGACGTTCGCCAGGGCGCCGGAGCCGAAGCTCAGCAGGGTCTCGGCCATGTCCTCCGCCTCGGCCAGCGAGTCCGGGTGGAAGTGGCCCAGCGTCCCCCGGACCGTCGCCGGCTCCTCGCCGCCGAAGGCCTGGATGGCCAGGTCGACGTCGTGGATGAGGAGGTCCCAGGCGACGCCGGTACGGATCCGCGGCGCGTACGGCGAGTGCCGGGTGGCGGTCAGGTGGACCGGACGGTCGACCAGGGCCAGGGCCGTCTGCACGGCGGGGTTGAACCGCTCCAGGAGGCCGCACAGCAGCGGCACGCCACGCTTCTCGGCCGTCGCGACGATGTCCTCGGTCTCGGCGAGGCTGCCGCAGACCGGCTTCTCGATCAGCAACGGCTTGTCGGCGGCGAGCACCTGGTGGGCGAGGCCGTGGTGGAACTCCGTGGGCGCCGCGATCACGACCGCGTCGACGTCGGACAGGTCGTCGGCGTTCGGCGCCCAGCTGGCGCCGAACCGCTCGGCGACCTGCTCGCCGACCGCGGGCCGGGGTTCGATCACGCGGGTCAGCTCGGCCCGCTCCGACTGGGCGATCACGCGCGCGTGCAGGGACCCCATCACCCCGGTGCCGACCAGGGCGAAACGCAGCTTGCCGCTCACGCGCCGACCGCCTTCCGGACCGCGTCGACGACCTGGTCGACCTCGCTGTCGGTCAGGTGGTGGTGCACCGGCAGGGAGACGCACTGCCGAACGACCCGCTCGGTCACCGGGGCCGGGTCGGCCACCACGCGGGGGTGGTCGCGGTAGCAGTCGTAGTCGTAGACCGTCTTCGGGTAGTAGATGCCGCAGCCCACACCCTGCTCGGTCAGCCGGGCGATCACCTCGTCCCGGCTCACCGGGGCCTCGTCGGTGACCAGCACGGTGTACTGGTGCCAGACGTGCGAGCGGCCGGGCAGCTCGGTCGGCAGGCGCAGCCCGGGGACGTCGGCCAGGCCCGCGGAGAGCCGGGCGGCGTTGTCCTTGCGGCGCTTGACGTTGTCGCCGTACGCCGCGATCTGCGGAATGCCGAGCGCGGCCTGCAGGTCGGTGAGGCGGTAGTTGTGACCGGCCACCTCGTACTGGTAGCGCTGACGCATGCCCTGGTTGCGGAGCACCCGCAGCCGGTCGGCGAGCGTCGCGTCGTTCGTGGTGATCATGCCGCCCTCACCGGTGGTGAGGTTCTTCGTGGCGTAGAGCGAGAAGGTGCCGAGCCCGAAGCTGCCCGCACCGCGACCGGAGATCGTCGCGCCCAGCGACTGCGCGGTGTCCTCGACCAGGCCCAGACCGTGCTGCTGGGCGAGCGGAGCGATGGCGTCCATGTCGGCCGGCTGGCCGTAGAGGTGAACCGGCATCAGCACCTTGGTACGCGGTCCGACGGCGGCGGCGAGCGCCTGCGGGTCGACGCAGAAGTCGTCCTCACGGATGTCGGCGAACCGCGCGGTCGCGCCCGCCTCGAGGATCGCGTTCAGCGTGGCGACGAAGGTGAAGGGGCTGGTCACGACCTCGTCACCGGGCTGGAGGTCGAGCACCTGAAGGGCGGCCACCAGCGCGGTGGTGCCGTTGTTGACCGCGACCGCGTGCTCGACACCGACCAGGTCGGCGAACTCACGCTCCAGCCGGGCGACCATGGGTCCCTGGGCGATGACGCCGGAGCGGATCACCTCGACCGCCAACCTTTCGGCCGCCTCGTCCAGCTTGACGACGGAAATCGGGATCACAACAGCTCTCCTTGGGGTATGGGGCAGCGTTGCAGACCGTAGCAGCGCGCGCGGTGGCCGGCATACCTGGACCATGTCGGGCGCCGATTGCCCGACCCCCGACTCACCGACCGGCCCACCTTCGTGGTAGGTGGATGCCTGCGCTACCCTCGGCGAATTGTGCAGGCGACCCGGAAGGGTCTCAGGGCGAGGCAAGGGACGGGACGGCCGTGGCAGAGCAGGTCGAGACGGCAACCGCACCGCCCACCGGGGCCGACGCCGGGAAGAGCCGTTCCCGCTGGCTGTCCCTCGGTGTCCGGGTCGTGGTGATCGTCGCCATCGCGGCCGGCATGGCCTGGAGCGTGATCAGCCAGTGGCCGCAGGTACGCGAGACCTGGCTCGGCCTCGCCTGGTCGTCGGTGGTGCTGGCCGTGCTGGCCGTGCTGGCCGGCATGTTCGCCAACTCGATGGCCTGGCGGGCCGCCGCGCAGGACCTGGAGCATCGGGTGTCGGTGCCGGCCGCGCTACGCATCCTGATGGTCGGCCAGCTCGGTAAGTACATTCCGGGCAGTGTCTGGGCGTACGTCCTGCAGATGGAGCTGGGCCGTCGCGCCGGCCTGCCGCGGGCCCGCGCGTTCCTGGCCACGCTGGTCGCGCTCGGCCTGGGAGTCGTCGCCGCGCTCGGCGTCGGGCTGCTCAGCCTCCCGTCGCTCCTCGACGCCACCGCCGATTCCGGCGCCGAGTACGCCGAGCCGGTCCGGGTGGCGCTCTACATCGTCGCCGTCCTGTTCCCGATCGCCCTGGTCTGCGCCATTCCGGCGGTGCTGACCCGGCTCATCCAGATCGTCCTCAAGCTGCTGCGCCGACCGCCGCTGCAGCACAAGCTCACCCTCCCCGGCGTGCTGCGGGTGGTGGGCTGGAGCGCCCTGGGTTACGCGCTCTTCGGCGTGCACCTGTGGCTGCTCGCCAACGCCCAGGCCGCGCCGGGCGTCGGCGGTCTGCTACGCAGCATCGGGTCGTTCGCCATCGCGATGACCGTCGGCATGTTCGCCTTCCTCTCCCCGTCCGGCCTGGGCGTACGGGAGGCCGTGCTCGTCGCCACCATGGCGCCGTTCCTGGCCGGCGCCGGCGGGATCGGCGCGGCGACCGGCATCGCGCTCGCCTCCCGGCTGATCTTCACGGTGGCCGACCTGCTCGCTGCGGGCATCGCCGCCCTCTCCGGCGTGCGGCAGCTTCGCAAGGCGGCTGAGGTCGAGCCGGCCACCACCACGGCCGCGACGGAGCTGCCCGCTCCCCGGTCCGGCACCGACACGCCGGCCACCGCGACGGCGCCCACGCGCTGACCCGTCGCCGGCACGAAACGGCGCTGCCCCCGACCAGCGGGTCGGGGGCAGCGCCGTTTCTGGCGTACGTCAGCGGCGGCGCGAGGCCGCCATCTCGGTGAGCACCTCCAGGTGCCGCTGGAGCACCCGGTCCAGGCTGAACCGTTCCCGGATCAGCGCCTGCCCGTTGAGGCCGATCTGCTTGGCCAGGCCCGGCTCGGTCAGCGCGGTGATCAGCCGCTTGGCCAGCCCCGGCACGTCGCCGGGCTGGCTGAGCAGTACGTTCTCGCCGTCGCGCAGCGCGATCCCGGGGAAGTTGTCCTCCCGTGCCGGTGCGACCACCGGGATTCCGGCGGCCATCGCCTCGAGGGTCGCCGTGCCGAGACCGAGCCCCTGCTCGTGCGACTCCACGGTCGCGGCCGCGAGGTAGTCCGGGATCTCGCTCTTGGGCACCTTGCCGGCGGCGATGACGGCGTGCTCGACGCCGAGTGACCGGGCCCGCTCGGCGAACACGTTGTAGTAGACCTGCCCGCAGACGAGCAGCTTCGCGTCCGGCACCGCGGCCAGCACCTCGGGCAGGGCCTCGACGAGGGCGATCCGGTCGCGGAGCGGGATGACGTGGCCCACGGACAGGATCACCGGGGAGTTGCCCAGGTCGTACCGCTCCCGGACCCGCTCGCCGTCCCCGCCGCACACCCAGTCGGGATCCACTCCGACGGGGATCGGCACCAGGCCGGAGTAGGCGCCGCGGTAGCGGGCCTCGATGTACTCCTGCATGAGCACGTCCATCACCACCAGGCGCGGCTTGGAGCGCGACATGAACGGCTTGACCATGGTGGCGTCCAGGCCCCGGAACACCTTCGCGTACCGGGCCTGCGGGTTCTCCAACCGGGTGTGGATGGAGAGCAGCACCGGCACGCCGCGTTTGCGCGCGTAGAGCGCGGTCGCCCAGGTCAGGTCGAAGAACTGGCCGTGCTGGTGGATGACGTCCGGCTGGAAGTCGTCGAGGAGCCGGCGCACGCGGCGCAGCAGGCTCGGTCGGGTGGTGAACGAGATGTCGAAGCTCACGGCGAGCCGGGTCTGCGGCAGCATCCAGGCCGGCAACCGGACGATCCGCAGCCCGTCACGTTCCTCGGTCTCCGGGGCGTCCTGGTAGGCGGCGGTGAGCACCAGCACCTCGTGGCCGGCGGCGGCGTACCCCCGGGCGAGCGACTCGGACAGGTGCGAGCTGCCCCCCGCCCGCGGTGGGAAGAAGTTGTTGACAACTGCGATACGCACGGCGGGAACTCCTAGCTCTTCGCTACGGGCACGAACCGGACATCGCTGCCGTCCAGCTCCACTGTGGAGACCACCTGGGCCGGGACCCCCGCCACGACCACCCCGGGTGGCACGTCTCTGGTCACCACGGCGCCCGCACCGACGACGGCGCCGTCACCGATGGTGACGCCCATCATCACTGTCGCGTTCGCCCCGATGAAGACACGGTCGCCGATGACCACCGGCGCCCGGTCCACGGAAGCATAGGCACGCCCCGAAACGCAACGGCGCGCGGTCGAGTGCGTGTAGATCTGGGCCCCGCAGCTGATGTCACAGCCGGCGCCGATCGTCAGCCCGCCGGACCCGTCGATGACGGTGAACGCGCCGATCCACGTCCCAGGGCCGATCACCGGCTCGCCGATGATCCAGGCGTGCGGGTTGTAGGGGTTCGCCGGGAGCCCGTGCGGCGACGGACTCCCGGCGGCCGGTGGCTGGGTCACGCCACCTCGGTCTTGATCAGGTCGGTCATCCCGTCCTCGACGGCGATGGTCGGCTCCCAGCCGAGCACCTCACGGGCCCGGGTGATGTCGGCGGCACGGCGGCTGACCAGCACCTCGCGCGGGTTGAACTGCGGCGCGACGTCGACGCCGACCGCCTTGATGAGGATCTCGGCGAGGCTCGCGATCGAGGTGTCGATGCCGGTGCCGATGTTGATCGGCACGTTGCCCTGCTCGGCCTCCATCGCCATGACCACCGAGCGCGCGATGTCGTGGACGTGGATGAAGTCCATCGACTGCTCGCCCTTGCCGTCGATGACCGGCGGCTCGCCGTTCTTCAACCGCTTGACGAAGTGGTTGATCACGGAGGTGTAGTAGGCGGTCGGCTTCTGGCCCGGGCCGTACACGTTGAAGAAGCGCAGGGCGATCCAGTTGAGCCCCTTGCTGCGCTGGTAGAAGCCGAGCAGGTCCTCACCGGCGCGCTTCGAGATGCAGTACGGGGTGAGCGGGTCGAGCCGATCGTCCTCGTGCATCGGCAGCTTCTTCGGGTCGCCGTAGACCGACGCCGACGAGGCGAACACCAGCCGCTTGACGCCGTGGTCGGCGGCGGCGGCGAAGACGTTGTGGTTGCCGACCATGTTGATGTCGATCGACTCGTACGGGTCGGCCTGGCTCTTGTTGATCGAGACCGCGGCGAGGTGGATGACGTAGTCGCAGCCCTTCATGGCCGCGTGCACCGCGCCGCCGTAGCGGACGTCCTGGTCGATCAGCTCGACGTCGCCGGTGGCGACGAGCTCGTTGATCCGGTCCCGGTCACCACGGAACATGTTGTCGAAGATGCGGACGCGGTAGCCCTTCTCCAACAGCATCGGCACCACGTGCAGGCCGATGAAGCCGGCACCTCCGGTGATGAAGACGGTCTGCTTCGACATGGCGGAGCCTGTCCTTCCTTGGGGGATCAGCGGCCGGCGGCCGTGGTGTTGACGACGTCGATCAGCGTGGCGGCCACGGTCTCGACCTGCGCGTCGGTGAGGTTGGCGTGCATCGGGATGGCCAGGTGCCGGGCGAACAGGTCCGCCGAGACCGGGCACGGGTCGGTCTGGCCGTAGAGCGGCTGCAGGTGCGAGGCGTACGTGCCGAAGGTGCACTGCACCCCGCGCTGGCGCAGTGCCATGGCGACCGTACCCCGGTCCACCGATGGGGCGAGCGTCACGACGTACGACTGCCACGGGTGCTCGCGGTCGGGCGCCTCGTACGGCGTGGTGATGAGCTCGTGGTCCTTGAGCAGCTCACCGTAGCGGGCAGCGATGCGGCGCTTGGTGGCGAGCAGTTCGGGCAGCCGGTCGAGCTGGGCGAGCATGATGGCGGCCGAGATGTCGGAGAGCCGGTAGTTGTAGCCCAGCTCGGTAAAGCTCGGGATCGGGAGGTTGGACAGCTCGGCGCGGGTGAGCGCACCCTCCACACCGTACGTGTGCAGCTTGCGGGCGTGCGTGGCGAGGTCGTCACGGTCGGTGACGTACGCCCCGCCCTCGCCCGCCGTGATGCCCTTGCGGCCGTGGAAGCTGAAGGTGGCGACGTCGGCCAGACTGCCCGCCGGGCGGCCCTTGTAGGTGGCGCCGGCCGAGCAGGCCGCGTCCTCGACCAGGAACAGTCCGTGCTTGTCGGTGATGGCGCGCAGCTCGTCGTAGTCGGCCGGCTGCCCGAAGGCGTCCACGGCGATGACGCCGACGGTGCGCGGGGTGATCGCGGCCTCGACCGCCGCCGGGTCGACGGTCCACGTGTCCGGTCGTACGTCGGCGAAGACCGGCGTCGCGCCGGCCCACATCACCGAGTGACCCGTGGCGGGGAAGGTGTAGTCGGCCACGACCACCTCGTCGCCGGGCTTGACGCCGAGGGTGAGCAGCGCCAGGTGCAGGGCGGAGCCGCAGCTGCTGGTGGCGAGGGCGTGCCGGGTGCCGACGGTGGTGGCGAAGCGCTCCTCGAAACGACGACCGGTCGGACCGGCGCCGGCGAGCCAGCCCGAGGCGAACACCTCGGCGATGGCGGCCAGTTCCGACTCTCCGACCGTGGGCTGACCGAGCGCGATGACCTCAGACATGTGACTCCCCCAGAGATGGACCCGCAGCAGTCTAGGCCAACCTCGATGGTGGTGCCTCCGTCGGGCGCGGCGCGCTTGGCTACCATCGATCGCGGCATCGGGCAGGGGAGACGGAATGACCAGGTTTGTGGTGGTGGGCGGCGGTATCGTCGGGCTCGCCGTGGCGCACCGGCTGATGACCGACCGGCCGGGTGACCAGGTCACCGTGCTGGAGAAGGAGGCCGGCTGGGCGGCTCACCAGACCGGCCACAACTCGGGCGTCATCCACGCCGGCGTCTACTACAAGCCCGGCAGCCTGAAGGCCACTCTCTGCAAGGCCGGCAGCGCCTCGATGGTCGAGTTCTGCCGCGAGCACGGCCTGGCGTACGACATCTGCGGCAAGCTGATCGTCGCCACCGACGCCGAGGAACTGCCCCGGCTGCACGACCTGCACCAGCGCGCGCTCGCCAACGGCCTGCCGGCCCGACTGATCGAGGGGGCCGAGGCGGCCGAGTACGAGCCGAACGTGGCCGCCGTCGCGGCGCTGCACGTCGCCTCGACCGGCATCGTCGACTTCGGTGCGGTCTGCCGCAAGCTCGCCGAACTGCTCGCCGAGGGCGGGGCGGACCTGCGGACCGGCACCGAGGTGACCCGGGTGGTGTCCCGCCCGGAGGGTGTCGTGGTCGGCACCAACACCGGCGAGTTCGTCGCCGACGTACTGATCAACTGTGCCGGTCTGCACGCCGACCGGATCTCCCGCCTGGCGGGCGTACCGACGCCGGTGCGGATCGTGCCGTTCCGCGGCGAGTACTACGAGCTGGTCCCGCAGCGGCGCGACCTGGTACGCGGCCTCATCTACCCGGTGCCGGACCCGCAGTTCCCCTTCCTCGGCGTGCACCTGACCAAAATGATCGACGGCAGCGTGCACGCCGGACCGAACGCGGTGCTGGCCACGGCCCGGGAGGGTTACTCGTGGGGCCGGATCAGCCCCCGCGACATCTGGGACGAACTCAGCTTCCGCGGGCTGTGGGCGCTGGGCCGGCAGCACTACCGGTACGGCCTGACCGAGGTGGCCCGGTCGTTGTCGAAGAAGCGCTTCGCGGCCAGCCTGGCGCGGCTGGTGCCGGCGCTGACCCCGACCGACATCGTCCGGGCCGGCGCCGGTGTGCGCGCACAGGCGATCCGGCCCGACGGCGGGTTGGTCGACGACTTCCTCATCGTCGAGGCCGACCGGCAGGTGCACGTGCTCAACGCGCCCTCCCCCGCGGCGACGAGTTCGCTGGAGATCGCGCGGCACATCGTCTCCCGGCTCCCGGTCGACGCCGCCCGCTGACCGGCACCGGCCCGCACGGCGGCGGCGGACCCGGCGATGCTGTGCCGCCGCCCAGGCGACGACGGTTCAGCGGTCGGCCGGCGCCATCCGTCGCGGCTTCGGCACGGCCGGCCCGGCGCCGAGCCCGACGGCCACCGACTCCACCAGCATCTCCAGGTAGGTGTCGGTGAGCGGATTACGGGCGATGGCGAGCCGCCAGTAGAGCGGCCCGACGATGAGATCGATCGCCGCCTCCGGGTCGGTGTCGGCGGGCAACTCGCCCCGCCGCACGGCCAGCTCGATCATCCGTCCGCCGATTTCCTGCTGCCGGGCGCGCAGCATCTTCTGCAGGGTCTCGTCGATGGTCGGATTGCGCGCGGCCTCGGCGAGCAGGTCGGGGATGATCTGCGAGGCCAACGGGTGCCGCAACGCGTGCGCCAGCACCTGGAACAGCAACGCGAGGTCGCCCCGCAGGCTGCCGGTGTCAAGCGCCGGCAACTTGCCCTGCGCGGCGCTCGCGACGATCTCCAGCACCAGGTCGAGTTTGCTGCTCCAGCGCCGATAGATGGCGGTCTTGCTCACCCCCGCCCGGCGCGCCACCGCCTCGATCGAGAGGCGGCCGTACCCCACCGCGGCGAGCTCCTGCATCAGGGCGCGGCGGATGGCCGCGGTGATGTCGTCCCGGAGCACCGCCGCCCCGGCCGGCACCCGTCGTTTTCCGGCCGTCACCTGGGACTCTTTCCGCACGTCACGGGCACCACACTAGCGCAACGACGGTACGGTTGCGTCCCGACGTCTTTCCGACTACTGTCCACGCAGCGACGAGGCGGCGCTCCCCCGCACTGGCCACGTCTGAGACCATCGAGCGCGCAACACCTCGACCTCCAAGATCGGAGCGCCACACCCATGGCCAACACCGCGCTGGCCGATCCCGACTCCGGCCTCACCCAGGCGCAGCTGGCCGCCCGGTACGGACTCCGGGTCGCCGGCGAGCGGCCGTCCCTGGCCGAATACAGCCGGCGACTCTGGCACTACCGGCACTTCATCGCCGCGTACGCCAACGCCAAGCTGGTCGCGTCGTACAGCAACGCCCGACTCGGGCAGCTCTGGCAGGTCCTCACCCCGCTGACCAACGCGGCGGTCTACTTCCTGATCTTCGGCATCGTGCTGAAGCAGAACAGCATTCCGAACTTCATCGCGTACCTCTGCACCGGGCTGTTCATCTTCAACTTCACCCAGACCGCCGCGCAGCAGGGCACCCAGGCGATCAGCGGCAACCTCGGGCTGATCCGGGCGCTGCACTTCCCCCGCGCCAGCCTGCCGCTCGCGATCACCGTCACCCAGTTCCAGCAGCTGCTCGGCTCCCTGGCGGTGCTGATCGCGATCGTGCTGGTGACCGGCGAGCCGATCACCCTCGCCTGGTTGATCCTCGTGCCGTCGGTCCTGCTCCAGACGGTCTTCAACGCCGGTCTCACCATGGCGGTGGCCCGGATGGGCGCCAAGGTCTCCGACCTGCGGCAGGTCATGCCGTTCGTCATGCGGGCCTGGATGTACGGCTCGGGCGTGCTCTACAGCGTCGCTCTCTTCGAGGAGAGCCTGCCCGGCTGGGCCACCCGGCTGGTCGAGTTCAACCCGATGCTGGTCTACATCGAGCTGGCCCGGACCGCGCTGCTGGAGCAGGCACCGGTGCTCAACTCCTCCCTTCCCCAGCTGTGGCTGGTCGCCGCGGGCTGGGCGATCGTGATGGGCGTCGGGGGTTACCTCTACTTCTGGCGCGGCGAACAGGAGTACGGCCGTGGCTGAGCTGAACGGGCTGTCCAACGACGTGACGGTCGCGCTGCCGCAGATCCGGGAGCGCATCCCCACCGTGGTCGTCGACGACGCACACGTGATCTACCGCGTGCACAAGGGGGCCAGTGGCGGCAGCAGCCCGGTGGCCGCGCTGCGCCGGATGGTCACCCGCACCTCCGAACCGAACATCCGGGAGGTGCACGCGGTCAAGGGAGTCACCTTCACCGCGTACCGGGGCGAGGCGATCGGCCTGATCGGCAGCAACGGCTCGGGCAAGTCCACGCTGTTGCGGGCCATCGCCGGCCTGCTGCCGGTGAACCGCGGCGCGGTGTACACCCAGGGCCAGCCCTCGCTGCTCGGCGTGAACGCGGCGCTGCTCAACGACCTCTCCGGGGAACGCAACGTGACGCTGGGTTGCCTGGCAATGGGCATGAGCCCGGCCGATGTGCAGCGGCAGGCGCCGGAGATCATCGAGTTCTCCGGCATCAACCAGCGCGGCGACTTCGCCTCGCTGCCGATGCGCACCTACTCCTCCGGCATGGCCGCCCGGCTCCGCTTCTCCATCGCGGCGGCGAAGAAGCACGACGTACTGCTGATCGACGAGGCGCTCGCCACCGGCGACAAGGGCTTCCGCAAGCGCAGCGAACAGCGGGTGCGCGAGCTGCGCGAGAGCGCCGGAACGGTCTTCCTGGTCAGCCACCAGCTCTCCTCGGTCCGGGACACCTGCGAACGGACCATCTGGCTGGAATCGGGCGTACTCCGGATGGACGGACCCACCGACGAGGTCGTGCGGGCGTACGAAGCGTTCGCCAACGGCAAGTGATCTCCGGGCGACGGGGCGGCCTCACCTGCACGGGTGCGGCCGCCCCGTCGCCACCGTTGGGGCACCGAATTCGACGCGTTAAGGTTCATCCGGTCGCCGCTCGGGCGGAATACCTCGTTAACGCAAAGCCTGGAAGTGAGGATCGGCAATGACGCAGGACCACACCACTGGCCCGGACGCCGCACCGGAGACCCCGGCTCCCTGGCGGCCCTCGCGGACAGTGGCTGTGATCCTCGCCGGCGGGACAGGAACCCGCCTCGGCCTCGGCATCCCCAAGCAGCTGCTGAAGATCGCCGGTAAGCCGATCATCGAGCACACCCTGGCCGTCTTCGAGTCCGCGCCGGAGATCGACGAGATCATCGTGCTGATGGCCACCGGCCACGTCGGCGAGGTGCAGCAGATCGTCGACAAGGCCGGCTTCCGCAAGGTCAGCAAGGTGATCGAGGGAGGCGAGACCCGCAACGAGACCACCCGGGTCGCGCTCGACGCGGTCGGCGAGGAGGACTGCAACATCCTCTTCCACGACGCGGTGCGGCCCCTGGTCAGCCACCGGATCGTCCGCGAGTGCGTGAACGCCCTCTGGACCTACTCGGCAGTGGACGTGGCCATCCCGTCGGCGGACACGATCATCAAGGTCGACGGGGAGGACTGCATCACCGACATCCCGGTGCGCTCCTCGCTACGCCGGGGCCAGACCCCGCAGGCCTTCCGCTCCGGCACGATCCGCGAGGCCTACCGGCTGGCCGCGGGCGATCCGAACTTCGCCGCCACCGACGACTGCGGCGTGGTCCTGCGCTACCTGCCCGGTACGCCGATCAAGGTGATCGACGGCTCGGACGAGAACATCAAGGTCACCCACCCGGTCGACGTCCACCTGGCGGACAAGCTCTTCCAGCTCGCCGCCGCCCGGGTGCCCCGGCTCGTCGACCACCGCGGCTACCGGGAGGAGTTGACCGGCCGGACCATGGTCGTCTTCGGCGGCAGCTACGGCATCGGTCACGACCTGGCCGAGCTGGCCCGCCGGCACGGCGCCCAGGTCTTCGCGTTCAGCCGGAGCAGCACCGGCACCCACGTCGAGCGTCCCGAGGACGTCGAGGCGGCACTGACCACGGCGTTCGAGGCGACCGGCCGCATCGACCACGTGGTCGTCACCGCCGGCGTCCTGGAGAGGGGCAACCTCGCCGAGATGGACGAGGAGACCATGGACCGGGTCCTCCAGGTCAACTTCGTCGGGCCGGTCACCGTCGCCCGGCTGGCCCTGCCCTACCTCGAGCAGACCAAGGGCCAGCTGCTGCTCTACACCTCCAGCTCGTACACCCGCGGCCGGGCGCGCTACGCGCTCTACTCGGCCACCAAGGCCGCGCTGGTCAACCTCACCCAGGCACTGGCCGACGAGTGGGCGGACGTCGGGGTACGGGTCAACTGCGTCAATCCGGAGCGGACGGCCACCCCGATGCGCACCCGCGCCTTCGGGGAGGAACCGGAGCACACCCTGCTCTCGGCCGAGGCGGTGGCCCAGGCCTCACTTGACGTGCTGATCTCGGAACTCACCGGGCAGGTGATCGACGTACGCCGGCCCCAGGGTGAGCCGCCGCAGGCGGTCCCGGCCCAGACGGTGCCGTCCGACGGCGGTGCGACCGCCACTCCGGCGACCGCCGGCTGACGGCCGGACGCCTGGTGACCGCGAACGGCGGTTGAACGGAGCGACATGCGTGGTGACCTGTTCCGCAAGCTGATCGCCCGATGCCTGAGCATCGGGCTGGCCGTACTGGCCTTCCTCGCCGCCGCGCTGACCGGCGCCACCGGCTGGGGACTCGCGCTGGCGGTCGCCGCCCTCGGTGCGGCCGCCGTGGAGCGGCGGATCCGCCCCGGCGCGGACACCGCCGCCGAGACGACGTTGATCGCCGCCGCCGTGCTCGTCGCGTACGCGCGTCGGCTCGACGGCGGGTTCGACCCGGCGCTGGCCCTCACCGCGCTGGCGGTGCTCGGTCTGGTGCTGCTGGTCGGGCCGCTGCGGCAGGCCGGCGGCCTGGAGATCCGCACCGCGAACCTGCCGGTACGGTCGTGGGCCACGCTGGTCGCCACCCACCTCGGCGACGCCCTGCTCGGGCTGCTCGCCGTGGTGGCGCTGGCCGCCGCGGCACCCCTGCCGCCGCTGGTGGCGCTGGTCGCGGCCGTGCTGGTCGCGGCCGCCGCCGGCGCGGTCGGATCGGACCTGGCCCGGCGGCGGTTCCGGCCCCGCGCGTCGGGCGGCGCGGTACGCCGGGCCCTCCAGGCGCGCAAGCCGGAGTTCGTCCTCTACTTCTCGGCCCCGCCCGGCTCGGAGTACCAGGTCACCATGTGGCTGCCGTACCTGGAGCGGATCGGTCGGCCGTTCCTGGTGGTGCTGCGCGAGCCGGAGTTCCTGGCCCCGATCGCCGCGGCCACCACCGCCCCGGTGATCTACTGCCCCACCCTGCGGGCCCTGGACGAGGTGCTGGTGCCGAGCCTGAAGGTGGCGTTCTACGTCAACCACGGCGCCAAGAACAGCCACTTCATCCGGTTCACCCAGCTGACCCACGTCCAGCTGCACCACGGCGACAGCGACAAGGCGCCGAGCGCCAACCCGGTGTCCGCGATCTTCGACCGGATCTTCGTGGCCGGCCAGGCCGCGATCGAGCGGTACGCGCGAGTCGGGGTGGACATCCCGGCCGAGAAGTTCGTGGTGGTCGGCCGTCCGCAGGTCGAGTCGATCGAGGTACGCGCCGAACGGCTGCCCGTGGGCACCGCCCGCACCGTCCTCTACACGCCGACCTGGACCGGCCACCACGCGGACGCCGACTACTGCTCGCTGCCGGTGGCCGAGCCGCTGCTACGACGGCTGCTGGACCGGGGCGTGACGGTCATCCTGCGCGCGCACCCGTACACCACGCAGAACCCGGCGTCCGCCCGGCAGCTCGGCCGGTTGACCGAGCTGCTGGCCGCCGACCGGACCCGGACCGGACGCCAGCACCTCTGGGGCACGGCGGCCAGCCGGGATCTCAGCCTGGTGGAGTGCGTGAACCGCTCCGACGCGCTGATCTCCGACGTCTCCGGGGTCATCTCGGACTACCTCTACTCCGGCAAGCCGTTCGCGGTGACGGACATGGGCACCGACGGCGACGCGTTCACCGAACGGTTCCCGCTGGCCACCGCCGGTTACGTGCTGCGCCGGGACATGGCCAACCTGGACGAGGTGCTGGATCAGCTGCTCGACACCGACCCGCTGTCCGCGCGTCGTTGGGAGACCCGTCGGCGCTACCTCGGCGGCTTCCCGGCCGAGTCGTACGCGGAGGCGTTCCTGGAGGCCGCACGGCGGGAGCTGGAGCCCGCCGGCAAGGCGCCGGCACCACGCTCGGCCGAGGCCGACCCCGTCTCCGCCACCGCCTGAGGCCGCCGCCGGCTCAGCGGTACGTCTCGACCAGGGCCAGCACCGCCTCCGGGTCCTCGACGTGGGCGTTGTGGCCGAGCCCGGAGAGCGTGGCGACCGGGACCCCGTAGCGCTGGAGCTGCCCGTCGGTGACCAGCGGGTCGTGTTCGCCGCGCGCCAGCAGGACCGGCACCTCGCTGGCGGCCACCAGCGCCGCCAGGTCCGGCTCGCCGACTGCGAACGCGCCCGGGTCCATGGCCAGTCGCCAGCGCCCGTCCACCTCACGCAGCCCGGCCGTCACCCTCGGGTCGTCGGGGGCGACCAGCCCGGCCAGCCCGGAGACCCGCAGGTAGCGCTGAGCGGCCTCGTCCCGGGTGGGGTACCAGGCGACCGCGCGGGCGGCCAGCTCGCGCGTCTTCGCCAGTTCGGCGGCGGACCAGACCACCTTGATGCCGAGTCCGACGACAGCGGTGACAGGCAGCCCGGCGCCGCGCGCGGCGAGCGTCAGGCCGACCACTCCGCCGAGCGAGTGCCCCAGCACGATCAGGCGGTCACCGGGCGCGAGCGCCGCGGCCACCTGCGCGGCCAGTGCGGTGAAGGAGTACGCGGGCAGCGGCGGCGACGTGCCGTGACCGGCCAGGTCCGGCGCCAGCCAGCGCCCCGCCCACCGGCGCCGCAGCAGTGGCGCCCAGGGCAGCCACACCTCACTGGTCGCACCCATGCCGTGCAGCAGCAGAAGGGTGGGCCGGCCGGTCGTACGGGCGCCACCGTCGTTCATGGACGCAGTGTGCCATCGGCGGAGCCGGCACGGCGAGTGTGAACATCCGACAGTCGGCCGGAACGACAACAGGCGCCGGCCCCCTCGTCCCAGGGTGCCGGCGCCCGGTGTGAACGCGGTCGTCAGGCGGAGTAACCGCGGCTCGTCATCCAGTTCGCCAGGTCGATCGTGGTGATCCAGTACGACGGCACCGCCGGGTTCGCCGAGTCGGCGATCTTCACGGTGCGGCCCTGGTCCCGGTAGCCGACGACGGCGATGTAGTGCCCGCCGCCGAAGGAGTGCCAGCCACCGTCGGTGTCGACGGCGTCGCCGACGATGTTCGCGACCACGCCGCGCCCGTCGGTGATGGCCCGGACGATGTCGGCCTGGAGCTGGTCCATCTGGGCGGGACGCGGCGCGCTCGGGAACATGGTGGTCTTGTAGGGGCTGCCCTTGACCACCGCGTTCAACACCCGGGTGGTGTCCTCGGCGGAGTTGGTGCCCATCTCGGTGGTGCCGAGCCGCGCGGCCAGGTCGTCCTGGCTGCGTTCGATGCCGGCGGCGCTGAGCGCGTTCCGGGTGGCGGCGGGCCCGCAGTAGAAGTAGGTCGTCTGCGCCTGGTAGTCGTAGTCGAGGACCTTGCTCGCCGGCGGCTTGGGCGCTGCCGGCTTGCGGGTCAGGTCGGGGTTCGCGGCCTTCTTCGCCGCCGGCGCGCTGGTCGTGGGCGAGCCGGCCGGCGATGTGGTGGGCTGCTGGTCGCCGAGCGAGGCGATGCGGGCGTCGCTGCGCAGTTCGGCCGCCACCGCGGTGGCGCCGCGCTGTGCGGCGGGCGCATGGTCGGCGCCGCTGAGCAGGGCGCCGGTGGTGGATGCCAGCACCACGGCCGCGGCGGACGCGGCAGCGATCTGGTACGGGCGCTGGGTGGCCAGCCGACGGAGCTGACGCTTCAGGGTGTGCTTCACGGTTCCTCCACGGTTCGGGGGGTGAGCGACCGGCGGCCGTACCGGAATCCGGGTAGGCGTCACCGCGCGGACCTCGTCCGCGGATGGCTGGTGGATCGCTCAGGGAACGCCCGGTGGGTCGGGCGGAAAGACGCGGGTGCCGGAGTCAGCTCGTCGCTACGGGACGGGCGAGCACGGGCACCGCGGCGCCGTGGAGGGTCGGGGAGGACCGAGGGATGGGTTCGTGCACCACAGAGATGGAACTCCTTCCGGCACCGCCTACCGGGTTAGCTGACGGATTCGGGCGGGAAGATCGCCCTACCGCGGGCCGTGGCTCGCGGATTCACCCCGGACGTGCATGTGGGTCCCCGGCTCGTGGAATCACGATTAGGCGGGTCGGCACGGCGTCGCCTCTTGCGATCGGTTACCGCACCGGACGCGCCGACACTACTGGTCGACAGAGAGCCTGCCAACCCTTCGCCACCTGCCCAAACCTGTTTCGGCGAACAATTTTTCCGGGCGTTCGGCGGCTGACGTGACTCAATGGGACGGGTGGTTACGGCGGCACCGCAGGGACGCAACGGGACAGTCGACCGGCAACCTTGCCAAATGGCGGGGACGATTCGCACCTGCTGATCCCGCTGACTGTTTCCGAATTAATGTGACCGGGCTCACGGAGATAATCGGGTCGACTTGAGTTCCCTGAGGGCGCGCTGTCCGCACGACTTGGACCTCCCCATTCCGAGGAAGCCGAGTCGACCGAGACTCGGACCGGCCGCTCAACCCACCCTGGCGGGCTGCCAGCGGGTCACCACCTGGGCGGGGGCGGCGGACGCCGGTCGAGCCGCCGGCAGCCGCCCCGGCCGGAGGCGGGCCGCGGCCGTGTACGCCTCGGTGGCCAGGGCACGGGCCGCCTCGGCGGCGAGTTCGGCGTCCCGCCAGGCACTGCGCTCCCGTTCCTGGGCCGCCCGGTAGCCGGCCAGCCGGCCGTCCCGGACCACCCGGGCCAGGTGCACCTCCTGCTCCACCGGGTGCAGGCGGGGATCCCAGCCGTCGCGGTGACCGAAAACGTCGCCGAGTTGGCGCAGGGTGAGCTCGCCCCGCCAGTACGCCGCCGTGGCCGACCGGTGCAGGTGCCGCTCCCGGGCGGCGTACTCGGCCGGAGTGCGGGGAGTGCGGGGCGTCGGCAGGGCGCCGGCACCGCAGTACCGGCGGGCGGCGCTCTCGGCCTCGTCGTACGCCGCCCAGGCCCGGTCCAGGTCGGCCTGGGCGGCCAGCCACTCGTCCCGCTTCCGGCGGGCGGTCTGCGTCGCGCCGGCCGCGGCCACGGCCACCTCGTCGGCGTACCGGCGCAGGTCGGCCGCCTCGGCTGCGGCCGACTCCCGCTCGGTCGGCCCGGCCGGAGCGGACCGGTCGTCCTCCGGCCGGTCGCGGTCGGGACGGGCGACCAGCACGGTGAGCACGATCAGGGCCAGCACCAGCAGAGCCGACCAGATGGCGGCGGCCAGCGGCACCTCGACGAGGAACTGGTAGAGGACGGTCTTCTCCATGTCGGTACCTCACGGCGAGCAGACGCGATGGGGGGAAGCCGCACGGGGCATCCGGCGCGGGGCCTTGTCGGTCACGCCGGGCGCCGGGAGCGGGCGCGGAAGACGGGTGCGGCGAGCGCGGCGGCGGAACGCTCTCGCGTCGCCGGCGGTGTCAGGCGCCGGGCGGAGCTCGGGGAGTACGAACAGCTGCGACCGCGCCGCGGGGCGGCCACGTCTCGCCGGCCGGGACCGTGACCGGGTCGGCAACCGGTGCGGCCGAGGCGAACACCTCGGGGGTGGCACCGGGTGCGGCCGACGGGGCAACCCTCGATCCGGCGGATTCGGCGGCGGCCCGGAGCACAACGGCGATCTCCGCGGGAGCGTCGTCCGCGACGACGATGGCCAGGGAGCTGGATGTGCCGGCCGACGCGATGGCACACTCGCAGGCCCGCGAGTCGGTGGACGCCGTCGGCTCGACCACGGCCCGGGTGTGCGGTGGGGCCCCCAGCGCCGAAAGCGACCCGAGGGTCAACGCGCCGACGACCGCGAGGCTGGCCAGCAGCCGGGCAGCCCATCGCGCCACCCACCACAGAGGATCGGCGAGCGCGAACGAGGGCATGGGGCAACGCTACCCGCGTCGTCACCCCGTCGCACCATAGCCGGGCGTGTCGGACCGCCCACGCCGATCGCACCGCCCAGGGTGGACGTTTCAGCCGGCCAGGGCCGGGCTGGCTGATCGAGGCGTGTCCACGGAAGTCGGGCGCCCCCGGTCACGACAACACCCCGACCTCATCGACATCGAGTGGATCTCTCCTGCCCAACCGGCCGGCGGACCGGGTGACACGTCCGACGCTCCCGGCCCGCCACGCGCCGGCACGGGCCGCCGCGCGGTGGTGCATCCGCTCGGTGCCGTCCGTTCGGGCACCCTGTCTGCCCGTACGGACGATGATCGCTGTCCGGTCGAGCGACCTGCGACCCTGACGCCGCAGTGTGCCGTAGATGTCCGGTGGCCTAATATCGCGGGGCCCGGAGGTGATGGATGCACCGCCTCCCGCAAGCCCCGTATCGACGGCACCCGGCTCGGGGATCGTCGCGGACGGACGAGAGGTGGAGCGACCGATGCACCAGCGGATCCTGATGCGGGCCAAGAAGGGCCCCTTCGACGTCTACTCGCCGGAGGAGACCTTCGAGCAGAACTGGATCGGCGAGAACGCTGGCAACCTCGTCTTCAGCCACGCGGCGTACAAGCTGTTGAGCACCGCGAAGACGCAGATCGAGCCGACGGCGTTCCGGGCGAACCTCCACGACGCAGACATGATCAACGAGCGGTACGACGTGTTCGTCGTACCGCTGGCCAACGCCTTCCGGCGCAGCTACGTCGATCGGCTGGCGAACCTGACGAGGCTCATCCAGCGGTTGCGGATCCCGGTGGTGGTGCTCGGCGTGGGCGCCCAGACCAACGTCAAGGGTGACCGGGAGTACCTGCGCCCCATCGACGACGCGGTGAAGGCGTTCGTCAAGGCGGTGCTCGACCGGTCGGCCAGCATCGGTGTCCGCGGGGAGATCACCGCGGACTACGTCCGCTCCCTGGGCTTCTCCGCGGTCGACGTGATCGGCTGCCCGTCGATGTTCCTGCACGGCGACAGCCTGCGCGTGGAGAAGCGCAAGGCGTTGCTGGAGCCGCACGACCGGATCGCCATGACCGTCTCCCCGTACGTCAAGTCCATGGCGAAGGTGGTGAGCGCCCACCACCGCAAGTACCCGAACCTGCGCTACATCCCGCAGGACCTGAAGACCCTGGGCACCCTGCTCTACGGTGACGCGCCGGAGGACCGCGGCAAGGACAGCCCGATCCCGATCCACACCTCGCACCCGTTGTTCACCGAGGACAAGGTACGGATGTTCGTGGATCCGTCGACCTGGATGGACTACCTGTCCGGGTTCGACTTCAACTTCGGCACCCGGATCCACGGCACCATCACCGCCCTGATCGCGGGTACGCCCGGCTACCTGTTCGCGCACGACTCCCGCACGCTGGAGCTGGCCCGGTACTTCGACATCCCGCACCGGGTGATGAAGGACGTGCCGGCCGACGTCGACGCCGCCGACCTGTACGAGGAGGCGGACTACACGGCCCTCAACAACGGGCACAAGGCCCGATTCGAGACGATGTTGGCGTTCCTCGCCAAGCACGACCTCCCGAACGCCTTCGCCGACGGGGACAGCCCCACCCGCTTCGACGAGCAGGTCCGCGCGACCAGCTACCCGCCGGCGGTACGGCCGGCCGCCGCCACCGACCGGGACGCTCTCGTGGCCCGGCTGCAGTGGCTGCGCGACCACGCCAACGAGCTGCAGGCAGAGATGACGAGCCTCCAGCAGGTGCGGCTGCGCGTCCGGATGCGGCAGGCCGTCGGCGGCCGGGTGCGGCGGATCCTCAACCGTTAATCCTCCGCTCGGCGGCTGTTCAGTAACCCCACCACCACCGGCCACGTGAGGTTCCGGACCCGGCCACCCGCAGGGTCGAAGGTGGCGGCGTGGTCAATGAGCCGACGCACGCCCCGCTGCTGAGTCTCGTCGTGCCCGTCCACGGCGTCGAGGCCTACCTGTACCAGTGCCTGGAGTCGATCCGGGCCGACATCCCGGCCGGTGAGACGGACGCCGTCGAACTGATCGCGGTCGACGACGCCTCCCCGGACCGCTGCGGTGAGATGCTGCGCTCGTACGCGGTCGACCGGTCCGGAATCCGGATCGTGCACCTGACCCGCAACGTCGGGCTGGGGCTGGCTCGCAACGCGGGCCTCGACGTGGCGACCGGCCGGTACGTCTGGTTCGTCGACAGCGACGACTGGTTGCCGCCGGGCACGATCCCGGCGGTGCTGGACCGGCTGCGCCAGCACGAACCGGACGTGCTGCTGCTCGATCACCTCCGGGTGCACGAGGACGGGCGGCGGGAGGTCGACGCGAGCAGCCACCTGCTGCGCGACGTGCCGGGCGTGGTCCGGCTGGCCGACCGGCCGCAGCTGCTGCGGGTGCAGCACACCGCCTGGAACAAGGTGGTCCGCCGCAGCTTCCTGGACGAGTTGGGGCTGCGGTTCCATGCGGGCTGGTACGAGGACATCCCGTTCAGCCACCCGCTGCTGATCGGCGCCGAGAAGATCTCCGTGCTCGACCGGGTCTGCTACCTCTACCGCCGGGGCCGGCTGGGCGCCATCACCTCGACCCGCAGCGGCCGGCACTTCGACGCCTTCGACCAGTACGAGCGGCTGATGGACTGGGTGCGGCAGCGCGACCTCGACGAGAAGCTGCACGCCGACCTGTTCGAGCTGATGGTGAACCACTACCTCGTGGTGGTGGGCAACGACGACCGGCTCCACCCCCACCTGCGTCGGGCCTTCTTCCGGCGGGTGACGGAGCACTACCGCCGTTACCTCCCGTCCCGAGGCTACGCGGCGCCCGGTGGGGTTCCAGGGCTCAAGCACCGGCTGGTCGGGCGGGGCGACTACCTGGCGTACGCGGCGCTGCGGCAGGCGCACCGGGTGACCGGCCGGCTGCGCGGCTCCCGCGACACCGCCCCGGCCGCCGACGCGGACACCGACCCGGCCGGCGCATCGGTCGGGCAGCCCCGGGCCGCGGAGCCTGCCGGCGTGCTGACGGGGCAGGCATGAGCGAGCGGAGCGTGGCCGGCGAGGCGTTTCGGCCCGCCGACGACGGCGACCTGCACCGGATGCTGCACTGGCGGAACCACCCGCAGGTGCGGGCGGTGAGCCTGACCAGCCATGAGATCGGCTTGGACGAGCACACGGCGTGGTGGGCGAAGGTCCGGGTCGACCCGGACCGCCGGGTGCTGGTGCACCTGCACGAGGGAACCCCGTCGGGCGTCGTCACCTTCTCCGGCATCACCTCGCCGGATCGGGCCCTCACCTGGGGTTTCTATCTCGACATCGCCGGTCTGGAGGCGCGTGCCGCGCTGCTGCCGGCGTGGCTGTCGCTGGAGCGGGCAGCGATCGCGTACGCCTTCGAGACGCTCGGGGCACGCACGCTCGGCGGCGAGACGTTCACCAGCAACCAGCCGGTGCTCGCCCTGCACCGGCGGTTCGGCTTCCGCGTCGTGCGGCAGTACGAGCGGGAGATCGACGGCAGGCCGCAAGAGGTGGTCTGGACGGAAATGAGCAGAGGAACATGACAGTCAGCATCGGGCCGCACCGGGTCGGCCCTGGCGAGCGGCCCCTCGTGGTCGCCGAGATGTCCGGTAACCACAACGGCAGCCTCGACCGGGCGTTGGCCATCGTGGACGCGGTGGCGGCGAGCGGAGCGCACGCGCTCAAGCTCCAGACGTACCGGCCGGACACCATCACCATCGATGTGGACGCGCAGGCGTTCCGGATCTCCGACGGGCACGGCCTGTGGGGCGGTGAGAACCTCTACCAGCTTTTCGAGCGGGCCCACACGCCGCACGAGTGGCATGAGCCGATCTTCGAGCGAGCCCGCCGGCACGGGCTGACGGTCTTCTCCTCCCCGTTCGACCACACGGCGGTCGAGCTGCTGGAGAAGCTGGACGTGCCGGCGTACAAGATCGCCTCGTCGGAGCTGGTGGACCTGCCGCTGATCCGGCTCGTGGCGAGCACCGGCAAGCCGATGGTGATCTCCACGGGGATGGCGACCGTCGGCGAGATCGACGCCGCCGTGCAGGCCGCCCGGGAGGGTGGCGCCGGAGGCATCGTGCTGCTCGCCTGCACCGCCTCCTACCCGGCGCCGCCGCAGGACAGCAACCTCCGCCGGATCCCGGTGCTGGCCGACACGTTCGGCGTGCCGGTGGGGCTCTCCGACCACACCCCCGGCATCGGTGTGCCGGTCGCCTCGGTGGCGCTGGGCGCCTGCCTCATCGAGAAGCACGTGACGCTGCGCCGGGCCGACGGCGGCGTGGACTCGGACTTCTCGCTGGAGCCGGAGGAGCTGGCCGCCCTCACCGTCGAGTCGGAGCGGGCCTGGGCCGCGCTGGGCACCACCACCATCGGCCCCACCCCGACCGAGCGTGAGGGGCTGCGGTTCCGCCGTTCCCTCTTCGTGGTCGCCGACGTACGGGCCGGCGACCCGGTGACCGCGGCGAACGTCCGCTCGATCCGGCCTGCCGGTGGGCTCCCCCCGGCCGACATCGATCGGGTGCTCGGCCGGACCTTCGCCCAGGACGTGCCGCGGGGCACGCCGCTCTCCTGGGACCTGATCTGACGCACGAGAACGACGGGCCCGGTCCTTCCTGGACCGGGCCCGTCGTCGTTCGCGGCGACGGATGGTCAGATCTCGACGGTGACCAGCCGGACGAACTCGCGGAACAGGTCGTAGCCGTCCCAGATCGGCGCGAACCGTAGCGCCGCCCCGAACGGCACGATGCGGTCGATGCCCCGACCGCCGAGCTGCCGGGCGAACTCGCGCAGTTCGTCCGCCTCGAAGCCGAAGTGGGTGAGCGTCTGGTCCTGCCGGCGCACGAACGGCACCAGCTCCGCCAACTCGGTCACGGTGACGAAGCCGAACGTGCCGGTGCCCAGCCACTCCCGCGGCGCGGCGGCCAGCGCCGCCAGGTCCATTGTCGCCACGAGGTTGTCGGGGAACGCCATCCGGGCCACTGCCCCGTCGGCGGCCAGCCCGTACGCACCGACCCGCTTCTCCACGGCCATCGCCGCGTCGACCTCCCAGCCCCGATCGCGAGCCCCGGCGCCCAGCAGGGCGACGAACTCGGCACGGACCGGTTCGGCGCGGTCGGCGTCGCCGACCAGGAAGACGGCGCGGGGTGAGGAGCAGGCGGCCTGGTCGAACCAGTACGCGTCGTTCACGAAACCGGCCACCGCCTCCCGGCGGGCGGCCGGTGATGCGGCCGCCCAGCCGGCCACGGACAGGACGGCGAAGGAGGCGCGGTCCGGGAAGGTCAGGTCGCGGGCCGCCGGCGCGAGGGGGTGCTGGCGGACGGCGTTCACCGCCCGGTCACCGCCCCACACGACCCGCAGGTCGCAGCCGGCGCTGAGCCGGGCGGTCACCGCGTCGTCGTGACCGTACGTGATCATGCGCTGGGTACGGGCGACGACCGGGTCTGCCTCGGCGAGGCTGTCGTTCAGCACCTCGAGGATCGTGTCGGCCGCCGCCGCGGAACGGGGCGAGACCCGGACGACGTTGATGTTGCCGGCCAGCGCCGCGAGCGCCCACGAGTAGACGAAGATGGTGTCCACATTGGCCGGTGGAATGTGGAACACCACTCCCCGCGGGAAGGCGAGCGCCTGCGGGCCGAGCGCCTCGTGCAGCCGCTCGACGGCGCGCAGCAGCTCCCGGCGGCGCAGGAAGAAGCCGAGTGAGCCGAGTTCCGGGTGCCGCCGGGCGAGCGCCGGGGCGAGCAGGCGCCGGGAGACCAGCGTCAGGAAGTCGACGACACGCTCGTCGCCCACCGCGAGCGGGGTCTCGCCCGTCGCCGGCAGCACCTCGTCGACCGGCAGATCCGGCCCGGCCGGGAACCGCATCCGTACCGTCATCATCGACCTCCGGTGTAGGTGTCGCTGCAGCCGCGGGCCTCGGCTCGGGGCAACCGGCCGAGGACGCTGAACCGCTTGCCCGGCCAGTGCCCGTCGTCCACCCCGTGCACCACGCCGAGGTCCTCGGTGAGCAGCAGGTTGCCCGGGTACGAGGTGGGCAGGGTGCTGATCACCTCGATGAGCCCCGGCGTACCGACCGGCGCCTCCTCCCAGGTCACCGGGTCACGGATGATGACGTCGGCGAAGTCGGGGCAGTAGAGCGAGCCGCCCTCCGGTCCTTCCAGGAACACCGTGCCGATCTGCTCCACCATGCCGTAGAAGTTGTGGATCCTGGTGAGTCCGGTGTCCGCGCCGAGCCGGCGACGGAACTCGGCGTTGTCCACTGCCTGGTCGGCCAGCTTCTTCCAGCCTCCGGAGTGCACCAGGGTGCCCTGGGACAGGTCGAGGCCGTGGTCCCGGGCGACCTCGTAGAGGTAACGCCAGACCATGAAGGTGAACCCGAAGATCAGGAACGGCGCGTCCCCGTGCCGGGCGAGGAAGTCCTTGAGCGCGGCCACGTCGGGCCGGTCGTCGGCGTCGAGCAGCCAGAGGTGGTCCCGCCCGAAGTTGACCATGCCGAGCGCACCGGCGCCGCGGGCGGAGTAGGAGCGGCGGTCGCCGACCACGCCGGCCCGGTCCACCACGACCATCGGCAGCCGCCGGGGACCGAGGACGGTGCCGAGCGTGCGGGCCAGCATCCGGGACTGGGTGGCCGCGGCCGCCCGGTCCAGGTGGATCCGGCTCACGTCGCCGGTGGTGCCGCTGGAGGTGAGCACCCGGATCACCTCGTCGTCCGGCACGCTGGCCAGCTTTCGGGTCTTGAACAGCCGCACCGGCAGCCAGGGCAGCTCGGCCAGGGTCGCCGGTTCCGGGTCGGTGTCCAGGGCGGCCAGGATCCGGTCGTACGGCGGGCAGTTGCGCCGGTGGTGCGCCACCAGTTCCACCAGCTCGGCGCGCAGCCGCTCCTCCTTCTCCGACTGGCGGAGGGTGAACACCTCGGTCAGCACTCTGCCTCCAGCAGGCGGTAGTCGGGTTTGCCGGTGGGCGTGAGCGGCAGGGCGTCGACGCCACGGACCTGGACCCCGGACGAGTGGGTGCCGAGCGCCGCGGCCACCTCGGCCCGGATGCCCGCGAGCCGGTCGGGGTCGGTCCCCTCGACCACCACCACCAGCCGGTCCGCCCCGGCCACCGCGGCGATCGGGCCGTGGTGACCCAGCGACCGCTCGACGTCGTCCAGGTTCACCCGTACGCCGAACACCTTGGCGATCCGCTTGATCCGGCCGGTGACGAAGAGGAAACCCTCCTCGTCGAGCCGGCCCAGGTCACCCGTGGCGAGCACGCCACCCAGCTCGTCCGGGCGGGCGAGGTCGGCGTCGCTCTCCGCGTAGCCCATCATCACGTTGACCCCCCGGTAGACGATCTCGCCGATCCGGTCCGGCGCCGTGGTCTCCGCGCCGTCGTCGGTGCGGATGGACACCGTGCCACCGGGCACCGGCAGGCCGACCGAGCCGAGTTTGGCCGGCAGTCGGTCGGCTGGCAGGACGGTCATCCGGGCGGTGGCCTCGGTCTGCCCGTACATCACGAAGAGCCGCCCGCCCACCTCCGCCATCCGGCCGTGGAAGTCGGCCACCAGGTCCGGGTGCAGCCGCCCGCCGGCCTGGGTGAGCGTCCGCAGCCTCGGGTGCCGGGCCGGGGCGAAGCGCAGCCGGCGCAGCATCTCGTACTGGTAGGGCACGGCAGCCAGCGAGGTGACGCCGTACCGGTCGACCGCGGCCCAGAAGTCCCGCGAGGTGAGCCCGCCGCGTTCCAGCAGCACTGTGGCACCGGCGTGCAGGTGGCTGGTGAGCACCGAGAGCCCGTACGTGTAGTGCAGCGGCAGCGTGGTCGGGGCGACCTCGTCGCCGTCGAGACCGAGGGCCGCCGCGATCGCGGCGGCGTTGCCGTGTACGCCGGCGCGGGACAGCCGGACCAGCTTCGGGTTCCCGGTCGAGCCGGAGGTGGTGAGCAGCAGCGCCAGGTCGGGGTGCGGCGCCCGGCCGGCGGGCCCGGTGCGTCGCCAGGCAGTGCCGAGCCCGGCGGAGGCCGGCTGGAACCCGTCGACGAGCGTCGGGGGGTTCAGCAGCACGGCCGGGCGGAAGCGGTCGACCAGGTCGCGCAGTGCGGCCGGGGTGATCTGCGGGTCGAGCAGCGCGACCGGACGGTTCGCCTCCCAGGCGGCGAGGATGCGCAGCACCGAGTCGAGCTCGGCGGTGGCGGTGGCGAAGACGAGCCCGCGCGGCTCCTCGTCGAGCAGCGCCGCGAGGTCGGCGACGCGGGTGGCGAGTTCCCGGCCGGTGAGACGCTCACCGGTGGCCGCGTCGACCAGGCCGGCATCGGGATGCAGCAGCGTCTTCACACCGTCAGCCCGCCGTCCACCCCGACGACCTGGCCGGTGACGAAACCCGCCGCCGGGGAGAGCAGGAACGCGACCACGTCGGCGACCTCCTCCGGCTCGCCGAGCCGGCGCAACGGGGTGGCGTCGGCTCGGGCCTGCCGGCCGGCCTCGTCGAGGTCCGCGAGCAGGTCGGTGCGGATGAAACCCGGCGCGACCGCGTTGACACGGACGCCCGCCGGGCCGAGTTCCTTGGCCGCGGCCCGGGTCAGGCCCTCGACGGCGGCCTTGCTGGCCGCGTAGACCGTCTGACCGGCCGCCCCGGCGGAGCCGACCAGGGAGGCGGTGAGCACCACGGCCGGGCGGTCGCCGCGGCGTAGCAGGCGCGCACCCTGCTGAAGGGTGTGCGCGGCACCGGCCGCGTTGACCGCGAAGAGCCGGGTCACCGTGTCGTCCGATACGGAACCGAGCAGGCCCGCGGCGTGCACGCCCGCGTTCACCACCAGGCCGTCCAGGCCACGCCAGCGTTCGAACAGGACGCGGGTCAGCGCCCGGATCTGCTCCGGTTCCGCGACGTCGCCGTGCACCGCCAAATGCGGGCCGCCCGGCAGAGCGGCGGCGACCTCCTCGGCCGGGCCGGGCAGCCGGCCGTGCACGGCGACCCGGCAACCCTGCTCGGCGAGCCGCCACGCCACGGCCCGTCCGATGCCGCGGGTCGAGCCGGTGACGAGGACCCGGCGGGACACGGCCGCCGGATCAGTCGGCGAGGACGACACCGTGCTTCTCCAAGATCTGCCGGGCGCGGTCGAAGGAACTCAGATCGATAACCTCGTCGGTGTCCAACATGACACCGAACTCGTCCTCGATCGTGGCGACGAGCGACATGTGCGCGAGCGAGTCCCACTTCTCGATTCCGCGATATTCCAGACCGTCCACCTCAGCTTCTTCGGGCAGTTCCAGGGCGGTGCGGAAGACGGTCCTCAGTCGCTGCAGTTCCACTGCTATTCCTCCATAAACAGGTACGCACGACCACGCGTGCCGGCCGAGTGTAGCCGAGGTTTTCGCACCCACCACCCGCGCTGCAATGCACAGGAGATGTTCGCCTGGAAGGCATTCCGCATTCACCTTGCTCGGAGCGGCAGTTCACGGAATCGGGTTGGCGTGTTAACCCACCGGGTCTATCGTCTCGATCCGTTCCATCGGCCGGGCGCCGACCGAAAGCCACCACGACCGCGGGAGAAGCAATTGAAAGAGCTGAATGGATCTTCCATTCTTGTCACCGGAGGAACGGGTTCCTTCGGGAAGGCCTTCCTGCGGCACGTCCTCGCCGAGGCCGACCCGGCCCGGGTCGTGGTCTTCTCCCGTGACGAGCTCAAGCAGTACGAGCTGCGCCAGCAGCTCGGCGACGACCCACGGCTGCGCTGGTTCATCGGCGACATCCGCGACCGGCACCGGCTCACCCGGGCCATGCACGGGGTGGACCACGTGGTGCACGCCGCCGCGCTCAAGCAGGTGGACACCGCCGAGTACAACCCGTCGGAGTTCATCGCCACCAACATCACCGGCTGCCAGCACGTGGTCGACGCCGCCATCGAGGCGGGCGTGAAGAAGGTCATCGCGCTCTCCACCGACAAGGCGTCCAGCCCGATCAACCTGTACGGCGCCACCAAGCTGGTCGGCGACAAGCTGTTCATCTCCGCGAACCACTACGCCGCCCAGCACCCGACCCGGTTCGCCGTGGTGCGCTACGGCAACGTGGTCGGCAGCCGCGGCTCGGTGGTCCCGCTGTTCCGCAGGTTGGCCGCCGAGGGCAAGAGCCTGCCGATCACGGACAAGCGGATGACCCGTTTCTGGATCACCCTCCCGCAGGCCGTCCAGTTCGTCGTCGACTCGTTCGACCAGATGCAGGGCGGCGAGCTGTTCGTTCCACGGATCCCCAGCATGCGCATCCTCGACCTGGTCGAGGCCGTCGCCCCGGACGCCACCACCCACGAGGTCGGCATCCGCCCCGGCGAGAAGCTCCATGAAGAGATGATCTCCCTGGACGACAGCCGCCGGACGCTGCGCGCGCCGGACCGGTTCATCGTCCAGCCGACCATCGCCACCTGGGGTTACGAGCCGCCGGTCGACTGCGAGCCGGTGCCGGAGAGCTTCGCGTACCGGTCGGACAGCAACGACGAGTGGCTCAGCGTCGAACAGCTCCGCGACGTCCTCAGCGCGCAGTGATGGCGATGCTCCCGTACGGGCGTCAGTCGGTCACCGAGGACGACGTCGAGGCCGTGGTCGCCGCCCTGCGCAGCGACTGGCTCACCACCGGCCCGCAGGTCGACGGCTTCGAGGCCGACCTGGCCGAGTGGACCGGCGGAGTGGGGTGCGCCGCCGTCTCCAACGGCACCGCCGCGCTGCACGTCGCGTACGCGGCGGCCGGCGTCGGCCCCGGCGACGAGGTGATCGTCCCGCCCATGACGTTCGTGGCGACGGCCAGCAGCGCCGTCGCGCTGGGTGCGAAGATCGTGTTCGCCGACGTCGAGGAGGAGACCTTCACCCTCGATCCGGCCGCCGTCGCCGCCGCGACCACGTCGCGCACCCGGGTGGTCTCGGCTGTCGACTACGCCGGCCACCCCGCGGACTACGACGCCCTGCGGGCGGCGCTGGGCGGCTCGGACACGCTCCTGCTGGCCGACGCGGCGCACTCGATCGGCGCGACCTACCGGGAACGGCCGGTCGGCTCGCTCGCCGACCTGACCACGTTCTCCTTCTTTCCCACCAAGAACCTCACGACGGCCGAGGGTGGCGCGGTCGCCAGCACCGACCCGCGCCTGCTCGAGCGGGCCCGCCGGTTCCGCAACATCGGACTGGTCCGCGACCGCGACGAGCTGCGCTGGCCGGACGAGGGTGGCTGGCACCAGGAGGTGCACGAGTTCGGGCTGAACTACCGGCTGCCGGACGTGCTGTGCGCGCTGGGCCGCAGCCAGCTGCGCCGGCTCGACGGCTTCCTCGCCCGGCGGGCCGAGCTGGTCGCCCGCTACGACGAGGCCCTGAACGACCTGCCCGGCGTGCTGACCCCGGGCCGCCGGTCCTGGGCGCGGCCGGCCTGGCACCTCTACCCGGTCCGGATCCTCGACGGGCGTCGCCGCGAGGTCTACGACCGGATGCGCGAGGCCGGCATCGGCGTGCAGGTGAACTACATCCCGGTGCACTGGCACCCGGCCTTCGCGGACCTGGGCTACCAGCGGGGGGCCTGCCCGGTGGCCGAGTCGTTCTACGCCCAGGAGCTCTCGCTGCCGCTCTACCCGACCCTGAGCGACGCGGACCAGGAGCGGGTCGTCGACGCGCTGGCTGCGGCGTTGCGTGGGCGGACGGTGCGGCCCGCCGCCGCCTGATGGGACGCTGATGCACCACGCCAACCACTTCTACGGCCACGCCCACGTGCTGGCCCGCTACGCGGGACTGGGCGACGGCCACCCGCCCCGGATCAACGGGTACGTCCAGCACGGGTGGAACATCGGTGACGGGCTGGCCCCCGGCCACCCGTACGCCGAGCGCACCCCGAGCCTGCTCTGGTCGGAGCAGACCCGGCGACGCGCCTGGTCCGTGGGGCGGCGCAACGTCGCCGTCATCGGCGCGCCGTTCGCGTACCTGCTGGCCATGCGCCCGGACGACCCGCCGGCCGAGCAGCGGGAGGGCACCATCTGGTACCCGTTCCACGGCTGGGAGGGGCAGCACGTACACGGCGACCACAAGAAGCTGATCGCCCTGATCCGGGAGACCGAACCGGGTCCGGTGACCGTCTGCCTCTACTGGCACGAGTACGGCATGCGTACGGTCCGGCGGCTCTACGAGAACGCCGGCTTCCGCGTGATCTGCCACGGTTACCGGGGGCACTGGTGGAAGAACACCGACCCGTACTTCCTCGACAAGCAGCTCATCGAGCTGCGCCGGCATCGCCGGGTGGCCTCGAACCGGCTGACCAGCGCGATCTTCTACGGCATCGCGGCGGGCTGCGAACCGGCCGTGTACGGCGACCCGATGGTGCTCGCCAACGAGGACCCCACCTTCGGCGGTACCGCCCGGATCCGCCGGCAGTGGCCGGAGCTGCACGGCCCGGCGGTCGACCTCCCAACCGCCGCCGCGATCGCCCGCGACGAACTGGGCCTCGACCACCGCTGCACGCCGGCCGAACTGCGCGAGCTGCTCGGCTGGGCGAATCTCCAGGAGGAACCAGTTGACGACTGAAACGGCACCGGCCGACCGGATCGTGCTCCCCGGCGGGGAGATGCTGGCCTGGTCCGACCTGCCGGAGGGGCGAGCGGTCACGACCGGGACGCTGGCGGCACTGGCCGCCACTGTCGTCCCGGCCGGAGCCTCCGTACTGGTCGCCGGGCCGCACGACCCGGCGCTGCTCGACCGGCTCGCGCACGCCGAGGTGACCTGTCTGCTGCGTGGCTACCCGGACGGGGTGACCCTCGCGGCGCGCGCCGCCCGGGTGGTGGTGGGTGGCCCCACCGGCCTCGCCGACGGCGAACTGTTCGACGTGGTGATCGCCGGCGCCGGGCTCGACACCGTCGAATCCGTCGAGGGCGCCCGGCTGGGCTGGGGCGGTGTCCTCGCCCGGCTCACCCGCGCGCTGCGTCCCGGCGGCACCCTGCTGCTGTGGCTGGAGAACCCGATGGGGCTGCGCCGGTTCGTCGACACCGACGCCTGGTACGCCCGCCGGGACGACACCGCCTGGAGCATCTCCGGCGTGCTGGACACCGACCACCCGGCCAACCGGGAGCAGCTGGACGTCCGGCTGGCCGAGGCCGGACTGCGCCCGCGCGGCTGCTTCGCGGCGTACACCGACGCGGGCGCGCGGGCGCTGATCGACGCCGACGAACTGACCCGCGGCACGACCTCAGGCCTCTTCGACGCGGTGCTGCACGACGCCTGCGCGAACGGGTTCGCCACCACCGTGCTGCAGGACCCCGCCCGGCTCGCCGTGGACGCGCTGCACGCCGGGCTCGGCTCGGCGCTGGCCCCGGGCTGGGTCGTGGTCGCCGCCAAGGAGCCGGCGGCCGGACCCGCCGACGACGTGCCGCCGGCCGCGCTGCCGGTGGCGCTGCTGGAGACCGGACCCGGCGGCGACGTGCTCGAGGTGGTGGCCGACCCGCAGGGGTGGCGGTGGCGCGCCACGGCGACCGACCGCAGCGCGACACCTGCCGCGCCGTTCGCGACCCGGGAGGCGGCCCACCGCGATCTGGCCGCGCTCGACGGCCGGCCGGTGCCGGAGGGCCGGCTGCTGCGCACGTTGCTGCTCGACGCCGCCCTGCGCCGCGATCTGGACGGGCTGCGCCGGCTGCTGCGCGGGTACGCGGCGTGGCTGACCGGGCAGGCCGGGCCGGACGGGCAACTCGGCGGCGCGGTGGCGCTGGCGACCGTCGACAACGTACTGGTCGCCGACGGCGGGTACACGCTGCTCGACCCGAGCTGGCAGGCCACGAGCCCGCTCAGCCCGGAGGTGGTGCTCGCGCGCGGGCTCCGGCGCTTCGCCACCACGCTGGTCACCGGCGGATACGCCCACCCCTGGCCGTCCGCGTTGGATGTCGCCGGACTCACCGTGGTACTCGCCGGCGTCGCCGGCCACGACCTGGACCGGGCGACCGTCACGGCGGCCGTGGACATCGAGGCCGCTGTGACCGCAGCGGTGCGCGGGCTGGACAACGAGGGACGGGGTGTGCTCCTGAGCGAGCTGCGATCGGTCGAACCGACCGATCCGCCGGCCGGGACGCGCAGCTTCCAGCAGCTCCGCGAGGCGTGGCTGCGCCAACGCGAGGAGCTGAGCCGGCTCACGGCGCTGCTGAAGTGGACCGAGGAGCTGCTGACCTCCCGTGAGCGGGCGCTACGCCGGGCCGAGGTGACCCTCAACCTGCTCAACGGCTCGGTGAGCTACCGGGTGGGGAAGCTGGCCATCACCCCGGCCCGGCTCGCCCGGCGCGGGGCCCGCGCGGCCAAGCGCCGCCTCCGCGACGCGCTGGCCACCAAACCGCAGGAGCGGCAGTGAACGGACGGAGGCGCCGGTGACGCGGATCGTGGGAATCGTCCAGGCCCGGATGGGCTCGTCCCGGCTGCCGGGCAAGGTGCTGCGCCCGCTCGCGGGCCGCAGTGTGCTGGGCCGGGTGGTCCGGGCCGCGCGGGACAGCGGAGTGCTCGCGGACCTCGTGGTCGCGACCAGCACCGACGCGGTGGACGACGCGGTGGCCGCCGAGTGCGAACGGCTCGCCGTGCCGTGCCACCGGGGTCCGGTCGACGACGTGCTGACCCGGTTCGTCGGCGCCCTCGACGCCCATCCCGGGGACGCGGTCATGCGGTTCACCGCCGACTGCCCGCTGCTCGACCCGGAGATCATCGCGATGGTGGCGTCGGTCTACCGGGCGGTGCCCGGACTCGACTACGCCAGCACGTCGATCGCCCGTACCCTGCCGCGCGGACTGGACGTGGAGATCATCCGCGCCGAGGCGCTACGGACCCTGGACCGCCTCGCCACCGACCACCACCGGGTGCACGTCACCTCGTACGCGTACACCCATCCGGAGTCGTTCCGGGTGCTCGGGGTGACCCTCACCCCGGACCGGTCCGGGCTGCGGCTCACGCTCGACACCGAGCAGGACTGGACCCTGCTACGGGCGGTCGTCGACCATTTCGGTGACGTGAGCGTGCCGCTGAGCAAACTCGCCGACTGGCTCGACGGGCAGCCGGCGCTGCGGGCGGTCAACGCCGACGTACGCCAGAAGCGGCTGGAGGAGTCCTGAGAACCGTACGTGTCGGGTTGCGCTGCGACGCCGGTCCCCGGCGCGGCGTGGGCCACCTGGTCCGGTCCCTCGCGCTCGGCGAGGAGTTCCTCGCCCGCGGCGCCCGGGTCGAGATGTTCGGTTCGGTCGAGTCGGTGGGCTGGGCGGCGGCGCAGCTGGCGGCGCGCGACGTTCCGCTGCGCCCGGGCCCGCAGACTCCCGCCGAACTCGTCGAGACCGCCCGCCGGCACCGGTTGGATGTCATGGTCCTCGACTCGTACGAGCTGGACCCGGCCGGGGCGGGCGCGCTACGCGCCGCCGGCGTGGTCACGCTCGCCATCGTCGACGGCGACACCCGCGGCCAGGAGGCCGACCTCTACCTCGACCAGAACCTCGGCACGCGGATCGACGCTCCGCCGTCCCGGCTGCTGGCCGGTGCCGAGTACGCCCTGCTGCGTGACTCGGTGGTGGCGGCCCGGCCACCGGTCCCCCCGCCCGCCGCGCCGGTGGCGCGGCCCCGGGTGCTCGCCTTCTTCGGTGGCACCGACGCGGTCGGGGCGGCCCCGGCGCTGACCCGGCTGCTCTTCGGGACCGGGCACCCGATGGAACTGACAGTCGTGGTCGGCCGCGCGGAGATCGGCGTGGAGCTGGCCGAGGTGACGCGTGGACCCGATCAGCTGCTCCGTCCGATCCCGCCCACCGACGCGCTGCCGGCGCTGATCCGGGAAGCGGACCTGGTGGTCAGCGCCGCGGGCACCTCCACCTGGGAGTTGTGCTGCGTCGGCGCGCCCGCGGCGCTGGTCTGCGTGGTGGACAACCAGCGTGAGTCGTACCACCGGGTGGTGGCTCACGGGCTCGCCGCCGGAGTCGGCGAGCTGCCGGAGTTGACGGCGGAGGGCCCGGTGGGCGAGGCCGCCCGGGCGAGCGCCGATCGGACCCTCTCCGGCCTGCTCACCTCGCCGGAGCGGCGCGCCGCCCTCTCCGCGCGGGCCTGGTCCGCCGTGGACGGTCTCGGGCGGCGGCGCGTGGCCGACGCCGTCCTGGCACTGCTCGCCCCCACCCGAGCCTGAGCGCTCGCGCGCGACCGACCGTCCCGCCGCATCGCGCGACCGGGCAGTCCCCCGCGCGGAGACCGTCCTGCCGCATCGCGCGACCGACGTCCCGCCGCATCGCGCGACCGGGCAGTCCCCCGCGGGGAGACCGTCGCGCCGATCAGCGCAGCGGCTCGACGGTCACGCGTGCGCGCAGCCCCGGCCGTTCGGCGAGCAGCCGCTCGACCACCGCGGCGGCCTCCGGGCTGGTGGCCAGGAACCGGATCGGACGTTTCTCCGCCACGACGACCGCCGCGGTGCGGGCCGGCTCGGAGAGCGGAAGGTTGTAGAACGCCGGCGCGGACGCACCGTGGCTGCCCTGCAGGGTGGCGAGGAAGAGGGTCTCCAGGTAGCCCTCCCGGCGGTGGTCGCTCACCACCACTGTCACCTCGCCGGCACGTACCGGCGCCTGGGCCAGCGCCCGCACTGTCACGTCGGCCTGCCGGGGCCGGTCCAGCGTCCCCGACCACCAGGCCTCGGCCCAGGTCGTGCTCCGGTTGCCGAAGGGCTGCGCGAAGATCCCGCCGCCGCGTACCAGGCCGGCCATCCCTGCCGTGGCCGCCACCAGCGACACCGCGACGGCGGCCCGGGCGAGCAGCGCGGCCCGGGCGCGAGCCCGACCCGGGGACGCGGCGCGCCACGGCACCGGCCGTAGCAGCAGCACCGCCCCCACGCCGATGAGCAGGACGACCAGCAGCAGGTGCAGGGTCTTGCCGTAGTAGTAGCGGGGGTCGGTGCCGAGCGCCTGGAAGTAGATGCGGAAGCCGGCCGCGAACGCCACTGTCGCGGCGAGCGCGCCGGCGTACCGACGCCACACCGGCAGCCGCAGACCACCGGCGAACAGCCCGGCGGCGACCACCCCGGCCAGCGCCAGGAACGCGTCGTAGCGCGGGAACACCCCGCCGCCGGTGGCCACGTTGTCGACCTGATCGGTGAAGAGCAGGCCCGCCACGCTCGGCAGCGGGGTGAGCACGGCGGTGACCAGCGCGACCGTGGCGAGCAGCCACGGCCGGCGGCGTACTGCCCGTCGGTGCCGGACCAGCCAGGCGAGCACCAGCACGCCGACCACCGGTAGGAACATCAGGTACGCGAAGCCCACGCCGACGCAGAGCGCCCCGAGCAGGCAGAGCTGGGTGCCGGTGCGGGCCACCGGTCGGCAGACCAGCGCGACCAGGATCGCGGTCAGCGCCAGACCCAGGCTCTCGCCGGGGTAGCCGTAGACCACGAACCGGGTCAGCTCGGAGCCGAGGGCGAGCGCGGTCGACACGCCGGCCAGGACGAAGGCCCGGACCGGGTCCAGCAGCCGGCCGGCGATCCGTGCCGCCGCCCATACCACCGCGAGCACGAGCAGGGCGTACGCGGCCAGTGCCCAGCCGAGGTAGTGGTCGAGGGTGCTCGCCGGTCCGCCCGGGGCGGTCGAGGAGCGCAGGAAGGTGTCCAGCAGCGCGGCCGTGAGGTGGAACCCCTGCGGGTAGTAGACCATCGCGTCCGGCGCGATCCGGGCCGCCGCGTCCGGGTGCGCGAAGAGGTAGCCGCCGACGGCACGGATGCCCTCCATGGCCGCCAGGTGCCGGCTGTTGTCCTCACCGGTCATCGCGTACGCCAGCCGACCGGCCAGCCCGCCGGCACGCAGGTAGGGCCAGGCGAGTGCGAGCATCGCGAACACCGCGGCGAGGACCGGCGCCAGGTCGGCCGCCGTCGGGCGCGGCAGGCGGGGTCGCACTCCGGTGACCAGGGCGAAGCCGAGCAGCACGGTGAACGCAGTGCCCGCCACCGGCACCGGGTGCAGCCCCCACGGCCAGTACGAGAAGAGCAGCCCGGCGGCGCAGACCGCGCCCAGCAGCAGCGCCGCCGCGAGCATCAGCCGGTCGAGCAGGGTGCGCCCGACCCGCAACAGCGCGGCGGTCAGCACCAGCACCAGCGGCGGAAGCAGCCCAGCCAGGCCCAGCGCGTACGCCAGCAGCGGCACGACCCAGGCGGCGACCAACCCGGCCACCGGCAGGACCGCCGACCGTCGACCGGCGGGTGGTGCCGCCGCCGGTGGGACCGGCGGCGCAATCGCCACGGCGCTGGTGGTGGAACTGCTCGGCACAGGTCGCCTCCTCCTGGCGTCGCCCGCCGGGTCGGGGCGGAGCCGCCTCACCGTAGGTAGGTCCCGCCGACGCACGGCGACATCCACGTGTGCGTCAGGTGACCGGCGGGCGACGAGATGCCACCCTCGTACACCTGTACCAATCCAGCAGGTAGGGTGGACTGCATGTCCGAGGTCGCCTACCAGCCCTCGATGCTGGACCTCACCGCCGCGGAGCCGTCCCTCGGCCCGCTCGCCGGTCGGCTGCGCCGGCACGAGCTCTCCCGGGGTGCCTGGGTCGACCACCTTCCCGGCTGGGTGAGCGGCTCGGACGCGGTCTTCGACACGCTGCTGAGCGAGGTGCCGTGGCGGGCCGAACGCCGCAAGATGTACGACAACGAGGTCGACGTGCCGCGCCTGCTCTGCTGGTACGGCCCCGACCGGCCGCTGCCGCACGCCCTGCTGACCGAGGCCCGCACCGCGCTCACCCGTCACTACGCGGCGGAGCTCGGCGAGCCGTTCGTCACCGCCGGCATGTGCCTCTACCGCAGCGGGCGCGACAGCGTCGCCTGGCACGGCGACACGCACGGCCGGTCGGCACACTCGGACACGATGGTGGCCATCGTCTCCTTCGGCTCACCGCGCTCGCTGTTGCTGCGTCCGCGCGGTGGCGGCGCCGGCCTGCGCTTCCCGCTCGGGCACGGCGACCTGGTGGTGATGGGCGGCTCCTGCCAGCGCACCTGGGAGCATGCGGTGCCGAAGACCAGCCGGCCGGTCGGCCCCCGGGTCAGCGTGCAGTTCCGGCCCGCCGGGGTCGCCTGACCCGCCGGCCTCCCGGCCACCACCCACGTTCCCGCACCTGACGCCACCCGTCGGGCCGTCCGGCGCGGCCGCCGGGAGCTGGAACCGCACACCGGGTCCGTCGGCCCGGTGGCCGACACACATCGTGCGTTCCCAGGCAACGAGGTGTTAACGGCTCCGCCACCGTGATCTCGCACATTGACGAAATCATCGGCGTGATTCACCGCTCGTCATCTTCGCGTAGCACATTGGAGCCTCGGTGCCTGTTGGACGCCCGCTCGCCCGTCTGGCAGGCACGATCCGTCGACACGTCGGAATGACGGTCGTGGTCGCGGCCGGCATCGCGCTGCGAGTCACGATGCTGGTGGCCTACCCCCCGGCGCTCTGGTTCCAGGGTGACTCCGGGAAGTACATCAAGCTCTCCCAGCAGTGGCCGGCCATGCCGGCCCGGTGGCCGTTCCCGTGGCTGCTCAAGGCGTTCGAGTGGACCGGCACCTTCTACTCGGTGAGCGTCCTGCAGCACCTCGCCGGGATCGCGCTGGGCGTCGCCATCTACCTCCTGCTGCGCCGGATCGGCGTCGGAGCATGGCCGGCCACGCTGGCCGCCGCGCCGATACTGCTCGACGCCACCCAGCTCACGCTGGAGCACTACCTGCTCACCGAGACCCTCTTCACCAGCGCGCTGGCGCTCGCGGCGATGCTCCTGGTCCGACGGGAACGGCCCGGTCTCCTCGCCAGCATCGGAGCGGGAATCGCCGTCGCGCTCGGCATGGCGACCCGTCCCACCGGCGTCGTCGCCCTCGGCGCGCTCCTGCTCTTCCTGCTGCTGCCCTGGCGGGGCTGGCGGTCGGTGAGCGCGTACCTGCTCGGGATCGTGGCGGTCTTCGGCTTCGCCTTCGCGGGCACGGGCAGCGTCGCGGGCGCCCTCGGGACCGGCGACGGAGCGTTCCTGTACGGGCGGACCGCCCACGTGGCCGACTGCGACCGGATGGAGCTGCGCCCCGGGCTGCGCAGGCTCTGCGCACCCCAGCCGCTCGACCAGCGGCCCGACCGGCCCGACTGGTTCCTCTGGAACAAGGACAGCCCGATCCATCAGGCGGACCGCCCCGAGGACCTCGACGAGTTCGCCCACGAGGTGCTCAAGCAGCAACCGGGGCGCTACCTCGCCGCCGTGGCCCGGGACACCGGCCGTTACTTCTGGTCGCCCCAGCTCGGCCCGATGGAGGTCTGCCTGGCCAACTGGTGGCGTCCGCAACTCGCACCGACCAACTGGGCGACGAACTCCGACTGCGTGCCCCGCACCGCCGACCCCGACTACCAGTGGCAGCCTGCGCCGTCGCGGATCGCGGAACCGAACGCGGCGAGCCGGTTCCTGCACGCCTACGGCCGGTACGCGGTCACCCCGCCGCTGGCCCTGACCGCGATGGTCCTCCTGGCGCTGATCGGGGCGGTGTGGCCGCGTCGTGGCCGGCTGCGACTGACCATCATCGCCCTGCTCTACGTCGGCATCGGCGTCGGCATCATGGTCTTCTCCGTCGCCACCTCCATGTTCGACCTGCGCTACGGCCTACCCGCGCTGGCCTTCCTCCCGGCTGCCGCGGCGGTGGGCTGGCTGCGGCTGCGCTCGGCACCGATCACGCACGACAAGGCCACGGCGGCCGCTGGCGAGCCGGAGTGGCTCGCCCCGACCGTGGCGGAAAGCAACGGGGAAGATGACGACGGTTCAGGAGTTCGAGGTCACGGTCTTGTTGCCGTGTCTGAACGAGGCGGAGACGCTGGAGACCTGCGTTCGTAAGGCGCTACGCTCCCTCGCCGAGTGCGGAGTCGCCGGGGAGGTGCTGGTCTCCGACAACGGCTCCACCGACGGCTCCCAGGCGATTGCCGAGGCCGCCGGGGCCCGGGTCGTCCACGCGCCGATCCGCGGCTACGGTGGCGCTCTGCTCAACGGGATCGAGCAGGCGCGCGGCCGGTACATCATCATGGCGGACGCCGACGACTCGTACGCCCTGTCGGACCTCGGTCCGTTCATCGAGGCGCTGCGCGCCGGGCACGACGTGGTGATGGGCAACCGCTTCCGCGGCGGCATCGCGCCCGGTGCCATGCCGCCCCTGCACAGGTACCTCGGCAACCCCGTGCTCAGCTGGCTCGGTCGGCGGCTGTTCGGGCTCGCCAACGTCGGTGACTTCCACTGCGGCATGCGCGGCTTCAACGCCGAGCGGATCCGCGCGCTCGGGCTCTGCATGCCGGGCATGGAGTTCGCGTCCGAACTGGTGGTCCGGGCCGCGCTCGCGGGCTACGACATCGTCGAGGTGCCCACCACCCTCTCACCCGACGGTCGGTCCCGTCCGCCGCACCTGCGCACCTGGCGCGACGGCTGGCGACACCTGCGCTTCCTGCTGGTGTTCGCGCCGAGCCGGACGCTGGTCTGGCCGGGCACGGTGCTCGCCCTGCTCGGGCTGCTGGGCGTGGCGGGTCTCAGCTTCGGCCCGCTGAGCCTCGGACCGGTCCGTCTCGACGTCAGCACCCTGGTGTACGCGTGCCTCATGGTCCTCGTCGGAGTACAGCTCGTGCTCTTCGGCGGTCTCGCCGCGATCTACGGGCGGCAGGAGCGGCTGGTCCCACAGCGGGCGACCGACCGGTGGATCCGCCTGCTACGCCTGGAGGCCAGCGTCACCGTCGGTCTGCTGCTGCTCGCGGCGGGTGTCGCGGGCACGATCGGCGCGCTCTCCTACTGGGGCCTGGACGGCTTCGGCGACCTCGATCCGCACGACACGCTGCGGGTGGTGCTTCCGTCCGCCACCGCTATCGCGCTCGGCGTGGTGGTGTTCTTCTCCGGACTCGTCGGCAGCCTACTCACCCTCCGGCCGACGCAGCCGGTACCCACGATCGTGCGGCAGAAGGACCGGCCGGAGCAGGAGATGGTGCTCGCCGCCGGCTGACCTCTTCAATCTCGCTTCCCGCGGCCCGGGGAGGCGTCACCGGTGGCCGGACGGGGCAGGCGCTCGTCCGGCCACCGGGCCTCCGGTCGGGGCCGCACCGGCGGCACGCCCGTCACCGCCGGCGCGCGGCCTCTGCTAGAAACGTCCAGGGTCGTTCACGCCCCCGTCACGATGACGAACGAAGGGTGTGTGCCGATGACCCGACCCCTCACCGAGCCGCGTTCGCGCTGGTCCGCCTGGTCCCTGCACGGCGACGGGCGCTCCGTACGCCCCGGCGACGTGGTCCACCCCGATGAACGGCTCTCCTGGCCCCGGACGTTGGGCATCGGTGTCCAGCACGTGGTGGCGATGTTCGGCGCGACCTTCACGGTTCCGCTGATCACCGGTTTCCCCCCAGCCACCACGCTCTTCTTCTCCGGGCTGGGCACCCTGCTGTTCCTGCTGATCACCGGTAACCGGCTGCCGTCGTACCTCGGCTCGTCGTTCGCCTTCATCGCGCCGGTGCTGGCGGCGAAGGCCGGCGGGGACCTCGGCCCCGCCCTCGGCGGAATCATCGTCGCCGGGGTGGCGCTCGCGCTGGTCGGCCTCGTCGTGCAGCTCGCGGGGTCCCGCTGGATCGACGCGCTGATGCCGCCGGTGGTCACCGGCGCGATCGTCGCGCTGATCGGGCTCAACCTGGCCCCGGTGGCCTGGGACGGCGGTGGCGCCGGCACCGGCGTGAAGGCCCAACCGCTCGTCGCGGTGGTGACCCTCGCCGCCATCCTGCTCGCCACCGTGCTCTTCCGCGGCTTCCTGGCCCGGCTCTCCATCCTGCTCGGTGTGCTGGTCGGCTGGCTGCTCGCCGCCGCGCTCGGTGAACTCGACCCGACCGCGGTCACCGGGCTGCGGGAGGCCGCCTGGGTCGGCCTGCCCGACTTCCACGCGCCCAGCTTCAGCCTGCGGGCCGTGGTGCTGGTCATCCCGGTGATCCTCGTGCTGATCGCGGAGAACGCCGGGCACGTCAAGGCCGTCGCCGCGATGACCGGCCGCAACCTGGACCGGGACATGGGCCGGGCCTTCCTGGGTGACGGCCTCGCCACCGTCCTGGCCGGCTCTGGCGGCGGCTCCGGCACCACCACGTACGCGGAGAACATCGGCGTGATGGCGGCGACGCGGGTCTACTCCACCGCCGCGTACTGGGTGGCCGGGCTGACCGCGGTCCTGCTCGGACTGAGCCCGAAGTTCGGCGCGCTGATCCTCACCGTGCCGGCCGGGGTGCTCGGCGGCGCCACCACCGCGCTGTACGGGCTGATCGCCATCCTCGGCGCCCGGATCTGGATCGAGAACCGGGTGAACTTCCACGATCCGGTGAACCTGATGACCGCGGCCGTCGCAGTGATCATCGGTGCGGCGAACTACACCATCACCGCCGGGGACCTCTCCTTCAACGGCATCGCCCTCGGCACCGGCGCCGCCCTGGTGATCTACCACGGCATGCGCCTGATCACCCGCCTCCGCGGGACCGCCGCCGACCAGTCCCGCCCGTCCCCCGAACCCGAACTCTGACCCACCCCCTCCCCCGGCACCTGGCCTCCCGGCCTGCCCGCCTCCCGAGCGTTGATCATGAAGTTGTTACCCAGCCACGCCGGCGCGGGGGCGATAACTTCATGATCAACCGGGGGCGGGTGGGGCAGGGGACCCGGGAAGGCAGGCGCCCCCGGACCTGTGCGGTCCGGGGGCGCCGTGGAACGTCGGTCAGTCGCGTTCGATCTGGTGGCCGACGACGGTCGGGCCGAGCATCACGGCGAAGCCGGAGCCGTCCCGGCGCGGGTCGGCGGCGGGCAGCTCGACCGGCTCGCCGTTCGCGGTCGAGCCGACCGGGCGCGGCCCGACCCAACCGACCACCACATCGGTCTCACCCTTGAGGAAGCGGTGCGCGCGGACGCCGCCCGTCGCCCGGCCCTTGGCCGGGTACGCCGCGAAGGGCGTCACCTTGACCGTGGCGCCCGTCGAGGTGACCACCATCGGCTCCCCGTGCGTCGGGTCGTCGGTGCGGACCGCGCCGAAGAAGACCACCTGGGCCGTGCCGGGAAGGTTGATGCCGGCCATGCCACCACCCCGGATGCCCTGCGGGCGGACCAGCGTCGCCGGGAAGCGCAGCAGCGACGCCTCCGAGGTGAGGAAGGTCAGCGCCTCGGCGCCGTCGGTGAGCCAGGTCGCCCCGACCACCTCGTCGCCCTCGCGGAGGCCGATCACCTCGAACTCGTCGGCGCGTACCGGCCACTCCGGCGCGCAGACCTTGACCACGCCCTGCCGGGTGCCGAGCGCCAGCCCCGGGGAGCCCTCCGCGGCGGCGCCGAGCGGCGCCAGCCCCACCACTGTCTCCCCCGGCTCCAGGGGCACCAGCTCGGCGGCGGACATCCCACCGCGCAGCGACAACGTCCCGGCCTGCTCCGGCAGCACCGGCAACGGCAGTACGTCGATCTTGAAGGCGCGCCCGGCACTGGTCACCAGCAACACCCGGCCGCGGGCGGTGGAGGGCACGCTGGCGCGTACCACGTCGTGCTTGACCCGGCCGTGCCGGCGACGCACCTCGGCGGTCTCCTCCGACTCGGCCGCCGTCCGGGCCACCAGCCCGGTCGCGGAGAGGATGACCTGGCACGGGTCGTCGGCCACCTCGAGCGGACCGGCCGGTGCCGAGGCAGCCAGCACCTCCTTGAGGTCCCCGTCGATCAGGGTGGTGCGACGCGGCGAGGCGAACTGCTTCACCACCGCGGCCAACTCGTCCGAGACGAGCTTCCGGAGCACCTTCGGATCGTCGAGGATCTTCGACAGCTCGGCGATCTCCCCGCGGAGCTTCTCCTGCTCCGCCTCCAGTTCCAGCCGGTCGTACTTGGTGAGCCGGCGCAGCGGAGTGTCCAGGATGTAGGTGGCCTGGATCTCGGAGAGCTTGAACTTCTGCATCAGGGCGTCCTTGGCCGCCTGGGCGTCCTCGCTGCCCCGGATCAGCTTCACCACCTTGTCGATGTCGAGCAGGGCGATCAGCAGGCCGTCGACCAGGTGCAGCCGCTCCTCGCGCTTACGCCGGCGGTACGAGCTGCGTCGGGTCACCACCTCGTAGCGGTGGGCCAGGAAGACCTCCAGCAGCGCCTTCAGCCCCAGGGTCTGCGGCTGCCCGTCGACCAGCACCAGGTTGTTGACGCCGAAGGACTGCTCCAGCGGGGTGAGGCGGTAGAGGTCGGCCAGGAGCGCCTGCGGATTGACCCCGACCTTGCACTCGACGACCAGCCGGGTGCCGCTCTCCCGGTCGGTGAGGTCCTTCACGTCGGCGATGCCGCTCAGCCGCTTGGTCTTGGTGACCTCGTTGGTGATCGCCGCGATGACCTTCTCCGCGCCGACGCCGTACGGCAGCTCCACCACGGTGATCGCCTGCCGCCCGCGGCTGCCCTCCAGCGGGCCGATCTCGACCTTGGCACGCATGCGGACCACGCCGCGACCGGTCTCGTACGCCCGGCGCACCTCGTCGAGGCCGAGCAGCATGCCACCGGTGGGCAGGTCGGGGCCCGGGACGAACTCCATCAGCTTGTCCAGCGAGGCATCCGGGTGGTTGATCAGCCAGCGCGCGGCCTGGACGACCTCGGCGAGGTTGTGCGGGATCATGTTGGTGGCCATGCCCACCGCGATCCCGGACGCACCGTTGACCAGGAGGTTGGGGAAGGCGGCCGGCAGCACCGTCGGCTGAGTCAGCGAGCCGTCGTAGTTCGGCTCGACGTCGACCGTGTCCTCGCCGAGCTCGCCGACGAGCAGCATCGCCTCACGGGACATCCGCGCCTCGGTGTAGCGGGCGGCCGCCGGGCCGTCGTCGGGGCTGCCGAAGTTGCCGTGCCCGTCGATGAGCGGGGCGTTGAGCGAGAAGTCCTGCGCCAGCCGCACCATGGCGTCGTAGATGGCCGCGTCGCCGTGCGGATGGTACTTACCCATCACGTCGCCGACGATGCGTGCGGACTTCACGTGCCCGCGGTCCGGGCGGTGCCCCTGCTCGTACATCGACCAGAGGATGCGCCGGTGCACCGGCTTCAGGCCGTCGCGCGCGTCCGGCAGGGCGCGGGAGTGGATGACCGAGAAGGCGTACTCCAGGTAGGAGTCCGACACCTCGGTGACCAGCGGGTTGTCGAAGACCCGTGCGCCGGCCTGGTCGAACGCGGAGAGGTCGACCTTGGTTTCCTTGCGGCGTGCCATGCTCAGTTTTCCCCTCGGGTGGACCCGGTGCTCATGCGTCGATCGCCTCGCGGTCGACTCGGTCGGCGGAGTCGATCAGCCAGTTGCGGCGCGGCTCGACCTTCTCCCCCATCAGCAGGTCGAGGATCCGCTCGGCGGCGTCGACGTCGTCCAGGGTGATCCGGCGAACGGCGCGGGTCGCCGGGTTCATCGTGGTCTCCCAGAGCTCATCGGCGTCCATCTCGCCGAGACCCTTGAAGCGCGGAATGGGCGTGACGATCTGCTTCCCGGCCTTCTCCAGCCGGCGAACCGTCGTCTCCATCTCGGCCTGGGTGTAGGTGTAGATGGTCTGCGGGTTGCGCCCCTTAGTGGTGATCTTGTGCAGGGGTGGCATGGCGGCGTAGAGCCGGCCCGCCTCGATCAGGGGACGCATGTAACGGGCGAAGAGCGTGATGAGCAGCGTACGGATGTGCGCGCCGTCGACGTCGGCGTCCGCCATGATCAGTACGCGGCCGTAGCGCAGGGCCGAGAGGTCGAACGTACGGCCCGAGCCCGCGCCGAGCACCTGGACGATGGCGGCGCACTCGGCATTGTCCAGCACCTGCTGGAGATTCGCCTTCTGCACGTTGAGGATCTTGCCCCGGATCGGCAGCAGCGCCTGATATTCCGAGGAGCGGGCCATCCGGCTGGTCCCGAGCGCGCTGTCACCCTCCACGATGAACAACTCGCTGCGGTCGATGCCGGTGGCACGGCAGTCCACCAGCTTGGCCGGCATGGAGGCGCCCTCGAGCGCGGTCTTGCGGCGCGCGGCGTCCTTCTGCCGCTTCTGGGTCAACCGCACGCGGGCCGCGTCGACGATCTTCTGGAGCACCGTACGCGCCTCGGCCCGCGTCCTGCGATCCTCCAGCCAGGACTTCAGGTGCTGCTCCACCAACTGCTGGACCACCTTGGTGATGCCGGCGGTGGAGAGTTCGTCCTTGGTCTGCGAGGTGAACTGCGGCTCGGGGATCCGCACGTGCACGACGGCGGTCATCCCCTCCAGCACGTCGTCGAGGGTGGGTGCGTCCTCCTTGGCCTTGAGCAGGCCACGGGTGTTGCGGGCGGCGTCGGCCAGCGTACGCACCAGGGCCCGCTCGAAGCCCTTCCGGTGGGTACCACCGTGCGCGTTGCGGATGGTGTTGCTGAAGCACTCGACGGTGCGCTCGTAGCCGGTGCCCCAGCGGAGGGCGATCTCGACCTCGGCCCGGCGCTGCACGTTCGACTGCATCACGCCGTTCGCGTCGGCGGCGTTCTCCCGGTACGTCCCCTCGCCGTTGACCAGCAGGGTGCCGGAGACCGGACGGTCGCCGGCCGGGGCGAGGAAGTCCACCATGTCGGTCAGCCCGTTGGGGAAGTGGAACGTCTCCTCGACCGGCTCCTCGCCAGTGAGGTCACGCAGCAGGTAGCTGACGCCGGGCACCAGGAAGGCGGTGTTGCGCAGCTTCATCCGGACGGCCTCGACGTCGAGGGCCGCGCCGGTCTCGAAGTAGCGGGCGTCGTGCCACCAGCGGATCGAGGTGCCGGTGCGCTGGTTGCGCTTCATCGCGCCGACGACCTGGAGGCCCGGACCGGCCGTGAACGAGGCGTCCGGGCCGTCGCCGTCGAAGATGCCCGGTACGCCGTGCCGGAACGACATCGAGTGGATCTTGCCGCCACGGCGGACGGTCACGTCGAAGCGCCGGGAGAGCGCGTTGACCGCCGACGCGCCCACGCCGTGCAGACCGCCGGAGGTCTTGTAGCCCGAACCGCCGAACTTGCCGCCCGCGTGCAGGCGGGTGAGCACCAGCTCGACGCCGGAGAGGCCGGAGCGGGCGTGTACGTCGGTGGGGATGCCGCGGCCGTCGTCGTCGACCTGCACCGACCCGTCGGCGTGCAGCGTGACCTCGACGCGGCTGGCGTGACCCGCGACACCCTCATCGGTCGAGTTGTCGAGGATCTCGTTGACGAGGTGACCCACGCCACGGCTGTCGGTGGAGCCGATGTACATGCCGGGCCGCTTCCGGACGGCGTCCAGCCCCTCCAGATGGGTGAGGTCGTCGGCCCCGTACAGGGTCTCAGGCTCTGCGGTCAACTCGTCGTACTCCCCGGTCTCGGCGATGTGGTGCAGCTCACCAGCGTCTCGCGCCGGCGCTGCGCGCCGCAGCGAGCCTAGCCGGATGCCCCGACAACGCCTCGGCACCCCGCGCGACCCGCCGCGCAGTCGATCGGACCCGCGTCTCGCACCGGCGTTCCAACACACCTCGTCCCCGGCGGATTCCACCCGGCCGCCCCGACGGGCCAGGTGATCAGGAGGTTCGGGTCACGAACGACCCGGATCCTGGCGGAGACGCTTTGATCATCGCGTACGGCGGGGCAGCGCGTCACACGCACCCGACCACCGCAGGGGATTGACGTTCATCACACCGAAGTGGTCTGATCGCGACCTCGAAGAATCTTTCATATTTCGATGGGTGGATGGAGGACTCGCATGTCCAGCTTCCGTCGTACGGTCCTGGTGGCCGCGCTCGCCGTCACCACGGCCGCACTGTCGACCGCCGTCGCGCTGCCGGCACCGGCCTCGGCCGCGCTGCCCACCGCCGCGGTCGCCATCGGAGACAGCTTCATCAGCGGTGAGGGTGCCGGGGCGTACACCTCCGTGGTCGACATCAACGGCGTCGCCCAGGGCTTCCCGGGCTGGACGGCGCCGAACAGCAACGCGTACTTCTGCCACCGCTCGGCCAACGCCTCCCTGCACCAGGCGAACCTGCCGGGCGTCCAGGCCCGGTTCAACCTGGCCTGCTCCGGTGGGCAGCCCCACGACATCGCGACTGCGTCGGCGTCACGGACGAAGGGTCGCCAGGTCGCCGCCCAACTCGACCAGCTCCGCGCGGTGGCCCAAACCCACGACATCGACCTGGTGCTGGTCGGTCTCGGTTCGAACAACAGCTCGTTCACCTTCGGGAACGTGGCCGAGAAGTGCGCCAACCGGTTCATCGCCGACGCGTGGACCGGCTGGTGGGAGTTCTGGGCCTACCTCAACGGCCCGGTTCCGCAGCAGCCGTGCAGCGACGCCGACCTGGCCACGGCGGCACAGTTCGACGCCGCGACCGCGGAGACCGTCGCGGCCGCACGTCAACTGCTGACCACCCTCGACCAGGTCGACGCGGACGGGCAGCACCGCGTCGTCTTCCAGGACTACACCAACCCGTTGCCGTTCGACCTGCAGTCCAACTTCCACAGCGAGGACGGCCGGGACGACACCCGGGACAAGTTCCGCGCGCTCGGCGCCGAACGGTACGCCGCCGGTTGCCCGATCCACCGCGCCAGTCTGCTGCCCGGCCACCACTTCTCGCAGGGGCTGGGCAGCCTGGTGAAGTCGACCCGGGACACGCTGGCCGCCGAGTTCCCCGCCGCCGACCTGGTCTACCTGAACGTCCAGCAGGCCTTCGACGGCGCCCGGCTCTGCGAGTCCGCGGCCAGCCCCACCGGCGCGCTGGCCACGCCGATCCGGCTCCAGGACAACCCGCCGAACGGCACCTTCGTCACCAGCCTCTCCGGCAAGGACAAGATCGCCATCCAGCGCATCGCGAACACCTGCGCCACCTACTTCCAGACCTGTCAGGAGTCGTGGCACCCGAACGCCGCCGGGCACCAGGTGCTCGGGCAGTGCCTCAGCGGTGCCGCGGCCACGGCCGCCCGCGCCGTCGCCTGCGTCCGCGCCGGCGACGGGTCGGTCGCCGTCTCCTGACCCGGGTCGTACGGCCGGGCCCGCCACGCCGCCCCCGAAACCAGGCACACGGACGGTGCCGGGGACGCCGGGGCGGACATCCGGGCCCGAGCCCGCGGGGCCACGCTCGGGATCCGCCGCACGACTTCCGGTCGTGCGGCGGATCCGGGGGCGCTACGGGCGCAGCGCCGCGCCGAGCACGTGCGGGGCCGCGGGCCCCGGGACGGCGGCGTCCGGGAAGCGGAACCGGTCCAGCTCCGTGACGGTGAAGCCGGCCGTGCCGATCGCCGCCAGCGTGTCGCGGCCGGTATGGCAGCCACCGCAGAGCAGCGGCCAGCAGGTGGCGTCGACCACTCGCTGGACCCGGCGCAGGCCGGGCGACCGCGACCGGACGTGCTCGAAGAAGCGCAGCTGCCCGCCGGAGCGCGTCACCCGGTGCGCCTCACGCAGCACGGCGGCCTGGTCGGCGACCGAGCAGAGCACCAGGGACACCACCAAGGCGTCGGCCACCCCGTCCGCCACCGGCAGCGCCTCGGCCAACCCGTCGGCGACCGTGACCGGCACCGGTGCCGCGGCTGCGGCGACCCGGGCCGCGGCCCGCAGCCGGGGCTCCGGTTCGACGGCGAGCACCCGGGTCACGGTCGCCGGATAGTGGGCGAAGTTCCGGCCGTTGCCGGCGCCGACCTCGACGACCACGCCGTGCAGGCCGGCCACCAGCCGGTGCCGGTGCCTCGCGCCGCCAGCGCGGTCCATCGCCACACTGGCCCGCTCGAACACGCGGGCGAACAGCGGATGTGAAATTCTCCTGCCGGGCATCACTCCTCCGTCCGAGAAGCACGGCACGGCCGGCTTCGAACGGTGATCCGGCAGGCTGGCGGGACGCCGCAGCGGGCCCGTGCCGTCGGATCCCCGCGTCGGAGCGCCGGTCCACACCGAGGAAAGCCGATGCCCAGCAGGCTAGGCGAAGCAGTCGACAGCTGGGCTTCCCGGCGCCGGCCGTCGGATGGCCGGTGGCCGCCGCGGGATCGCCGCCGAAGTCACTCCTCCGGTTCGATAGGCACCATCTCACCGTCGCGTTCGACCCGGATCTCGCCGTGGTCACGTCGCGGCGGTATCTCTGCGATGTTCCGGTTGGGGTCGTTGCCCGGGTGCATCAGCACCGCGTCGGTGTCGGGAGTCTTCTCCCGGCTCTCATCCGGCTGCGTCATGGCACTTGCCCCCTCCTCGTCGGTCCCCCTGCTCTACCCCCGCAGGCCCGGACGACTCCTCCCACCGTGCCGGTAGCCCTCCCCGGACTCCGGCGGCGGATGCGACCGGCGGCGCCCGGTGTCCACCCTTGTCCCGTCCGTTCCACCGCCAGAGGTCTCGACCGGTGACACACCGGGGTTAGCCGCAAAGGCGGCGGGTAAGCCGCAGCGCCCGACACGGCGGAAGGGGATCAGATGTCGGAACGGCATAGCGCACTGCGCTCGATGCACGATCTGGGCTTGGCGGCCTGGTTCGGAGGGTCCCTGATGGGGGCGTTCGGCGTCAACGGCGCGGCGGGGAAGATCAAGGATGCGACGCAACGGCTTCCGGTGGCCTCAGCGGGCTGGTCCCGGTGGACGCCGGTGAACGCCGCCGCGATCGGCGCGCACCTCGCCGGCGCGGTCGGTGAACTGGTCACGGAGAGCCCACGGGTGGCCGCCCAGGCGGGCGTGGCGCGGGCCACGGTCGTCAAGACCGCACTGACCGTGGGCGCGCTCGCGGTCACCGGCTACAGCCGGCTGCTCGGCATGCGGTTGCAGCGGGCCGGCAACCCGCCGGTCGACGGCGTCACCGAGCCGAACCACATGACCCCGGTGCAGGTGGCGGCCAGCCAGCGCCAGATGAAGCTGCTCCAATGGGCCGTACCGGCCCTGACCGGCGCGCTGGTGGTGGTGACCGCCTACATGAGCGAGCAGCAGAAGCCGGCCCAGGTGTGGCGCGGGATGCTGGCTCGGACCGGCGGAATGATGAGCGCCCCGAAGGGCATGGCCAAGTTCGCGGCCGTGAGCAGGCTGACGGGGATGAACCGGCCCGCCGGGGGCGGCCGGATGGTGGGGGTGCACCTGCCCGCCGGGATCGGCAAGCTCGCGGGCATGGGTGGGACCAAGCGGTCGATGGCCATGTCCAGCCGCTGAGCACCGAACGAGGAACCAGCCATCCGCCGGTCCGGCGGCGTCCTGGACGCCGCCGGACCGGCGGATCAGTGCTCGGCCGTCGCGCGCCGATGCGCATGACCTGCGCGATGACGGGCAATCAGCCGCCGGTACCGGCGGACGAGCAGCGAGGTGGACATGACGGCGGACAAGGGACGCGACGACGGTCAGGCCCCGCGCGACCCGGAGGCCACGGTCCCGTGGGGAACCCGGGACGTCTACGACACGGAACCGCCCTGGGGCGTCGGCGAGGACGATCCGATGGACGAGGGCAGCGAGGAGACCGCCGTCCCACCGGGGCGACGCGGCGAGCGCCGGGCCGGCCGGCCCGCCGGCCCGTCCGGGCCCGCGGGCCGGCACGGCTTCGGCTCGGTCGAACCGACCCGGGCGCCGATGGCGGGCCCGGGCGCGCCACCCGATCCGGCGCCCAGCGGCCGTTCCTTCCCCGACGACGCGGACATCGACGAACGGGCGCAGGACGCCTTCCGCAGCCGGGGCCGCCGTTCCGCCTGACCGACGCGAGCGGGTCGCACCGCGCCGGACCTGCCGGTCGTACGGGTTCAGGTGGCGGCGCCGGCTGGGGCGGGACGCGCGTACCCGGCGTCGGCCAGCAGCCCGGCCATCCGCTCGGCGTCGCGCTGCGCCTGCCCGGCACAGCAGTTGTTGAACAGCACGTGCAGCTCGCTGGACTGCCCGGCCAGCTCGGTGAGCAGCTCCGACCAGTGGCGTAGCTCCCGCTCGCCGTACGCGTAGCGGAACTTCTCCCGCTTGTCCCCCGTCGCCCAGTCGTCGCTGTGCCCGTGGAACCGCATCATCGCCAGCTCCGTGGTGGCGACGAGGACCGGTGGGACCGAGGACGGGTGGCCCTGCGGCATGTCGACGCAGACGAGGCCGAGTTCGTGCGTACGCAGGAAGTCCACCGTGTCCAGCGCGGCCCGTCCGTCGAACCAGGATCGGTGTCGAAGCTCCACACCGACGCGCCACGGCCGGCACCGCTCGGCCAGTTCGACCACTCGTCGTTGGGCGGCAGCGCCATGGGCCAGCCACGGAGGCAGCTGGAGCAGCACCGCGCCGAGCTTGCCGGCCGCCGCGACCGGGTCCAGCGCCGCGCGGAACCGGGCCCACACCTCGTCGTACGCTCCGGCGGACAGGTCGCGGCGGCGTACCCGTTCCGGGCCGCCCACCGGGCGCAGGTCGCGCGGCAGCGCGGTGATCGGGGTGGGATGACCGGTGAAGAGACTGAACGCCTTGATGTCGAAGCTGAACCCGTCCGGGGTCGCGGCGGCCCAGCCCCGCGTGGTCTCCGGTGCGGGCACCGCGTAGTACGAGGTGTCGACCTCGACGACCGGGAAGTGCCGGGCGTACCAGCGAAGCCGGTCGGCCGGCGTGTTCGCCGACCGCGGGTACCAGCCGGAGGCCAGCACCTCCCGATCGGCCCAGGACGACGTGCCCACCCGAATCACACCCATGTCATTCCGGTACCCGGGACGCAGCACCCGCAACCCCGGCGGAGCGGCGGAGCGACGGCCTGCGGAGCGACGGAGTGGCGGAAAGTGTCGGGACCTGAACGTACGGTGTCCCTGGTCGACAGACGAGTGAAGGGCGACATCCATGAGCACCCTGGACCAGGTCACCACCAGCGAACGGGCGGACCTCGTGCAGACACTCCGCCGGCACCGTGGCTTCCTGCGGCAGACCGTCGCGGGCATCACCGACGAGCAGGCGGCCGCCCGCACCACCGTCAGCGAGCTCTGCCTCGGCGGCCTGATCAAGCACGTCGCGGGCACCGAGGAGAGTTGGATGCGATTCGCGGTCGGCGGCGCGGATGCCATGCAGAGCGTGCCGGTCGACTGGGAGGGCCAGTTCCGGATGCGCGAGGGTGAGACGCTCGCCGGGCTGCTCGACGACTACGCCCGGGTCGCGGCGCGCACGGACGAGCTGGTCGCCACGCTCGACCTCGACTCCGCGCACCCCCTGCCGGTCGCACCCTGGTTCGAGCCGGGGGCGAGCTGGTCGGTCCGGCGGGTGCTGCTGCACGTCATCGCCGAGACGGCGCAGCACGCCGGGCACGCCGACATCCTGCGCGAGGCGATCGACGGGGCCAAGACCATGGGCTGACCAGCCGGCGGGCGACGTGATGTGACGTCTCGTGGGCGCGCGGCGCTGACCGACACGAGATGAACGCAGAGCGGATGGACCAGGAGACCGTCGAACGGCTGCTCGACAGTCCCGTCGATGCCACGCGCGCCGAGGCACATCCGATCGTGTCGCTGCTGATGGCCGTGCGTGCCGAGCCGCACCCGCACGAGTTCGACGGCGAGGGTGCCGCGGTGATGGCGTACCGCCGAGCCCTGGCCGACGCACCGGGTCCGGGGCCGTGCCCGGGCACGCCGCCGGTGGGCGCCGCGCCCAGCCCCGGCCTCGTCCGCTTCGGGGTGCGAGCGGGCATCGTCGCGCTCGCCCTGGCCGCCACCGGCGGGATTGCGCTCGCCACCACCGGCACCTGGCCCGGGACGCGGCCGGCACCGCCGACCAGGGCCCCGGCGTCGCCGGTACCGGCACCGACCGCGAGTACGGTGCCACCGGCAAGCACCACCGCACCGGTGCCCTCGACGGAGCCCGGCAGGACGGAGCGGCCCGCTCCCGAGGTCGACCTGCCGGGCCTCTGCCGGGCGTACCGTGCCGACGACGATCCCGGTGCGCTCGACAGCCCGGCCTTCGCCGGTCTGGTCGCGGCCGCGGGGGGCCGGTCCCGGGTACCCGGCTTCTGCGACCGGATGCTCACCGACGGCGCTCGGCACGCCACACCCCCCGGCCAGGTCAGGACTCCTTCCCGCAGCCCGCACGCGCCGTCCGTGACACCGCCCACCGAGCCTCCCGGCCGTCCGGACGAGCATGGACGCCGGACCCCGCCGGCCGACGACGACCAGCCGACCGTGGCCGGCCGGCATCGTTGACGTGGTGCGCCGAGCGTCCGGCGGCGCCGTGGCGGCCGAGTCCGGGACGCGTGGCCGACGGAGGTCACCCCGTCACGCCGCTGTCCGGACGATCTGGCCGCGCCGGCCGCCCGGACCGTCGGCCTGCTGCTCGGCCGGCCGGGAGGCGTACCCTCAGCGCAACCGTGGGCGTCGCGCGCGGAGGTTGCCGCGATCCCGTCCGTACGCGTCCGAGTGCCCCCAGCGCCCGGGGATGTCCAACAGCTCGATCCGCCCGAAACCTGACGGCAGCGCGGGGCTCACCAGCAGGTTGTCGCCGCTGGGCCGCAGCCCGAGCAGGGTGGCGAGCAGCATCAGCAACCCGCCTGAGGACCATGCCTGGGGTCGGCCGGCCGCCGGCAGCTGGATCGGATACTTCGTCACCTCACGGTCGTATCCGGCGATCATCTCGGGCACCGAGCCGCCGACCGTGCACGCCATGTCGAAGATGCCGGACGCGATCCGGGCGGCCTCCGCGTCGCGGCGGTAAGTGCGCAGCCCCGCCGCGATCAGGGCATTGTCCGACGGCCAGACCGCACCCAGGTGCGATCCGACCGGGTTGTACCGGTGCTGCCCGGCAGCGAACGTCCGCACGCCCCAGCCGGAGAAGAGATCCGGGCCGACCAGGTGGGCGGCGAGCGCGCGGGCCCGCTCCTCCTCGACGATGCCGCTCCACAGCAGATGCCCGATGTTCGACGTCAGCGCGTCGACCGGCGTGCCGTCCGGCTCCAGCGCCAGCGCGTAGTACTCGGCCTGCGGCAGCCAGAAGTCGTTGTTGAACCGCCGTTTCAGCTCCGCCGCCTCGCGCTCCAGCCGGTCGGCGTACTGCGGGTCGCCCCAGAACTCCCGGGCCAGCCGCGCGCCGCGTCGCTTGGCGTCGTACGCGTAGCCCTGGAGTTCGCAGGTCGCGCGGGGAAGACCCGGCAGCCGGCCGTCGGCGTACGCGATGGCGTCCGGCGAGTTCCGCCAGCCCTGGTTGACCCACCCCTTGCGGTTGTTGCGCGTCAGGTACCGCAGGTAGCCGTCACCGGTGAGGTCGCCGTACTCGTCGATCCAGTCCAGCGCCATCCGGGCCGGATGTCGCAGCTCACGGATCAGGTCGGCGTCGCCCGACCAGCGCTCGTACTCGTCGAGCAGGACGACGAACAACGGTGTGGTGTCCGCCGCGCCGTAGTAGAGGGCCGTCGGCTCCTCGCCGAACGCCGCCGCCTCGCCGTAGCGCAGCTCGGCCACGATCTTCCCCGGCTCCTCGTCGTGGTCGTCGTCGAGCCGGTCCCCTTGCAGCGTGGCGAGGCTGTACAGCGTCGATCTGGCCAGTTCGGGAAGGAACGCCAGGGTCTGCAGGCAGGTGATGATCGCGTCCCGCCCGTACAGGGCCATCCCCCATGGCAGGCCACCCACCGGCACCGTCCCCGCCTTGGTGAGCGGCAGGTAGCGCAGCGCGGCGAGGTCGACGAGGCACTGCCGGTACGCCGCCGTCAGCTCCGGCCGCTCGCAGACCAGCAGCGGCGCCCGGTCGAGCCACGCCTGGAGCTCCTCCCGCATGGTGTGGTGGACGTGCTGCCGGTGCTCCTCGAGGCTGGCCCGCAGGTCGCGTCCGCCCGGGCCCTCGATGAGCGTCGCGACGTGCAGGTCCGTAATCCACTCGCCTTCCGGCTCGATCCGGATCCGGTAGGTCATTCCGTCCTCGTCCACGTCCACCGGGGCGGTGCTGGTGACGATCGTCTGGCGGACGAACCGGTCGCGGGCGTACCGGAACCGCAGTTCTCGCCGCTCCGAGTCAGCGACCACGGAGACATCGCGCCTACGCGGCTGCTGGATCTCCGAGGTGTCGGCGAAGTCGGACCCGATGTCCAGCCGGATGGTGAACTCGGCCGGCTCGGCGGAGTGGTTGAGCACGATGATGCGTTCCTGAAAGGCTTCGTCGAGGGACCGATGCCGGATCAGCGAGACGTCCGCGTCGATGTAGTGGCTGGCCGCCCCGGGCACCAGGAAGAACCGGGTCTCGAAGTACGTCATGTCGTCACGGGAGAGAGCGTTCAGTCGCTGGCCGTCTACCTTGAGCACCCAGTGCGACAGGAACCGGGTGTCGAACGCGAAGTAGCCGATGGGGTCGTGCGGGTCGACGAGGATGTCCCCCTGTCCGTCGCTGACGGCGAAGGCGTTCCCTGACATCACGTACACCCGCTCCGGCCTCATCGGCGAACATCCCGTCCGCTGTTGGGCTCCGCCGCGACCTGCCGGGCGGCTTCACGGGGGTGCCGGGCGCCCGCCTTGCCGGGAAAGATGCGGCGGAAAACCACGAAGAGCCGCATGTCACCCTCGACGGTGAGGTCGTTGCGCAGCATCGCCGCGGCGGCGCGCAGCTGCCCGGCGGCCATCCGGTCGAACACCGTCCGGTGCGCCCGTACGACCAGGTCGGCGTCGTCGGCCGAGCGGCTGACCTCGACGTGCTGGTCGGTGACGGTGAGGTACCAGTGTTGCGTCCAGCCGTTCTCGTACGCGTCGAGACGAAGCGTCCCGTTCAACGTCTCCGGTATCTCGGGACGTCGCTCGGGCGTCAGCGCCAGCAGCTGCTCCGCGGCCGTCGTGCCCATCGATCTCCTCCCCTCGTCCGGTCACCTTCCCAGCGGCGGGGGTGAGTCCGGCTCACCCGCGACGGGTGAGTTCACGGCCGCGGGGTCGGTGAACCCGACGGGCGACCCGACCCGGGCGGAGGGGATCGTGGCGCGGTCAGCCAGTCTTGATCAGCCCACGGACGTAGGCGGCCTGGCCGGCGTGCTGGAGGTCGTCCTCGATCACGCTCACCAGCCGGACCCCGAGCGTCACCGGCGGGTCCCACGAGGTGTCGACCACCCGGTCCAGGTCGTCGGCCCGCAACCCGGTGAGGAACCGCCGGGTACGGGTGTGGACGGCGTCGTAGTAGTCGAGCAGCACCTGCGCGCTCTCCGGCCGGACCGCGGCGACCTGTTCGGGCGTGTGCCCGTACCCGGTGTCGCCCGGCTCGGCGCGGGCCAGGCCGAAGCGGCCCGCCCAGTCACCGGTCACCCAGATCTGCTCGGCGTCGAGCAGCTCGGCCAGGTGGCCGTCCTGGACCCGGGTCAGGTGCCAGACCAGCCAGCCCACCGGGTTGGCGCCTGGGCGGGGAGCCTGGCGCAGCTGGTCCGGGTCGAGACCGTGGACCGCGCCGCGGACCAGGTCGGGCAGCCGGTCGTACGTCTCGATCAGCAGGTCACTCACGTCCACGTCGTACGCCTCCCGAGGTCGCCTCCGTTCAGTGGTACCGCCATCCACCCCGGCCAAACCTGCCCGTTACCGTGATCACGTGGTCGCGGCGTTGGAGCTATACCTCGACACCGACGCCTCCCGCCGGATCCGGGTGCTGTGGGACGCGCTGGAGTCCGAGGGTGTGCAGAGCATGCGGTCCCTGCTGGAGCAGCGGCACCGCCCGCACGTGTCGCTCGCGGTGGCGCCCCGGTTCGATCCCGAACGGGTCGGCGCGGCGCTGCGCGGCATGGTGGTCGGGGCGCCGCTGCGGCTGTCGTTCGAGCACGTCGGGCAGTTCGTCGGCCGGGTGCTCTGGCTCGGTCCGACGCCGACCGCCGAACTCCTCGCGCACCACCGGCAGGTGCACGCCCGGCTCGCGGCGGCCGGCGTGGCCCTGGTCGAGCACTACCAGCCGGGGCGCTGGGTGCCACACTGCACGCTGTCGATGCGGGTGCCGAACGCGCTGATGGCCGCCGCCGTACGACGGTGCCTGGAGATGCTGCCGCTGGAGGCGACGGTCGTCGGCGCGGCGCTCACCGACCACGCTCGCGGCATCTCCTGCCCCCTGCCCTGAGCACCCACCGCCCTCGACCGACCGGGACCCGCGGCCGGCCGCCCGCCGGCTCGCTGGGGGTGGGCGGGCAGGTCCCCGGGAGGCTGGTTCGGGGCGACACGAGTCGGGTAATGGGAAACCGCGTGTGCAGACGCTCCCTGGCGTGGGATCGTTCGAGTGAGCCGTGTCACAGGCCGGCGTGCGGGCCGCGAGGGGGCGGGATCCGCCCACCTGCCGCCCACCGCCGCTGTCGGTGGGCTCCGAGGGGTCACGGCTGCAAGAGAGAGGCATCGCCATGCAGGCTCAACGCAGCGCGCCACCGGTCGAGTCGAGCCAGACCAGCGAGGACGCACAGGTCTCCGGCACCACCGGACCCTCCACCCCCCTCTCGATCTGGGCCGCCGCGACCCTGCTCGGCAGGATCGACACCGACGAGGACGACATCGAGGACGAGCGCCACATCCTGCGCGGTTTCGAGTAGCCGGCACGACGCTCGGAACGCGACGCGCGGCTTTCCCGCGAGATCCGACCCTGGTCCGTGCGCGGATCGCGACGGTCCGGGTCCGAATCGGCGATGGTCCGTGCGCAGATCGGCGATGGCCGGTGCCCGGATCACAGCCAGCCGCGCCGCTTGAAGATCAGGTAGAGGGTGCCGCAGACGAGCGCCATCAGCGCGATCGCGAAGAGGTACCCGAACCGCCAGCGCAACTCCGGCATGTGCACGAAGTTCATGCCGTAGACCGTGCCGATCAGGGTGGGTGCGAACAGGATCGCCGCCCACGAGGAGACCTTCTTCAGCTCCTCGTTCTGGGCGTAGCTGGCCGCGGTGAGGCTGCGCATCTCCTCGTTCTGCTGCTGCGAGACCAGGGTGGCGTTGACCGTGAGGATGTTCTGCAACAGGTGCCGGAAGCTGTCCACCCGCTCCACCACCTGGGTCAGGTGGTCGTTGACGTCCCGCAGGTAGCGCTGCAGTTCCTCGTCGGTGCCGTACTTGCCGGAGCCCGCCGCGAGCGCGTCCAGCACACCGAGCAGCGGTCGGGCGGCCCGCTGGAACTGGATCACCTCCCGGCTCAGCTCGTAGATGCGCCGGCTCGCGTTGGGGTCGCCACCGAAGACCTCCGTCTCGATCTCGTCGATGTCGTGTTCCAGTCCCGCCACGACCGGGGCGTACCCGTCGACCACCTGGTCGAGGATCGCGTAGAGCACCGCCTGCGGACCACGGGCCAGCATCCCCGGTTCGCTTTCCATCCGGCCCCGGACGGTGGCGAGGTCGGGCGCCTCGCCGTGCCGGACGGTGATGACGAAGCCCGGGCCGATGAACAGGTGCACCTCGCTGAACTCGACCTCCTCGCGTACGTCGACGTAGCGGGCGGCCCGCAGCACGATGAAGAGCGTGTCCCCGTACCGTTCGAGCTTGGGTCGCTGGTGGGCGTTGATCGCATCCTCGACCGCGAGGTCGTGCAGCCGGAACTCCTGGGCGAGGGAGAGGATCTGCTCGCGGCCCGGCCGGTAGAGCCCGATCCAGGCCATCCCGTCGTCCAACTCCTGCAGGCAGCGGTACGTGTCGGCGAGGGTGGGCGGCGAGGCGTGCCGGTGCCCGTGGGCGTAGACGGCGCTGTCGACGAGGCCCCCGGGACCGCTCTGCGGGCCCTGCGGCCACCATCCGCCCGGCTCGTGCTCGTGTTCGTCGAGGCGGCGGCCGAAGCCGCCCTCCTCCTCCGGGAGGTGACCGTCGCCGACCATGAACACCTCCCCACTGCTGCCCGACGGACGGCACGGGCGGCGACCCGCTCACCACGCCGGCCGGGTCGCTCTACATCCCCGCCTTCCGCCCACCGAAACCGTCCGCCCCGCCGGTCAGGCGAGCAGCGAGCCGCCGTCGACGGTGATGATCGTGCCGGTGACGAACGAGTCGGCCATGCAGAACAGGTAGGCCGGGGCGACGTCGTCGACCTCGCCCACCCGGCCCAGCGGAACGGCGTCGGCGGTCTGGCGGTACAGCTGTTCCCGGACCTCCTCGTCCATCCCGCCCCAAAGAGGGCTGCGGACGACGCCGGGGCGGACGGCGTTCACCCGGATCCGGCGGGGCGCCAACTCCACGGCGAGTGCCCGGGTGAGCGCTTCGGTCGCCCCGCAGATGCTGGACGCCACCGACCAACCCGGGCCGGGGCGGCTACCCGCGGTGCCGGTGGTCAGGGTGATGGAGCCGCCGTCGCGAAGGTACGGCGCCGCGGCCTGCACCGCACCGAGCGCGCCGAAGTAGCGCAGCGCGAAGAGCTCGCGGGCCTGCCCCAGGTCGAGTTCGGCCAGCGGCATGAGAGCCAGTGGCTCGCCGGCGGTGTAGGCGAGGTGGTCGATCGCGATGCCGCTGTCGGCCAGCCGGGCGAAGAACCGGCCCACGGCGGCTGCGTCGGTCAGATCGACGGCGTGGCCGCGGGCGCCTTCCGGCAGTTCGGCGAGTGCCCGATCGACGCTGGCCGGGTTGCTGGATACGACGGTGACGACGGCCCCGGCGGCGCCCGCGGCGCGCGCCGTGGCGAGGCCGATGCCGGAGGTGCCGCCGAGAACGACGACGTGCTGGGAGCCAAGGTCTTGTGATGCCACTGTGTGCCCTTCTCGCGAATGTCCTGGCACCACCCTGCGCGCCGGAGCGAGCCGGCGTCCAAGACCTCTCTGGCCTCCTGTGATACCCGTAAGGTATTGACATGCCCGCCGACCTGGACCTCCGGAAGCTGCGGTACTTCCTCGCCGTCGCCGAGCACCGGCACTTCGGCCGGGCCGCCGCCCAGCTGCGGATCGCCCAACCGGTGCTCTCCCGCCAGATCCGGGCGTTGGAGCGGGAGCTGGGCACGGCCCTGCTGGTCCGCGACCGGCGGCGCACCGACCTGACCCCGGCCGGCGAACAGCTGCGCGAGGAGGCAGGTCCGCTGCTGGCCCGGGCGACCGCCGTGCAACGGCGGATCGCCGCGACCGCCCGCGGTGGTGCCGGCACCTTCACCGTGGGGTTCATGCCCGGCCTCACCGTGACCGCGGAGGTGCGCGCCCTACGCGAGGCCAACCCCGGACTGGACGTCGAAGTCGTCCGCACCAGCTGGGACACCCAGGCCGAGGTCATCCGTGACGGTCGCGTCGACGTCGGATACGTCCGGCTTCCGATCGACGAGCGCGACCTGGCCCTGGAGCCACTGTTCGAGGAGGCCCGGGTGGTCGTGGTCGCCGCCGACCATCCGCTGGCCGGCCGGCCACGGGTCAGCATCGAGGAACTCGGGGACGAGCATCTCCTGCAGAACCCGGCTGTGGTCCCGGAGTGGCGGGACGACCCCCGCGGGCGGGGTGCCTGGCGCGCCACCGAGGTGCCGGCGCTGACCGTGGAGGAGAAGCTGGAGTACGTGGCGGCCGGGCGCGGCATCATCGTGCTGCCACTGTCCACGGCTCTCTTCTACAGCCGGCCGGACGTCACGCACAGCGCCGTACACGACATCGGCCCCAACCGGATCTGCCTCGCGTGGGCCGCGGACAGCCGCAGCCGCCTGGTGCGGCAGTTCTTGACCATCGCCGTGCAGACGCACCGGCCTGGTACGCCGGGCCAGAGGTGACGGGGGCGTTAGCCATCTCACTTCACACCGCGAAAGTTTGCCGGACCTGAAAGTTCTCCCTAGGTTGTTCGGGTGACCGCCCATCCCGCTGCGCAGACCGTCGGACTACGGGACCGCAAGAAGCAGCAGACCCGCGACGCGCTGGCCACCGCGGCGCTGCACCTGGTCGCCGAACGCGGGCTCGAGAACGTGACGGTCGAGGAGATCAGCGCGGCGGCGGACGTCTCCTCCAGGACGTTCTTCAACTACTTCCCGTGCAAGGACGACGCCCTCGTCGCCGACCACTCCGTCGACAGTGCCCGCTTCCTGACCCGGCTGGCCCAGGTACCGCCGGAGGTGCCCGCCCTCGCGGCCGTACGCTCGGCCCTCGGCGAGATGATCGACCGGATGCAGGCCGACCGCGAGCGCTGGCTGCTGCGGATGGTGGTCATCGAGCGGAATCCCGCCCTGCTGCCGCGCCTGGTCGCCGCCGGCGTCGAAACGGAACGGACGATGACGGAACTGGTCGCCGACCGCGTCGGCGTACCTCCTGATCATCATTTTCCGGCCCTGCTCGCGGCCGTAACCGGCGCCGCTTTCCGGTCGGCCATGCTCCGCTGGGCCGCCGGCGACGGGGCCCGCTCCTTGTCCGACCTGGTGGACGAGGCGTTCGAGACGCTCGCCGCCGGCCTGCCGGATCCGCAGCCGGCCCCCTGACTCCCATCCCTTCCGTACCGACAAGTTAAGGAACCCGATGTCCGCACCCACCGCGCCCATCGACGCGGTCGAGGCCGCCCCGGCACGCATGTCCCCACGGGAGGTCCTGCAGGCCCTCTCCGGACTGATGGTCGGCATGTTCGTGTCGATCCTCGCGTCCACTGTCGTGGCGAACGCGCTGCCGCGCATCATCGCCGACCTGCACGGCAGCCAGACGGTCTACACCTGGATCGTCACCACCGAACTGCTGGCCATGACGGCGACCGTGCCGCTCTGGGGCAAGCTGGCCGACCTCTTCAGCAAGAAGCTGCTCATCCAGTCGTCCCTGGCGCTCTTCGTGATCGGCTCGCTGATCGCCGGCTTCACTCCGAACGTCGAGGTGCTGCTGATCAGCCGGATCGTCCAGGGCGTCGGCGCGGGCGGCATGACCGCCCTGGCCACGATCGTCATGGCGGCCATGATCCCGCCGCGGGAGCTCGGCCGGTACGCCGGCATCTTCGGCGCCGTCTTCGGCGTCGGCACCATCGCCGGACCGCTGATCGGCGGCGTCCTGGTCGACACCTCCTGGCTCGGCTGGCGCTGGTGCTTCCTGATCGGCGTCCCGTTCACCCTGCTGTCGATCTTCCTGCTCCAGCGGACGCTGCACCTGCCGGTCACCCGGCGCAAGGTACGCATCGACTGGCTCGGCGCACTCCTGATCACGACCGGCGTCTCGCTGCTGCTGATCTGGTCGTCCCTGGCCGGCAACAAGTTCGCCTGGGCGTCCGGCTGGACCGCACTGATGGTCGCCGGCGGCGTCGTCCTGCTGGCCGTGGCGGTGTTCGTGGAGTCCCGGGCCGCCGAGCCGATCATCCCGTTGAGGATCTTCCGGAGCCGGACCGTCTCGCTGGCCACGATCGCCAGCGTCCTCGTCGGCGTGGCGATGTTCGGCGGCACGGTCTTCCTGTCGCAGTACTTCCAGATCTCGCTCGGCAAGTCGCCGACCGTGGCCGGTCTGATGAGCCTTCCGATGATCTTCGGTCTGCTCGTCTCGTCGACGATCGCCGGTCAACTCATCACCAAGTACGGGCGCTGGAAGATGTTCCTCGTCGCCGGTGGTGCGACCATGACCGCCGGCATGGTCCTGCTCGGCACCATCGACGCGCGGACCAGCGTCGTCGTCCTGTCGATCTACATGGCCGTGCTCGGCATCGGCGTCGGCATGCTCATGCAGAACCTGGTGCTGGCGGCCCAGAACGACGTTCCGGCCCAGGAACTCGGCGCGGCCACCTCCGTGCTGACGTTCTTCCGCAGCATGGGCGGCGCCATCGGTGTCAGCGCGCTCGGCGCCGTGCTCGCCAACCGGATCACCACCCTGATGTCCGAGAAGCTGGGGCCGGCCGCAGCCGGCGGGGGCTCGACCAACGAGGTCCCCGACCTCACCAAACTGCCCGAGCCGGTGCTGCGGATCGTGCAGGACGTCTACGGCATCGCCACGGCCGACCTGTTCCTGATCGGCGCGCCGCTGGCCCTGCTCGCGATGGTCGTGGTTCTGTTCATCAAGGAGAAGCCGCTGCACACCCTCAGTGGTGACGAGCGGCGGGCCCAGGAGGAGGCTGCCCAGGCGGCCGCCATGTCCCACTGACGACCCCCGTCGGGACGGGGTCCCGTGGCGCCGGCACCGCGCCGCGGGACCCTCTAGGGTCGCGGATCGTCGGTCACCTCGGGGTCGCGAAGGCACTCAGCGTGACGACCGTACCCTCGCCGGAGGTATCGATGGTGACGTCCGTACAGAGCCGCTGCACCAGCCAGAGCCCCCGGCCGCCGAGCGTCTGCGGCGAGGGCAGGCGCGGAGAGACATCGGCGGACATCCCGCCACCATGATCGCGTACGGTGACCGCCACCGCGCCCAGGCCGACCTCGATGGTGACGTCGGCAGTGCCTCCACCGTGCTGGATCGCGTTGATCACCACCTCGTTGACGGCGATGGTGAACTGTTCCGTGCTGTCGGAGTCCAGGCCGGCGCTCACCGCCGCGTCGGTCACCCGGTGCCGGACGGCCGCGACGCCGGGCGCCGTGACACCGCGTACCGTGGCCACCGCCGGACGCGAATCCGGCTGGTCGGCTGATGTCACATCCACAAGGTCCTCACCGCCGGAGCCTAACCACCACCGGCGATCCTCGCCCGAGGCGTCACTATGCCGGTGACTCACTATAAAGTCGGCACGTTCCCCCAGTCCGGGAGGCGAGAGGAGAAGGGCGTGCCGGTGTCGAACCCCGACCTTCCTGACCCCGACGGCGTCACGGTGTCCGCACGGGGTGAGATCGACCTCTCCACCGCCGCCGACCTGCAACACGAGATCGAGGTGGCCATCGCCAGCACCGCCTCGGCGGTCACCGTCGACCTCACCGAGGTGACCTTCCTCGACTCGGCCGGGATCAACGCCCTGCTCAGAGGACGCCGACTCGCCGACGACCACCGCAAGCCGTACCACGTGACGAACGCGCAGGGCATGGTCCGGCAACTCCTGCGGTTGACGGGGGTGTGGGACCACCTCTCCACGCCGGCGGGCGGGTAGTCGCGTTGCGGCGGCGGGCAACACACCCGGTACGATCGGACCCCGGCAGGCAGGCCGGACCCCGGTGAGGAAGTGACGCTGATGAGCAGCGACACCTCGCACGCCGGCAGCGAGGAGAAGCTCCGGCGACTGCAGGCGGTGACCGACGCCGCACTCTCCCAGCTCGGCCTCGAGGACCTGCTCGACGAGCTACTGGATCGCACCCGCGACCTGCTCCAGGCCGACACGGCTGCGATCCTGCTGGTCGACCCCAACGGCGAGGAACTGGTCGCCACCGCGGCGAGCGGCCTGGAGCAGGAGGTCCGCCAGGGCGTACGGCTGCCCGTCGGTCGCGGTTTCGCCGGCTCGGTCGCGGCCCGCGGCGAGCCGATCATGATCGAGCACGTCGACCGGACCAACGTCGTCAATCCGATCCTGCTGACCCGCGGGGTGGCCTCCGTCCTGGGCGTGCCGATGCTCAACGGTTCCCAGGTCATCGGCGTCCTGCACGTCGGCACGCTTACCCCGCGACGGTTCACCACCGACGACGTCGAGCTGCTCCGGCTGGTGGCCGACCGGGCCAGCCTGGCCACCCAGGCCCGGCTGTCGCGGCTCGACCGGGCCGCCGCGGTGGCCCTGCAACGCAGCCTGCTGCCCGCCCGCCCGCGGGCGGTGCCCGGCCTCGACGTGGCCGCACGCTACGTCCCCGGCACCGCGGTCGGGGTCGGCGGCGACTGGTACGACCTGTTCCCGCTGCCGTCCGGGCACGTCGGGGTCGCCATCGGCGACGTCGCCGGCAACGGCCTGCGCGCGGCCGTCGTCATGGGTCGCATCCGCAGCGCGCTGCGGGCCTACGCGCTGGAGAGCGACGAACCGGCCGACGTACTCACCCGCCTCGACCGTAAGGTGCAGCTCTTCGAGCCGGGCGCCATGGCCACCGCGATCTACGCCGTCCTGGACCCCGCGCTCCAGAGCCTCACCGTCTCCAGCGCCGGGCACCTGCCCCCGCTCGTCGCCGAGCCGGGCGAGGGCACCCGGCTCATCCCGGTCGAACCGGACCTTCCGCTCGGCGCGCACCCCGGTGCTCCCCGGCACAGCATCCACACCGAACTGGCGCCCGGTGGCTGCCTCTTCCTCTACACCGACGGGCTCATCGAACGGCGCACCCGTCCGCTCGACGTGGGAATCGATCTGCTGCTCCGGTCGCTGACCTACCAGCCGGCCGACGCGATGTGCAGTACGGCGATGGCCACGCTGCTGGGCGAGGAGGAAGCCACCGACGATGTCGCCGTCATGGCCGTACGGCGTACCGACGGCGCGGTCTGACCGCCACCGCCGGGCCTTGAACGTGCGGCGGCGGCCGCCCGCCCAGCGGTTTGCCGCCCCCGGCACGCGGGTAGACGCCGCTGTCCGTGCCAGAGAAGGGCGGCGAAGGTGCAGAACAACGAGTTCATCGACTCCGTGGCGAAACGGCTGCGGACCTCGCCCGAGCAGGCGACCGCCATCACGCGGGCCACGCTCACCACGCTGGCCGAGCGGATCGAGAGCGGAGAGGCCAAGGACCTCGCCGCCCAACTACCGGAGGAGCTGCAGGGGTACGCTCACGGCCCCGCCGGTGAAACCGGGCGATTCAGCTTCGACTCCTTCATCAACCAGGTCAGCGGGCGGGCCGAGGTGGACGGCTCGACGGCCCGGGACGGCGTACGCGCGGTCTTCGACACGCTGCGCGAGGCGATCCCACCCGGGGCGTACGACGACGTCGTCACCCAGCTGCCTGCCGACTTCTGGCAGCTCACCGACTCCGCCGGCCGGTACGACGGCCGACCCGGAAGCTGACCGGTGACCAGGACGCGAAGACGTCGGTCGATGTAGAGCCAGGGCGCGGCTGCGCCCGCGGAGCCGATCCCGGTCCCCGGCCGGCCGATACTCCGAAGGCGGTTGGCTTTACGCCGACGGCCACCTATGGTGGTCGGATGCCACCGGTCGGTAAGAACGCCGCCACCGTCACGACGTTGACGGTGCTTCGCGCTGCCCACCGGCCGCTCCGCGCCGCGCTGCCGCGAGGTCGTTTCCTCGGCGCGCGCATCGCGCCAACCCTGGCCATCCAGGGACTGCCAAGCCCCGTTCCGGGCCGTGGCCCACCGGCGGAACCGTTCACATCCAGAAACGGACGCCAAGGGCGAAGCTACACAGCTTCGGCCCTTTTTCTTTTACCTGGACAAGGAGACGTCGCCATGAGCACCGGAACGCACCGGCGGGCCGATCAGGACCGGCTGGACGACCTGCAAGCATCCCTCAGCAAGGAGTTCGAGGCCCAGACCACGAGACTGACCGAACTCACCGCCGACACCGGCGACCCGGGCGAGGCCCACACCCGGCAGGCGCTCATCGCCGCCACTCGGCAGAGCATCGAGCAGATCGCAGGGGCGCTGCGGCGCGTCGCCGACGGCAGCTACGGCGTCTGCGAGCGGTGCGGGGGCGAGATCCCCGCCGAGCGCCTGGAGATCCTGCCGCACGCCCGCTTCTGCGTCCCCTGCCAGCAGAAGCAGAACCGCTGATTCGTCGCCCGGGCCACGCGGCGCCGGACGCCACGACCGGTCCGCCGGCGGCGTGCCCGCCGCCGGGGTGGTGAGAGCCACCCCGGCGGCGGATAGGTTCAGCAGCGGGGCACACCCGGGATGTACCCGTCGTGCCCGGTCAGGACGTACGCGTCGGAGACCCACCGGTTGGTGCCGATCCGGTTCCAGACGTCGGTGGTGCCGTACGGGCCGGTGACGGTGGTGCCCGCGGTCTGGCAGTAGACGCTCACCGTGGCGCCGGGGGCGACGGAGCCGACGACCGGGTACCCGGTGCCGGGGCCGGAGCGCACGTTGAGATTGCCCGACCCGGTGGTGACGGTGCCGGAGCCGACCCCGGTGATTCCGTTGACCAGCTGCATGTAGTAGGTCCAGTTCCAGTTCGGACCCGGGTCGGTGTGCGTGGCACCGGGCACCTCGACGTGCCCGACGATGTGCGCCCGGTCCCGCGGGATGCCGTACTTCGCCGTGAGGCTGCGGGTCAGCGCGGCGGAGGCCCGGTACATCGCGTCGGTGAACCAGGCCGGGTTGTCCACGTACCCCTCGTGCTCGATGCCAATCGACCGCGTGTTGTAGGTCCAGTTGCCGGCATGCCAGGCGATGTCCTTCTCCCGCACCGACTGGGTGACGGCACCGTCCGAGGAGCGGAACGTGTAGTGCGCGCTGACCTGCGCGGCGGGGTTCTGGAACCAGCTGATCGAGCCGGCGTACGAGCCCTGGGTCACGTGGATGACGACCCGGTCGATCGGTTGACCGGCAGGTCGACCGGCCACCGTGTAGTTGCTGGTGCTGGCCGGCGCCCAGGCCGCCGGCGGGTAGTCGGTGCTGAGCGTGCCCATCTCACCGGCCCGCTCCAGCTCCCCGCGCTGCGGCGTCACGGCTCGGGCCGCCACCGTCTCGCCGCGCTCGGCGGTGAATCCGCCGCGTAGCACGTCGAACACGGCGTCCGCGTAGCGCCGGGCGCTGACCGCCGTGCCCGCGCCGCCGTACCGGGCGACCGGCCCGTACCACCGGGCGAGGTCGTCGCGCGCCGTCGCGGTCAGGCCCGCCTGGTCGGCGTACGCGCGGAGCACGGCGGCCGCGCCGAGCACGTTCGCCGTCGGGTCGGTGCGCAGCGCGACCGGATCCAGCCCGGTGCGGGCGGCGGCCTCGTCGAGCGTGTGCCGCTGCGGGTTGCTCACCAGGTGCATGAGTCCGTACCCGCCGGCCGCGCTCGACGAGCCGGCGTTCATGTCCAGCCGCGTCTCCGTGTACCCGATCGTCACGAGCAGGTCGCGGGGCACGTCGTACCGCCCCGCCGCCGTGTCGAAGGCGGCGGCCAGCGGGGTGGACGGCGCGCCGGCCGGGTCGGCGACCGCCGGCGACCCGGCAGCGGTCGTACCGCCGAGCGCGGTGAGCAGGGCGAATGCGCCGCCGAGCGCCAGGCGGGCACGGCGGGAGGTGCCGACTGCTGTCATTGCCACTCCTTTCCACTGTCGGCCACCGGGCGGCAGCCGACGGACGCCCCGGTCAGCACCAGCCATTGAGCGGACCGTTGACGCCGGTCCACAGGTACGCGTCGGAGACCCAACTGCCGTCGCTGAGCCGGTTCCAGAGCGCGGTGGCGCCGTATCGGCCGGTGTGGGTGGTGCCGTTCGCCGAGCAGGAGATCGTCACTGTGGCGCCGTCGGCCAGCGAGCCGACCGCGGCGTAACCGGTGCCGGGACCGGCACGCCGGGTCAGGGTGCCGCCACCGTTGGCGTCCACCACTCCCTGGTTGAGCCCGAGCGCCCCGTGGTTGTAGATGGCGCCGCCCGCGCCGATCCACGCCGAACCGTGCCGGGCCCCACCCTGGTACGCGGACGCGCCGTTGGCGAACACCCACTTGCCGATGTCGTGGTCGGCCATCGGGACGTACGCGCTGTTCTGCCGTAGCCCGAAGTGGACGTGCCGGCCGTAGGCCGCCCCGCCACAGGTGACGTCGGTGCCGGTGTAGCCGAGGAAGGCACCCTGGGCGACGCTCGCCCCGTTGACCGAGATGTTGCTCCACAGGTGGTAGTAGTCGGTGGAGTAACCGCGGTCGTGGATCACCCGGATCCAGCCCTGGCACATGGTGTACGCGGCACCGGCACGAGCGGCGCGAACCACCTGGTCACCGCCGGCGAGATCGACTGAACTGTACGGCGATTCGCTGCCGCCCCAGCCGTGCGGGCCGCTGGTCAGCGTCCACGTCTGCCCGACCGCGAACGGCAGGGCCATGCCGGTGCGGTAGTCGCCGCCCGCGTAGAGGGGGAGAGGCTCGTTGCCGAAGACCGCCTTCTCCTGGCTCGTCACCAGCGGCGACGCGGTGGCGAGGGCGGCGAACTCCGCCTCGCCGTCGAACGCGACCCGCCATGCGCCGCGCTCGACGCGGGCGACGAAGATCGCGCCGGTGGGGTGCGCGTCCGTCTCCGACGGCGCCAGGGCCACCGCTGTCCCGAAGGCCCACCCGGCACCGCTGCGGTCGACCGTGATCCGCGTCTGCGCCGCCGTCGTCGCCGCCGACGCGACGGTGGTGAGGAGCTTGCCGGTGACGGCGGTGGTGAGGGAGTCGGTGTCCGGTGCCGCGGCGGCCGGTGGGGCGCCGGTGGCGGTGGTGGGCGCCGCGGCTGCCGGTGTGGCCGCGAGCAGCAGCCCGGTGACCGCCAGCAGGGCCAGCACCGCGTCACTGGCTCGTCGTCGACTGTGCATCATCGTGACCTCGCTTCCGTCTTGCTCTCGATGACCGGCCTCCACGCAGGTACAAGAATTGATGCTTATGGATATAGCCGGAGATTGTCGTGTCACAAAACATCGAAGTCAATCGCTTCGAGGAAGCTTTCCTACATCCGCCAGGACGGTGTGCGCGGCGGGTCGCGTCGCCATGTCGTACCGGCCGGGCAGGATTGCCCGCGGAGGCATCGGCTCGACGTGGGGGCGTGCAATGGCATACGGCTACTTCAACTCGATGAGGACCGGCCCGGGGCACCGCGACGAGGTGGTGGCGATCCTGCTGGAGGGCGTCGACGGCCTGCGCGCGGCCGGTTGCCGGCTCTACGCGGTGGGGGTGGCGGAGGACGACCCCGACCTGATCCGGGTCAGCGAGATCTGGGACTCGAAGGAGCACCACGACCGGTCCCTCCAACTGCCCGAGACGAAGGCCGCCATCGCCCGGGCCATGCCCCTGCTCACCGGCGAGTTCGCGAGCCAGGAGATGACCGTCGTTGGCGGCCTCGGCGTGTGACGCCCAGCCGACGGCCGAGCGGCCGGAGTCACCCTCACACGCCGCGGGACCGCAGCGCCCGGATCGACCAGTCGAGCACCGGCGCCAGGCTGTCGGTCGCCGGCCAGCCGTTGACCACCGAGAGCAGCCGCAGGTACCGCTCGCGGTCCGGGTCGCTCGCCGCCTCGAGCCGGGCCAGCAGCCGACGCCGCGACGCCAGGTCGTCGGGGCGAGCGCACAGCCGCGCGTACCGCCCCGTCATCGCCGCGACCACGGCGTCCGCCCGGGGCGAGTCCGGGTCTACCGCCGCCGCCAGAGCCGGTCCCGCCTCGGCACGAACGATCGCCACCGCGTCCGGGCGCGCCACGATGGCCGCGCCGTCGGCGCGGTCTGCCGCGTACTGTTCCGCCAGGCGCCGCATCCCGGCACAGAAGTCCTGGTCCTGGGCGAGTTCGGCCAGCTCGATCCACGCCTCGACCTGTTCGTCCTCCGGCTCGTCCGGCAGCTGCGGGGTCAACGAACGGCGCGGACCGGCGAAGGCCGGGTCGGCGTCCACCCCGCCGAACACGGCGTCGAGGAAGTCGCCCACCAGGCGCTCGCGCTCCTCCTTGGTGAGCGTGGCCAGCTTGTGCATCAGTTCCATCCCCTCGGTCGTGGATTCGCGCCTGGCGACCATCGCGAGCACCGCTCGGCGCAGCCGCAGCAACCGGATCTGGACGGCGAGGGCGTCGGCGTGCGCCGCGGCGACCTCGGCGAGCGGGATTTCGCGATCGACGATCCGGGCGATCGTCGGAAGGTCGAGTCCGAGCCCGCGCAGCGTTCGCACCATCTCCAGCCGGGCGAGCGCCCGCACCCCGTACCGTCGATGACCGGCCGGGCTACGTCCGCTCGGCGGCACGATGCCGCGGTCGGCGTAGAACCGGATGGTCTTGACCGTCAATCCGGTACGCCGGGCCAGCTCACCGATCGAGTACCGCGTGTCGCCGTTCATGTCGTCCACCCTCGCGCCTCCCCTCGGGGGAGGTGCAAGTATCCGTCCCGCCGGGGACGCCCGGACAAGAGGCGGCGGCCCGCCCCACCGTGGGTGTGGAGCGGGCCGCCGCGACACGGGTGATCAGGGTCAGACGGCGATCCGGCCGCCGTCCACCGGCAGCACCGCGCCGTGCACGAAGCTCGCCCGGTCGCTGGTCAGGTAGGCGATCGCCTCGGCGATCTCCTCCGCCGAGCCGGGCCGGCCGGCCGGGGCCTGGGCCGCCTGCTGGTCGAGAGCGTCACCCATCGGGGCGGTGCCGCTGGTGAGGGTCGGGCCAGGGCTGACCGCGTTGACCCGGACGCCGTGCGAGCCGTACTCGGCGGCCCACGACTTGGTGAGCAGCACGAGCGCCGCCTTGCTCGACCCGTACAGGCCGAAGCCCGGGTCGCCGAACTCGGCGACCATCGTCGTCACGTTGACGATCGCGCCGTGACCCCGCTTTGCCATTTCCGGGGCGAGCTCGGCGACCAGGAAGTACGGCACCTTCACGTTGAGCGAGTACACCGCGTCGAAGGTCGTCCCGCTGGTCTGCGCGGTGGAGCCGTACGGGTAGATCCCGGCGTTGTTGACCAGGATGTCCACCTGACCGGCCACCTCCCGCGCCCGAGCGGCCAGCGACCGAGCCGACGCTTCGTCACCCAGGTCGGCGACCAGGAAGTCGGCGTGGCCACCGGCCGCCCGGATCTCCCCGACCACCGCCTGGCCGCGGCTCTCGTCCCGGCCCGAGACCAGCACGTGGGCACCCCGCTCGGCGAGGGCGAGGGCGGTTGCCCGGCCGATGCCGCTGGTGCCACCGGTCACCAGAGCCACATGTCCCTGCAGTTCCATCGTCTTTTCCACCCACATCTCGTGAAACTTCGGTCAGGGATGTCCCGACCCGTGGATGTAAAGGCGCAGGGCGCTCACAGCTTTCCCACCGCGCTGGTGGAGCCGCTTATGGCCGCCATAAGCGGCCCCGGCGGCTACTCCGGTCCCTGATACTCCAGCGCGGCGATCAGGTGACCGAGGTCCCGCCGGCGGGAACTGGCCGGCCAGGCCGCCCAGGTCCGCCTTACGAGCGGATGCCCGGCCAGGGGCGCCCAGGCCAGCGACTCCGGGATCGGTTGCTGCCAGTTCGGCGGCGCCAACGCGAACGCCCCACCGGCGGTCACCGCGGCGAGCTTCACCGGCGCGATGAGCCCCTGACCCTCGGGCGGAGTGAGGCCCGGGTCGAGACCGTGGCTGCGCAGGATGGCGGTGATCTCGTCGTACCAGACCGGGCTTCCGGAGCGGGGAAAGCCGACCCAGGCCAGCCCGGCGAGGGCGTTCAGCCTGATCCCGTCGGGGCCGACGAGTTTCGCCGCCTGGCCGGCGGCGAGCAGCACTCCCAGGCGTTCCTCGACGACCAGCACGGCATCCAGGTCGGGGCCGACCGGGTGCTCCCGCAGCAGGCCGACGTCGAGATCCCCGGCGCGGAGCGCGGCGAGTTGGTCCGCCGTCGACATGTGCAGGGCCTGGACCCGGGTGGCCGGATACGCGTCGGTCAGGGCGGCGAGCGGGCCGGACAGCAGATCGGCGGGGATCTCCAGCGGGATACCGAGCCGTAGCCGGGCCTCACCCGGCCCGGTGTGCCGGGTGACGGCCGCGATCGCCTGGTCGTACCGGGCGAGCACGGCGCGGGCCTCGGTGAGCAGCGTCGCGCCCGCTTCGGTGGCCTGGACCCCGGTGCTGCTGCGGACGAGCAGTTGCACGCCGAGCTGCCGCTCGAGGCCGTTCATCTGCTGCGACAGCGCCGGTTGACTCACGTGCAACCGACGGGCCGCACCGGAGAGGCTGCCCTCCTCCACCACCGCCACGAACGCACGCATCTCCCGCAGTTCCACGCGCCCATGACACCACGCCCACTGGCGCCGATCGGCGGAACGCACCACCGGCGTCACGTCCGCCACGATCCGCGTTCACCCAGGGACGGTGGATCGGCCGTGACCGTGCGCCCGTCGCCACGGGCACGATCACCGATCCGGGCTTCGACGTACCCGTCACGGTGGTGACCGCGCTCGGCCGGCTCCCTCTTCCACCGTGCGGCGTCGGGGGCTCCGGCGGGGTCGGCCCAGCTCCGCGCGGATCGGCGTACCGCGGCGGCCACGGCGAGCAGGCAGACCGCGGCGGCCACGACGAACGACGGGCGACCGCCCAGGCCGACGGCGGCGGATCCCAGCGGCGTGGCCAGCACGATGGGCCCGAACATGGCGCTGTTGGCGGTGGCGGACACCCGGCCGAGCAGCGCCTGCGGCGTGTTCGTCTGCACCGCGGTGATCGCCGCGACCAGTGTCCACGGCAGACCGACACCGCCGACCACCGCCGCCACGACGACGGCCGACGGCCAGGGCAGGCACCGGCCGAGGCAGGCGGCGGCGAACAACAGCGCACCGACCGTCGCCACCCGTACCGTGCCGTACCGGGACAGGAGCCGCCCGACGACCAGTCCCCCGGCGACCGATCCGGCGCCCTGTGCGCTGAGCAGCACGCCGAGGAACGTGCTCGGCAGGTTCAGGTCTTCGGTGACCACCGAGTAGTTCGCCGCGGCGGCGAAGCCGGACATGGCGATCGAGACGGCGGCGAGCCCGACGGTCACCCGGGTCGCCCGTTGCCCGACCAGGACACGAAAGCCGGCACGCACCCCACCGCGCCGTTCGGGTGGCGCGACGGCCGGAGCGTGGGTCGGCCGCAGGGCGGCGTACAGGACGGCCACCAGCACGGGCGCCACGGCGCAGAACACGGCGACGGCCTGCCCGCCGTGCCATGCGTACAGGCCCGTGCCCAGCGCCGGAGAGATCAGTTTCATGCCCTCCCCGGCGCTGGAGCGCCAGCCGTTGACGTCGGCGAGTTCGGCCGGCGACAACATGGCGGGCAGCAGCGCGGTCTCCCCCGCCTCGATCAGCAGGTAGCTGATCCCGTAGCCGGCCGACACGGCGAAGAGCAGCCAGGCCCGGTCCGGCCCGTGCACCGCCAGCAGGGTCAGTACGGATGCGGCCAGGGCCAGATCGGTCGCGATGAGCAGCGGGCGTCGCGGCAGCCGGTCGAGCACACCGCCCAGCCAAGGACCGGCGAGCTGGGGGCCGTAGAGGCAGAGCCCGGCGAGGGCCGCGAGGCCGGCCGACCCGGTGAGATCGAGGATCCAGATGCCGGTCACCAGGTTCATGGCGCTGCCGCCCAGGCCGGACAGCACGGATATCACCACGAACAGCGCGGCGTTACGTCGCACAGCCCCTCCAAGGGTTGAGCCGGGATGGCTCAGATCCTCGAAGGTGAGTCGGACAGGATCAATACCGACCGAAAGCGTCAACCAATTGTTGACAGCGCGGCGTCCAGCCGGGCGGCGACCGCCTGGACCGGCGCCGGCAGGTGCGTCCGCCCCGCTCGGGTGAGGTCGTCGGCGATGTGCCGGGCCAGGGTGTGCAGCGCACCCGGGTCGGCGTCGTGGGCCACCGCCAGCGTGTCCCGGACGAGCGTCGCGCCCGGAAACCGGCCGTTCCACCGCCGGTCGGCGTCGATCCATTGCTGAAGGTCCGTCACGATCGCGCGCAGCGCCACGAGCCGGGGCGACCAGCCCCGGTCCAGCTCCCGCCGCCGGGCCCGGCGGGCCGCGGCCAGCCGTTGCCGGCGTTGCTCGGCCGCTTGGCGGCTGGTCAGGCCCAGCGCCGAGGCGATCTGCGCCCAGGTCGCGCCGGCGTGCCGGACCCGGTCGATGAGATCCAGCTCCTCCTCGTCGAGGCGCAGCCGGGCGGCCCGTAGCTCGCCCAGCCGGCCCATCTCGTCGACCATCTGTCAACAGTACATTGACACGACGGCGGGAAATCCGGACGACGGAACCCGGACGCGGCTGCGATGATCCACTTTTGTGGAGATCAACAACCGGCCCGAGGCCGGCCCATCAGGGCGGTTCACCTCGCAACACGTATGGTCGGCGATCCTGGCGTTGGCCGGGCTGGCCACCTTCGGCTACGCGCACACCCTGCCCTGGATCGCGGTGCGGCCCGGGCAGGACCTCCATGAGCGGCTGCGCGGGCTCGCCCCGTCCGGCGAGGTACGGACGTACGCCCTGACCGACCTGACGGGTTCCGAGGTCGCGCTCTACCTGGGGTGGCTCGCCCTGTTGTCGGTCCTCGTCCTGGCCTGGGTACGGCCGCAGTGGCGCGACGCCCTGCGGATCGCGGCCAAGTTGTCGACGCTGGCGGTAGTGGCGCTGACCTTCCTGCCGAGCGGGGCCGCGGTGGACGCCAGCGGGTTTCCCCGGGCCGACCGACCGGACAGCACGTATCTCGCCGGCACCTGGCTCGCGCTGAGCGCCCTGGGCCTGCTGTCCCGGGCGGCCCTGTCGGCACTGCCGAGGCCGCACCCGACCGGGACCGCGACCACCACCGCCCCGCCCGACGAGAGCCGCGCTCCGGAAGCCGAGCCTCCGGCCGGGCCGGAACCGGCGGCGAGTGGTCCGGCCACGGCCGGTGCGACCGGCGGCCACGACGGCGAACCGGTCCCACCGTTCGTGACCTCGTCCGACTGGGCTCGGCCGCGCTCCACCTCGCGGCGGCGACCGTGGCTGGTGGGCGCCGCCGCGCTCGGGGTGGTCGCGGTGGTGCTCGTCGCCACCGTGCTGGCCTGGCCTCGGCCGGACCGGTCCGGCGACGGCAGTGCCTCCGAACGGGCGGAGCGCGGCACCGTCGACGCGGCCGGAACCGGCGACGACTCCAGTGGGCTCGGCGCGCTGCTGGTCACGGCACCGGACTACGCGACGCCCGACCTCGCCCCGGTCCGGAACGACAAGTTCGACTCCAGCCGGATCATGACGTTGGACGAGCCCGCCGCGATGCCTGTCCTCGCTCAACTGGCCGGCGTCCGGCACACGGCCGGCAGAGCCTGGACGGCACCGAAGTCCGCCTCGATGATGGTCGTCCTGCTTGAGTTCGGCACCCCGCAACTGGCCGAGGATTTTCAGACGACCTACGCGAACATGGAGCGGCTCAGGCGCAGGAGCAACTCCAACTGGGAGGTGCAGCTCCCGTCCGTACCCGGTGCGGCGGCCTACATCGGCCCGACGGGCGACACGGCGGTCCTGCCTGAGGTGCGCGTGGTCGCGCGGCACGACGACATCGTCGTGCTCGTCACCGCTAGCGGCGGCGGATTGGACCAGGCCGCCACCGCCGCAACCCTGCTGCGCCGCCAGTACGAGCGGCTGTGACAGTTCGGACGGTCCGCGCGGGGTGATCGTCGTCATGCGGCTGACGTCCCGCCGCCAGCGTAGATTCTGTGCCGCCGGGCCGACGTCACCAGGACGTGGCCTGGGCTGCGGAGGATGGCATGACGGGTTCGGCGCAGGCACCGTTGCGGGTGGCGTTGCTGGGTTACGGCCTCGCGGGCCGGGTGTTCCACGCCCCGCTGATCGCCGCGACCCCGGGACTGCGGCTGCACGCCGTCGTGACCCGGGACCCGCAGCGGCGGCAGCAGGTCCGGCAGGATCACCCCGACGCCCGCCTGGTCGACGACGCGGAGCTGCTGTGGCGCTCGCCCGAGGCGCTGGACCTGGTCGTGGTGGCCACCCCGAACCGGCAGCACGTCGCGATGGCCCGGGCGGCGTTGGCCGCCGGTCTGGCGGTGGTGGTCGACAAGCCGCTCGCCGCCACCGCCACCGAGGGCCGGGAACTGGTGGACGAGGCGACCCGGCGAGGCGTACCGCTGACCGTCTTCCAGAACCGCCGCTGGGACGGAGACTTCCTGACCGTCCGCCGCCTCGTCGAGCAGGGCGAGCTGGGACGGGTCACCCGCTTCGAGTCGCGGTTCGAGCGTTGGCGGCCGACGATCAAGCCGGGCTGGCGGGAGAACGCCGCTCCGGACGAGGCCGGCGGCGCCCTCTACGACCTGGGCGCCCACCTCATCGACCAGGCGGTGCAGCTCTTCGGGCCCGTCTCCCACGTCTACGCCGAGGTGGATCGCCGGCGCGCCGGCGCGCAGGTCGACGACGACGCGTTCGTGGCCCTGACCCACGCCGGCGGGGTCCGCTCCCACCTGTGGATGAGCGCCGCCGCCCCGCAGCTCGGCCCGCGGTTCCGCGTCCTCGGTGACCGCGCGGGCTACACCACGTACGGGCTGGACCCGCAGGAGGACGCGCTGCGCGACGGCGGCCGCCCGGGCGACAGCGGCTGGGGCGAGGTGGCTCCCGAGCGCTACGGCCAGTTCGGTGTCGAGGGTGACCTGCGGCCGATGCCGACCGAGCCGGGCCGCTACCAGAGCTTCTACGAGCAGGTGGTGACCGCGCTGCGCGACGGCGGGCCGATGCCGGTGGACGCGCGGGACTCTGTCGACACGGTCTCGCTTATCGAACTGGCGCACCGTTCCTCCGCGGAGGGTGCGGTCCTTCCCGTACCGCCCTCGGCGGCGCGCTGACCACCGGCCGGGTCGGGCTCGCGGTACCGTGCCCGGGTCGGGCGGGCCGTGGCTGCCGGAGGTGCCGGAGTGACCATCGAAACGCGGGTGTCACCCGGAGCGCTGCCACTGGACTACTACCTGCTCCTCGACCGGCCGGACGGGCCCGCTGAGCGGGCCGAGGCGGTGGTCGTCGAGGAGTTCCTCCGCGCGCCCGACTGGTGGACGGTCGGGCTGGGCGGCGCGCTCTGGACGCCGGCGGCCGGCTGGCGGAGTTCCGCGTCGTTCAGCCAGGCCATGCGCGTCGCGCCGGAGGTACGCGCCCGGGTCCGACCGGTCGCGCGGGATGCCGCCGATCGCACCCACCGGCGGCTGGGCGGCGGGCCGCTGCCCGACGAGAGGGTGCTGCGCAGCCACCTTCACGACCGTCAGGTGTTCCCGGCCGCGGCACCGCTGCGGCTGGGCGACACACGGCCACCGGACGGCTGCCACGATCGGCGGGTGTACCGCGTCCTGTTCGCCGGCGAGCTGCCCGCGGACCGGATGGCGGGGCTCGCCGCCCGCTGGCGGCCCGGCGGTGACCCCAGCGGCGACGGCATGCCCGCCGGCCACGGCAGCTTCGGCGACGACCGGTTCAGCTGGACGATGCGCCGGGTCGGCGGGGGCGTCGCCTGGGCGGTCGACCTGACCGTGGAGCTCGCCCGTGCCGCCGACGACGCCGTCGGGCCGGTCCTGCACGAGCTGACCGCCACCGTGCGCCTGGCCGGGCTCATTCCGGTGACGACCGAACGGTTCAGCTGACCGTCGACGAGGCCTGCGTCGGCCGGCGGGGATCGTGGCAGCCGGGTACCGTGCCGGGATGGCGGCGGCCGGTCAGTCGCCGGAGCCGCTCCGGTCGGTCGCCAGCGGTCCGAAGGCGCCCCGTACCAAGCGGTTCGCCTCCTCCTGCTCCACGCCGGTGGCCACGAAGAGGTCGCTGGTGGTGGTCCTGACCTGGGCGACCACCACCGAACCCGAGAAGCCCACCCCGGCTCGGTAGGCCGCACCCGCTCCGGTCACGGCACGCAACGCCGTTCTCCGCGCCTTGTCGGGTTCGTGGCCGGTGGCGAACTCCCGGCGGAGCAGCCGCGTCGCCTCCGCCAGCGCGGAAACCGCGTCCGGGAGGGTGTCCGGGATCGGCTCGGCGTCCTCGATCAGGGTCACCGTGCGGCGGATCAGCGTCCCGCTGTTGCGCATGGCCCGGTCGATCGGCTCCGCCGCCCGTGCGTACCGGGCCACCGGGCCCTGCCGGCTCTCCCAGCGCACCGGGGAGAGGGTGCTCGTCTCCCGCGCGGCCTGCGCCGCCTCGGTGAGCGCCGCGACCTCCTGCTTGTTGTCCCGGAGGCGGTCGAGCGCGGCCTGCGCGGCCGGCCCGTCGCGCCGCCGCAGCGCTTCCGCGGTGACGTCGAGCTGATCGGCGAGGAGGCAGAGCGCCGGCGCGGCCGCTCGATTGATCAGCCGCAGCGGGTGCAGTGGCAGCAGGACCGCGGTCACCGCCAACGACACCGCGCCGCCGACGAGAGCGGCCACGAAACGCGGGAACTCCAGGTTCTCCACCACCGGGCTCAGCGTGCCGATCAGGACCGCCGTGGCGGCGGACTGCACCATGACCGCCGGGCTGCCGCCGAGCAGCACCGCCGCGACGATGGACAGCACCACGATCAGCCCGAGCTGCCACGCCCCCGTCCCGACCAGGTAGATCAGCGCGTCGCCGATGAGCACGCCGACAGCCACTCCGACGATCAGTTCGACCGTACGGCGCAACCGCTGACCGACCGACGCGGCCAGGGCGATCACCGCGGAGATCGGCGCGAAGAGGGGCTGCGGGATGTGCAGCAGACCGTCGGCCACCCACCACGAGATGCCCGCGGCCAGACCGGCCTGCAACGCCAGCCCGCCGCTGGCGCGTACCCGTCGCAGCCGTTCGCCCACCCGGCTCCTGCTGCGCAGCGCGCCCACGGCCCGGCGGTACGCCGCGGCGGCGCGCGGCTCGCCGTCGTCCCTGCGGGCGCTGGTGTCGGCCACGGCCGCATCTACCCTGTGCCGCCGCGCCCAACCGTCACCGCCTCGGGCAGTCCGCCGCTCGTCGTCCGACCCGCCCGGGCGCGGAGGCCGTGGCAGCGGATTCCGGACGTGGCCGTGAGTCGGTGTAGATGGCCGATCCCCGAGCTCGGCCGCCGGGCCCGCGAGCCCGGCGCGGTCCGCCCGTCACGGATCCCACCACGCCTACGGGACAATGGCCCCGTGCGGTTCGGCATCCTGGGTGCGACCGAGGTCTACCCGGCCGACGGTCGCCGGCTCACCATCGGCGGGGCGCGGCTGCGGGCGCTGCTCGCGCTGCTGCTGCTCGACGCGGGCCGCGTGGTGCCCCGCGAACGCCTGATCGACGGCCTCTACGGCGCCGACCCGCCCGCTCGGGCCGCGAACGCACTCCAGTCCCAGGTGTCCCGGCTGCGTCACCTGCTGTCGGCCGGGCCTGTCGATCCGGTGGAGTTCCACCCGTCCGGCTACCGGCTCGCGGTCGATCCGGACGACGTCGACGCGCACCGGTTCACCCGGCTGGTGGACGCCGGTCGGCTCGCGCTCGCCGCGGGCGATCACGGCCGTGCCGCCGGGGAGCTGCGCGAGGCGCTCGCGCTGTGGCGCGGCGAGCCGCTCGCGGACGTGACCGACGCCCCGTTCGCGTCCGCCCACGTGGCCCGGTTGCGGGACCGCCGGCTGACCGCGACCGAGGACCGTATCGAGGCGGAACTCGCCCTGGCCGGCGCCCCGGAGGCCGTCCGGCCCCTGGTGACCGAGCTGCGGGAACTGGTCGCCGCCCACCCGCTGCGGGAACGGCTGTACGGCCAGCTCATGCGCGCGCTGCACGCCGACGGCCGCCGGGCCGAAGGGCTCGCCGTCTTCGCCGACCTGCGTCGGCTGCTCGCCGACGAACTGGGCACCGACCCCTCCGCCGAGCTGGTGGCCGTGCACACGACCCTGCTGCGCGACCGGGCCGATGCCGCGCCGGTGCCGCCGCGGCTACCGCCCCTGCCCGGCCAGCTGACCAGCTTCGTGGGGCGGGAGGAGGAGCTGCGGCGCCTGGCGAAGCTGCTCGCCGAGGCCCGGCTGGTCACGCTGCACGGTCCGGGCGGCGTCGGGAAGACCCGGCTGGCCGTGGAGACCGCCGGGCGGTACGAAGGCGACGTGTGCCTGGTCGAACTCGCCGCGCTGCCTTCGGGGGCGGAGGTGGCCCCGGCGGTGCTGGCCGCCCTGAACCTGCGCGACACCGCGCTACGCGTACCGGGCGGACCGCGCGACGCCGCCGACCGGCTCGTCGCGGCGCTCGCCGACCGGCGGTTGCTGCTGGTGCTCGACAACTGCGAGCACGTTGTCGACGACGCCGCCCGATTCACCGCTCGGCTGCTCGGCGCGGCCCCGTCGGTACGGGTGCTGGCCACCAGCCGGGAGCCGCTCGGACTGACCGGTGAGGCGCTCTGCCCGGTGCTCGGCCTGCCCGTACCGCCGGACGAGACCGAACCCGAGCAGGCACACCGGTTCGCCGCGGTACGGCTGTTCGCCGACCGCGCCGCCGACGTGGCACCCGGGTTCAGCGTCGACCCCGGCACCGTGACGGAGGTGCTGCGGATCTGCCGTACCCTCGACGGCCTTCCGCTCGCCATCGAGCTGGCCGCGGCGCGGCTGCGGGCGCTGCCCGTCGCGGAGGTCGCGGCCCGGCTGGACGACCGGTTCCGGCTGTTGAACCGGGGCAGCCGGGCCGCCGCGCCCCGGCACCAGACCCTGCATGCGGTGGTGCGTTGGAGCTGGGACCTGCTGGACGAACCGGAGCGGCGGCTGGCCCGGCGGCTCAGCGTCTTCGCCGGCGACGCCGACCTGGCGGCGGTCGAGCGGATCTGTGCGCCGCTCGGCGCGGAGGCACTCGACGTGCTGACCGGCCTGGTGGAGAAGTCCCTCGTCGAGGCGGGCGACGGCCGCTTCCGGATGCTGGAGACCGTACGCGCGTTCGCCACCGAACGGCTGGCCGAGGCGGGCGAGGCGGAGCGGCTGCGGCGGGCGCACGTGGCGTACTTCCTCGACCTTGCCCGGGCCGGTGACGCGGGCCTGCGCGGCCCCGCACAGCTCGACTGGCTGCGCCGGCTGGACGCGAACCGCGACGACCTGCACGCCGCGCTGCGCCGGTCGATCGACGGCAGCGACATCACGAGCGGGCTGCGGCTGGTCGCCGCGCTGTCGTTCTACTGGTGGCTGCGCGGGCTGCGCGGCGAGGGGGCCGCGCTCGCCGGCCGGCTGGTCGACCGGCTCGACGGCCCACCCGCCGGGCTCGCCGAGGAGTACGCACTCTGCCTGCTGGTCGCCGCGCTGGGCGTTTCCGGCGGTGAGAACCGGACGGACGTCGGCACGGCCGGTGACATCCTCTGGAGCCTGGGACGCCCCCCGAAGCACCCGTTCCTGCTCTACCTGTCCGGGATGACCGCCGGTCCCCCGTCGCAGCAACGGATGTCGGTGCTGCTCTCCGTGGAGGAGCGACGCACCATGCTCGGCACCGATGCGTGGAGCGAGGCGCTCGGGTCACTCGGTGTCGCCCTGGTGTGGCTGCTGGACGGCCGGTACGACGAGGCCCGGGCGGAGCTGACGGCCGCGTTCGACGGGTTCCGGGCCATCGGCGAACGGTGGGGCATGATCCTGGCGCTCACCACCCTCGGCGAGGCCGCCTACCGGGCCGGTGACCCGGCGGCGGCCACCGGTCCGATGGCGCAGGCCCTGCGGCTGGCCGACGAACTCGGCTCCACGCTCGACACGGCGGAGCTGCTGCGGACCCGGGCGGACGGGCGGCTCGGGGTCGGCGACCTGGACGGGGCGGAAGCCGACTACCAGCGGGTGGTGGCCATCGCGCAGCCGGCCGGAGCGCCGGAGGTGGTCGCGGCGGCCCACTACGGGCTCGGCGAGACCGCCCGCCGGCGCGGTGCTCTCGACGAGGCCAGGCGCCTCTGTGAGCGGGCGGTGGCGGACTGCCCGACCGGCTGGTTCGGTGCGGAGTTCGTCCGGCTCGCGGCGCTGGTCGCCCTCGGCCGGATCGCGGACGCGGCGGGAGACGCGCCGGCGGCGCGCGGCCACTATCGGGAGGTGCTGGGCGCGACCGTGGGCATGTGGGACGCGCCGACCGTGAGCGCCGCGGTGGACGGCCTGATCGGGCCGGTGCTGCGGCGCGGCGAGCACGACCGGGCCGCGCTGCTGCTCGGCGCCGTGTCGGCGGTACTGGCCGGCACGGGCGCCGAGGCCGTGGCACAGGCCGCGGCGGTGACCGGGGCGACCCGCGCCGGGATCGACGCCGACCGGTTCGAACGGGAGTTCGCCCGGGGCGCCGCGCTCGGCCGGGAGCGGGCCCTCGCGCTGCTGGACAGCGCCTGACGAGGCACGGCGCCGGCCGTCAGCGCGCGGTGCGCGGCCGGTCAGCGCGGTCGGCGAGGCTGCCGCCATGACTGATGAGACATCGGCCGTCGTGGCGCGGGGCCTGCGCAAGACGTACGGCCGCACGACGGCCCTCGACGGATTCGACCTGACGGTGCCGCGGGGCACGGTCTGCGGACTGCTCGGCCCCAACGGCGCGGGCAAGACCACCGCCCTGCGGGTGCTGACGACCCTGCTCCGCTTCGACGCCGGTCACGCCCGGGTGGCCGGACACGACGTGACCCGGCGGCCCGAGCGGGTGCGCGCGGCGATCGGCCTGACCGGGCAGTACGCGGCGGTCGACGAGACCCTCAGCGGCCGGCAGAACCTGGTGCTGTTCGGCCGGCTCCGGCACCTGCCCGCGCGGATGGTCCGGCAACGCTCGGACGAGCTGCTCGACCAGTTCGGGCTCACCGACGTGGCGGGACGCTCGGCCGCGACGTACTCCGGCGGCATGCGCCGCCGGCTCGACCTCGCCGCCAGCCTGATCACCACGCCGGAGGTGCTCTTTCTCGACGAACCGACCACCGGGTTGGATCCGCGCAGCCGCAACGGCCTCTGGGACGCGATCCGGACGCTGGTCACCGGCGGCACCACGGTGCTGCTGACCACGCAGTACCTGGAGGAGGCGGACCAACTCGCCGACCGGATCTCGGTGGTGGACGCCGGCCGGGTGGTCGCCGAGGGCACCCCGGCCGAGCTGAAGACCCGCTTCGGCGCGGACCGCATCGAGCTGGTCGTCCGGCATGCCGGACAGCTGCCCGCGGCGGCGGGTCTCGTCGAGCGGGTCACCGGCGGGCAGGTCCACGTCGACCGGGAGACTCGCCGGCTCAGCGCACCCGTCGCGGACCGGATCACCGCGCTCGCGGACCTGCTGCGCGCGTTGCAGGACGCCTCGATCGCGGTGGAGGACGTCGTCCTGCGCCGGCCGACGCTGGACGAGGCGTTCCTGAACATCACCGGACACGGCGCCTCGGAGCGTACGGAGGTGGCGGCGTGAGCACGACAGTCGAGATGGTTCGGCGCCCGTCGAGCGGCGCCGAGCAGGCCCCTCCCTCGGGCGCGCTCGGCCGGCTGCGCTGGGCGGTGGTCGACGGTTGGGTGATGACCGGCCGGAACATGCGGCACGTGATCCGCTCGCCCGAGGAGATCGTTCTCTACTTCAGTCTGCCGATCATGTTCGTGCTCGTCTTCGGATACGTCTTCGGCAGCGGCATGGCGGTGCCCGGCGACGGCAGCTATCGGGAGTTCCTGCTGCCCGGGGTGTTCGTGATGACCATGCTGTACGGCCTGGGGGCCACCGCGTCGCAGATCGCCGTGGACACCGGACGTGGCGTGGTCGACCGGTTCCGTTCGCTGCCGATGGCCCGGTCGGCGCTGCTGACCGGGCGGGCCGGGGCGGACCTGCTGCGGGCGTTGCTGGAGTTGACCGTCCTGGTGGTTTGCGGGCTGCTCGTCGGCTGGCGGTGGCGCAACGGGGTGGGTGACGCGTTGGCCGCCGTGGGTCTGATCCTGCTGCTGCGGCTGGCGTTCACCTGGCTCGGCATCCTGCTGGGCCTGCTCGTGCCGAACCCGGACACGGTGTCGGTGATCGTGTTCCCGTTCGCCTTCCCGCTCACCGCCCTGTCCAACGTGTTCGTGGCTCCGGAGCTGCTGCCGGACTGGTTGGGCGCGATCGCCGCCTGGAACCCGCTGTCGGCCACCGTCGCGGCGGCCCGCGAGCTCTTCGGCAATCCGGGCACCGGTGGGGAGTCCTGGGCCGCACAGCATGCGCTCCTGCTGGCCGTCGGCTGGCCGGTGCTGCTGATCGCGGTGCTCGCGCCGCTCGCCGTCCGGCGCTACCAGCGGTTGAGCCGCTGACCCCTGGGCCGGCCGGCGGCACAGGCGCCGGACTCGGCGGCACACCTCCGCCGCCGGCTCCGACGCCCGGCCGGACTTCTGAGTCGGCGGGCGCGAGGGCCCGGTCCGGGCTTCGGGGCGGACTATCCGACGCCGGCCGGGAAGACGACGTCGAGTTGCGCGTCCAGCACGGCCAACGCCTGCTCGGCGGTGTAGTGGCCGCCGAGCAGGTAGACGCCGAGGCCCTCCATCAGCGCCAGCAGGCCCGCGGCCCGCTCCTGCTGCCGCGGCCCGGGCAGGAGACCCGCCACGAAGTCCGTCAGGTCCCGGGTGTCCTCGCGCAGGCTGGCGGCGGCCTCGGGCCGTACGGCGGTGTAGGCGAGGAACGCCAACGCGACCCGCCCGTCGGCGCGGGACTCCTCGGTGAGCGGCAAGATCGTGGCGAACATCGTGCGCAGCAGCAGCCGGGGTGGCGGCTCCTCGCCCAGCCGGACGATCGCCTCGGTCACCCGCGCCTGGTTGCGCTCCCGCACGACGGCCATGGCGAACGCCATCATCTCGTCCTTCGTACGGAAGTAGTGCTGGACCATGCCCGACGAGACGCCGGCCTCGGCCGCCACGTGGCGCAGGCTGACGGCCTCCAGCCCCTGCCGGGCAGCCACCCGCATCAACGCGTCGGCGATGAGTGTGCGCCGCGCCTGGTGGTCGACCTTCTTGGGCATGGGCCTCATGCTGTCACGTCGGGGACGGTTCGTTGATCGTCGCCCGTGCCGTGCCGCCGGCGGTTCCGGCTCACCGCACGGTCACCGTTCCCGCCGCGGCGTCCACCGTCACGACGTCGCCGGTCCGGATCCGCCGGGTGGCGTCGGGGACGCAGATGACGGCGGGGATGCCGTACTCCCGAGCGACCGTGGGACCGTGTGCCATGACGGCGCCGGTCTCCGTGATCAGCCCGGCGGCGGTGAGGAACAGCGGCGTCCAGCCGGGGTCGGTGGTCGGCGCCACCAGGATCTCGCCGGGTTCCAGGTGCGCGGTGGCCGGGTCACGCACCACCCGCGCCGGGCCGGTCGCCACCCCGGCCGCCGCGCCGACCCCCCGCAGCGCCCCAGCCGTTCCGGTCGGCGCGGGCAGCGCGGCCTCGAGGTCGGTGCCGTCCGAGAGGAGGGCCACCGGAACGCTACGGCGGCGCAGCTCCCGCTCGTGTACCGCTCGGCGGGCGGTGACCGTCGAGCGGTGATCGGTGCCCTGGTGCAGAGCCGCCGCGACCTCGTCCAGATTCAGGAACATGATGTCGTCGGGCCGCGCCAGCAGGCCGCCGGCCGCCAGTTCGGCGCCGATGAGCAGGAGCTGGCGCCGCATCTCGCGCAGCCGGTACAGGCCGCCGAACTTGCCGGCCTCCCGCAGGCCCGCCAGCGACCTGGCCCGGCGCAGCAGGAAACCGGCGAGACGGCCGCGGACCGGCCGCCTGCGACGGGCCCGTACGACGAGCCGGTCGAGGGTGGCCTCGGCGGTGGCCGCGGCACGGGCGAACCGGCGGTCGGGTGCCTGCTCGGGGTCGGTGACCCGCAGATAGTTGGCGATCATCGCGAAGACCGGCGCCGGGTCTTCCGCCCACCGGGGGATCCCGAGGTCGACCTCGGCGACGGCACGGTGACCGTACCGGTCCAGGAACGCCGCGAGCCCGATGTCGGGTAGCGTGCCGCGTCGGTACCGGTCGGCCAGCTCGGCGGGCGCGGTGGTGAGCAGCAGTTCGCGGTGGGGCCGGGCCCGTTCGCTGAGCCGCCACAGGGCGAGGTCCATCTCGATGGTGACGTTGTGCGGCATGCCGCCCAGCACGCGGTCGATCTCGTCGCGCTCGGCGATGCCCTCTAGGAGGTGGGCGGGCAGCGTGGCCGCCAGCATGCCCGCGACGATGGGCCAGACGATGTCGTCGGCGCCCGACGACGTGTTCTCGTGCTCCCGTACGAACCGGAGCCGGTCGGCGGCGGTGCGCGGCTCGGCCGTGGTGTCCGCGTCGGCCGCGAGCCGCTGGATCTCGCGGAACAGCCGGGTTCGGGCGGCCTCGGGCCGGGCCAGTGCCCTGACCACGCCGGTCAGCGCCCGCAGCGCCGTACCGGCGCTCGGCCCGCCGCCGTCGCGCCTGGCTCTGCGGCCGGGTCGCGGCGCGAAGCGGGGGTCGGCGAGCACCCGCTCCATCACCGACTGGGCCCGCGGGCCGAAATCCACTGCCATGAGCTTGACCAGGCGTTTGCGGGCGGACGGGTGCCGGGCCAGGTCGGTCAGGTCGCCGTAGAGCCGCCCGCCGATGTCGGTGACCTCGACCCGCAGCCCGAGGCTGGCGAGCATCGCCACGATCAGCGACCTCAGCGTGGACATGCCCATCGGGGTGACCGGACGCAGCATGCCTTGCACATGTCCGAACTCCAGGTACACGCGGGGCTCGGGGTCGTCGGTGGCCGGCGGGAGGGGGAACAGGGTGGTGATCGGCCGCGCCTGCAGCAGCCAGAGCACACCCTGCCGGTCGTACGCCCATTCGATGTCCTGCGGTGCGCCGAGCTGTCGCTGGAGCCGATCGCCCGCGGCGCGTAGTTCGTCGAGCTGAACGGAGGTCAGCAGGCCCTGGGCCGGCTGCGGTGACCCGTCGAGGACGTACCGGTCGACGTCGCCGGTGCCGTCCACGACGGCGGTGCCGGGACCGGCGGCGGCCTCGACGACCATCTCGGTCCGGCGGCCGGTGACCGGGTTCGCGGTGAAGAGCACTCCGGCGAGCGCCGGGTCGACCATCCGTTGCACGACGACCGCCATCCGCACTGTCGCGTGGTCGATGTCGTGGGCGTCCCGGTAGGCCACGGCGCGGTCGGTGTGCAGCGAGTGCCAGCACTTCTCGATCGCCGACAGCAGGTCGGCGGTGCCGGTGACGTTCAGGAACGTGTCCTGGATTCCGGCGAAGCTGGCGTCGGGAAGGTCCTCGACGGTGGCGCTGGAGCGCACCGCCACCCGTCCGCCGCCGAGCTGCCGGTACGCCGCGTCGATCTCGGCCTCCGGAAGCACGCCCGCCTCCTGGGCCTCGGTGGTGACGCAGAAGCCCGCCGGTACCCGCTCGCCGAGCCGGATCAGCTCCCCCAGCCCGGCCGCCTTGCCACCGACCAGCTCGGTCGTCGCGCCGGTCAGCTCGGACAACGCGATCACGCGCATCAGGCACTCCTTTTGCAATACGTCTGCATTGCAAAAGAACCTACCCTCTTGACAATGCACCTGCAATGCCAAGGGGTGTCGTCAGCGGGGATGTCGCATCCGGGACAGGCAGTACACGTCGCCGGAGTTGACCTCGTACGGCAGCGAGCGCAGGTACGCCGCCATCCGCGGCGCTGCCATCCACTGCGGGCAGGCCAGCGCCATGGTGTCGCCGAGCGCGAGGTTGAAGGCCTGGAAACCGAGCGCGGTGAGCCGGCGCAGGCACCGCTGCGCGAGCGCACGCTCGATCGTGGTGAACTCGAAGGAGAGCGCGGGCAGCGGGCGAGCCAGCCCGGCGAGCACCTCGTCCTCGTACCCCTCGACGTCGATCTTCACGAAGGCGGGCACCCCGTACTCGCCGATCAGCTCGTCGAGGGTCCTCGACGCGACGTCGATCCGCGCGTCCCACCGCTCCCCCTCCCAACCGGCCGCGCCGTCGGCGGCCCGGATGAAGTGCGGCGAGGCGGTGGAGATGGTGGGGTTGGCGGAGTTGACGTTGAAGGAGACCCGCCCCGCCTCGGCGCCGCAGACGGCCTCGACGACGATCACCTCGCCGTCGCCCGAATAGATGGAGCGCAGCGCCCGCGTGCAGGATGGCTGCGGCTCGACGGCGATCACCCGGGCGCCGAGGCGGCGGAAGCTGCCCACCCGGTCACCCACGTGTGCGCCGATGTCGAAGACGAGGTCGCCGCGCCGGACGAAGCGCGCGTAGAAGGCGTCCATGGCCGCCTCGCGCGCCGGATCACCGTAGTAGACCTCGAGTGAACGGCGTATCGAGACGGCCTCGGGATCCGTCTTCAGTGCCTCGACAGCGCCGGCTCGGGCGTCCACCTCCAGAATCTAGCCCGACCGACGTGAAGAGATCTCGGCTTCGGGAGCAGTGGTCTTCACGCGATCGCCGGAGACCTCCGGCTTCCCGCGCAATCGGGGTGACCGAGGCGGGTGGATGCCCCGACTTCAACGAACCCGAGTTGATCGCTCCTTGCCCAGCCGAACGTGCGGCCATAGGCTCCGGCCAATGTGACCCACCCGAGAGGGGAACTGCATGGCCCGGTCTAGGCGTCCACTCCGGATCGTCCCCGTACGGCGGCTGGCGAGCGCCGCCGCGATCGCTCTCCTGGTCGGCACGGTGCCGCTGCTCGGCGGCACCTCGGCCGGAGCCCGCCCGCCCTCCCCCACCCACTGCAGCACCGACCCCACCGCCCGACTGGCGGGCGTGCCCAGCCCCGAGCGGGCGCTCGGCTTCCCGCTCGGCCTCGGCCAGGAGCGGCCCGTCACCACCGACGAGATCCGCACCTACCTGCACACCGTGGACGCCGCCTCCGACCGGGTAGTCACCGGCGTACTCGGTACGAGCGGGCTCGGTCAGCCGCTGCCGTACGCCGTGGTGTCGAACGAGCGCAACGTCCGGCCGGCCGCCCTGCGCAGGATCGCGGATGACATCCGGGACCTGCGGGATCCGCGCCGGACCACGCGGAGGCAGGCCGACAGGACGGCCGCCGACTCCCCGGCCATCGTCTGGGTGACCGGCAACGTGCACGGCGGCGAGAAGAGCGGCGCCGACGCGGCGCTCAAGACGTTGTACGAGTTGGCCGCCGGCCTGTCCTGCGACGTCGCCGCGCGCAACGACAACCTCGTCACGATCATCGTGCCCACGCAGAACCCGGACGGCCGGGACGCGAGCCGGCGGCAGAACGAGTTCGGCTTCGACCTGAACCGCGACTGGTTCGCCCGTTCCCAGCAGGAGACCGACGGCAAGCTGGAGCTGATGCGCCGCTACCCGCCGCAGGTCTTCGTCGACGCCCACGAGATGGGCGGCTCGCAGTACTTCTTCCCGCCCAACGCCGATCCGATCCACCACGAGATCTCCAGCCAGTCGGTCGACTGGATCAACCGCATCGGCGAGGCCAACAAGGCGGGCTTCGGCTACAACGGCGCCTGCACCGAGACCGTCACCACCGAGTGCTACTTCAACTACGCCCGCTACGACCTGTTCTTCATGGGCTACGGCGACACCGTGCCGTCGGCCGGCTTCGGAGCCGCCGGCATGACGTTCGAGAAGGGCAGCGCCTCGGCGGTCGCCGACCGGGTCCAGCAGCAGTTCCACACCCAGTGGTCGACCCTGGGCTGGGCCGCCGCGAACAAGCGCGAGGTGCTGACCGGCTACTTCCGGATCTGGATTGACGCGCTCGCCCAGGGCCGGGCGGGCACGCTGGAGCCGAACGAGGTGGTCCAGCCGACCAACGAGGTCCAGTTCCCGGTCCCGGACCAACGGATCCGGTCCTACTTCCTGCTGCCCGACCGGCAGCTCGCCGACGTACGGCAGCTGGTCGAGCGGCTGCGCCGCATGGACGTCGAGGTGTACGAGGTGCAGCAGGCGACCCGGGTGCCTGACGCGCGGATCTTCGGCGGTCGCAGCGCCCGGAACGTGACAGTGCCGAAGGGCGCGTACTGGATCCCGATGGACCAGCCGCAGAAGCACTGGATCCAGGCGATCATGGGCGAGGACCCGTACACGCCGTTCCCCTACTTCTACGACGTCTCGTCCTGGAGCAACCCGCTACTGATGGGCGTACCGACCCTCTACACCGGCGACGACGTCCGGCCCAGGGCCAAGCTGGTCCGGCAGATCTCGGGCGGAAAGACCGGCCACGCCTCGTCCCGGGGCTCGTACGGCTACCAACTCGACTCGGCCGCCGCCGCGGAGTTCACGTTCCGCCTGCTCGATCGCGGGGTGCCGCTGCTGCGCGACGGTGCGAGCAGCGTCGTCCGGGTCGCGGCCGACCGCCTGACCCGGGAGATCGACGATCTGGCCGAGTCGCTCGGAGTGACCCTCACCCCGGGCGGGCCGGCCACCGGCACCCGGGTCGAACTGCCCGACGTCGGTCTCTTCGCCGGCACCGGCATCTCCACCACCTCCGGGTCGCACGGGGAGGCCCGGTACGTGCTCGGCGAGCGGTGGGGACTGGACCTGAAGCCGGTGACCACCGCCGACATCAATGACAACACCGAGGCGTTCACCGGCCGTACGGTGCTGCTCGTTCCGGACGGCAGCAGCTCGACCGGTGGCCTCACCGCCGCCGGGCAGGCCAACCTGCGCAACTGGATCGCGCAGGGGCACACGTACATCGGGCTGCGCAACGAGGGGACCCGGCTGGCCCGGGCCGCCGGGCTCACCTCCACGACGGAGAAGGCGAAGCCGGCCGGCTACCAGGTGATCGGCTCGCACCTGCGCGTCGACGTCGACTCCGACAGCCCGGTCGCCGCGGGACGCCCCGCGGAGGACTTCGAGTTCAACAACGGTGACCCCATCCTCAACGCCAGCACCACCGGCACCAACGTGCTGCGCTACCCGAGCGGGGACACGTTCTGGGCGAACGGCTACACGGTGGGTGTCGACGCGCTGCGCGGCACGGCGGCCCTGGTCGACGAGCCGACCGGCGCCGGCCGCTCGGTGCTCTTCGCGTTCAACCCGCTGTTCCGGGCGTACAACGAGAGCGGGCTGCACTTGGTGGCCAACGCGCTGCTCTACCCCACGGCGGGCGCCGCGCCCACCGCGCAGCGCGCGGCGACGGTCGATCCGGCCCGGGCCGCCGCGGCCCGGGCACCGGTGACGGAGGACCTGGGCGGCGGCTGGCGACCGGTCAGCATCGAGGTGGCGGACACGGACCTCGCGCGGACCCGGTCGATCGTCGAGCGGTTCACCGCGGACGCCCGCATCTCCGTGTCGGGCGGCTCGGCGTACCTGGTGATCCCGAACCCGCAGGGGTGGCAGGCCGACGAGCACCCGTTCCTGGGTGACCTGACCCGCGCTCTGCACGCGGCCGGGGTGCCGCTGCGGTCGCTGGTCGCCTGACGGTGGCGGGTGGTCCGGCCGGTCGCGGCCGGCCGGACCACCCGCGCCGACGGCACCCGCGCGCGCCGTGCTCGGGCTGGCCCTCTAACCTCCCAGGCAACTGTCCCGGTTTGTCGCGCAAGTCACGTGCCCGGACGTGGACGCCGGACTGGGCGCGCGAGAGTCTTGGAAAGTTGATTCCAAGATGAGGTGAACGTTGCCATGGACCTGCGCTCAGACGCTGTAGTGCTCTTCGGTGTGACCGGAGACCTGGTCGCCAAGAAGCTCTTTCCGGCGCTGTACGAGCTGACCCGCCGCGGTCGGCTCGACATGCCGGTCATCGGCGTCGCCCGCTCCCGCTGGGACCACCAGCAGCTGCTCACGGCGGCGCGCAAGTCGGTGCTGGAGGCGCAGGGCCGGGTCGACGACGAGGTCTTCGACGCCCTCGCCCGGAACCTCACGATGCTCTCCGGCGACTACGCCGACCCCGACACCTACCAGCGGCTCGCCGAGGCGCTCTCGGCGGCCGAGCGCCCGCTGTTCTACCTGGCCATCCCGCCGGCGGTCTTCACGCCGGTGGTCGACGGTCTGGCCGGCGCCGGCCTGGCCGCGCGGGGCCGCGTCGTCGTCGAGAAGCCCTTCGGCCGCGACCTGGCCACCTCGCACGAGCTGAACAAGGCGCTGCGGGCGGCCTTCGACCCGGAGCGGATCTTCCGGATCGACCACTACCTCGGCAAGGAGGCCGTCGAAGGGCTCCGGGTCTTCCGCTTCGCCAACCGGCTCTTCGAGCCGCTCTGGAACGCCGAGCACATCGCCAACATCCAGGTGACGCTCGCCGAGGGCTTCGGCACCGAGGGGCGCGCCGGCTTCTACGACCGGGTCGGCGCCACCCGCGACGTGCTGCAGAACCACATGCTCCAGGTAGTGGCCCTGCTCGCCATGGAGTCCCCGGCCGACGCCGGCGACGACGCGTACCGCGCCGAGGAGATCCGCGCCCTGGGCCAGGTGGAGCCGCTCTCGCCGGCGACCACGGTCCGCGGCCAGTACGCGGGCTACCGCGACGAGACGGGGGTCGCCGCCGATTCCAACACCGAGACCTTCATCGCCACCGAGCTGCGGATCAACTCGCCCCGCTGGGCCGGAGTGCCGTTCTACCTGCGTACGGGCAAGCTGATGCCGAGCACGGCCACCGAGGTCGTGGTGGAGTTCAAGACGCCGGAGCGCAACCTCGTGCCGGGCGCCGACGCAGCCGCGCCGGAGCCGAACCTGCTCCGCTTCCGGCTGGGCCGCCACGATGGCATCAGCCTCTCGGTCCAGGTCAAGCAGCCCGGCGCGGAGGTCACCGCCGTTCCGGTCGAGCTTCCGGTCGATTTCGACGCCACGCTCGGACACCGGCGGGAGGCGTACGAGCGGCTGCTCGACGACGCTCTGGACGGCCGGCACCTGCGGTTCGCACGCGAGGAGACGATCGAGCAGGAGTGGCGGATCGTCGAGCCGGTCCTGGATCTGCCGGAGCCGGTGCTCTCGTACCCCCGGGGCAGCTGGGGCCCGGCCGAGGCGCAGACGCTGGCCGGTCGCTGGCACGCGCCGACGACCGCGCACTGACAACCGACGAGAGCTCGCGGACGGCGGCGCGTCCGCCGCCCGCGGGCCCGCCCGGACCGGCCACGGCACGTTGCGCCGGCCGGCATCCTCCACCGACCGCCCGCACCCCGGGCGACAGGACTTAACCGACGTTAAGCTGGGGCGATGACACCAACCGATACCGCCTCCACCCGAGGCGCGGTGCCGGCCAGGCCGCGGCACACGGCCGCGGGTCGCCGCACCCGGGAGCGGATCGTGAAGACGGCGGCAGAGCTGATCTACCGCAAGGGCGTCGCCGGCACCAGCATCCCGGACGTGCAGCAGGCGGCCCGGGTCAGCGCCTCCCAGATCTACCACTACTTCCGGGACAAGACCGAGCTGGTGCGCGCCGTCATCGCGTACCAGGTCGAGCAGACCATCGAGAGCCAGCAACCGCATCTCGACCGGCTGGACAGCTTCCAGGCGCTGCGGGCGTGGTGCGACGCCGTGGTCACGGCGCAGGAACGGCACGACTGTGCGGGCGGGTGCGCGATCGGCTCGCTGGCGAGCGAGCTGGTCGAGACCTGCGAGCCCCTGCGGGGCGACCTGGCGCGAGCCTTCGACCGTTGGGAGACTCCGATCCGGGCGGGGCTGGGCCGCATGCGGCAGGAGGGGACACTCGTCGCGGAGGCCGACATCGACCAGCTGGCGAGCGCCTTGCTGGCGGCGGTCCAGGGTGGCCTGTTGCTCAGCCAGGTTCGGCGCTCGTCCCAACCGCTACGTGCCGCGATCGAGGCGGCGATCGGTCACGTGGAGAGCTTCGCCGCCTGAGCCCCGACCGACCGCCGCGGCGCGCCGGGGAAGCGCTTGAGGATCTCGGCGGTGCCGAACCAGTGGTCGCCGTGCCCGTGCGTGGCGTAGACGTACCGCAGCCGCTTGCCGGACCGCTCGACCCAGTCGCCGACCTTCGAGATCTACTCATGGGTGAACGGCGGGTCCACCAGCGGCCGGCCCCCGTCGCGCCCCGGCGGTGCGATCCCGAGGGCTATCCCACGGGTCGCCGGCCGGGTACGGTCCGGAAGATCGCGATCGATGACGGGCGTACGCCTCCCGGGCCGCGCGTCCGCCGGCCGCGAGCGCAGCCCGCCGATGGACGGAGGAGCGTAGAGGTGAGGATCAGAGCAGGGCTGTGTGTGGCCGCGATGCTCGCGGCCGGTCTGGTGGGGGCGGCGCCGGCCGCGGCCGCGGACGTGGGTAGCGCCACGGTGGTGCCGGTCCAGGTGACCGGGGATCCGGCGGAACGCTTCAACCTGGTGATGCTCGGTGACGGTTACACCGAGGCGGACATGCCCACCTTCCGCGCGAACGTCGAGAAGCACCTGAACACCCTGTGGACGATCGAGCCGTTCAAGTCCTATCGCAGCTACTTCAACGTCTACGCGATCGAGATCATCTCTGCCGAGTCGGGCGTGGACTGTGACCCGGGGCTGGGCGATCCGCAGCGGGACACCGTGCTCGGGATGGGCTTCTGGGGCGGCTGCAACCCCAACAGCGTGCAGCGGCTGCTCGGGGTCAACGGAGCGGCGGCGAACAGGTACGCCGACCTGGCGATCGGCACCAACCGGGGTAACCGGCAGCTCATCGCCCTGGCCAACAGCGACACGTACGGCGGCGCGGGTGGCGCCAACGCCACCGCGTCCGGCGGCAACGCGCTCTCCGCGCTGATCGGCCCGCACGAGATCGGGCACTCCCTCGGCGGCCTGCAGGACGAGTACGACTACTACGCCCGCGGCGTGGCCGGTGACACGTACGAGGGGCCGGAACCCTCGTCGGCGCACCACACCCTGCTCACCGAGCAGCAGATGCGCGACACCCAGGCCAAGTGGTGGCGATGGCTGGGCGAGCCGAGCGAGTCCGGTGGCACGATCGGCCGCTACGAGGGTGGGCTCTACCTGCAGAAGGGCGTGTGGCGCCCGAGCCAGCACTCGATGATGAAGTCGCTGGGCTTCTACTTCGACCAGGTCGCCCGGGAGCAGATGACCGAGCGGATCGCGAGCCGGGTCGACATCCTCGCCGGCGGCACGGAGACGGACCAGCCCATCGGCGCGGACCGGGTCGTACGGGTCGAGACCCTGCACCCGGTGAGCCACGAGCTGACGGTCGGCTGGACCGTCGACGGCACGGCAGTTCCCGGCACCGGCAACGCCCGCGACCTGGACCTGCGGACGCTGCGGCTGACCCCCGGCACGCACACCGTCACCGCCACCGTCACCGACCCGACGCCGTTCGTACGCGACCCGGCGCTGCGGGACTCGCCGTCCCTGACCCAGCGCCGTACCTGGACCGTCGACACCCGCGTCGCCACCCCCACGACGAACGAGCCACTCGCGATCACCGCTTCGACCGCGACCGACCGGCCGGTCGGCGCGCAGGATGTCGTGTACGTGGAGACCACCCACACCACCGACCGGATCCCGGTGGTGAGCTGGACCCTCGACGGCCGCCCGGTGGCCAACCCCGGCCACGACGGTGACCTGGAACTCGCCCCGCTCAACCTGGCCCGGGGCGCCCACCAGCTGACCGCGACGGTCACCGACCCGCAAACGGGCGAGTCGGTGACCCGTTCCTGGACGGTCGACGCGAACCGGCCCGACGTCGACTACGACCTCTCGGAGCCGTTGCTCACCACCGCGAAGCCCGGCAAGCCCACCGAGTACGTGTACAACGGCCCGTTCACCATGGGCCTGGCCGGCACGGACGACAGCCCGGGACAGGTCACCGCGGAGTTCCGGCTCGACGGCGACGGCTGGCACAACTACTACGGCTCGCCGAGCGACGCGAAGGCGCCGTTCCAGTTCAGCGCGACCGGCACCGTCGTGGACGACCTCGTCTACGGCAATCTCGGCTCGGGTGGCCTGTCGATGTCGTCGTTCGCGCCGCGCTCCCCCGGCTACGGCCGCCACACCGTGGAGTACCGGGGCATCGATGCGGTGGGCAACATCGGCTCGGCCGGGAAGTTCGTGGCCACGCTGATTCCGTCGCCGCCGACCTGCACGGACGTCATCTCCGGCCCGCGCACCGGCGCGCTGGTGGTCACCTCCGGGGTCACTTGCCTGCGCGCGGCGACCGTCACCGGCAGCGTGACCGTCCGGCCCGGGGCCGCCCTGGTCGTCGAGCGGTCCTCGATCACCGGCGCGGTCTCGGCGACCGGCGCGACGGCCGTGGAGCTGCTGAACAGCAGCGTGCGGGGTGCGGTCGCGGTGACCGGCACCACCGGTCACGTCACGGCGGTGGGCACCCGCGTGGAGGGCGCGCTACTGCTCACCGGAAACGCCACCGGCACGACGGCGGCCATCCTCGCCGGCAACGACGTGACCTCGCTGCACTGCTCGGGTAACAGCCCGGCCCCGGTCGACCTCGGCGCACCGAACACGGTGCGCGGCGGCACGTCGGGGCAGTGCCCCGGCTTGTAGCCCGCATCCCGGTCCGGGGGTGGTTGTCGTCGTCCCTGACGGCAACCGCCTCCGGCGCCGGGCCATTGGCTACAGCGGCGGGTTGCCCGCCCGACTCGACTGCCGGTGCAGCTCGTCGAAGAGGGCGACACCCACCAGGACCACCGCCACGCCGACGGCAGCGGCCATCGGCGGGAACAGCAGGGTGATCGGCGCGACCGCGCCCAGGGCCAGCAGGCCGAGGTAGAGCGCCAGGCTGCGCCGGGCCGGCTGGAGCTCCCGCTCGAGGAACGCCCGGCCGACCAGGAACAGCGCCGGGCCGCCGAAGATGACGACCACCAGCGCCCAGTCGATGGGATAGTCCGGTTCCCGGACGACCTGGCCGAAGCCGACCGCGCTGCAGATCACCCCGCCGACGATCAGCAGCAGACTGAAGTTCGACCGGTCGGTGAGGCGCATGGCAGGCCCGGAGCCGCTCGGATGCTCGGCCCGTTCGGACGACCGGTGGTAGAAGTAGATCCGCCAGTAGGCGACGACGGTCAGGAAGGCGGCCACGAGCACCGTCGTCCGGCCGACGGAGAGCCCGGGAAAGCTGACCGCGGCGCCGGTCTCGAGCACCACCTCGGCGAGGGCGATCATGAAGAACTGGTTGTACCGCTCGGCGAGGTGCTCGTAGACGATGTTGTATCGGGGACGGTTCGAACCGAACCCGGGAACGACCCAGGCCATGGCCAACCCGAGTACCTCGATGCCGACGGCGATGGTCCACAGGACGCCGCGAGTGACGTCGTCGTTGGCCGCGCCGGTGAGCCAGAAGACGGCGGACACCGTGTGCCAGCAGAGCATCCGCGCCGGCGATTTCCACCCCGGACCGCGCCGGAGCGCCAGCGCCAGGTGCAGTGGACGCAGGACCTGAAGGAGGACGTAGGTGACGGCGAAGATCACGCCGCGCGCGCCGAACGCCTGCGGCAACGACACGGCCAGCACCAACGTGCCGAACATCGTCACCACCAGCGCGATCTGGATGGTGGGGGAACGGGGGTCGTAGATGCTCGTGGTCAACGCGTTGATCGACCAGATCATCCACATCGCGACGAAGAACAGTAGGGTCTGGCCCGCCTCGGAGAGCAGCGTGTGCCGGACGATGGTCAGGTCGTCGGCGATCCGTCCGGCGAGACGGGCGAGCGCGAACACGTAGACGACGTCGAAGAGCAACTCCAGGACTGTCGCGCTGCGCGGGACCCCACCGCCGACCGAGCGGGGTCCGACACGGGTCACCATGCCCGACTTGCGCCGATTCGCACCTTCATCGCGGTCAGTTCTACCACGACCGTTCACGGCGGATGACCCACACGAACAGCCACAGGCGTGACAACCATCGGCCGTGCGACGCGAGCAGGAAGGTGTGGGGAGCGGACTCCACCCGACCCGGACACACCGAGGGCCGCCCCGCCGTCGAACGGCGGGGCGGCCCTCGGGCTACCGCGAGGCGGAGGTTCAGCGACCGGTGGCCGCGCGCTCCCGCCCGTCGTCGACGTTGACCTCGTCGAACGGCGGCGCACCGTCGACCGCGTCCGCGGCCACCGCCGCCGACCGGACGGAGTCCGGCAGGTCGATGCTCGTGCGCAGCGTGACCGGCTTGAGCGCCAGCGCGGCGATCACCCCGACCACCGCGATCACCGCGGAGATGAGGAAGATGTGCCCCGTGGCGTCGCCGTACGCGGCCCGGACGATGTTCTGGATCGCGTCGGGCAGCGCGGCGAGGTTCAGGTTGCTGGTCTCACCCGCGCCCGAGGTGGGAACGCCGGCGGCGGCCAGGTCATGGGTCATCTGGTCGGCGACCCGGCGGGCCAGGACGGCACCGAGCACCGAGACACCGATGGTGCCGCCGAGCGACCGGAAGAACGCCACGCTGGAGCTCGCCGCGCCGATGTCCTTGAGCGAGACGGTGTTCTGCACCGCGAGGACGAGGTTCTGCATGGTCATACCGACGCCCACGCCGACGAGGAACATGGCCCCGCCGATCAGGAACAGCGAGGTCTCGTGGTCGATCATGCCGAGCAGGGCGAAACCGACGACGAGGACGATCGAGCCGAACACGATGTACGGCTTGATCCGTCCGCTCTTGGTGATCAGCCGACCGGCGACGATCGAGGAGATCAGCACACCACCCATCATCGGGATGGTGAGCAGACCGGCCTCGGTCGGCGTGTAGCCACGCCCGATCTGGAAGTACTGGCCGAGGAAGACCGAACCGCCGAACATGGCCATGCCGACCGCGAGGCTGCCCAGGATGGCCAGCGCGGTGGTGCGCTCGCGGATGATCGCCAGCGGGACGACCGGCTCCGCGGCCCGCTTCTCGACCACCATCGCCAGGGCGAGCAGGATGACCGATCCGCCGACCATCGCGGCGGTCTGCCAGGAGACCCAGTCGAACGAGTTGTCGACGAACGAGATCCAGATGAGCAGCACGCTGACGCCGGCGGCGATCAGCGCCGAGCCGAGGTAGTCGATCTTGACGTTCTCCCGGCGCACGACGGGCAGCTTCAGCGTGGCCTGGAGCAGGACGAGCGCGATGATCGCGACGGGCACGCCGACGAAGAAGCACCACCGCCAGCCGAGCCAGGAGGTGTCGACGATGAGACCGCCGAGCAGCGGGCCGCCGACCGTGGCGAGGGCCATCACGCCACCGAGGTAGCCGTTGTAGCGGCCCCGCTCGCGAGGCGGGATCATCGCGGCGATCGCCACCTGGACGAGGGCCTGCAGGCCGCCGACCCCGATGCCCTGGAAGGCACGGGCGGCGATGAGCTGGCCGGCGCTCTGCGAGAAGCCGGCGACGATCGAGCCCAGCAGGAAGACGACGATGGCGAGCTGGATCAGGAGCTTCTTGCTGAACAGGTCGGCGAGCTTGCCCCAGATCGGGGTGGTCGCGGTCGCCGTCAGCAGGGTGGCGGTGACCACCCAGGTGTACTGGGTCTGCGAGCCGTTCAGCGCGCCAATGATCTTGGGCAGCGCCGTCGAGACGACCGTACTGCTCAGCAGCGCGACGAAGAGCACCAGCAGCAGACCGCTGAGTGCTTCGAGCGTCCGCCGGTGCGTCATCGGCTCGGCGCCGGCCGTTGTGGTGGGTGCGCTCATCGCGCGGCCTCCAGATTTTCGTGATTTTCGAGGGCGACCTCTAGGTCGCGGGTGAATCGGCGCAGCCCGGCGCCGAGCGCGGTGACCTCGTCCGCGGTCCAGCCGGCGAGGGCCCGGTCGAGCAGTCGGGCGTACCAGTCGTGGGCGTCGGTCAGGGCGGTCCGGCCGTCGGGGGTGAGTGCCAGGACCTGTGCTCGCCGGTCGGTCGGGTCGGGGCGCCGCTCGACCAGACCGTGCGCGACGAGGGTGGCCACGGCACGGCTCACGGTCGACGGGTCGAGCCGGGCGTGCAGCGCCAGCTCACGGGCGTGACAACCGTCGGCGAGCCCGTCGAGCTGCGACAGGATGCCGACCAGCCCCAGGGGGATGACCGGCCGCTCCTCGGCCCGGCGCTGCTTGATCAATCGGACCCCGCGGAGGAGGTCCTGAAGCCGGTGCACGAGTTCACGAGCGTCGGTGCCCATGATTCCCCCTCACCAGCAGATGGTTGCCCCACGCAAGCTTCTACAAAACTTGCCCAGCAGGCAAGTTTGCCGCCTGAGAACTGCGTCACGTACCGTGAATGTCATGGACGAGACCCCTGGGCTGCGGGAACGCAAGAAGGCAGCCACCCGACTCGCCCTGCACGAGGCCGCCCTACGGCTCGCCATCGATCAGGGGGTGGACGGCGTCACCGTCGAAGCGATCGCCGACGCCGCGAACGTCTCCCGCCGGACCTTCTCGAACTACTTCTCCGGCAAGGAGGAGGCGATCTTCCACGGCGACACCATGCGGCTACGTCGGATGTTGGAGCTGATCCGGGAACAGCCGACCGACGAGCAGCCCTGGACGGTGCTGACCCGGGCGGCGTTGCGGCTCACCGAGGAGACCGACCTCGGCAACGTGGAGTGGCTGATCCGACGGCGTCAGCTGCGGGGGCATCCCAGCCTGGCCTCGCACCAGGTCGCCGCGTACGCGGTGGTCGAGCGGGAGCTGGCCGCGGAGCTGGCGGGCCGGCTGCGCGGCGACGACGTGGGACTGCGGGCCCGCGTCCTCGCGGCGGTCTTCCTGACCACCATGCGGGTCGCCGTTCAGGACTCGACCGAGCACCCGGATCGACCGCTGCTCGACGTCGTCAGCGCCGCGCTCGCGGCCGCCGCGCCGGCCTGACGCCTGTTTCAGGAGACCGTGCCCAGCTGCGCCGGCCCAGCACCGCCCCGGCGGCGGACGACCGACAGTCGGCCACGACGGTGGACGAGCCGGGCCGGCACCCGGTCAGCGTCGCCAGACCGGAGGCGAGCGCCACTCGACCAGGGCCAGCGCGATCCAGGCCGCGGCGATGAGCAGGACGGCGACCAGTGGTGGTAATCCGCCCGCGCCGATCACCAAGGCGGCGACCGCCAGCCCGACCTGGGCGAACGCGACCTGCCGGGTCACCCGCACGTCGAACCCGCGGTAGACGACGATGCAACCGAGCAGCAGCGTCAACTGGCTGCCGCCGAGCAGCGGACCGGTCACGCCATGGTCGCCGTGCACCGCCTCCCGCGCGGCCACCTCGACGGCGACGCCGGAGGCCACGATCGAGCCGTACACCAGCAGGTGACCGTACGCGTAGAGGTAGCTGCGAACCACCAGCGCCCGGCCACCCCGAAGCGCCCGGTTGCCCGCCTCCTGATCGAAGGTGGACGCGAAGTACACCCACCAGATCCCGCAGGCGATCACGAAGCCGCCGACGCCGACCGCCACGGCAGTCGGCCGCCACCCGGTCTCGCCGATGCCGTTGGCGACCGCGAGCACCGCCTCACCGAGGACGACGATGGTGAACAAACCGAACCGCTCCGGCATGTGTGACCGCTGGACCGGCGCCCGCCCCGCCCAGGTGTACGCCAACGGCCCGGCCACTGCGGCGTTCAGGGCGAGCCCCACGCCCCAGAGCGCGTAGCGGCCCGGAGGCGGCACCAGCAGGGACGAGAACCACAGCACCGCATCGAGCAGGAAGCCCGCGGCATTCCACCAGCAGAACTCCCGCGCCCGCGTCCGGCGCCACCCGACCACTCCGTACATGCCCGCGAGGAGGGCGAGCAGCAGCCCGTACGCCAGCGAGTACGGGCCCGAGTCGTCGGCCACCCCACCGTCGAGCGTCGCCGCCAGCGCGAGCACTCCCAGCATCGCCACGAGCTGCACGAACCGGCTCGGCGGACGGTCGTCGTCGAAGAGATCCGCGAAGTACGAGAAGCTGAACCACAGCCACCAGATGGTGCTGATCAGGCCGGCGAAGACCAGCACTCCGTGGGCCGAGTGCCCCTCGTTGAGCAGCGCGCCGAGCTGGAACACGGCGACGACGAACACCAGGTCGAAGAAGAGTTCCAGCCAACTCGACCGGCGCGCCTCGGTGACACCAGCGGCCTCGGGAAGCCCGCCGGTCCGTCCTGTCACCTCAGCAGACTAGCCGCCGCTTATGCCCGTAAAATCGTTTTCTGTCTCGCCCGCCCGTCGCGGCCGAACCCGCGGGCGTGACCATCGGCCTGGCCTATACCCACCATCGCGATAGGCGATGGCCGACCCGAAATCGGCCGGCCCGGAGCCTGGTTGTGTCGGTTCGTTGGTCAAGTGGTGCCCGGTGTGCGGCGAGCCGATCAGGCCCCGCGCGCGGTGGCACCGAAACGTGAACTGCCTTTTGGAGCGAAGCCATGGGAATGTTGGACGGCAAGGTCGCGCTGGTCACCGGCGGCACCTCCGGGATCGGTCGGGAGAGTGTTCTCCTGTTCGCCAGGGAAGGTGCCAAGGTGGCCTTCACCGGCCGACGTCCGGACGCCGGCCGGGAGGTGGCCGAGGAGGTCACGAAGCTGGGCGGCGAGGCCCTGTTCATCGAGGCGGACGCCACCCACTTCGAGGGTGCCGCGGACGTCGTACGGCAGGTCGTGGACCGTTTCGGCCGGCTCGACGCGGCGTTCAACAACGCCGGCACCGCCAACGTCGGTCCGCTGACCGAGCTGGACGAGCAGTTCTGGGACAACCTGATGGACGGCAACCTGAAGGGCGTCTTCTTCTACCTGCAGGCCGAGGTCGCGCAGATGAAGCGGCAGGGCGGCAGCGGTTCGATCGTGTTGAACGGCTCGGTCTTCGCCGAGCTGGGCACGTGGGGCATCTCGGCGTACAGCGCCAGCAAGGGCGGGGTGGCCGCGCTGGCCCGCGCGGCCGCCGTGGAGCTCGGCCCCGACCAGATCCGGGTGAACACCGTCAACCCGACGGTGATCCGGACGCCGCTGACGGCCGGTGGCATCACCACCACCGACGAGGGTTCGGAGCACCACCCGCACGGCGAGCGGATCCCGCTCGGCCGGATCGGCGAGCCGGAGGAGGTGGCCCAGGTGGCCCTCTTCCTCCTGTCCGACCGGGCCTCCTTCGTCACCGGGCAGTCGATCATGGTCGACGGCGGACAGAGCGTCAACTGACGCTCGTCCGGTAACGGCACGACGCGACCTCGGGGAAGTGGCAGGCGCACCCAACGGTGCGGGCCGCTACTTCCCCGACGTCGTACGGCGGCGCGCGCGAGCGACCAGCGCCACGGCGATGAGCAGCACACCCAACGCGCCGGCCGCCATGGCGGCGCGGGACACGACAGTGATGTCGCCGTCCGTTCCGTCCGCGGACCGTGCGATAGGCGTCGGGCCGATCGGCTCCGGCGTGCGGGCCGGCGAACCGGACGGCGCAGCGGCCGTCAGCGGGTAGCGCAGGACCGTCGGCCGTGTCCCAGCCGGCTGGTCGGCGGTCTCGGAGACGGTGAGCAGCGAGCGCCCGTCGGGGCTGTAGCTGACCGACTCGCCCTGCGGCTCGTCCGGCAGCGGGGTGGCGCGGGGGGTGCCACCGGTCAACGCCGCGATCACGTCGCCGTCCGCGACGTCGAACTCGAAGGCGTCGGCGTACGTGCGCAGCACCACCCGGCGTCCGTCCGGCGCGGTGGCCGCACCCGTGACGGCCGAACGGCCCAGCAGGCCGTACGGGTTGCTGGTCGTCGAGGCGGGCAGCTTCACCTGCCCCACCTTCGCCAGCGGAACGGTCACGCCGGGCCGCAGGGCGGCGGTCGGGGCGTACAGGTTGGCGGAGAACTTCGTGACGACGACCGGACGGCCGTCACCGGTCACCAGCATGGCCTCGGCGTCGTGCGGGCCGTCCGGGTACCTCATCCGGTGCAGCACGGGCCGATCGGCGCCCGGCGCCAGCTTCCACACCGCGATCGTCTCCCGGGAGCGGTCGTTGTCGCCGACGTCCGCCACCCAGACCGTCCCGTCGGCGCCGACGGCCAGGTCCTCGGTGTCGAGCGGACGCGTCGGGTACGGCACCGCACGCACGACCGCACAGTCCCGGTCGAGGAAGAAGATCCGGCGGCGCGCCTCGTCGTCGGCGCCATCATTGATCATCACGAACCCGTCGTCCGTGGCGACCATCCCCGAGAGCTCGGTCAGCCGAGGGTCCCGCACCTCGCAGGCCCGCTCACCCGGGGCCGCCGACCGCGCCTGCGCCTCGACCGGCAGTGCCACCCCGGCCAGCAGGAGAAGGGCGCCCACCAGCGCGCCACGCCACTTCCCCACTCCGCCATCTGCCCGCATCCCCGCAATCTTTCCACCGCCGGGTGCTCCGCGTGGGCGGCGACAGGACCTTGCCGTCCCGTCGGGTTCCCGACGCCAGCGTGCCGGCGTCGGTCGGCCGGGACGGGCACCGGACACCGGTGCCGGCCACCCATGGGGGCCGGCACCGGTGATCGGGTCAGGCGGCGTTGAGTGACGCGGCCAGGGCGTCGGCGAACGCGGTGTCCGCCGGGGCACCGCTCACACCGATGCGCCAGGTCCCACCGGCCAGGTCCCCGACGGGCAACGACCGGCCACCCGGCTGCCACAGGGGCTGCCACGCGATGGAACCGCCCGCGCGGTTGAACCAGCGGTTGTCCTCGCTCCAGGCCGATCCGGCCCGGTAGGCGGCCACCAGGGTGGTCGACTCATCGGTGGCGAGCGTCCACGGGGAGAAACCCGCGGCGTCCCCGTCGCGGTCCGCGCCCGCGGGGTCCCCGAGCCGGGGCAGGCCCGAGTCCAGGTTCCACGCGGCCTCCCAGACCGGGGCCGTGGTCGGGCCCGTCACGTGCCACAGGAAATCCACGTCCACGGTGCTCGGCGCGAACCGGAACCGCCAGTCGACGGTCACCGGCTCGTCACCGAGCGGGATGCCGGTGAGATTCAGGTCGGTGCCGTCGGCCGACACGGTCACGCCCGCCGCCGCGCCCGCGGTGTCGGTGGGCCCGAAGGTTCCCACCGCGAGGTACGGCGCCGTGGAGCGGAACGACGAGTCCGTCACCGCCCGGTACTCGCCGCGCCCGGCCGGGTCGGCGGCGTACGAGACCAACCGTGCCTCCGGTGCGGTCTGCACGACCGCCCGGTAGTACGGCGTGCTGACGACCTGCCCCTTCGTCACCACCGGAGTACTCCAGTCGAGCGGCGCGAGCCAGAGGCCACCCTGCCCCCAGCCGGCGCCGGTGACGTACCACTGGCCGCCGTCGGTGTCGTCCTTGACCACCTCGGCCGCGTGCGCCCTGATCCGGCCGACCAACTGGTCGACGGTGAAGTGCAACGGGTCCGAGCTGCGGTAGACCCGGGTGTCCTGGTAGCCGCTCTCGCAGCAGACGAAGAGGTACCAGGAACCGCCCTGACGCACCACGAACGGCGACTCGGTGGGCCCGCCGAAGGTGCCGGTGGCCGGGTGCTCGAAGGCCGTCTGCCGGTCGCTCCAGTGCAGGAGGTCCCGGCTCGTGCGGTACGCGACGATGTGGTGGCCACCAGCGGGGGTGCTGTTGGCGGTGTAGTACATCACCCACTCGTCGCCGACCCGGGTGACCATCGGATCCCGCCCGTCGAAGCCGTCGGTGAACAGCGGGTTCGTCGAGCTACGGGTCCAGTGCGTCAGGTCCTTGGACGTGGCCAGGTGCATCCGGTACGCCTCGTGGTCCGGGGTGCCGCCGGCATAGAACATGTAGTAGGTGCCGCCGTGGAACAGCACGTACGGAGCCCAGATGTGGGTCTCCCCCGCGCTCGGGTCGGCCGCCAGGGCGAACGGCTGCTTGGTCCAGGGGCCGCGCGGCGACGGCGCCGTGGCGTGCCCGAAGAACTTCTCGTCCAGCGGGTTGGCCGGCTCGGCGTGCGTGATCGCGAAGACGTGCCACAGGCCCGTCCTGCGGTCCCGCACCATGGTGTGGTCGTTGTAGTACCAGGGCTCGCTCTCGCCGACGCTCGGGTCGTACACGTTCACGAACTCACCGGCGGTGACCTCGGTGGACCGGTTCTCGTACGGCTGGTTGTCGACTCCGGCGGGCCCGGCGGCGCGGGCCGGGGCCGGGGCCACGACCAGCCCCACGGCGAGGGCGAGCAGCGCGGAGATCCGGCCGGCACGGGAAGGTGGGCGGGGCATCGCATTCCTCCACACGGATGGATGGACGTTCCGGGGGTGCGGTGGGTGCGGGTGGGTCCGCCGCCGCGACCGGCAGCGGACCCACCCCGGGCGCTACTGCTTGCCGCCGAGCTCGGTGTAGACCTGAGCGGCGTTCTCCTTGGTGATCTGCGTCGTGCCGAGCGTGGTGGTCTTCGGCACGTCCTTCTGGCAGTCGACGAGGATCTTCTTGGCCATGTCGATCGCCTCACGCCCGCCGGTCGGGTACTGGAACGTCGCCTGCAGCCGGCCCTGCTCGACGGCCTTGATACCGCCGGACGGCACGGGCAGGGCGTCGATCCCGGTGAACTTGATGGCGCTCTCCTTGCCGGCCGCCTTCGCCGCCAGGTACGCGCCCTCGGCCATCGGGTCGTTGTGCGAGTAGACCGCGTCGATGTCGGGGTGGGCCTTGAGCATCGCGTCCATGACGCTCTGCCCCTTCTCCCGCAGCCACTCGGCCGTCTGGGTGGCCACGATCTCGATCTTCGGGTTGCTGGCGATGCCCTCCCGGAAGCCCTGGGCACGCTCGGCCGCCGGGGTGGAGCCGGGCAGGCCGGAGATCTCGGCGACCTTGCCGCCCTGCGGCAGGAGCGTCTTCGCGTAGTACTCGCCCGCGGCCTTACCGATGGCCACGTTGTCACCGCCGATGAACGCGGTGTACGCGTCGCCCTCGACCTTGCGGTCCAGGACGATGACCGGGATCCCCTGGTCGTACGCCTTCTTGACCACCGCGGTGAGCGGCTTCGCCTCGTTGGGCGAGATGATCAGCAGGTTGATGCCCTGGGAGATGAAGTTCTCCACGTCGGCGACCTGCTTGCTGTTGTCCTGTGCCGCGTCCGAGACGACCACCTTGAAGCCGGGCACGTCCTTCGCGGCGTTGGTGATGTCGTCGTTCATCACCTGCCGGTACGGCTCGGCGTTGTTCGCCTGCGACATGCCGATCAGGAATTCCTTGCCGCTGCCGCACTGGGCCGCGGCGTCCGTGCCGCCGTTGCCGTCACCGGCCTTCTCGACGCTGCACGCCGTGGTGGTGGCGAGGACGGTCAGCGCGAGGACGGCGACGGCTCTTCGGGCGTAGCGCATTGTTACCTCCGGTTGGTGGTGGGGGTCAGGAGATGCGAGGGCGGAGCTTCTGCAGCGCGGCGGCGGCCACGATGACCAGCCCCTTGACGACCAGCTGCACGTTCGCGTCGATGTTGTTCAAGGCGAGGATGTTGTTGAGGATCCCGAGCAGCAGCGCACCGGCGATGGTGCCGCCCATGGATCCACTGCCACCGGCGAGGCTCGTCCCGCCGATGACCACGGCCGCGATCGCGTCGAGTTCGTAGCCGGAGCCGTCGTTCGGACTGCCCTGGTTGAGCTGCCCGGCGTGGATGATCCCGGCCAGCGCGGCGAGCAGGCCGGAGATGGCGAACACGGCGATCCGCACCCGGCGTACGGGGACACCGGAGAGGCGAGCGGCCTTCTCGTTGCCGCCGATGGCGTACACGTGGCGGGCGAAGGCGGTGGTCCGCAGCAGCAGGAGCGCGCCGATCCCGATGGCGATGAAGAGCACGGCCGGCACCGGCAGCACACCGTTGATCGATCCGCTCAGCAGCGAGAACGCCTCCGGGGCCTCCTGCGGCCCGTCCCCGTACGCGATGGGGATGCCGAGCCCGCCGGACCACATCCGGGCGATGCCCCGGGCCGCCTGGAGCCCGGCGAGCGTGACGATGAACGACTGGATGCCGATGCGGGCGACGATCGCCCCCTGGGTGGCGCCGAACGCGGTGCCGATCAACAGCACGATCAGCACCGTCGGAAGGATGCCCAGTCCACTGTCGACCATGAGGGTGGCCGAGCCGACCGCGGCGAGGCCGAGCACCGCGCCGACGGAGAGGTCGATGCCGCCGATCAGGATGACGAACGTCATGCCGACCGCGATGATGCCGATCTCCGAGACCGCCCGGACGATGTTGGCCAGGTTGCCGGAGCTGAGGAAGATGTTCTCGCCGTTGCGGACGGGTGACACCGCGATCGCGATCAGGAAGACGGCGACCAGGCCGAACAGACTCTGGAACCGGAAGAAGTTGTCGACGAGCGCGTGCCGGTCCCTCGGCAGCCGCAGCGACGGCCGACGGGGTGGCGGTGTCTCGGCCGGCGCTTCCTCGACGGCGGTGGGGTTGGGCGGGTTCATCGGGTCTCCTTGGCATCGTCGCCGTTGGCCGCGGCGAGGATCGCTTGTTGGGTGGCGGACGCCCGGGGCAGGGTGGCGACGGTGCGACCGCGGTGCAGGACGACCACCCGGTCACAGAGGCTGCGCAGCTCCGGCAGCTCGGACGAGGCGAGCAGGATCGCCATGCCGGTGTCGGCCAGTCGGTGCAGCAGCCGGTAGATCTCCGCCTTGGCCCCGATGTCGACGCCTCTGGTCGGCTCGTCGAGCAGGAGCAGCCGCGGCTGGGTGAGCAGTTGCTTGGCGAAGACGACCTTCTGCTGGTTGCCGCCGGAGAGCGTGGCGGCGGCGACGGCCGGCGAGGCCGCCTTCACCGCGAGGGAGGTGAGCTGCTCGGCGACGGTCCGCCGCACCGCCTGCCGGCGTACCACGCCGAGTGTCGTCAGTGACGACAGCGCGGAGAGCACGACGTTCTCCGCCACCGAGTGCTCCAGCATCAGTCCCGCGCCGCGCCGGTCCTCGGGCACGAACGCGACCCCTCGGGCGAGCGCGGCCCGGGGTCCGTGCGGGTGGTACGGACGGCCGTCTATCGTCACCTCGCCGGTGCGTCGGCCGGAGCCGCCCGCGCCGAACAGCGTCTCGAGCAGCTCGGTGCGGCCGGCGCCCATCAGCCCGGCGAGGCCGACGATCTCCCCGGAGCGCACGGTGAGGTCCACTCCGGCCGGCTCGGTCCGGCCCGGGGTCGGTCGGCGCGGCGTCACGGCGAAACCGCGTACGTCGAGCAGCACCTCCCCCGGCTCGTTGCGGCCCTCGCCGAACAACGCGTCGACCGACCGTCCGACCATCAGCTGGATGATCTCGTCGCGGGAGGCGGTCTTCGGATCGACGGTGCCCGCCAGCCTGCCGTTGCGCAGCACCGTCGCCCGGTCCGCGATGACCTCGAGCTCCGCCATCCGGTGGGAGATGTAGACGATGCCGACGCCGGCGCGGCGCAGCCCCGCGATCGTCTCGAAGAGCCGTTCGACCTCCGCGTCCGCGAGCGCCGCGGTCGGCTCGTCCATGATCAGCACCCGGGCGTCCAGCGACAGCGCCCGCCCGATCTCGACCAGCTGCTGCTCGCCGACGCGCAGCGATCCCACGAGGCGACGCGGGTCCAGGTCGGCGCCGAGGGTACGCAGGTGTTCCGCCGCCTGCCGGCGCATCCGCCTGATGTCGACGGAGCCCAGCCGCGTACGTGGCTCTCGCCCCAGGAACATGTTCTCCGCGATGGAGAGGCCAGCCACGAGATCCAGTTCCTGATGGATCGTGGCGATCCCGGCGCGCTGGGCGTCGACCGGGCCGGCGAAGCTCACCGGCCGGCCGTCGACCTCGATGGTGCCGTCGTAGGCGGTGATGACCCCGGACAGGATGTTGATCAGGGTCGACTTGCCGGCGCCGTTCTCGCCGAGCAGCGCGTGCACCTCACCGGCGGTGATGGTGAGGTCGATGTCGCGGCAGGCCTGGACACCGCCGAACCGCTTGCCGATGCCGGTCATCCGGACCAGCGGTCGTTCTGTCATACGGCACCTCGTGGGTCGTCTGCGGGATCTGCTGCGGGTGGAGCCGGAGCCGCCGGGCCCGCGCTCCGCGGGCCCGGCGACTCCGCCGACGGTCACGACGAGGTGAGCTGCGCCTCGACGTAGTCGAGCCCGGCGAGGTATCCGGTCGACGCGGCGGCCTTACCGGTCACCGTGAGGGTGAGCGTGTGCCGACCTGCCGTCAGGTCCCGCTGGCCGTAGTCGATCGGGTCGCTGACCACCACCTCCGGCGAGTGGTACGCGTCGAACGCCGCACCGACCTGCGTCCCGTCGATCGCCACCGTGTTGATGCCGTAGTCCCGGGCCAGCGTCTGCACCAGGCTCAGCCGGTACGTGCCGGTCGTCGGGACCGTGAACGCCACGGTGACGCTCCGGTTCGGCGCGTCCGGCCGGAACCACAGCTGAGCGCTCTGCGACCAGTGCACGCCGCAGCAGTCGCCCTGCACCTCGGCCGGCCCCTCGGCGGTCACCGCCGGCAGCGTCGACTCGCCCTCGATGCGGAGGGTGTTGCCGGTGCTGGCCGAGTCGGTGGCCGAGTACGGCCCGGTGTTGCCCGCCGCGTCGACCGCGCGCACCCGGTAGTACCAGGTCTCGCGCAGGCCCAGCCCGCTGTGCTGGAAGCTGGGCCGGGTCGTGGTGCCGATCCGGTTGTCCGGTCCGGGCTGGAAGCCCGCCTCGCGGGAGGCGAAGACCTCGTAGCCCGGCGCGTACACGTCGTCCTCTGCCTGCTGCCAGGTCAGGGTCACGGCGTTGGTCGTACCGCTGGTGGCGGTGAGCCCGGTGACCGCGCCCGGCTTGCTGCTGTCGGTGAACGGGGTCACCAGGCTGAGCGTCGCGTACCGGGCCGCGGACCACGCCGGCGCGTTCTCGGTGGGGGTCAGGGTGACCGTCACCTTCGACTTGCCGGCGGTGAGTGCGGCCGGCAGGCGGAACTCGTCGTCGAGCCAGCGGTGGGACTTGTTGGCCAGCGGCTGGGACCAGACGCCCGCGTCACGCCCGTCGACCCGGACGGCCACCGACTGGTACCCGGCGGACTGGTCGGCGAGCCGGCGCAGGACCGCACCGGTGTTGTCGGGGTCGAGGGCCACCCGGAACTGGATCGGCGTGGTGGAGGCACGGGTGTCGTCGGTGACCGGGCGAGGCGTACCGTCGTCGCCCTCGAAGGTCGCGGTGAGCGCCTCCGGCGTGCCGCCGCCGGCGTACCCGTGGGCGGACTCGCTCGCCGCGTCGCCGACGTCGACGGTGTCCGTCCAGCGCTGTCCGACGGTGTCCTGGCCGTACCAGTACGCGGTGGAGCCGTACCGGGCCGGGTCCTGGTCGCCCGGGCCGTGCTCGATGCCGAACCGCAGGCCGGTCGAGAACGACACCGATTCGGCCAGCATGAGCCGGAACGCGCCGGTGCAGTCGTACTGGCAGCCGTAGTCGGCGATCTCGTGGGCGGGGTTACCGTTCATGGGCGCGGAGAACGTGCCGTGGTTGAAGTACCAGCCGCTCTCGTAGAAGTCCTCGGTACCGGTGCCGTGGATGCTCGGGCTCTGCGCGCCGTCCACGTAGACCCGCTCGTCGCCCTCCAGGTAGTTGCGCTGGTTGCCGGCGGGGATGTGCCCCTCCATCGTCTGCGTGACGCCCACGAACTTCCCGCGCCCGGCGACGTCGAGGAAGAGGTGGTCGGCGCCGGGGACGGTGTCGGCACTCGTCGCCGTGGCCCGGAAGTAGCCGGCGTCGCCGGTGGGGCGCAGATCGGCCGCCCACTTCGCCGACCCGGCGGTGGTCACTGTGGCGGTCGACGACTCGATCGGCTCGGTCGAGCCGTTGCGCAGCTCGACGGTGTAGCGCGACCGGTAGGGCATCGGCCACCAGGCCGAGAGGGTCGCGGTCTGCGGGTCGACGGCGAACATCAGGGACCGGACCTCGTGCAGCCCGAGGCCGGTGCCGAAGAACTCGCCGAGCGGCGTGTCGACGGTGGTCTTCCCGTCGAACGTGATCCGCAGCCGGGTCTGGCGCAGCACCGCGTCGGAAGCGGCGACGGCCGCCTTGCGCTCGGCGTCCGCCGCGTAGGACATGGTGTTGCTGCCCTGCCAGCTCTGCGCAGTGATCTTGTAGTCGTGTGCGGTCTCGACGTCGGCGTGGGCCGGGCCTAGGTCCACCGTGTCGGTGCGCTGGGGCGTGCCCGACACGACGCTGTCGACCCAGTAGGTGAACTCGTTGATGTCCAGATCGGACGAGACGAACTCGTTGCCGATGGTGATCTTCGACTTGCCGGCCGTGGCGCTCGCGGGTAGCTCGACGGTCTGGTCCCGCCAGGTGCCGAAGGGCACCGGCTCGTTGGCCGGCCACTCGCCGACCGCCACCCCGTCGACCAGGATCCGCGCCCGCTGGTTGCCGATGTGCGGGTCGAACCGGCGGGTGAGCCGTACGCCGGTGTTGGCCGGGTCGACGGCGACGGTGAACTGGCTGCCGCCTCCGGCGCCGAAGGCGCGGCCGTCGTCGGCGATCGGCTGGGGCGCCCCGACGAGCTGCGGGATCCGCAGCGTGAGGCCGGTGACCGCACCGGAGCCGTCGCCGCTGGCGAGCGTCGCGCGGCCGCCGGCCGGCACCGAGAACTCGCGCTCGACCGTCTTCGCGCCCGGTTCGGCACGCTTCGGATCGCGGGTGCCGGCCGCCTTGAGCTGCTCGATGACGTCGAGGGCCCGGTCGGCCGGGTCGAAGGTGCGTACCCCCTCGGCGCTGGTGAACTTGCGGTAGCCGACGTGGTAGAAGATCGGGTTCTTCTCGGTGGTGACCACCATCGAACTGCGGTACGTCATCGGCGCCTTGATGTAGACGCCCCCGGAGCTCTGCGCGGCGTTCGCCACGACCGGGTAGACGAAGGGTGCGCCGAGCTTGCCGTCCACGACGTCCTGGATGTTCGCGTCGAGCACGGTTCGGCCGTCGAGGACGACCTTGATCTTGCCGGTGGCGGAGACGTCGCCCTCGTCCCGGGTGAACCAGATCGAGTCGATCTCGCCGGCGCCGGCGGCCTCGGCGATGACGCAGCCCTCTCCCGTGGTACGCAGGCACGAGTACTGGCCGGAGAAGCCGTCGTCGTTGCCGCCGCTACGGTCGAAGCTGGAGAACTGGTAGGCGCGGGCTCCGTCGGTGAGGTTCGGGAGCCGGTCGAGCTGCCGGTAGACGTCCCAGCCGACGGGTCCGTTGGGGGTCGGGCCAGGCGCGGCCGCGGCCGGCCCGGTGAGACCGACGACGGCGGAGCCGGCGATGAGGGTCGCCGCGGCGGCGGCGCGGAGCAGCCGCCGGGCAGGGGTTCGTGGTGTGCTGGTGGTGGGTGTCATGCGTCGCCTTCCACATCGGTGGGTAGGGCGGTCCTGGGTGCGGCAGGCAGGGAATCGATTTCTCACCGCAGTTGCGATCAGGTTAAGCAGCCTCCGGGCGGCGGTCAATCCTCAAACGCCAAATGCCAGGTCGGCCGACCCCCGCCGTTGACAGCCACGCCTGTCGCTTCTATGGTCCTCGATCAGAACTGAGCAAACGATTTCTCCGTTCGCGAGCACACGTCGCAGCTGCGGCGGCAGGCTGGGAGGTCCCCGTGCCCCGACTCGTCGTCCTCACTGGATTTCTCGGTGCCGGCAAGACCACCACGATGCTGACTGCCGGGCGCCTGCTCGGCCGGCGCGGCCACAGCGTCGCTGTCATCACGAACGACCAGGGCACCGACCTGGTCGACACCCGGCTGGCCGAGGCGGTGGTACCCGACGTCAGTGAGGTGACCGGAGGATGCTTCTGCTGCCGTTTCGAGGACCTCGCGGACCTCGTGACCGAGCTGCTCGACGGCGGTCGGGCGGACACCATTCTCACCGAGGCCGTCGGCAGCTGCACCGACCTCCAGGCGACCGTTGTCAGACCCTTGCGGGCCCGCTACCGCGAGCGGCTCACGGTCGCCCCCTTGACGACCGTCGTCGACCCGGCACGCTTCGACGCCCTCGCCGGAGACCTCGGCTACCTCTTCGACCGCCAGCTCGCCGAGGCCGACATCATCGCGGTCAACAAGACGGACACCCTGCCTCGCGCGGAACTCGACGCGCTGCTCGACCGGATTCGTGGGCGGCACTCCACCGCCCGCGTCCTGGGGTACAGCGCGAGCACCGGAGCGAACGTCGAGGAACTCGTCTCGCTCTGGACCGGCAGCCGGCGGAGCAGCCCCGGCGTCGACCTGGACGTGGACTACGACAGGTACGCCGCCGCGGAGGCCCAACTGGGCTGGCTCAACCAGACCTGGCAGGTCACTGCCGCCGACGGGTTTCCCGCCCGGCGGTGGGCGCACGTCGCGCTCGACTCGCTCTCCACGGCCTGCGCCCGACGGGGCCACGTCATCGGGCACGCCAAGCTTGCCGTCAAGTCGCCCGCCGGACTGATCCGGATGAGCGTCGTTGCGGCGGGTGAACCCCCGCGCCACGAACCCACCGGTTCCGAGGATCCGTCGGTAGCGCACGCCACCGTCCTGTTCAACATCCGCGCGGCCTGTCCACCCCGGGACCTCGAATCGCTGCTCCGCACCGCCGCGCTCGACGCCGACCTGACCGTAGGAGCCGCAGCCCGGCCGGGTCCGGCCCGCGCGTTCGCCCCCTCCTATCCCCGCCCCGTCCACCGCCTTCCCGCCGCCTCCGCATGACGACGTCAGGAGCCACACATGGCTGACCAGCCGTACGACGAGTGCTGTCCCGGCAACTCCTGCAGCCCGAACCGCCGTCGTTTCCTCACCCTCTCGCTCGGCACCGCCGTCGGCACCGTACTGGCCGGCGGCCGGGCCGAGGCCGCAGTCGCCCTGGGCGTTCCCGAGGAGCAGCTGATCGGCGTGCCGCTCGACAAGGCGCTGCCTGAGGATTGGTCCGCCGACCTGCACCGCCGCGGCGAACCCACCAGTTACGAGGGCGCAGACCTCCGGTGGCTCGGTATGCCGGTTGGCGGGGGTGCCGCGGGCCAGTTGTATCTCGGCGGCGACGGACGGCTCTGGTACTGGGACATCCTCAACCGCCCCGCGGCCGGCACCACCGACTCGGGGTACGCGAACCCGCGGCAGCCCAGCTCGCCCATCCGGCACGGGTTCGCGCTCCGGACCCGGTCGCGGGGGCGCGTCCGGACCCGCCCGCTGGACGCCACCGGCTTCGACCAGGTGCGCTTCACCGGGCAGTATCCGATCGGCCGGGTGCGTTATCGCGACGAAGACGCACCGGTCGAGGTGACCCTGGAGGCGTTCTCCCCGTTCGTGCCGCTTTCGGTGACCGACTCGACCCTGCCGGCAACCGTCCTGGTGTACACGTTGCAGAACACGTCGGACAGCCCGGTGGACGCCACCCTGCTGGGATACCTGGAGAATCCGGCGTGTCTGGATACCCGGACCCAGCGCGCAATCACCCTGCGGTCGGCGGCGATCGACGGCGAATCCCTGCGCGGCGTCCAGTTCTCGGCAAGCGAACCGGAGGCGACGGACGGCCGGCCCGACATCCTCTTCGAGGACTGGGAGCGGGACGACTACCAGGGCTGGACCGTCGAAGGCGCCGCGTTCGGCGCTGGCCCCGTGCTGGTCTCCGAGGTGCCCGGCTACATGAAGCAGGGCGGGCCGCTCAACGTGACCGGGCAGAGATTCGTTACCTCGCACGACTTCCGCGGAGCCGACGGCGACATAGGCCGGGCCGACGGCCCGACCGGCCGGCTCACCAGTGCTCCCTTCACCATCGATCGCCGGTCGATCCGGCTGTCCGTCGGCGGCGGCGACCACGCGGGTCAGACGTGCGTGAACGTGCTGGTCGACGGTGTCGTGGTGGCCACTACGACCGGCCGCGACGCCGAATCGATGCACACCGTGTTCCTGGACGTCACCACCCACCAGGGAAAGACCGGCGTCATCGAGATCGTCGACGCACACGACGGGGCCTGGGGCCACGTCAACTGCGACCGGATCGTGTTCACCGACACCGCGCCACGCCCGGACGTCGTGTTCGAGGACTGGGAGCGGGACGACTACGAGGGCTGGACCGTCGAGGGCACGGCGTTCGGCGCCGGCCCTGTGCCGGTCTCCGAGGTGCCGGACTACATGAAGCGCTTCGGCGACCTCGGCGCCAGCGGACAGCGTTTCGTGACGTCCCACGACTTCCGCGGCACCGACGGTGACACCGCCCGGGCCGACGCCGCGACAGGCAAGCTCACCAGCCGACCGTTCCCGGTCGAACGCCGGTACGTCAGCGTAGCCGTGGGCGGTGGCAGCCACCGCGGGCAGACGTGCGTGAACCTGCTGATCGACGGAACGGTGGTGGCGAGCGCCGCCGGACGCGACGCGGAACCGATGAGCCCGACGACGTTGAACGTATCCGCCTACCAGGGCCGCACTGCGGTCATCGAGATCGTGGACACGGACACCGGCGGCTGGGGCCACGTCAACGTCGACCGCATCGTGTTCACCGACGTGTCGAGCGACAGCCGACCGCTGGACCAGGTGCCGGACAACGGCACGTTGGTGCTTGCCGCGCTGGACGCACGGGCGCAGGTCCGGCCGTCGCTGGCCGGGTGGGCCGACCTGGACCAGGTGTTCGACGGGGAGGACGGTCCGACGCAGGTGGACGGCTCCCTCGCCGGCCAGGCCGGGTCGGTGGCCGTGCCCGTCCGACTGGCGCCGGGTCAGCGGCGCACCGTCCGATTCGTGCTCGGCTGGCACTTCGGGGTGCCCGACCGGATCTCGCTCGGTTTCCTGCACGGCTCGGACACCTTGCGGCGGCAGTACGCGACTCGCTTCGCCGATGCCCACGCCGTGGTGGAGCACGTCGCCGGCAACCTCGACCGGCTGGAGGGGGACACGCGGACCTGGGTGAAGACCTGGTACACCGATGCCACCCTGCCGCACTGGTTGCTGGAACGCACCCTCGCTCCCGCGTCCACGCTCTCCACGAGCACCTGTTACCTCTTCGACGACGGACGGTTCTATGGCTGGGAGGGGGTGTACTGCTGCCCGGGCACCTGTGAGCACGTGTGGAACTACGCCCAATCGATCGCCCGGCTCTTCCCCCAGTTGGAGCGCGACACCCGCAGCCGGGTGGACCTCGGCATCGGGTTCCATCCCGACACCGGCCAGATCGGCAACCGCGCGGAGGCCGACATGGGCTGGGCGACCGACGGGCAGTGCGGCACGATCCTCCGCTGCTACCGGGAACACCTGACCGCGCCGGACGACACGTTCCTGCGGACGAACTGGCCACGCCTACGGCGCGCCCTGGAATGGGTCATGGAGCATGACGCCGGACCCGACGGCACGCTCGACGGCGCGCAGCCGAACACTCTCGACACCGTCTGGTACGGCGAGATCGCCTGGATCACCGGCATGTACGTGGCGGCGCTGCTGGCCGGCGCGGCCATGGCCGACGAGATCGGCCAGAACGAGTTCGCCACCCGGTGCCGGGCCCTGGCCGAGTCGGGCAGCCAGCACCTGTCCACCGAACTGTTCAACGGCGAGTACTTCATCCAGAAGACGGATCCGACGCACGCCGACGTGATCAACAGCAATCGCGGCTGCCACATCGACCAACTCTTCGGGCAGAGCCTCGCCGGTCAGCTCGGGTTGCCGCGGGTGGTGTCGAGAAAGCAGGCGGTCAGTGCCCTGAGCAGCCTGTACCGGTACAACTTCACCCCCGACCAGGTCGCCTACCGCGACGGCAGCGCGATCTCTGGCGGTCGTTGGTTCGCCATGGACCACGAGTGGGGGATGTTGATGACCAGCTGGCCGCACGGCGGCGACGACACCGCTGCGGGGAACCCGGCGAGCTGGGCCGCGATGTACTTCAACGAGGTGTGGACCGGGCAGGAGTACCAGGTCGCGGCGCACATGCTCCAGGAGGGCCTGGTCGAGGAGGGGCTGACGCTCACCCGGGCGGTGCACGACCGGTACGCGGCCGGGAAACGCAACCCGTACAACGAGATCGAATGCGGCGACCACTACGCGCGGGCGATGGCCAGCCACGGCGTCTACCTCGCGGCGTGCGGCTTCGAGTACCACGGGCCCCGGGGCCACATCGGCTTCGCGCCACGGATGAGCCCGGAGCGGTTCGCCGCCGCGTTCACCGCCGCCGAAGGATGGGGACTCTTCCGGCAGGAGCGGCATGGCCGGCACCTCGCCGGCACGATCGAGGTCCGATACGGGCGTCTCAGAGTGAGCAGCGTCGCGCTGGCGGCGACGCACCATCCGGCCAAGGTGACCGTGCGCCTGGGCGACCGCACGCTGCCGATCGGTGACTGGTCGTACCGGGACGGGCGTATTCTCGTTACCTTGAACTCCGAGGTCGTGGTGGGCCGGGGCGACAATCTCGAGGTCACAGTCAATGGCTGACCGTGGCGGACCCCGACACCCGGCACCCGGCGTCAGGCCGGAAGGCGACTCCGGCATTACCCACCCGTAGGATGCCGGGTTCCGTCACCGCAGCGGGCTGGGTGCCCTCGTGAGAGTTCACATCACCGTAGGAGTCGACCGGATGGAGGCGAATGGCGACGATCTATGACGTGGCACGGCAGGCTCAGGTCTCGCCCGCGACAGTGTCGCGGGTGTTGAACGGACGTACCACGGTCGATCCAGCCATGGCTGCGCGGGTGCACCAGGCGATGCGGGACCTCGACTACCGTCCCAACGCCGTCGCCCGTAACCTGCGTCTGAGCCAGACCAGCCTCTGGGCGGTCATCATCTCCGACATCGGGAACCCGTTCTTCACCTCGATGGTGCGCGGGGTCGAGGACGTCGCGCAGGGCACCGGCTACTCGGTCGTCCTGTGCAACAGCGACGAGGACCCGGAGAAGGAGTCCCGGTACATCGCCGCCGCCCTGGCCGAGCGGATGGCCGGCGTGATCATCTCCACGTCGGGCCGGTCGACCGCCATCAACCGGCTGGTCGAGGCGCGCATCCCGGTCGTCGCGATCGACCGCCAGCTGCGCGGCGTGACCATCGACACGGTGCTCGTCGACAACCTGCAGGGTGCGGAGATGGCCACGACCCACCTGCTCGACAACGGCTACCAGCGGGTCGCCTGCATCACCGGCCCGCGCCGCATCTCCACCGCCTCCCAGCGGCTCCGCGGTTACCAGCGCGCCCTCCGGGCAGCCGGCCACGAGGCGAGCGACAGCCTGGTGCGGTACGCGGACTTCCGCGAGGAGGGCGGTTACCGGGCCATGGCCTCGCTGCTCGACAGCGACAACCCACCCGACAGCGTCTTCGCGACCAACAACCTGATGACCGTCGGAGCCGTCGAGTGCCTCGTCGACCGCGGGGTGAAGGTGCCGGCGGCGTTCGGTGTGATCGGCTTCGACGACATCCCCTGGGCCCACCTGGTCAGGCCCTCACTGAGCACCGTCTCCCAGCCGACGTACGACCTCGGGCGGGCGGCCGCGGTGCTGCTCACGGAACGGATCGCCAACCCGACCCGACCGCCGTCGACCGTCACCCTCAGCACGGGCCTCCAGGTGCGGGAGAGCTCCACCCGCCCGCGCTGACCAGGCCCGCGACGCCGATCGCCCGGGTGTTGCGCCGGGGTTGGGGCACGCTGCCGGCCGAAGGGCGGGCAGCCTGCCCCCGTCAGGTCAGGCCGCCCGCCCCGTCATCGCCCGGCCGCCGACACCGACGGCGACAACACGGTGCGCCCCGGGTCGACCTGACCCGGGGCGCACCGGCGCGTGGGACTAGAGAGCGACCTCACCGCAGAGGTGTACGTGGAGGCCGAGCTCGGCGAACATGGCGGCCTTCACCCGCAGCGCCCGGTCGGCGGTCTCCCGGTCCGGCGCGTACGCGACGTTGACGTGGTTGGCCTTGTGCCGGGCCATCAACTGGTCACGGCCCACCCCGTGCAGCACGGCGTGCATGATCGGCCACTGCGGGTTGGTGGCCTCCAGGCGGCGCCGGGTCTCCTCCTCGGGAAGCTCGACGACGGTCCCCCGGCCCATGTCGACGTGCAGCGCGCCGTCCATGATGAACACCCGCGACCAGACGATCTCGCCCGGCTTGGAGACGCCGCTCAACGTGCCGCCACCCAGCGGGAAGAACATCGGCGGCTGCCGCATGCTGTACGACTTGTCGTACCCGCCGTTGTGCGAGGCGGGCACCGAGCCGGAGATCTCGAACACCCAGACGAAGTCCTCGCCGTACCGCTCCCCCCAACGGATGTCGTGCAGGGTCGTCGCCGGGTCGAGGCCCATGGCGGTCCAGATGCGGTTGGTGACCAGAGAGTCCACGGCCACCCCCTCGTCGACCTCGTTGAAGTGCGGCAGCGGCGCGCCCGCGTACAGCTCACGGCTGCCGTCACGGCTGAGCACCGGCGGCCGCTGCACGTTGTTCAGCAGGCCCTCGGCGAGGTCGCTGGCCGGGACGGTGTCCTTCAGGCCCTGCTGGTACTGGATGCCGACGGCGTCCAGGCCGAAGTCGTCGGAGATGCGCAGCGCCGCGATGTACATCTTGAACTGGCTCGTGAGCTGGGCGTCGGTGAGCTCGGTGGCCTCGTCCGTGCCGGTGTGGAACGTCATCCCGGCCTCGTCCAGCCAGCGGCGGACCGCGTGGGCCTCCTCGTCCGACACCCGCGCCATCTCCGCGACCAGCGCGCTCTGGGACAGCCGCTCCTTGTAGATGCCGAGCGGGTTGATCAGCTCGTCGTCGAAGATCGCGTTGTACATGCCCATGCAACCCTCGTCGAAGACGCCGATGATCGCCTTCTCCCTGGCCAGTTGGGTGGCCAGGGCGCGGCCGAGTTCGACCTCGGCGTCGTCGGCAAGGGTCGGCAGGTCCCGTACGTGGCTGGTGTCGTGGCGCAGATCGCCGGTCTCCAGCCAGGTCCGCAGCCCCTCGACCGCCCACTCGTCGGTGAAGTCCTTGCTCCACAGCGCGGAGTGCTTCACACCCGCCTTGGTGAGGCTCGCCGTGAGGTTGAGCAGGCCGACGAGCCCGGGGAACTCACCGCTCCAGTTGGCCACGATGAGGATCGGACCCCGGTGGCTGCGCAGGCCGGCGAGCACGTGGTGGCTGTACTGCCAGACCGCCTCGACCACGATGAGCGGCGCGTCCACCGGAAGCCGCTTGAAGACCTCGATACCGGCCCGTTGGCTGTCGATGAAGCCGTGGCCCTTGTCCGCGTCGAACGCGTGGCCGCGTTCCACCTTCCAGCCGAGCGCGTTGACCGCCGCCGCGAGGTCGGTCTCCAGTTGCTGCTGGGTCGGCCAGCAGGTGATGTTGGCGGCGGGCCGGAGATCGCCGCTGGCCACTGTGTAGACGGTGCCGGGCGCCGCCGACGGTGGATCGGCCAACTGGGGCAGCTGGTAACTGGTCATGGGGCGACTCCTTCGGTGCCTCGGTTGTCGCTGGCCACCGGCGGACCGGCGGCCAGAAGACGGACCTGACGTGCAGCGAGCGCATGCGCGACCCGCTTGGAACTCGTGTACAGCTCGCGATAGAGCCCGTAGAGCTCGTCGTAGTCGGCGGCGAGCTCACGCCGGGGCGTCCGGATCTCCTTCACGGGGTTCCAGGTCTCGATCGAGACGTCCCACTCCGTTCGCGCGGCGAGGAAGGCGGCTCCGTAGCTCGCGCCGATCGTCTGCGAAGGGATCACCTGGTCGCGCCCGGTGACGTCCGAGACGATCTGGGTCCAGAGCCCGCCCTGGGTGCCGCCTCCGACCGCGACGACGCGTCGGATGTCGCCACCACCGGCCTCGATCGTCTCGATGTTGTGACGCACGCCGAGACCGGTCGCCTCGAGCGCCGCCCGGTACAGGTCGCCGCGCGTGTGCGAGACGGTGAGGCCGGCGAGGACGCCACGTGCGTCCGGATCGAGGATGGGGGTCCGCTCGCCGGCGAAGTAGGGCAGCATGAGCAGCCCTCTCGCGCCCGCTCCGGAGGCCTCGGCCAGCCGGAGCAGTTCGGGGTAGTCGGGCGAGCCGAACAGCTCGCGCAGCCATCCGGTGATCGCACCGGAGGTGGCCAGGCCGCCGGCGAGGTTGCGGGTGCCGGGCAGGGCGCCCACGGTTCCCCACAGCGACGGGCTCGTCAGCGGGGACGCGACCGTGTGGACCAGGAACATCGTGGTCCCGTACATCAGCATCAGGTCGCCGACGCCCTGGGCCCCGACGCTGATCGCCTCCGACCAGGCGTCGATGGTGCCGGTGATGACCGGAACGCCCGGCGGCAGACCGGCCTCCGCCGCAGCGTGTGCCGTCACCACCCCGGCCACCTCGCCGGGCCAGCTCAGCGGGGGCAGGACCAGGTCGGGGGCGATCTGCTCGGCCCAGGGCGCGTACCAGTCCTCGCTCCGGGTGTCGTAGAGCGGCGTGCACTGGCTCGCCGAGTGCTGGTCGAGCACGTACCGGCCGGTGAGCTGCACGACGAGCCACGAGCTGGGCATGAAGAGCCGCCGCGCCCGCCGGAAGAGCTCCGGTTCGTTGTCGGCGACCCAGGCGACCTTCGCGCCCGCCGCCTGGCTGGACAGCGCGGAGCCGCACCGGCGCAGGATCTCCTCCTCGCCGAACTGATCGTTGAGGCGGGCGATCTGGGCGGTGGAGCGGGTGTCGACGCCGTACAGGATGGCCGGACGCAGCGGAACGTTGGCGGCGTCGGTGAGCAGTACGCACGGGCCCATGCCGCTCACTCCGACGGCCACGACCTCGGCGTCACCGGGTGCCAGCAACTCGCGGCTGAGCGAGACGAACTCCTGCCACCAGACGTCGGCGTCCATCTCCACCCAGCCGGGTCGGGGACGGCTCACCTCGTGCGATCGGGTGGCCGAGCGGACGACCCGGCCGGCGGCATCGACGAGGACCCCCTTACTGCTCGAGGTGCCGATGTCGACGCCCAGGACGGTCGCAACCTTCATGGCGCCACTGTTCCAGCAATCGATTTCCGAATCAAGAGCGCAGTACCGACCGCCCTCCGGTGCGCTCGCCCGCCGGGCCACCACACGGCCGGAGTTTGCGCTGGTAGAAGCATTCACGGCTACGGCATCGATGACCAGCGACCGCCGAGAAATCGTTAACCCGGTTCGCGGGTTCCCTGGGCGGTCACCCGCAGCGGATCAGCCATCCGGTCGCCCGGGCGCTCCCGTCGCCCGCGCCTAGGCTGAGGCGATGGAGCTCGAATTCGCTGGCGAGATGTGGTTCTGGCGCGGACCGGCGCCCTGGCACTTCGTCACCGTTCCGGTCGAGGAGTGCCGGCAGCTGGCCGCGACGGCCTCGGCGGTGAGCTACGGCTGGGGCATGATCCCGGTCACCGCCCACATCGGCACGACCACCTGGGCCACTTCTCTGTTCCCGAAGGACGGGCGTTACCTCGTGCCGGTGCGCACCTCGGTGCGGAAGGCCGAGGGGCTCGAGGTGGGCGAGATGGTGAACGTACGGCTCAGCGTGGACGTCTGAGCCGCTCGGGCCGGGATCGCCGCGTCGTTGGCCCCCGGATGCGTGGAGTAACCACGGCGCGCTGAACACGCGACGTCACCACGAACGCGGCGGGGCAACCACCACTCCGCGAGCTTTGCTCTGCACCCCTATACGCACCGGGTCGTTGAGCTGCGCCTTCTTCACAGGCCGCTGTTGCGCGCCCGCCGAACGCGGTGACTTCGGGTGACTGGCGCGTATGCGGGTGCAGAGCAAAGCGTCCGCAGGGGTGTGTCTGGAGCGGGTGCCCGCATTGCGTTGAGTGACTCCATCGCCGGCCAGCTGAAGACTCGTGCGCTGGAACGCGAGGGCCGAGCAGACGGGAACGGGAACGGCGTCGGCCCCACGCGCCGGGACTGAACCCGGGCGCGCAGGGCCGACGACAGCTGACGCGTCAGCGGACGCGGACGAAGACCGGGTTCGAGTAGAACCAGAGGTCGTGCCACGGGCTCTCCAGCCCGTCGGCGAGCGGCTCCATCTCGTCGGTGCTGGTGCCACGCACCCGGGCGTACATGTCCTGCTCCACGTCGCGCAGGGTGTGCCGGATGACGTACTCGGCACCCTGCCGGCGCCAGTCGCGAGGGCCGAACCGGGCGACGACCCTGGTCGTCGGGTTGGTGTCGGCGTTCACGTCGGCGCTCGGGCCGGTGATGTTGCCGACGATGAGGTCGACCCGCCGGACCTCCGGGCGGTCACCGTTGGCGTTCACACCGTCCAGCGGCCGGAACCGGATCTCGATCTCGACGTCGGTCCTGTTCCGGCGGCTCAGCGTGATGGTCTCACCCATCTCGGCCTTGCGGCCCTGGGAGCCGGCGGTGACGTCGAGGCTGCGGATCAGGTCGCCGGTGCCGACCCAGATCCGGCCGTTACGCAGGCCGTCCATGATGTCGGCGTAGTCCTGCCGGGCCAGCACGTGCGTCTTGCTGTACTCGCCGGGCCAGAAGTCCGAGCCACCGCGCGTCCAGTGCACGTGCGAGTCGGAGGTGGCGGTGATCCACCAGCGCCGCCCCTCCCCGAGCAGCGAGTCCCAGAGGCCACCGACCCGGGCGGTCATCTGGTCGAAACCGCCGTGGGTCGGGTAGTTGCCGTAGCCGCCGCGATCGCCGCCGTTGAGCGGGCCCGCCTGGTGCCCGGGAGCACCCTCGAAACCGATGTAGACGTCCGGTGCGACGTTGTTGCCGTTGCGGAACTCGCGCGGGGTGTCCTGGCCGTACACGCCGAGCCCGGGCGCGGACCGGGACGCGTGGTGCGCGATCACGATCGGCTTGAGCGGCATGTTCCGGGCGACCTTGAGGAACTCGATCATCTTGGCCTCGGTGTCGCGGCCCGGGTCGCTGGGGAAGGCGTCGTACTTGGCGAACCGGCTCTCGAGTTCGAAGAGTTGCTTCGCCTCGTCCTCGTGCCGGGGGATCATCAGCGTGTGGTGGTCGAGGGACGGGGCGTCGAACTCCATGCCCCAGAACTGGAGTACCTCCGGCACCAGCTTGCGGGACCGCAACAGATCCGGGTAGGCCTGCTCCAGGTTCACCTTGGAGTGCGTCGGACCACCGTGGTCGGTGCACATCGCCCAGGTCAGGCCGAAGTTCTTGGCCATGATGGCGTTGGTCACGATCGGGTAGACCGCGTCGGCGCCCTTGTGGAACTTGGGCGGGTTGGACGACGTGTCGAACTCTCCGCTGTATTCGGAGTGGACGTGGTGATCTCCGGCCCGCCACACCCGGCCACGGGAGTCACCCGGCTGCTTGCCGCGCTCCTCCTCCTCGTCGGCGAAGGCCGCGGTGGCGCCCACCACCGGGCTGGCGGCGGCGAGCGTCGCGCCGACGCCGGCGTACTTGACCAACTTCCGCCGCGAGATCCGCGACTGCTCAGCCTGCTTCAGATCCTTGTCGCTCAAAACGAGGCGCTCCTCAGTCCAGCAGTTGCCTGTGTCGAACAGGCAGCCTCGGCAAGCGCTCTGAATACCGGCTGTACGGAGTTCGGGCATCCGGTGAACAGCGGAGTGTAGATGTTTGAATCCGGCGGACGGACCAACCGCGCCGCGACTCCACCGTGGACGACCGTGTCAGGTCGGGCACGGGACGTACCGAAAGTGGCGCACGCCAGGTCGGACGGGCGACGGCGTCGACGGGCGGAGGATCCCCGCCCATCGACGGTGCGGCCGTCAGAAGGCGCGGTAGCTCAGGTACTTGCCGGCCTCGTAGGTCCGCAGCGTGCCGGTGCTCGTCGCGTACCCGGTGCAGTCGGCGGTCCCGTAAAGGACGACGTCGCTGAAGCCGCTCCAGCCGACGTGGCCCGCGGCCGTCGCCGGCAACGGAGCGCACTCGCCGGTCGGTGCGTCGACGTGCGCCACCTCGGTGCCGAAGTCGGCGGTGTAGAAACTGAGACCGGACGGTGCGGACCCGGCCGCCGACGCGGGCGAAGCCGCGACGCCGAGCCCGGCGGCCAGCATGGCGGACGCCGCGAGGGCAGCCCCGATCCTTGCCCCGTTTCGTCGCATAAGAACCCTCCTGAGCATCGATGGGCAACTCTGGGATCCTCACCCAGTTTGTTTGCGGGAGCAAGTATTTGGCTGTCCCTTCCCACCGAGAGGAAGGACACAATCCCGTCGCGCACAACGGGGTAAGGCCGGACCAGCCGGGCACACTCGACCGGGTACGCGGGTGCGACCTGGGACGGAGCGGACGGGAGCCGGTGAAGACCTCGATGAGCGCCGCGGCGGACGACAGCCCACTCGTCCGGCTCGCGCAGACCGGCGACGCCACGGCGCTCGGTTTGCTGCTCTCCCGGCACGAGGCGCAGATGCGGGCGGTCGCCGTGAGCATGCTCGGTTACGGTCCGGACGCCGAGGACGCGGTACAGGACGCCATGGTGATCGCCCTCAGCCGCATCGGCGAGGTCCGCGACCCCGCGGCGGTCGGCGCCTGGCTGCGGATGGTCGTCCGCAACAACTGCCGGATGGTGCTGCGCGCGGCACGCCCGCTGCCGGTGGCCGAACCGGAGTGGTTCGCCCTGCCCGCCGAGTCGCCCACCCCGGAGCAGGCACTGGACCAGGGCGCACTGCGCGACTGGGTGTGGCACGCGATCGGCGAGCTCTCCGAGTCCGACCGGCTGGTCACCCTGCTCCGGTACTTCAGCGACGCCTCCTCGTACGACCAGATCGCGACGCTGGCCGGCCTGCCCGTCGGCACCGTCCGCAGCCGGCTCAACCACGCCCGCCGCAAGCTCGCCGACGGTCTACGCGCGTCGGGCGCCGCAGCGCACCCCGACGCGACGGCGGCGACCGACGTGCGGTGGCGCGAGGGCCGAGACATGCTGGCCGCGGCGATGCGCGGCGACTGGGAGCGCGTGGTACGCGACAGCTGGTGGCCTGACGCCGAGATGCTCGTGCCGGAGATCGGCGTGCGCGGCGGCCGGGACTTCGCCGTCAGAGGCATGACGCAGGACCTGAACGACGGCGTACGCCAGCGCCTGCGCAACGTCGTGGCCAGCCGCGACCTGCTGATCTGGGAGACCGATCTGATCAGCCCGCCGGACGACCCGGAGCACTGCCCGCCGGGCGCCCTCTGGCTCTACGAGCTGGACGAGGGCCGGGTGCGGCGGATGACCTTGTTCCACCCGACTCGCCCCCGGCAGAGCCGCAGCTCGGCGGGGTGAGAGCCGCAGCTCGGCCGGGTGGCTGGAAAAGATCTCCCGACCGAGCGAACTTTCCCGCTCACCGGCGCATCTGGTTGCCGGATCAGCGCTCGACACCCGCCTCGGCGCATCGCCGGGCGGGCCACGCAACGGGAGAGTCATGAATTCCACCAGTTCCGCCGGCCTCACTCCGGGACGGCACGAGTTCGACGTCGACGGCGTCCGGCAGGTCTACCACGTCGCGGGCAGCGGCCCGGTCTGCGTCGCGCACTCCGGCGGCCCCGGCATCGTCTGGGCGTACCTGCGCGCACCGCGCCTCGAAGAGCACTTCACGATGGTGTACGTCGAGCCGGTCGGCACCGGCGCCTCCGGGCGCCTCGCGGACCGCGACGGCTACCGTCTCGACACCTACGTCCGGTTCCTGGCCGCTGTCGTCGAGCACCTCGGCGAACCGCGGGTGCACCTGCTCGGCCACTCGTACGGCGGCTTCGTCGTCCAGCGGTACGCGCTGGACCACCCCGAGCGTGTCGCCGGTCTCGCCCTCTACGACACCTCCCCGGTGACCGGCGCCGAGTTCTGGAGCGGGGCGATGGAAGGGCTGGCCGCGTATCCGCAGCGGTACCCGGAGAACCCGGAGGCCGCCGCGATCCCGGCCGCCTTCCAGCAGGCCATCAGCGCCACCGACGACGAGACGCTGACCACCGGCCTGCGCGAAGCCCTGCCGGTCTACTTCGCGGACTTCTGGGCTCGCCGGGACGAGTTCGCCCCGTTCACGGCCGGCGTCCAGGCCTGGGCGGAGCCGGCGTCGGCGCAGGACCCGGTGCCGTTCGACGTACGGGACCGGCTCGGCGAGATCACCGCGCCGACCGTGGTCATCGTCGGCTCGTACGACTTCATCTGCGGGCCGCGGTGGGCCGCGCAGCTGCACGAGGGCATCAAGGGCTCACACCTGGCCGTCCTGGAACAGAGCGGCCACTTCGGGCACGTCGAGCAGCCGGAGGAGTTCACGAAGGCCGTGACGGAGCTGCTGCGTCGGTGAATGCCCGGCGCGTCGCCCCCGGTACCGGGGGCGACGCGCCCGCTCAGGCCACGGGGGTCGGGGCGAAGACGACATCCGCCGTGTCGACGGTGCCGGCGCTGCGCCCGGGGGCGCTCTGCCACTTCCAGTAGAGGTTGGTGTGCGCGATCACCTGGGCCGGCGGCGGAGCGCCGTAGGCGCTGAGGTCGTCCGTCGTGTGCGCGTCGGCGACCAGTGTCACGTCGTAGCCGCGGACGAAGGCCCCGTGCAAGGTCGAGCGAATGCACGCGTCGGTCGAGGCGCCGGTGACCACCACCCGCCCCACGCCACGCTCGGCGAGCAACGCCTCCAGGTCGGTGCCCTCGAACGAGTCGCCGTAGTTCTTGTGGACCAGCGGCTCCCCTTCGTGCTGGACCAGCTCCGGGACGTACTGCCAGCTCTCGCTGCCCCGCACGAGCTGCTCGTCGGCGTGCTGCACCCAGATGACCGGCACGTCCTGCGCGCGGGCCCGTTCGAGCAGGACGTTGATGTTCGCGATGACGCCGTCACGGTCGTGCGCGTTGGCCACCACACCGTTCTGCACGTCGATGACGAGCAGGGCGGTGTGCGGCCGGTCGGGAAGGGTCGTCATGGCTGCTCCTGGTTTTCCTCACGGATCGGAAGATCGGACCCGGTGGATGGATACCGTGCCACCTCACCCTAGGCCCGGCCACCGACACGAACGCCGTCCACCGGTAACCAGCTGGTCCGTCTTGCCCGGTCCGGACGGGGGTAGGGCGTACGATTTCGCGGGTGACCAGCGATCCCGCCTTCGCGCAGCACCTGCGCGACCTCGCGCTGCTTCGCCGTGTCCGTGACCGGATCGATCGGGAGTACGCGCAGCCGCTGAACGTCGAGGCGCTCGCGCGCGGGGTGAACATGTCGGCCGGGCACCTCAGCCGCCAGTTCCGGAACGCCTACGGCGAGTCGCCGTACTCGTACCTGATGACCCGGCGGATCGAGCGGGCCATGGCGCTGCTGCGTCGCGGCGACCTCAGCGTCACGGAAGTCTGCTTCGCGGTCGGCTGCTCGTCGCTGGGCACCTTCAGCACCCGCTTCACGGAGCTGGTCGGGGTGCCGCCGAGCACCTATCGCGCCCAGGCCCCTTCCGGCACTGCGGAGCTGCCGTCGTGCATGTCGAAACAGGTGACCAGACCGATCAGGATTCGAGAAGCGCGGGTCAGCGGGGCGCAACTAGCCTGACCGCCATGGACATCACCATTCACTACGCCTTCCTCCCGCAGACCGATCCGGACGCCGCGCTGGCCTTCTATCGCGACACCCTCGGCTTCGAGGTCCGCAACGACGTCGGATACGGGGGGATGCGCTGGCTCACCGTCGGCCCCGTCAAGCAGCCGGGCACCTCGATCGTCCTGCACCCCCCGGCCGCGGATCCCGGCATCACCGACGACGAGCGACGGACCATCCTCGAACTGATCGCCAAGGGCAGCTACGGCGCCGTGACACTGGCCAGCGACGATCTCGACGAGGTGTTCGAGCGGCTGGTGGCCAGTGGCGCCGAGGTCGTCCAGGAGCCGACCGAGCAGCCGTACGGGGTTCGCGATTGCGCCTTCCGCGATCCGACCGGCAACCTGATCCGCATCAACGAAGCACGCTGACTCCTCCGGGCGCTCGCGGTCGCTGAGCCGGGGTGGCCAGGGCCGTGCCGCGACCGCCCCGGCCAAGGAAAACCAGACATACTGCTCGGAGCCGAAAGAACGATTGGGCGACGTCGACGGGGACCGGAGCGACTGCCTCGCCCGACAGAGGGAGACCCGATGAGCAAGGCCACGCCGACGAACGCCCACTCGACCGCGCCGCACGTTGCCGACCGCCACGAGGTGATCCGCGTGCAGGGCGCCCGCGAGAACAACCTCAAGGACGTCAACGTCGAGATACCCAAGCGCCGGCTGACGGTGTTCACCGGCGTCTCCGGTTCGGGCAAGAGCTCGCTGGTGTTCGGCACGATCGCCGCCGAGTCGCAGCGGATGATCAATGAGACGTACAGCGCGTTCGTGCAGGGCTTCATGCCCACGCTGTCCCGGCCCGAGGTCGACGTCCTGGAGGGCCTGACGACGGCGATCATCGTCGACCAGGAGCGGATGGGCGCCAACCCCCGTTCCACAGTCGGCACCGCCACCGACGCCAACGCGATGCTGCGCATCCTCTTCAGCAGGCTCGGGCAGCCGCACATCGGCTCACCGAACGCGTACTCCTTCAACGTGCCCTCGGTGAAGGCCAGCGGCGCGATCACCGTCGAGCGCGGCGCCGGCCGGACGAAGACCGAGAAGGCGACCTTCAACCGGCTCGGCGGCATGTGTCCGCGCTGCGAGGGCATGGGCTCGGTCAACGACATCGACCTGACCCAGCTGTACGACGACAGCAAGTCGCTCAACGAGGGCGCCATCACCATCCCCGGCTACAGCATGGAGGGCTGGTACGGCCGCATCTTCCGTGGCAGCGGCTACTTCGACCCGGACAAGCCGATCCGCAGGTACACCAAGAAGGAGCTGCACGACCTGCTGTACCGGGAGCCGACCAAGATCAAGGTCGACGGGATCAACCTGACGTACTCGGGGTTGATCCCGCAGATCCAGAAGTCGTTCCTGTCCAAGGACGTCGACGCGCTGCAGCCGCACATCCGCGCCTTCGTGGAGCGGGCGGTGACGTTCACGACCTGCCCCGAGTGCGACGGCACCCGCCTGAGCAGGGAGGCCCGTTCGTCGAAGATCAGGGGCAAGAGCATCGCCGACGTCTGCGCGATGCAGATCAGCGACCTGGCCGCCTGGATCCGGGACCTCGACGAGCCCTCGGTCGCCCCGCTGCTCACCGGGCTGCAACACCTCTTCGACTCGTTCGAGGAGATCGGCCTGGGGTATCTCTCGCTCGACCGGCCGGCCGGCACCCTGTCCGGTGGCGAGGCACAGCGGACCAAGATGATCCGGCACCTCGGCTCGTCGCTCACCGACGTGACCTACGTCTTCGACGAACCGACGATCGGCCTGCACCCGCACGACATCCAGCGGATGAACAATCTGCTGCTGCGGCTGCGCGACAAGGGCAACACCGTGCTGGTGGTGGAGCACAAGCCGGAGACGATCGCGATCGGCGACCACGTCGTCGACCTCGGACCCGGCGCCGGCACGGCCGGCGGTGAGGTGGTGTTCGAGGGCACCGTCGACGGGCTGCGGGCCAGCGGCACGCTCACCGGGCAGCATCTCGACGACCGGGCCGCCTTGAAGCCGTCGGTGCGGAAGCCGACCGGAGTCCTGCCGGTACGCGGCGCCGACACCCACAACCTGCGGGACGTCGACGTCGACATCCCGCTCGGCGTGCTGGTCGTCGTCACCGGCGTGGCGGGCTCGGGCAAGAGTTCACTGATCCACGGCTCGGTGTCCGGACGGGACGGGGTGGTCTCGGTCGACCAGACCGGGATCCGTGGTTCGCGGCGGAGCAACCCGGCGACCTACACGGGACTGCTCGACCCGATCCGCAAGGCGTTCGCGAAGGCCAACGGGGTGAAGCCGGCGCTGTTCAGTCCCAACTCCGAGGGCGCCTGCCCCACCTGCAACGGTGCCGGTGTCATCTACACCGACCTGGGCATGATGGCCGGCGTCGCCACCACCTGCGAGGAGTGCGAGGGCAGGCGGTTCCAGGCGTCCGTATTGGAGTACCACCTCGGCGGCCGCGACGTCAGCGAGGTGCTCGCGATGTCGGTGACCGAGGCCGAGCAGTTCTTCGGCGCCGGCGAGGCCCGTACGCCGGCCGCGCACGCCATCCTCGACCGGCTCGCCGACGTCGGGCTCGGTTACCTCACCCTCGGGCAGCCGCTCACCACGCTCTCCGGCGGCGAGCGGCAGCGGCTCAAGCTGGCCACCCACATGGCCGAGAAGGGCGGCGTCTACGTCCTCGACGAGCCGACCACCGGCCTGCACCTCGCCGACGTCGAGCAGCTGCTCGGCCTGCTCGACCGGCTCGTAGACTCCGGCAAGTCGGTAATCGTCATCGAGCACCACCAGGCGGTCATGGCCCACGCCGACTGGCTCATCGACCTCGGCCCCGGCGCGGGCCACGACGGCGGCCGGATCGTCTTCGAGGGCACTCCCGCCGACCTGGTCGCCGCCCGCAGCACCCTCACCGGCGAACACCTGGCGGCCTACGTGGGTGCCTGACCGCGGTCCCGCCAGGGGCCCTCGGCCGCCGCGTCGCCGAACTCGGCGGTGCGGAAGCCGTATTCACCGCGATCACCGGGTGCCCGCGACCACCGGCTCACCGTTATCTGCCCAGGTCACAGACGTGGCAAGGGCCACAACCGCACTGAAGCTCGACCCGCGGCCACCCGGTCTTCACCGGCGATTCACCCAACGGGTCCCCCGGCCTGGCTAGCGTCGCGACCGTTGAACGACCGAGCCCGCCGAGTAGTGCCGGGACAACCCTCGCGCCGACCTCTCGGGCTCGCAGGAGATGAGGGTCGCATGGAACTAGACCGCAGGAAGTTCATCGCCATCGGCGGTGCCGTCACGGCTGCCGCGCTGCTACCCGGCGCCGCAGCCTGGGCGGACGCCGGTGACGCGGCCACGCCGGGCGCTGTCGACGAGCGCAAGCCCGGCCAGAGTGGCGAGCCGGAGGGCGTCTGGCTGCCAGGTGACACCCACGTGCACGACGACCACTCGTCGGACGGCAGCGCACCGCGTCAGCTCACCAACCAGCGCGACCCGGGCAACCTCCCGGTCAGCGACCAGATCAGCTACGCCGAGTCGGTCGGCCTGGCCTTCCTCCCGCTGACCGACCACCGCACCTTCGACCAGCACTGGGACCCGCTGTGGCGCTCCGACAAGCTGCTGCTGCTCACCGGTGAGGAGGTGAACGGTTCCCCGCACTCCATCGTGCTCGGGGCGGTCGACACGGTGGTGGACGGGGCGAACCCGCCCGGCTCGGCCGCGTTCCGCCACGTCCAGCAGTCGATCTGGGACACCCACGCCCAGGACGCGTTCTGGTCCGTCGCCCACCCGGACGACGGCGAGTACACGCCGGCCGCCGGCCCGAACGACAACGCCAGCGTGCAGGGCGTCGACGCCGTCGAACTCTGGAACGCCAGCAGCAATCCCGAAACCGAGATCGACTACGCCGAGAACCGCTGGAACCGCGGTTTCCGCTTCGGCGGGGTCGCGGCGAGCGACAGCCACTTCAAGGAGCTGCGCCCGAACAGCGCCCCCGGTAAGCCCACCACCTGGGTCTTCGCGGCAGAGCGGACGACCCGGGCCATCCTCGACGCGCTCCGAGCCGGCCGCACGACGTTGACGTACGGCACGGGTGGCGCGTTCGCCACCATCGAGGCCGACCTCGACGGTGACGGGCGGTTCGAGGCGATGAGCGGCGACGAGGTGATCGTCGAGAGTCGCTTCCTGCCGAAGCGGGCCGCGCTGCGGGTGCGGGTCAAGGCCGGTGTCGGTGCGCGGGTGCTCGTGTACGCCGCCCCGGGCCGCTCGGCCGGACCGGTCGCCACGTACGTGCCCACGAAGGACGACCAGACCTGGCAGATCCCGCTCACGCTGACCGCTGACCACACCTGGTACCGGGTCGAGGTCCGGGCCCCGGGCGAGATCTCCGGGCGGGACGCGGACCCGAACCTGCCCGACCAGCTGCGTGCCGCCACCTCGCCGATCTTCGTGTCGGTGAAGCAGGCCGCCGTGCCGGCCCCCGAGATCGCGCTCCCGCCGGCGAACCAGACGAACGACCGGGCCGAGCTGGCTGTGGGCGAGGCCGGCGGGTTCGCCGGGTTCGCCGACGTGGCCGTGGACGGCCAGGTCACCCACGTCGTCGCCGAGGTCCACGAGGACCACCGGACGTCCGTGGTCTACCGCCGCCTCGACGGGCGGGGGAACCCGCGCAGCGACAAGACCGTCGTCCTCTCCGGGACTTCCGGCACGGCTCGCGCACCCCGGGTGGTCGCTTCCGGCTCGGACGTCTGGGTGGTCTGGCAGGACGCCCAGGGCCAGGAGCAGCCGCACCGGCCGGGAATCTGGCTGCGGCACAGTCACAACGGCGGCCAGAGCTTCGGGGCCGCGGAGCGGCTGGGCACCGGGCAGGGGCGGGCCGAGCACCCGGCGCTCGCCCTGCTCGACGGCGGACACCCGGTGGTCGCCTGGGCGGAGAACAGCGACGGCGCGTTCGACGTGCGCGTCCAGGTCGTCGGCGTCGACCGCGAGCCGGTCAACGTGTCGGCCGCCGGCAAGGTGATCGTCCCGGGCACGTCGGCCGACGCCCGCTCGCCGATCCACCCCGCCTCCCTCTTCCCGGCGCTCGCCGTGACGAAGGACCGGCGGATCGTCGTGACCTGGCAGGACAACCGGTTCGACCCCGACGCGGGTTGGACCGGTCACACCCCGCCCGCCGGGCAGCCCGCCAGCGGCGGCACCAACCCCGACAACTGGGAGATCATGGCCTCGGTGCGGGCCGGCGAGGGCGAGAGCTGGAGCGCCCCCGTACGGGTCAGCGGCAACGACGACGCGGCCGACCGGCACCCGGGCGTGGCGGTGGACCGTGACGGGGCCTACGTCGTGGTCTGGGAGACAAAGGCGCTCTCGGCTTCCGGGGCGAACCTCTCACTGCGGGCGAGCCGCTCCACCGACGGCGTGACCTGGTCGGCGGCCGAGCCCGTCGCGCTCGACCCGAACGCGATGAGCCAGCGGCCCCGGGTCGCCGCCGACCCGGACGGCACGGTCCGCGTCGTCTGGTACGACTCCCGCTCCGCCGACTGGCGCTGGAAGGTCTTCACCTCCCGGCGCAACCCCGCGGGCTGGACGCCGCCGCTGCAGGTGAGCACCCTCGGGAACAACACCTGGCCGGCCGTGGACCAGGGAGCGGTCGTCTTCACCAGCGACCGCCGGGCCGCACGCAGCCAACGTGACCGTACCCAGGAGATCTACCTGGTCCGGCAGGGCTGAACCGATCCGGTCGGGGCGGTCGGCAGGTCCGCCGGCCGCCCCGACGCCTGCCGCCGAGCCGTCAGGTCAGCGGTGACGGGGACTCGGCGTTCGGCACCAGCAGCCGGGGCGCTCCGGAGCCGTCCGCCGGCACCGCCCAGACGTCGGGGCGGCCGTCGTCCTGGCGGAGCGTGTACGCGAGGGTCTCGGCGTCCAGCCACGCCGCCTGGTCGTCGACGCTCGTGGTCTCGGCGGTCGGCGTCACCCGCATCGCGGCCAGGTCCAGCACCGACAGACGCCAGCCCCGCTGCGGGTCGGCGTCGATCGCCTGCTTGAACGCGAGCCGCGTGCCGTCGGGCGACAGCGACGGGCACTCGACGTTCTCCTTCAGCGTCTCGACCTTCCGCGCGGCGAGGTCACCCCGGACGAGGTACCGCTTGCCGCCGGTCGACATGGTCGCGTAGAAGACGTTGTCGTCGGCGGTGAACGTGACCCCCCAGTAGTTGACGTCGGCGCTGCGGTACGGCTTGCCGTCACGCGTCACCGCGAACCCCTCCAGGGAGGTGACCGTGGTGCCGCTGCGGGTGTCGAGGATGCCCGTGCGGGTGGAGAAGCCGCTGGCCGTGTAGGAGTCCCCGCCGACGAACGTCGTCCAGGAGATCATGCGGCCGGAGGCGGAGACCCGGGCCCGGTTGGGCAGGCCGGGAATGGCTACCGACTGCCGCGGGCGAAGCGCGGAGTCGAGCACGACGACCTGGTACGACCAGGCGTTCTCCGGCCCCAGGCAGACACCGGTACCGGCGGCGGCGTACACCCGCAGGCACTCCAGGTTCGAGACGGTACGCGGGCCGGCCGGGTCCGCGGCGGCGACGGAGGCGACGTGCCGGTCGGTGACGGTGAGCAGACGCGGTCCGGGTTCCAGGGTGACCGCGCCGACGCCCGCCGCGGCGGGTGGAGCCGGTGACCCGGCCGGCTCGGCGGCGACTGCGGCGTAGCCGGCCGCCACGGCGCCCAGCAGCACGGCCGAGGCGGCGGCCACGCCGACCTTCGCTCGCGTCGACATGGTGGTCATCAGGACACCTTCCGGGTGACGGGACGGTATGCGGGGGCCAGCAGGAGCACGGTGACCAGGAGGACGGCCGCGACGGCCACCGCGGCGACCCCTGCCGCGTTCTCCGGTCCCCAGGCCTGCCAGCCGAGGCCGAACAGGACGGATGAGACGAGGTACGCGAGCGCCTGCCCGCTCTGCACGAGCGCGATGCCGGTGGTGCGCAGTCGCGCCGGGAGCACCGGCCCGGCGAGCGCGATGAGCACCCCGTCGGTGGCCGCGTAGAAGACGCCGTAGAGGGTGAGTGCCAGTACGAGCAGGGGCCAGCCGGCGACCGGGCCGGCGAGCAGCAGGTAGGTGACGCCGAGCGCGGCGTACCCGCCGAGCACCACCGGCAGCCGGCCGATCCGGTCGGCGAGCAGCCCGATCGGGGTCGCGAGCAGCAGGTACACCAGGCTAGTGCCCACCGCGAACAGCGGGAACCAGCTGAGGTCCACGTTCTCCCGTCGTTGCAGCAGCAGGTAGACGAACCCGTCCCCGACGGTGGCCAGCCCGAGCAGTACGGCGGCCGTCACGAGCCGGCGGGCCGGTCGGTCGCGCAGCAGGCCGAACACCTCGCGGACGGCGACCTTTCCACCGTCGGCGTCCTCCCCCGCCGCACCGTCGGCCTGGTCGGTCGGGCTCGGCGCGTCGCCTGCCGCCGGCTCCCCCGCCGGCGGCTGTGACGGCCGCTCGCGGACGAACAGGACGAGCACGACGACGGCCAGCGCGGCGACGCAGAAGCTGGTCACGAAGACCGCGTCGTACGACCGGCCGACGGCCAGCAGCACCGCCATGGCGACCAGTGGCCCGAGGAACGCGCCGACGCTGTCCATCGTCCGGTGCACGCCGAACGCCCGACCCAGCGACTCCGGTGGCGTCGACGCAGTGATGAGCGCGTCCCGAGGTGCGCTGCGTACGCCCTTGCCGAGCCGGTCCACCGCGATGACCGCGCCGATCAGCGGCACGGACCGGCCGGCGAGCAGCAGGCCGATCTTCGCCACCGCGGAGAGCGCGTACCCGAACCCGGCCACGAGCTTGCGCCGCCGGATCCGGTCGGCGACGAAGCCACCGACCACCCGCAGCAACGCGGTGGCGCCGGTGTAGACGCCGTCGACGACACCGAAGGCCAGCGGACTGAGCTGCAGTCCCAGCACCAGGTAGAGCGGCAGGACCGCGGTGACCATCTCGGCGGAGACGTCGGTGATCAGGCTGACCGCGCCGAGGGCGACGACGTTGCCGCTGACCAGGGCGAATCGGCGGCCGGACCGACCAGTGTCCACGCTCGGCGGTTCGGTCCTCGGCCGGGAGACGGTCGACAGGTACACGTGGTGTCCCCTTCGGATCGCGGCTGACGGTCGCCCATCGTGCGGCCCGCGCGCAGCGGCCACAACGGACCGCCGGTGCCGAGCGGGCGTGCAGGCGGTGAACATCCGCGCAACAGCGAGATGTTCGCCTACATGGATGCGTCGTTCACCCGCCGGTCGACGAACCGTCCATCGATCTCCCTACATTCCATCCGCTTTCCAACCCCCGACCCTCGAAAGAGAGGTTCCTGGATGGGCATCCGCCTTTCCCGCCCCTCGGTGACGATGGGGACGGTCGCGGTGCTGGTCACCGCCACCGCCGCCGTCGTGATGACCGGCGGCACCTCGGCCTCGGCGGCCACGGCCACGTTCAAGCCGGTCGCCGACACGTACGTCCAGAACGACGCCGCATCCACCAACTACGGCACGTCGACGCAGGTCGTGGTCGACAACTCGCCGGTCCGCCGGATGTTCCTGCGCTTCACCGTGAGCGGGGTCAGCGGCACCGTCACGAGCGCCAAGCTGCGGCTGCGGACGATCAGTGGAAACGACGGCAGCAGTGCCGGCGGCACGTTCCGGGCCATGTCGAACACGACCTGGTCGGAGACCGGCACGACCTGGAACAACCAGCCGAGCATCGACGGCGCGACGCTCGGCTCGATCGGCTCGGTCGCCGCCGACGGGTGGTACGAGGTCGACGTGACATCCCACGTCCGGGGCAACGGCACGTTCAGCTTCGGCGCGACCTCGTCCAACACCGACGGGGCGTACTACGACTCCCGCGAGAGCGGTGCGGACGCGCCGCAACTGGTGATCACCACCGGCACCACGACGCCGCCGTCCTCGGGCGACCCGGTGCTGGTCGGTGCCGGCGACATCTCCGACTCCGGCTCCGGCGACACCGCGACCGCGGCGCTGCTGGACAACATCTCCGGCACGGTCTTCACCACCGGTGACAACGTCTACAGCAACGGCACCGCGTCCGAGTTCAACTCCTACTACGCGCCCACCTGGGGCCGGCACAAGTCGCGTACCCGGCCGTCGCCGGGCAACCACGACTACAACACCTCGGGCGCCACGGGCTACTACGACTACTTCGGCACGCAGGCCGGCCCGAGCGGCCGGGGCTACTACTCCTACGACCTCGGCAACTGGCACGTCGTGTCGCTGAACTCGAACATCAGCATGTCGGCGGGCTCGGCGCAGGAGCAGTGGCTGCGGGCGGACCTGGCCGCCAGCACCAAGCCGTGCACGCTGGCGTACTGGCACCACCCGCTCTACACGTCGAGCTCCAACCACGCGCCGTCGACGTCGACGCGTCCGCTCTACCAGGCGCTGTACGACAACAACGCCGACGTCGTGGTCTGGGGTCACAACCACGTGTACGAGCGGTTCGCTCCGATGAACCCGAACGGCGGGTACGACGCCTCCCGGGGGATGCGCAGCTTCGTCGCCGGGATGGGCGGTGCCGGCCACTACAGCTTCGGCACCATCCAGCCCAACAGCGAGGCGCGGAACAGCTCGGCGTACGGCGTGCTGAAGTTCACCCTGCACGCCGACAGCTACGACTGGCAGTTCGTGCCGGTGGCCGGGCAGAGCTACAGCGACAGCGGCACCGGCGCCTGCCACTGACGCGTCGCGTGCCCGCCGGCGCGGTCACCTGGCGGTGGCCGCGCCGGTGGGCACATCGCGACCTGGTACGCCGGCAGCTACCGGCCGGACCGCTGCGCGGGAAGTCGACCGACGACGCGCCCGGCGCCGATCGGACCGGTGAAGGTGACCCGGCGTACCCGCGGGTCGGCGATCAGCGCCTCGACCGCCGCGGGGGCGTCCGCGTGATCGTTGGCGACCACGTTGACGACTCCCGGCGGCAGCCCGGCCTCGGCCAGCACGTCGGCGATTATGATCCCGCAGGTGACCGGCGCGTCCGCGCTGGGCCGGATCAGCACCGTGTTGCCGACGGCCAGCGTCACGGCGACCGCCCGCGCGCAGTAGACCATCGAACCGTTCCAGGGCACGAACGACACGACCACCCCGGCCTGCTCGCGTCCGACGGAGCCGGCCCGGTCCGCGCCGCCGCCCAGGAGCTCCGCGACCGGCCGGGTGGCCATCGCGGCGCCCTGTCGCAGCTGCCCGGCGGCCAGGCGGATGTTGAACTCCGCCCACGCCAGGCTGCCCGCGGTCTCCTGACGCAGAATTCCGGCAAGCGCCTCCGCACGCTCCTCGAGCAGGTGCGCCGCGCCGAGAAGCACCGTCCGGCGCTCCGCCGCCCCGGTCGCCGCCCAGCCGGGAAAGGCAGCCTGAGCGGCGTCCACGGCGGCGCGGACGTCGGCGGCGCGGGCATCCGCGTCAGCCGCCGGAATCATCGGATACAGCCCTGCCACAGACATCCGGATCGCCGTCAGCTGTGCGGGTGAAGGAGGTCCGCGAGGCCGATGCGGGTGAGGAACTCCGAACGGATCCGGTCGGCGACCACGCTGACGACCTCCGACCCGTCGTCGGCCGGATCGATGTGCACGCGGAACGGCCGCTTGCCGTGCGGCACGTCCACCACGCGGACCACCGCGGCGGCGACCTCGGCCACGTCCGCGTCCGGCGGCGCGAGCTCGGCCAGCCGCTTGCTCACCTGCTCCATCAGGCCCGCGTACCGCTCCTCGTAGGCCTTGACGGTCTCCTCGTCGGCCGGGCGTCCGCTGTGCGCGAAGTGGTTGGTGCCGCTGGTGAAGGAGCCGGGTACGACGATGCTGGTCTCGATGTTGAACCGGGCCAGCTCGGCGGCGTAGCTGACGGCCAGGGCGTCCATGCCTGCCTTCGCCGCGAAGTAGGGCGCGAGGTAGGGCGGGGTGCCGCCCTTGGTGCTGCTGGAGCCGATCCAGACCACCAGGCCGTTGCGGCGTTCCCGCATGACGGGCAGCGCCGCCCGGTTCACCCGCTGCGTGCCCAGCACGTTGATGTCGTAGACGTGCGCGATCTCCTCGGGCGTGAACGCCTCGGCCGGGCCGGTGACCATGTGGCCGGCGTTGTGGACGAGCACGTCGAGCGCGCCGTGCTCGGCGACGATCGCCGCGATGGCGGCGTCGGCCGACTCCTGCGACTGTACGTCCAGCTCGATGGTGCGCAGGTCGGCGTTGTGCTCACGGGCGAATGCGGCTGCCTCGGCGACGGCCGGGGCGTTGCGGCCTGTGGTGGCCCGCATGCTGGCGTAGACGGTGTGGCCGGCCCGAGCCAGCGCCCTGGCGGTGAGCGCCCCGAAACCGCTGGACGCACCAGTTATCAGTACGACTGACATGACTGCTCCTCGTAGATCAGAAGACGATGACGCTGCGGCCGTGGGAGGTACCCGCGCCCATCGCGTCCAAGGTGGCGGAAGCCTGGTCGAGAGAGATCGTGTTGATTTCGGGAAGGATTCCGTGGGCCGCGGAGAACGCGAGCGTGTCGCGCAGGTCGTGCGGCGACCCGGACGGGTTGGCCATCACGTGCAGCCGGTTGAGCACCATCGGCTGGGTCGGCAGGCTCAGCGGCTCGCCGTCGTACCCGCAGAGCACCAGCGTGCCGTCGGGGGCGAGCCCGCCGAACGCCGCGGCGGCGGCCGCGGTCGTCGGAGCCGCGTTGAGGATGACGTTCGCGCCGCCGTCCCAGGCCTTGAGCCCCGCGGCCGGCTCCTGCTCGCTGGTCGCGACGAACAGTTCGGCGCCCATCGACAGCGCCTGCTCCTCGGCCCGACGCGAGTGGCCGAGCACCGCGACGCGCGCGCCCATCGCGACGGCGTAGCGGATCGCCAGCGCCCCGATGCCGCCCGAACCGATGACGGCGACCCGCGACTCGGGGCGGATTCCCGCCTGCCGCAGCCCGTTGAACGCGGTGATGCCCGCACACATCAGCGGGGCTGCGGCGATCGGGTCCAGCCCGGCCGGCAGCGGGGTGACGTACCCGGCCTTCAGCAGGGCGTACTCGGCGTAGCCGCCGTCGACGACGATGCCGGTGACCCGCTTGGACGGGCAGAGGATCTGGTCGCCGCGGACGCAGTAGTCGCAGTGCCCGCACGAGTCGTAGAGGAACTGGGCACCCACGGCGGTGCCGACCGTCGGGAAGGTGACGCCCTCACCGACGGCCTCCACGACACCGGTGATCTCGTGTCCGGGCACCACGGGAAAACGGGCGAACGGGTAGTGCCCGCGGATCAGGTTGAGGTCGGTGAAACACACCCCGCACGCGGTCATCCGGACGAGGACCTCCCCCGGTCCCGGTGTGGGCACATCGCGTTCGACAAGCGACAGGGGGGTGTTGACAGCGGTCGCGACAGCGGCGCGCATGGTTACTCCTTCTTTACCGATGGGATGGTCGGCCGACGGCCACCTCGTGATCGTGGGCCGAGGCCGGGCGTCCACCACGCGTCGTGTGCGGGTGGACGCGATTCGACGCGAAGCACGGCGGAGACGTCGGGCGCCTCTCGGGTGGGTGGGCAGCCGATGGGATCCGGCTCGCCGACCCGACATCTCCGCCGTTGCTTCAAGCCGTCACTTGGCGAGGAAGCCGAGCAGCGCCTTGTTGACTTCGTCGGCGTGCGTCCAGAGCAGGCCGTGCGGCGCGCCCTCGATCTCGACGTACTCGGCGCTGGGCAGCGCCTTGTGGAACGGGCGGCCGGTGGAGTCGATCGGCAGGATCCGGTCGCCGGTGCCGTGCAGGATCAGCGTCGGCACGTCGACCTTGGTGATGTCCTCCCGGAAGTCGGTGATCCAGGTCATCGGCGCGGCCGCGGCCGCGTACCAACCGCCGCTGGCGGCGACGGACCAGCTGTTCCGGACGGCCTCCTCGCTGATCCTGGTGCCCAGGTTCTCGTCGAGGTTGTAGAAGTCGGCGTAGAACGCCGTGTAGTACGCGTACCGGTCCTTGCGTACCTGCTCCACGATGCCCTCGAAGAACTCCCGCGGAGCCGCGCCGATCGGGTTGTCGTCCGTCTTGGCCAGGAACGGCTCCAGCGAGGCGAGGAAGGCGACCTTCGCGACCCGCGCCGAGCCGTAACGGCTCAGGTACCGGGCGACCTCACCGGTGCCCATCGAGAAGCCGACGAGAACGGCGTTGGTCAGGTCGAGCTTCTCCATGAGGACATTGAGATCCGCGGCGAAGGTGTCGTAGTCGTACCCGACCGCCGGCTGGCTGGACTGACCGAAACCGCGGCGGTCGTAGGTGACGACCCGGTAGCCGGCCGCGAGCAGCTCGGCCGACTGCTTCTCCCACGAGTGGCCACTGAGCGGGAAACCGTGGATCAGCACGACCGGCTGACCGCTGCCGTGGTCCTCGTAGTACAGGTCGATCGAGGTGCTGTTCTCTTCACCGACGGTGACGTACGGCATGTCTTTCCTTTCGTTGTGCGATCCCCCGGAAGTGGGGGCGGGCAGGCGGCCACTGGCCCGGCGGACGGCTGCTGTCCCATCCGTCCGCCGGACCCGGTCGCTGGCGCGCTCTGCGGTGATCCAAGAGTCGGCAAATGCTGCGGGTGCCGCATCTGTCAGATGACTGGTGTGCCGTCAATTCCTCGGCGAGAACGATCCCCTCGCCGATGACTTACCGATCGGCGACCTGACGTACGTCACGGAACGACATCGACCAGAGGCGGGCCGGCGGCCCGGCGCGTCACCCCTCACCGGCCACCGGGAACGGGCTGCCACCTCGACCAACGCTGCGGCATCATCCGGGCCGGCGACGGCCGCGGTGAGACCCAGTCATCGGCTAAGTCATCTGACCGGTCACTTTCGCGGCCGGTGGGAGCACCTTGGGTGTCGAACAGCTGCAGGGTCTTGCGGCACCGGTCCGAGCGGAACCATCTGGACGTGATCCTCGGGTGCCACAGGTAGTCGAACGGAGAACGAGATGCTTCACCCCCGGGCCGGCCATGGTGTGTCCTGGGCACGCCGGGACAGACACCATTCCCCGGGCTTCACCGCGCCGTACTCCGAATCCTCCATGCATGGCGAGGCCGTCATCGAGGCGTCTCCGCAGCGCGTGTACTCGCACCTGGTCGACGTGTCGCGGTGGCCCGACTGGGTCCCGGAGGTGCGACTGGCGCGCGTCCCGAACGAGATCCGACTCGGCGCCGCGTTCGAGATCGAGTTGTACGGCGTGCAACTGGAGGCCGTGGTCTCCGAGTACGAGCCGGACACCCGGTTCGGCTGGATCGGCTCCTCGGCCGACCTGAGCATCTACCAGGCCTGGACGCTCGTCCCGGTCTGCCCCGGCACTCAGGTGATCGCCAAGAGGGTGGAGCGTGAGCTCACGACGGCACTGATTCGTGGTTCACAGGCGGAAGAGTTCTACTACGCCCACCAGGACGTGCTGCTGCGGTTGAAGCGGCTGGCGGAAGGTGCCGAACCGTCGGCATGACACGCGGCGTCGACGTGCGGCCGCACCGCTGGCACACCGCTACCCGGGCGGCGTCACTGATCCGGCAGCTGTCCGAGCTGCGAATCTCCGTCCTCGGCGTCGGTGAGCGCCGCCAGGGCGTCGCGGAGCGCAGCTCTGGAGGTGATGCCGAGTTTGGGGAAGATCTGGTAGAGGTGCGTGCCGACGGTCCGGTGCGAGAGGAAGAGCTTCTCGCCGATCTGCTTGTTCGTCAGTCCGGAACCCGCGAGTTTCGCGATCTCACGTTCCTGCGGGGTGAGGACGGCCGGCCGGGTGACGCTTCTCGGTTTCACCAGGCCGGTGGCTCGCAACTCCTTGCTCGCCCGTTCGACCCACGGCTGGGCGCCCAGCCGCTCGAATGCCACAAGTGCGGCGCGAAGCTGGGCCCGGGACTTCGCGGTCGCCTTGTTCCGGCGCAGCCGTTCCCCGTACGCGAGCCGTACCCGAGCCAGGTCGAACGGCCAGCGCTCGACGTCGGGCAGCATCAACGCCGCCTCGAACGCGTCCTCGACCTGGTCGTCGGGCGCGACGTACGCCGACGCCGCGGCACTGAGCAGTGCGAGCCGCGACGACAGCGCCCCGAGGTTCGCCTCCTTGATGGCGGCGGCGTGCGCGGCGGCCTCGGTGAACCGGTTGGTACGGAGCGCCGCCTCCACGAGGTCGAGACATCCCCACAGCGCGTGCGGGACGTACGGCGCGATCGTGCCCGCCGGGCTGAGCAGGGACAGGGTTTCGTACGCGCTCTCGGAGTCACCACACGCCAGGTCGTTCAGCCCTTCCGCGTGGTAGGCGAGGAACTCCGCGGCCCGGGCTCGCCGCGGTGCCGCGAAACTCAGCATGCGGTCGGTCAGGGCCCGACTGGCGTCGGCATCGCCGCGCGCGGCCGCGAGCAGCGCCTGGACGTACTGGAAGTACCACATGAAGAAGCGGAAGCCGTGCTCGCGGCAGAGGCGCAGGCCCTCGTCGGCGAGTTCGATCGCCTCGTCCCACCGCCCGGTGTGGATGTCCGCGAAGCAGAGGTGCAGCAGGGCACCGAGGTGGCGACGGGCCGGCGCGGCACCGTCGCGCCCAAGGCGTACCACCCGCCAGTCCACCTCCCGGCAATCGGGAAGCCGGTCCAGATAGATGGACGCTACTCCGATCCACACGATCTGCGTCGGGTCGATCTCGTCGCCCATTCCGCCGACCAGCGCGTCGAGCCGGCGCACCGCCGCCTGCCCGGTCCGCGCCGGGTCGCCGAACGTGCCGGCCGCCACCGTGAGCAGCTCGGGCGCTTCGGGCGTCAACCGGTCGAGGGCGGCGAAGAACGGCTCCCACATCCTGGGCTCACCGGAGAAGTAGCAGAGCAGCAGAAGTGTGAGCATCGCGTCGATCAGGGACTGGTCCTCGGCGTCGTACCCGTGGTTACCCGATTCGATCGCTCCGACCAGGAGCCGGTGTGCGGTCCGGACATCGCCGTCGCCGTTGAGCAACAGGTGCACGGCGGCCGCGGTGGCGTACAACGAGTCACCCTGGCTGGCCCGGCGGGCATCGTCCAACAGCTGCGACGCGTTCACCAGTTCCCCGCCCGCGTCGGCGCCGATGTAGGCGGCCTGTCCCAGACGTCGGCTCCGCTCGATCGGATCGGGGCTCAGCTCGGCCGACCGCGTCAACGACGCGACCGCACCCACGGCGTCACCCCGTCGCAGGATCCGGTGCGCGGCCTGCTCCAGCAGGGTGGCGACCTGTTCGTCCGGGCCGACCGTGGCCTCACCGAGGTGCCAGGCCCGGCGTTCGGGATGCGCGACCAGCGTCCGGGCGAGAGCGCTGTGCGCCCAACGCAGGTCACTGCTCGAGGCCACCTCGACGACCGCCGACTCGGTCAGCGGGTGCCGGAAGGTGAAGCGGCGGGTGTTGCCGTGGACCCGGACCAACTGGTCGCGTTCGGCCGGTTGCAGGTCGTCCAGGTCGTACTCGCCGGCCGCCGCGAGCAGCACGCCGAGTTCACCCGTGCCGTCCAGTGCTCCCAGCAGCAGGAGCCGACGGCACGATTCGGGCAGTCGGGACACCCGGGACGCGAAGAGCGCCTGCAGACGCCGGGGCAAGGGAAGCACCGTGGGCAGGGACGCCGCGGCGAGACGTTGGGCCCCGGTCAGCGCGGTGGGCAGCTCCAGCAGGGCGAGCGGGTTGCCACGCGCCTCCGACAGCAGCCGTCGCCGGACGGCCGGGGCGAGTTCCGGGAAACGCTGGTTGATCAGCTCGCCGGCCGCGTCCGGTCGCAGCGGCTGCAGGTCGAGCGCGGGGATCCCGCCGTGCTCGAAGAAGCTGGGGGTGTGCGACCTCGACGCGCCCAGGAAGCCGACGCTGGTGCCCACCAGGCGGCGCGCGACGAACCCGAGCACCGCCGAACTGGCCCGGTCGAGCCAGGGCAGATCATCGACGATGAGCAGCAGCGGCCCAGCGGCGGCCATCGAGCGGAGCAGCAACAGCACGGCGTTGGACACCAGCAACCGGTCCGGCGGCTGGCCGGCACCGAATCCGAGCGCCACCTGGAGCGCCTCACGGTGCGCGGGTGCGAGTTCGTCGAACGCGTCGTACAGCGGGAACAGCAACTGGTTCAGGCCGGAATAACTGATGTCGGCCTCGAACTCCACCCCGGCCGCCCGGAGGACGCGCGTCCCCGCCTCCGCGGCGGCCTCCGCCACGGCGTCGAGCAGTGCCGTCTTTCCCACCCCGGGCTCACCCGAGATCAGCAGCGACCCGCCGTTGACCGCCGCCTGCCGGAGGAACCTGCGGGCAACGACGAACTCTTCGTCACGGCCGACCAGCGACCCCGTCGAGGCCTCGGATTGATCCAAGCTGGGTACCTCCACGCCGTACTCGAAACAAGAACCGGCCGGCACTACAACTCGTCATGGCTTGCTCACCACGAGCAGCAGCACGCCGGTCATCGGCTCCGGGGTCAGGCCGCTGCGTCAAGCCGTCGACGAGCGCCGCGGCCCTTGCCGGACGCCCACACTACCGGCACGTCCAGCACGCCTGTATCAAGCGATTACCTATCCTCCGCGTCGGCCAGTACGGCCCGATTCGTGCTCGTTACCCATGTCGCACCCTCACCGGCCCTCGGGAGGGGCCGAAACAAGGAAAGCAGGCCGATACAGGTGGAGGGCGAGTCGAGCGCGGCCCATCGTTCCTAGGACTAGCTGGGCCACCCTGTAGAGTTGCCCAGGAAATTCACACAAAGACTGGTTGGAAGCGTGCAAGAGCTCACTTTGGGCGATTTTCTGCGTGCGCGCCGTGCGGCTCTCGTGCCGACACGGGGCGACCTGCGTTCGGCACCGTCACGGCGGGTGCCCGGACTGCGCCGTGAGGAAGTCGCCCGTCGTGTCGGCGTCAGCGTCGACTACTACGTGAAGCTGGAGCAGGGACGGCGGGTCACGCCGTCGGACAACGTCCTGCACGCTCTCGCCGACGTGCTCGAACTCGACGACGCGGCCCGCGAGCACATGTTCGACCTGTCCCGGCGGGTCAACCACCTGCGGCTGGAGCGTGTACCGACTCAACGCGTACGCGTCGGAATGCTCCGTCTCATGGAATCACTCGGCGGAGTGCCGGCCGTTCTCACCGGGCGTCGGACCGACATTCTCGCGGCGAATCCGACCGCCCGTCTCCTCATTCATGATTTCAATGCGATGCCGGCGCGCGAGCGAAACGCAGCACGTTTCCTACTGCTCTCCGAAAAGGCCCGTCTCATCCACCGTGACTGGGAGGCCGCCGCGGCCGGGATGGTCGGGATGCTGCGGATGGACTACGGCCGCCACCCGAACGACCCGCGGGCGGCTGAGCTCGTCAGCGAACTGAGTGCCGCGAGCGACGACTTCAAGCAGTTCTGGTCCGAGCGGCACGTCGCGAAAAAGGTCGTCGTGGATTCGAAGGTGATCGAGCATCCGATCGTCGGCCCGATCCGTCTCCATCTCGAGGCGGTGCAGACGGCCGAGGACCACGAGCAGACGCTGCACGTGCTGGTCCCCGCGTCGGATTCCGCTTCCCAGTCGGCCATGCGGCACCTGCAGAAGCTGGCGGGCAACCGCTGATCGTCGCCGGCTCGGCTTGCGTGGGTCCGCGAGTTCCTGTTCCGCTCGGGAGGTCGTCGCCGGTCAGGCGGGCACGACGTAGGGGAACGTGTCGGACCGCGCCTGCTCGGCCGCGTCGGCGCCGAGGCCGGAGGAGATTCCGGTGTTCAGCACCATGGAGAACATGACCTCGGGTGCGTTGTCGGCAATGGCGCGCCCGTTGCGGGTCGCGAACCCGTAGTTCGCCGGCGTGCCGACCTCGTACGACAGCAGGTCCGGGTAGACCTCCCGCGCCACGCTCCAGCCGTACGCCTTCGGGTCGGGCGCCGTCCCGTTGGCGGCGACGACCCGGGCGACCGCCGAGGCGATCTCCTCGCCGTCCGCCCTCAGGTCGTCGCAGGGGTGCCGGACGTTGGCCGGGTTGGAGAAGTCGGTGTCGGTGGGCCAGAAGATCGGCCACATCATCGGGTGGCCGGCCCGGTTGATCTGCCGCCACCCGCCCGCATCGGTGGCCAGCATGGTGCGACACCAGACACCGATCCGCATGCCGTCACGCAGTAACGGCTCGTCGCGGGAGATCTCCAGGACGATCGACTCGACCGTGGTGCCGGCGAAGGTGTTCTGCGCATTCTCCGGTCGCCACGCCGACCGGTCCAATTCGGCGCCGTTCTTGAACGCGTCGTTCACCGTCGCGAGCTGACCGAGGTCGATGTAGAACGGGTCGGCGATCCGGCCCGCCCAGACGCGCAGGTAGTTCCCCTCGATCATCTCGCCGGTCCGGCCCTCGACGAGGAGCGTTCCCGTGGCGGCGTCGTCGCGCGCCTCCGCCGCGGTGAGCGCGTGCAGCGTCAGCGCCTGCTTGCCCTGCCCGTCGGGTTCGCCGAAGGCCAGCCGGTAGGTCAACTCCTCGAGCTCGGCCCCGTTGAAGTGGACCTTGAACTCGTACCGTGCCTCGGCGTGGAAGCCCCTCTTGATGTCAGCCCGGGTCACCGAGCTGTTGACGTCCATGACGAACACGGTGCCGCGTTCGCCGTCGAAGACGAACAGGTCGTTGAGGTAGAGCTGACCGCTCTGCGCGGCGTGCGGGGTGTCGAGATGGTGCGACATGGTCATACTCCGCCAATGGCAGCTAATCGGGCTTTTCAGACCATACCGGTGAAACACCCGCCGTACCGGGGTGATCGGCCGAAAGTAGATGCCCCGCGCAGTCGGGATCGAGCTGGTCCCGACCGGCCCGGAGCCGCCAAAAAGCCCTGGCGGCGACCACACCGGCTGCGATCAGCCGCAGTTGTTGCTCGTACGCCGGACCGTGTACTCGCGGTCGTCGTGGGTGATGCCGGAGGGAGAGCCGTCGAACCACGTCTCGACCTTCTCCCAACCCCGCCGCTGCTCGAAGTGCAGGTGCGGGGCCCCGGAGTTGCCGGTGCTGCCGAGTCGGCCGATCTGCTCGCCCTGGACGACCTGCTGACCTTCCCGCACCATCGGCGGTTCGAGCAGGTGGAGGTACTGCGTCTCCCACCGGCCACCATGGTCGATCTTCACCCAGTAACCGCCGCCGCGCCCCCGCGGCCCCTCCGGGTTCTCCGGGGTGCGCCCACCGAGCGAGCCGTTGATCCCGGCCACGGTGACCGTGCCCGCCGCGGCGGCGAGCACCGGCCTACCCCACGCCTCGCCCTCGATGGGAAACAGGTCGACGTCGTAGTCGTCATGGCCCGGATAGGTGCCGAGCTGCCAGGTCTCCCCACAGGCGACCGGAAGCTGGAACAGCGGACGCGGACCCGGCGGCAGCAGCATCGGAACGATCAGCGCGGCGACCGCCAGGACGGCCGCCACGGCGACGAACGCGAAGACGATCCGACCCGTACGACTGCGGGGGCGGCGGTGGGCGTGGCGTCTGCGGGGGCCGGCGGTCGTCACCGGACGAAGCATGGCAGACGCCGGCAACCACCCGTCACCGCAACAGCCACTTCTGGTGGTTCGCACCATCGTTGCAGGTCCACTGCTGCAGCGGCGCGCCGTTCTCGGTGCGCTCGTCGACCACGTCCAGGCACTTCCCGCTGCTGGCGTTCACCAGTTGGCGCTCCTCGTTCAACCTGAACTTCTGAGCCGGGGTGCCGTTGCAGTCGGTCAGCTGAACCACCGCGCCGTCGTCGCTCGACGCGTTGGCCACGTCCATGCACCGGCCGTCCAACCTGACGCTCCCGTCCGGACCGAACGTCCAGAGCTGGTTGCGGTCGCGTTCGGCCAGACAGTCACGGATGAGCAGGCGCGGCGAGCCGGGCGCGTCAAGGTCCTTGATGTCCAGGCACCGGTTGCTCGCCACACCGACGATCCGGTTGCCCGGCTTGCGCGGAGTGGGGCTCGCCGCCCCCGTCGACGTTCCCGGCCTCGGCGGCGGGGCGGCGGCCGACGGGCGGCTCGTGGTCGTCGTCTCTGCGTCGGAGCCCGCCGTGGCCGACCGGAACCCGGCGGTGACCTTCTGGAACGCGCTCGCATTGCTGGTCCAGACGGCCTCCGGTGTCGACCAGACGATGCGGTAGCCCTGCTGCTCGGCGGTCGCGAACGTACGCTGACGCGCGTGGACGAGCGTGCCGGACTCGGCCGTGTAGACCCACTCCCAGTCGGCCGCGCGAAGCTGGTAGTTGACGGCGACGATCTCGACGCGGCGGTAGTCGCGATACTTCCCACCGGCGGCCGCGTCCTCCTCGCGCCTGGTCAGCTCGGCCACGGGGTCGTTGCCGGGCGCATCCGTCCGGGTGACCGTGAGCATCCGCTCGCCGCCCGGCTCGTGGAACTCGACCGTGCCGCCGCGCCGGACGATCCGCCAGTCACGTGGCGCCGGTAGGGAGAATCCGCTGCGGTCCTGGTAGACGGACCAGGCGAGCGCTCCCGGTGTGGGAGACGGCGACGAGCCGGCCGGCGTCCCCTCCGGCACGGCCAGGTCCACCGGCTCGCCGAGCTCGGCAGGGTCCGCAGGTGCCCCGCGTACGGCCAGCGGGACACCGACCCCCAACCCGAGCAGCAGCACGGCGGCGACCGCGCCCACCAGCCAGGCCCGCCGCCGGCGGGTGGTGCCGGCCGGGGGCGGCGGCGCGTCGGCGTCGGCGGCCGGCGCGCTCCGGGCGGACGCGCCCGAGGCAGGTACGGCCGCCACAGGCGCCACCGGCGGCATTCCCGGCCACTCGGGGGCGGGCCGCTCGGCGCCGGGCGACTCCGCGGGAGACGCGGACCTGGGAACGGTCGGCGGGACCCCGGGATGCTGCGGGATCGCCTGCGTCTTCGCGGTGAGCGCCGCGCGCTGCGGCGCCTCGGCGAGCAGTTGACGCAGCAGTTGCTCTGCGGTGTCGGCGTCCATCCGCTCGGCCGGATCCTTACGGAGCAGCCCCTCCAGCAACGGTGCGAGCGGGCCCGCCTGGCGGGGCCTGGGTGGCGGCTCGGTGACGAGCGCGGTGAGGCTCATCAGGCTGGACGGCCGGGCGTACGGCGACTGACCCTCGACGGCGGCGAAGAGGGTGGCGCCGAGCGACCACAGGTCGCCGGCCGGACCGATGGTGCCGTTCATGGCCCGCTCGGGCGAGACGTACGCGGGCGAGCCCAGGACCACGCCGGCGAGGGTCAGGGTCGAGTCCTCGACCGCGGTGGCCAGACCGAAGTCGGTGAGGACGATCCGCCCGTCGGCGCCGATGAGGATGTTGGCCGGCTTGACGTCGCGGTGCACGATCCCGGCCCGGTGGGCGGCGCGGAGCGCGCCGAGCACCGCCAGCCCGATCTCGGCCGCCCGCACGGGCGGGAGCGAGCCTTCCCCGGTGATGACGTCGTGCAGCGAGCGGGACGGCACGTACTCCATCACGATCTGCGGGTCGCCGTCCGCGCTCAGCAACACGTCGAAGACCTTGACGGCGCTCACGTGGTCGAGTCGCGCGATGGCCCGCGCCTCCCGAAGTGACCGCACGCGCAATTCCCGCCGCGCCTGATCGGTGAGGTTGGGCGGCGGAACAATTTCCTTGATGGCCACGTCTCGGTGCAGCATCCGGTCACGGGCTTTCCACACCCGACCCATTCCGCCCTGGCCGAGCAGCTCCAAGACCTCATACCGATCGGTAACAACGAGGGGTACGATCTCCGGCACGCCGGAGAGGTTACCTGCCTGATCCGGCGTTCATTTTCCTGCCGGTCGCCGCCGCCCATTTGTGACCGGGGTCATCCCTACCCAACCCCTTGTCGCCACCGCCGATTGAGCGCGCCAGGTAACGACGGTCGAGCACACCGTGAGGATTTGCGAGGAATTTCCCACAGGGCGTCGGATATTGGACACGGAGACGGGTGTCACCAACGGATGCCGAAGAACCACATTCGACGGTCGGCCGCTGACGCCGGCCGCCACCCCGGCGGGAATAGGAAATTGATCGACGCCTCCACATATGTCGCCGCGCCGCATTCACGGACCGTTTCCGTACGCTGACGGATCCAACCGCGAGCCGATTTCCGCAGGCCCCGAACCACACCAGCGGACACGCCTCGTCGACCATCTCCCCCTCACTCCCGACCGCTGGTCGAGGCCCTCGCCGAGCCGCCCGGCTCGGATGGCGGCTGCGGCACAGCGACGACCCGGTCGCGCCCCGGGCGTAGCCGACGCTCGGCAGCGCCGACGAATGCTGTGGCGAGCGCTACAACGCCGCTCGCCCCGATGCCTGAACCAGGGATTTCTCCACGCCGTGTGTAGTACGAATGGCCCGGGAGCGCCGGGAAACCGTCGCGCGCCCGGCACAGAGAACCCGATATGCGAGGGCGGGACGGATGACTTCGTACGGCGCGGCAGGCCCTGCTTCGTTGAGCAGGGCCGACACTGCCGACCTGTCGGCACGGACCGCCGGTCCCGTGTTGCTGCCGGAGGATGCGGACTACGCGGCCGAATGCGTCACCTTCAACCTGATGACCGCGCTGCGACCGGCCGTCGCGGTCGGCGCGACCAGCGCGGCCGACGTGCGGGCCGCGGTCCGGTTCGCCGCCGAGCGGGACCTGCCGGTGGCCGTCCTCACGACCGGACACCAGGTGGCCCGCTCCGCCGAGGGCGCGGTGCTGATCAACATGTCCCGGATGAACGCGGTGCACGTCGACCCCACCCGACGCCTCGCCCGGGTCGAGGGCGGTGCCCGCTGGCAGCAGGTACTCCCCGAGACCGACAAGCACGGCCTCGCTCCGGTCAGCGGCACCTCCCCCACCGTCGGCGTCGTCGGTTACCACCTCGGCGGCGGAGGAAGCCCGATCCTGGGCCGCAAGTACGGGTACGCCGCCGACCACGTACAGGCCATCGAAATCGTCACCGCCGACGGTGAACTGCGCCGGGTCACCGCCGACTCGGAGCCGGACCTGTTCTGGGCGCTGCTCGGCGGCAAGGGCAACTTCGGCGTGGTCACCGCCCTGGAGTTCACCCTCTTCCCGGTGCAGCGCATTTACGGCGGCGGCCTCTTCTTCGCCGGCGAGCACGCGGCCAAGGTGCTGCACACCTGGCGGGACTGGGTGGTCGACCTGCCGGAGGAGACGAACTCCTCCATCGGCTTCCTGCGCCGGCCTCCGCTGCCCGACGTGCCGGAACCCCTGCGGGGAACCTTCGTGATGCACGTCCGGTTCACCTCGCTCGGACCTGCGGACGAGGCCGAGCGGCGGCTCGCGCCGATCCGCGAGATCGCGCCGACGGTGCTGGACACGATCACCGAACTCCCCTACCGCGAGGCCGGTTCGGTATTTCTGGACCCACCCAGACCCGTACCCTGGGTCGAACGCTCGACCGCGTTGCGGGACTTCCCCCGCGAGGCCGTCGACGCCCTGCTCGCCCAGCTCGGCCCCGACTCCGGCACCCAGCTGGGATTCGTCGAGCTACGGCCCCTCGGCGGAGCACTGACACGACCGACCGCGGGGGCGAACGCGGTGCCCGGTAGGAGCGCACGCTGGCAGCTCTTCGGCTCCGGTGGCGGCCGACCCGAGCTGGCCCCCGTCTTTCGCGAGCAACTGACCGCCATGGTCGACGCGGTAGCGCCGTGGGCACAGGACGAGATCATGCCCAACCTCCTCAGCGACCGGCAGGGCCGCACCCCGCAGGAGCTGCGCGTCATCTACGGTTCCGAACGCTACGACCGGCTCGCCGCGATCAAGAGGCGCTACGACCCACGCAACCTCTTCCGCGTGAACCACAACATCACGCCCGCCTAGCCGCGACGCCCATTCCCGGGTGTCGCACAACCGCCGAAGGAAACACCATGACGACCAGCGAGATCCCCACCCCGATCCAGGCCTTCATCGACGCCACGAACCGCGCCGACTCGGACGCCTTCGTCGCCGCGTTCACCGACGACGCGTACCTCAACGACTGGGGCCGCGAGTTCCGCGGCCGGGACGGAGTACGCGACTGGGACCGCACCGACAACATCGGGGTGCAGTCGCGCTTCGAGTTCAAGGGGATCAAGCCCGGAACGGACCCGGACAGCTACGTCGTCACCCTGAAGGTCTCGGGCAACGGCTACAACGGCACCGGCCCGATGACGTTCCACCTGCGCGACGGCCTGATCTCGAGCCTGCGCATCAGCGGCTGATCCGGGCCCCCGGAGATTCGACGAGCGGTCGTCCGCGCCACCAAGGCCCGCTACCAGCGCTCTCCGGCGCGCACCTCAGCCACCCGCCACCGGCCCTCCGACTCGGGTACCAGCCCGACGAGGAGCCGGGCCGCCTGACCGTTGGCGAACCGGACCTGCGCGTGCGTCTCGGCGTGCAACCGCCCTTGGGCGCGGACGATCGTCGTACCGTCGATGGTGTAGGCGGTGATCGCCTGGTCCCCGGCGTAGAGCTCGGCGAACTCCGCCGGACCGGCCTGCGCCCGGCGCTCGACCGTGAGCAACCCGTACGCCACCGCGAACTCCCCCGCGACGACCGCATCGAGGTAGGCCGTCGCCGTCGCCTGCGCGGGACCACGCTCCGCCATCCCGCGCCTCGTCGTGGCCACCAACCAGACCATCGCGCAGCAGGCCGCGACCGCCCCGAGCGCCAGCGCCGACCAGAGCGACAATCGCCTGGTGCAGCAGCCCAGGCAGGCGACGACGATCAGGCCGAACGCCAGGACGCCCGACACTCTGGCCGCTCGACCCGACATGGGCAGCCAGCCTAGTCCGGCCCGGACTCAGTCGACACCCCTGGCGGTCAAGGCGTCGGCCAGGTCGTCGGAGTGCTTGAGCGCCATCACGAGCAGGGGTACGACGAACGCCAGCGGCTGCACGGGCACGCCGCGCGCACGTTGCGCCTCGCGCACCTGTGCGGCGAAACCCGCGATGACCGGCACGGTGGTGATCGTCATGGAGAGCATGAGGGCGATCCTGTCCGGGTCGGCCCCGAACCTCCGCAGTGGCCCGAGAGCCTTCGCGATGGCGTCGATCAGATCCTCGGTGCGGGTCGTGAGGGTGACCAGGGCGGCGAGGAGTACGACCACGACCACCCGGGTGATGTTGACCGCCGCGGTCGGCAGCGACAGGAACAGCGCCTGCGGCACGAGCATGACGAGGATGAGCCAGCGCAGGTCACGGAGCTGACGGCCGAGTTCGCGCAGGCCCAGGCCGGTGAGCAGATAGCAGCCGATCACGAGCGCGATCGCCCCGGCGAGCAGCCACGGGCTCGCCGGGACGAGCGAGATCGCCAGTGCGAGAGCCATGACGGTGAGCAGCTTCGGGCCGGCGGGCGTCCGGTGCAGGACGCTGCCGCCGGGCCGGTACATCGCGATCAGAGCTGCTCCTCCTCGTACCGGGCGATGACGGCTGCCGGGTCACCGCGGTCCACCAGAATGCCGGCCTCGAACCGCACCGCGATGTCGCACCGGGCGGCCAGCCGGGGATCGTGGGTGACCAGGACGAGTTGCTGCGGCATCTCGTCGAGCAGGAATCGCGCGATGCGTCTGCTGTTCGAGGCGTCGAGGTACGCCGTCGGTTCGTCGGCGACGACGAGGCCGGGCTCGCGGATGAGCACCGCACACAGCGCGAGGAGTTGCTTCTGCCCGCCGGAGAGGGTCTGGGCGGGCGCGTCGGCGTGCTCGCCGAGGCCGAAGCGGTCGAGCGCCGCGGTGACCCGCTCCTGGACCTCCGTACGGGTAAGACCTCGTCCCCGGAGGGAGAACGCGACGTCCTCGGCCACGGTCGGCATGATGATCTGCGCGTCCGGGTTGCTGAAGACGAAGCCGACGCGGCGGCGGATCTCCTTCGGCTGCCGGGCCGGGTCGACCCCGTGCACCCGCACCTCGCCCCTCGTCGGGGTGACGAGACCGTTCAGCATCCGGGCGAAGGTCGACTTTCCCGAGCCGTTGGAGCCGATCACGGCGATCCGGCGTTCGTCGAGGTCGAGTGACAGGTCGCGCAGCACCTCCCGTCCGGAGAACTCGACCGAGACGTTCTCGAAGTGGATCTCGGAAGTCACCGGACCACCTCGAACAGGGCCGCCACGCCGATCCCGCCACCGACGGCCGCCGTGGCCAGGCCGAGCGACCCGGCCGGGGCGCCCGACCGCACGAGCCGGGAGAAGAGCCGCACGACGCTGACCGCACCGCTCGCGCCCCAGGGGTGCCCGAGCGCCAGCGCGCCACCGTCCGCGCAGACCCGTGCGTCGACCTCGTCACCGGCCGCCAGACCGAGACGGGTGAGCACGGCCAGCGTCTGCGCGGCGAACGCCTCCACGATCTCGATGGCGGCGACGTCGGCGAGGGTCACACCCGCGCCGCGCAGCAGGGCCTCGACCGCGGGCACCGGCCCGAGCCCGGGCAGGGCCGGGTCGCAGCCGACGGTCGCGCTGGCGACCAGGGCGAGCCCCGGCGAGTCGCCCCGGGCGCCGGCCGGCACGATCGCGACGGCCGCGGCGCCGTCGCTGTTCCGGCAGGAGTTGCCCGCCGTCACGGTGCCGCCGTCCGCGGCGTCGGGGAACAGCGCCGGGAACCGGTCCAGCATGGTGGGGATGCGAGGGCGTGGGCCGCTGTCGCGGGTGAGGCCGTCGAGTGGTACCAGCTCGTCGTCGAAGCCGCCCCGCTCGCGGGTCGCGGACGCGAGCCGGTGGCTGCGCGCGGCGTAACGGTCCTGGTGGTCGCGGCTGACCGCGTCGAGCACGGCGAGGTCCTGGGCGGCGCGCACCATGTCCGGGTCGGCGAAGCCGGCCGGGGCGAACGGAGCCTTGCGGTAGGCGACCCCGTCCGCGATGCGGGTCGGTGCGGTGGATGCGCTCTCGGTCCCGCCCGCGATGCGGGCACGAGCGTCGCCGGCCCGGATCGCGTCGGCCGCGGTGATGATCGCGGCCAGCCCGCTGCCGCACTGCCGGTCGATCGTCATGCCCGGTACCGCGAGATCCAGTCCCGCCGCGAGCGCCGCGAGCCGGGCGGTGTTGCCACCCGGTCCCATGCAGTTGCCGAGCACGACGTCGCCGACGGCGAGCGGCGCGGCCGTGGCCAGCGCGGCGTCGTCGACGCAGGCGCGGACGACGGGGGCGGCGAGCCGCTCCACGGTGACGTCGGCGAGCCGGCCGCCCTCGCTGGCGATCGGGGTACGCCGCGCCGCGACGACGACCGGAAGGTTTCGCTGCTGCTCAGACAACTCTAGTCATCCTTCCCTCGATCGCGTCGTGCCTGATCCGGTCGCGGGCGGGCTTGCCGGTGGCGGTACGCGGCAGGCGCTCGGTCCAGAACCAGCGGCGCGGCAGGTGTGTGCCGGACAGCAGCGCGCCCGCCTGGCTGCGCAACTCGCGGGCCGACGGCGGCCGCCCGCCCGGGCCGGTCTCGATGACCGCGGCGACGAGGGACCCCGCCCTCGTGTTGGGCAGCCCGAAGACCACCGCGTCCTCGATTCCGTCGATCCGCTGGAGTGCCGCTTCGACGTCCTCCGGGATCACCGTGGCGGCAGCGGTGAGGATGGCGCCGTCACGGCGGCCGCGGAACCGCAGCGGATCGGCCGCGTCACCGCTGACCAGGTCACCGACCGTGCCCCAACCGTCCTCGTCGCACCGGAACGGCCCGGTGGCCGTACCGAGGTATCCGCCGGCGAAGTACGGGGATCGGACCCAGAGCACGCCGTCGTCGATGCGGGTCTCGACGCCGTCGAAGGGGCGCAGCCCGCGGCCGTCGGGGTCGACGGCGACGAAGGAGAGTTCGGCGGCACCGTAGTAGGAGACCAGCCGGATACCGGCCGCCTCGGCCCTGCCGCGCAGACCGGGGTCGAGCCGGGCACCACCAACCAGGGCGACGCGGAGCCGATGGGCCAGACCCGCCTCGATCCGTTCGAGGACACCGCGCAGCGCGTACGGCGTGCCGTGCATCACGGTGGCGTGCTCGAGGTCCGGATCGGAGACGGTGTGGGTCCGGGGCAGGAGGATGCTCGCGCCGACCGTGCGGGCGTGGACGACGGAGAACATCGTCACCGACGAGACCAGCGGCGAGGGCACGTAGACGACGTCGTCCGCCGTGAGACCGAGGATCCGCTCGACTCCCGGGTACGACGCGGACCAGGACTCGTGCGTGCGGATGATCACCCTCGGCGTCCCGGTGCTGCCCGAACTGAAGGTGGCCCATGCCATGCCCGGCACCGGCTCCGCCGCCGTGACCGTCCGGCGCAGGCCGTCCCAGTAGTCACTGTTCCACCGGTCGTCGCCGATCAGCGGCACCCCGCCCGCGGCCCGCACGGCGAAGGCCGTCGCGACCGCGTTCAGCCGATCCCCGTCGAGGATCGGAACGACCCGGCCGGGCGCGTCCACGCCCGCGGTCCCGGCAGCCGCGATCCGCTCACGTAGCTGCGCCTCGGTAAGCACCACCGCTCCGCAGCGGATGGCGGGTCGCTCGTTCGTCACCGTACGCCCGCATCGGTCTTCGGCCGCGCGGCCTGCGGCCGGGACGCGGCCGCCGTCTCGGCGCCGAACGCCCGGGGGTACGCGCGCCAGAGCGCCATGGCGACGGCCGCCGCGATCACCACCTTCAGCAGGTCACCGGGGAGGAAGGCGGCGCTGGACAACGCGGTCTTCGCGAGCGGGAGCCGGGTGACGAGCGCCTGGACCGGGATGCCGACCGCGTAGACCACGAGCGCGCCGCCGATGAAACAGCCCAGCGCCGTCCGCCACCAGGTCGGCGGCCGGTTGCCGAAGCGCACGATGGCGCCCACCACGAAGGCCCCGGCGATCCAGCCGAAGAGGAAACCGGCCGAGGGGCCGACGAAAACGCCCGCCCCGCCACGTCCACCCGACAGCAGCGGCAGTCCCGCGAGGACGAGCACGAGGAAGAGCGTGACGGCGGCCGCGCCCCGCCAACGGCCCAGGATGGCGCCGGCGAGCATGACGCCGAGCGTCTGTGCCGTGATCGGCACGGCGCCGCCGAACACCGGGATCGCGCCGGGGATCCCCAGGACCGCCAGGATCGCGGCGAAGACCACGATCCTGGTGACGTCCCGCGTGTCGAGACCGCGACGTCGCTCCATGGTCGGCTCCTTCCACACCCGTGTCGGCCACGCGAGCACGGTCTCTCGCCCGGCGACAGGACGCAGGCGTTCGGATGACATGGAGAACGGTGTTCACCTGAACACCGTTCTCCTGAACGGCGTTCACTATACTTGCGGCATGCCGAGGCCGGAAAGCACAGCCGCGTACGCCCGCAACTCCCGTGACGACGTCATCGAGGCAGCCCTGGGCATCCTGGACCAGCAGGGGCTACCTGACCTCACGATGCGTCATCTGGCCGCGACCCTCGGCATCCAGCCGAGCGGGCTCTACTGGCACTTCCCCAACAAACAGGCGCTGCTCGCCGCGGTCTCCGACCGGATCATCGCGGGCGCCCGCAGCGTCGACACCACCGGGCGCAGCTGGCAGCAGCGGGTGCAGGCAGAGGCGACCGCCCTGCGGGACGCGCTCCTCGCGTTCAAGGACGGCGCGGAGGTCGTCTCGAGCACCCTCGCCCTCGGCCTCGGCGCGGAGGGGCTACACAGGCGCCTGACCGGGGCGATCGACGCGGGCGGATTCGACGAGGAGACCAGCGAACTCGCGGCCGCGACCATGGTCCACTTCATCGTCGGCCACGCCTTCCACGAGCAGCAGCGCATCCAGGCCGACAGCCTCGGCGCGGTCGCGCACGCGCACACCCTCGACCGGGAGGACCCGGCGGAGGCCACCGACCGGCCCGGGGCGTTCGACTTCGGAATCACGCTCCTCATCGCCGGCCTCGAGCGGCAAGGTACGCACGTGCCGGCCGATCCGGCCTCCGCCGGCTCCCAGTGATCAGCTGACCGGCACCGGCGTCACCTGCGCAGTCACCAGGCGAAGGCGGTCACTCCTCCGGGGCGCCCGGGCCGACCTCACCACGCCTCAGGTGTTCGGCGTTGAGGTCGGCCTCGCTGTGGGCGAGGGCGGCCCCGTCGCCCGGGTCCGCCGTTCGGCGTCCCTTGACGTCCTGATACACCGCGCCGCTCTCGAGCGCCTCGTCCTCCTGCTGCCGCCGATTCTTCTCAGGTACGGTCACGCACCCCCCTACCCCACCCCCACCCCCACAAACCCCCACCCACCCCTCCCCTCAAACGCCTCTTTCACGGAAAGAGCGGCCATCCGATATCCGGAGGCCACTCTTTCCGTGAAAGTGCGCGGGAGGTTGCCGTCGCTGGGGGGCTGGTGGGGATTGACGGGGGCCAGGTGGGGTGTCAGTCTGTTCTGACAGGGGTGTCAGCACAAACAGACAGCCCCGGAAGGGAACCAGCGGGATGACCCAGGCTCCGTCCTCGAGCGAAGAGCTCCTGCAGGTGCTCAACGCGCTGGCGAGCCCGCATCGACTGCGAATCATCGCGGCGCTCGCCGGAAGCCGTGTCTACGTCAGCCAGTTGGCTCGACAACTGCAGATGAACCGGCCGCTGCTCTACATGCACCTGCAGCGGTTGGAGGCGGCCGGCCTGGTGACGGGAACGCTGGAGACGACGCGTGACGGCAGTTCGGTGAAGTACTTCGAGTTGGTGCCGTTCGTACTGAGCCTGACGCCGGAGGCGATCACCGAGGCCATGCGGTCGCCTCAGTCGGAGCAGGTGGAGACGGGCGGGGCGGGCACCGGTGGCCCGCAATCCGGTGGATCGGGAGAGGACAAGAGCTAGATGAGCACTTTGCTGAGCGCCGACCTGGACATCGCACACACGGCCACCATCGCCTCGACAGTGCTGGTAGTGGCTCTGGTAGCCATTCTCGGCTTCGTCGGACTCGGCTTCTATCGGGCCCGGCGATCCTCAGCAGGGGCGGAGCGGTACCAGGCGCTGGCCGAGCGCACCGCCGAAGCCGAGGCGCGGATGGCGGACGCCGTCCGGGCCACCGCCGCCGAACTCAAGGCGCTGCGCTCGCAGATGGTCACCACAAACGACGAACTGGCGGCGGTGAAGCAGCGCCTCGGCGAGCTGGAACGCCTGTTGAGCCAGATCGGTTGACGTGCCCCGCGCCGGGCAACCTTTCGACGGAAGGACCGCCATGCGTTCGGGTGCACGGGCAGGGACGAGGAACAGATCGCTGGCGGCCGTCGCGGCGCTGCTGTTGCCGCTGGCCGTGGCCGCCCCGGCGGCCGCTGACCCGACCGGCGACAGGTCGCTCGGCGACCGGGTCGGGAGGGCGGCGGAATACTTGCGCCAGCACATGACTGACAACCGGATACCGGGCCTGGCGTACGCGATCGTTCGGGATGACCAGGTGATAGGTCAGAACGCCTGGGGCGTCGACGGCGACGGCGGGTCGATCACCCCGCAGACCCCTTTCGTGCTGGGCTCGGTGAGCAAGTCGTTCACCGCACTGGCCGTCATGCAACTCGTGGAGGCAGGGCGGGTCGAGCTGGACGCCCCGGCGCGCCGCTATGTCTCCTGGCTGCGGCTGGCGGACGAGTCGGTCGCCGCCCGCATCACCGTACGGCAGCTGCTGAACCACACGAGCGGGCTGCCCGATGTGGTGGACCGGGGCTTGCTCGACCGGTTCGACAACTCCCCCGGTGGTCTGACCAGGACGGTACGGGAGCTGGCGACGGTCGCGCCGACCGTGCCGCCGGGTGAGGCGTACCAGTACAGCAACGCCAACTACATGGTGCTCGGCGCGCTCGTCGAGGCGGTGGCCGGGCAGTCGTTCGGCTCCTACCTGCGCCGTCGCGTGCTGGACCCACTCAACATGACCCACGCCGTCACCGACGAGGTGGAGGCCCGCACGTTCGGCCTGCCGGCCGGGCACCGCTACTACTTCGGCCGCCCGCAGCGATTCGACCCTCCCTTCGACACCGCCGGTCTGCCACACGGCTATCTGGCGATGAGCCTGGACGACCTGACGCACTACGCAATCGCCCAGTTGAACGACGGCCGGTACGGCGACGCCTCGGTCCTCTCGCCACAGGGCATCGCACAACTGCACACCGGTCAGGTCACCACCGACGGCGGCGGCCGTTACGGATTGGGCTGGCGGGAGAGTGTCCTCGACGGCCCCGGAGATCACATCGTCTGGCACGCCGGGGCGACTCCGCACTACTTCAGCCACCTTCTTCTCATACCGGAATCCGACCTGGCCGTATTGGTGATGTCCAACGTCTACGGCTTGTCCATGGACTGGCCGCTGGCCTCGGCAGCGTTCAACGTCGCCCGGATCATGCAGGGCGGCGAAGCGGTGCCGGGCGCCCCGGATCCCGTCCTCAACCGGCTGCTGCTCGGGCTGGTCGTCGTCGGTGCGCTGCTGCTGGGCCTCCTGATCTGGACGGCTGTACGGATCCTGTGGCGGCGGCGAGACAGATCGAGGACGGCGCGCCGGCGGATCATCGCCGGCACCGCCGGCTGGGTCGTCGGTTGTGTGGCGCTCGCGGTCGGCGCGCTCCGGGCGCTACCGGCGGCGTTCGGCGGTGTCGGGCTGGCCCAGGCGATGTTGTACGCGACGGATCTCGCCCACACACTGATCGTCGTCGCGGGGCTGGCCGTCGGCACCGCGGTCATACGCCTCGGTGCAGCCGTGCACGAACTGACCCGGCGACGGTGACGCCGGCCGGACGAGCGTGCTTTGTCGCCAGTGGACCGCACCCCGGGTCTCACGATGGTCGAGCCCGGCCTGGTGCCGATCCCGCTGTGGCGTCCCGACGACGCCGGCGCCGTGGGAATCGACGCGTACGGCGCGGTGGCCCGGAAACCCTGACCCGCACCTGCGGCGGGAACGCTCAGCCGGCTCCGGTGCGCTCACCCCGGATCGGTAACCAGTAGGCCGGGATGAAGGCGGCTATCACCACCACCCCGAGCAGCGGCAGGAACGCCCCGACCAGCATCCCGGCGCCGATCCAGACGATCGCGACCCGGAAGCGGCGGGCGACGAACCTGGCACCGGCATCGTCGATGGTGGAGCCGAGCAACCCGCGGCGGGCGTACGCCCAGATGATGTTGAAGAGGATCGCAGCCAACTCGATCGTGGCGCCGTAGAAGACGACGGCGCCACGCTGGCCATCGCCGGAGTGGAACGCGTCGGACAGGACCGAAGCGGCGAACGGCAGAAACGCGACATCCATCAACAGCAGGGTGTTCAGGAACATCAGCAGCCGATCCACCATCCGGATGTGATCGAACATCACATGGTGGTTGACCCAGATCTGCCCGATCATCAGAAAGGTGACGGAGTAGGCCAGGTACGACGGCCAGAGCAGGCCCAGCCCGTGCAACAGCCGCCGGAAGTCCTCCGGCGGCCGAATGTCGAGCACGAGCAGGGTCACCGCGATGGCGAAAACCGCGTCGCTGAACGCGACCAGCCGGCCCGGATCGCGGGTCCCGCCGAACGCCGGCGACGGTACGGCCGCGCGGCTCCCGTGCCGTGGCACGCCTACGCCCCGGTCCGGTCGCGACGTCGCCGATGACCGGCGCCGAACGGCTGACGGGCACGCGTGAGCAATCCGACGATGATCTCTCGATCCGGTGACGCCTCCGGCATGACCGGTCAACTCGCGGACGCGGGCCGTGGTGACTGGTATCCGGGTAGCCTTTTGCCACGCCAACGCGCGAACCCGGCCAGATCCGCCTCGTCTCCGGATCAATCCAACTGATGCTGATCATCAGAATGATTCGTTTGATTTGATGCTTCTGCCGCGCAACGCTTGACCCGTCAAGAAATGAACACGGGTCAACGGAGGATCCACATGAGCAACGCAGAGCGCGTAGCGATCGTCACCGGCGGCTCCCGGGGCATCGGCCGGCAGGTCGTACAGCAGCTCGCCGAGGAGGGTTACGCCCTGGTCGTCAACTACGCGGACAACAAGGCGGACGCGGACGCGACGATGGCCGCGCTGGCCGGCATCGGCGCGAAGGCGATCTCGTTCCAGGCCGATGTCGCCGACGAGAACGCCGTCTCCGCGATGTTCGACGCGGCGGAGCGGGAGTTCGGTGGGGTCGACGTGGTGGTGAACATGGCCGGGGTCATGCCGATGGGTCCGCTCGTCGATCTCGACCTGGACATCCTCGACCGGACGATCCGCGTCAACCTGCGTGGCGCGTTCGTCGTCACCCAGCAGGCCGCCCGCCGGGTGCGGGCCGGTGGCGCGATCATCAACACCTCCAGCTCGATCACCAAGTTCAGCCGGCCGGGATACGCCGCCTACGCCGCCGCCAAGGGCGGGGTCGAGGCGATGACCCTGATCCTCGCCCGCGAGCTACGCGGTCGGGACATCACGGTCAACACGGTCGCCCCGGGCCCCATCGGCACCGAACTGTTCCTGCGCGGCAAGGACGAGGAGACCATCGCCCGGATCGCCGCCGAGCCGCCGCTGGGACGGATGGGCGTGCCGCAGGACGTCGCCCCGATCGTGGCGTTCCTCGCGGGTCCGGGCCGCTGGATCAACGGCCAGGTGGTGTACGCCAACGGCGGTGCCATCTGACCGCCGCTTTCGCCCCCGGCAGCCGCCGGGTCCTGGCGTCCGCCCCGCATTCGAAGGCGCTCTCCCTCACCACATCCGAGGTCTCCCACATGAGCAAGATCATCGTCATCAGCGGTGCGTCCAGCGGATTCGGCGCACTCGCCGCCCGGGCGCTGGCCCGCGCCGGTCACACCGTGTACGCCGGGATGCGTGACCGGGCCGGACGCAACGTCCGGGCCGTCGCGGCCGCCGAGGAGTACGCCACCGAACACGGCGTCGACCTGCGCACGGTGGAACTCGACGTGTCGTCGCAGCCGTCGGCGGACGCCGCGATCGCCACCGTCCTGGCCGAACAGGGCCGGCTGGACGTCCTGATCCACAACGCCGGCCACATGGTCACCGGTCCGGCGGAGGCCTTCACCCCCGAGGAGTTGGCCGCGGTCTACGACACGAACGTGCTCGGCACCCAGCGCCTCAACCGGGCCGCGCTGCCGCACCTTCGGGCCCAGCGCAACGGTCTCGTGGTCTGGGTCGGCAGCTCCAGCACCCGCGGTGGCACCCCGCCCTACCTGGCGCCGTACTTCGCCGCGAAGGCCGGCATGGACGCGCTGGCGGTCAGCTACGCCGCCGAGCTCGCCCGGTTCGGCATCGAAACCTCGATCATCGTCCCGGGTGCCTTCACCAAGGGCACCAACCACTTCGCCAACGGTGGCCACCCCGCCGACCAGGCCACTGTCGCCGCGTACGACGAGCTCTACCCCGGACTGGTGGAGCAGGTCGGCCAGCGGCTGGCCGAGATCGAACCGCCGGACGCGAACGTCGAGTCGGTCGCCGAGGCCATCGTCGAGGTGGTGGACTCCCCGGCCGGCAAGCGCCCGTTCCGCAGGCACATCGATCCCTCCGACGACGGGGCCGAGGTGGTCAACGCGGTCGCCGACCGGGTACGGGCCGAGTTGCTCACCCGGATCGGGCTGGCCGACCTGCTCGGGCCGCGCCTTGCCCCCCGCTGAGTTGGGACCGACCAGTCGGACCATGGCCGCCGAGGCGTCGCGCCGTACCGGACCCGACGCCCGGCGGCGGTCCCCGGTGGACCGTCCCTCGGGCCTGGTGGCCTGCAACTCCTAGGCAGCTGGAGTACTTCCTCGCGGTCGCGGCCGAGCAGAGTTTCACCCGGGCGGCCAACCGGCTGCACGTCGTCCAGTCGGCCGTCTCGGCGGCGATCTCCGCACTGGAGCGGGAGCTGGACGCGGTGCTCTTCGAACGCAACGCCCGCCGGGTGGTGCTGACCGCCGCCGGGGAGGTGCTGGCGCCGAAGGCCCGGGCGACCCTGGACACCGCCCGCGCGGCCCGGGACGCGGTCCAGCAGGTCGGCAAGGAACTCGGCGGCACCATCGCCTTGGGTTGTCTCAGCGGCGTCGGCGGGATCGACTTCGCGGGCCTGCTAGGCGAGTTCCACGCCCGGCATCCGCTGGTCCGGCTCTGGCTGCGGACGGCGGAGTCGGACGGGTCGGCCGGTCTGGCCAGGTCACTGACGGTCGGGGAACTCGACGTGGCGTTCCTCGGCCTCGCTGGTCGCCCGTTCCCCGAGCGTGGGGCCGCCTACTGACCGAAGGTGTAGCGCAGGTTCGCGTTGACCAGTTCGTTGAGCCGCTTGCGCAGGTGTCCCAGGAGCGACGCGTCGGGCAGCGGCTCGGCGACCAGCAGCGTCCAGCGCAACTGCGTGCCGGCACCGCCGTCGGGCTCAAGATCGAAACGTACCCGGGCGTCCGGCCGCCGCGGCCAGAGCGATGACCAGACGACCAGGTGCGGACGGTCGGCGCTCAGGATCTGCGGCGATCGCTCATCGTCGAGCAGGCGCAGCCAGGGACGCGCCGGATCCCGGTCGGGCTCGGTGAGCGCTTCGAAGACGATGTCCGGCGGAGGCGGCTGGCTGCGCACGCGGCTGCCGGCTTCGATCACGCCCTCAGCCTAGGCGGGTCATCGCGCCGCCTCGACCTGACCGAGGTCGCCTGATCGGACCTGCGCGTTCCGGCCGGCCCACCGTCCCGGCTCAGGTCTACGGCCGGCCGGCCTCTCGGTCGATCGGGGGCGCCCGGGTCAGGCGTCGGCGGGCGCGGCTTCTCAGCTCCGCGCGAATCGCGTCGGTCCAGGGCGTCGGCCGCAGGGTGGCCGGATCGAGCGGACGACCACCCGACGGCCCTCGGCGTTCACGGTCGCACCGTCCGGCGAGAGAACCTCAGGTGCGTTCAGATTTCGTCACACGAGTGAACTGCCGACGACTGCGGCAGGGTGATGGCAAACACACCTCGACCCTTAATCGAACGGACTAGTCTGTTCGATTAAGGGAGGGGTCATGGTCACGAAGACGAGGAAGACGACCACCGAGGAGCGGATTCTCGCCACAGCCGCGAAGCTGTTCTACAGGCATGGGCTACGCGGTGTCGGCATCGATCAGGTCATCGCCGAGTCCGGGGTCGCCAAGTCGACGCTGTACGTGCACTTCCGCACCAAGGAAGAGCTGATCGCCGCCTACCTACGGCGTACCGACGACTCCTGGATGGCGCAGTTGCAGGCCGCTGCCGAGCGGGCGGGTGACCGGCCCGCGGACCAGTTGGTCGGGCTCTTCGACGCGCTGCTGGACGCCTTCGACCGGCACGGGTTCTTCGGTTGCCCCTTCGTCAGCGCGGCCGTCGAGACGTCACTCGACTCCGAGGCCCGCGCAATCACCGTGGGTCACACCGAGCGCCGGCAGAGGTGGCTGGTGGAGGTATCGACCCAGGCCGGTGCCGCCGACCCCGAGGCGCTCGCCCGACAGATCGGGCTCCTGATCGACGGCGCACTGGCCGCAGGCCGGCTGTCGCAGGAACGGGCGGTAGTGGACGAGGCGAGATCGGCCGCCCGGTCGCTCGTCGCCCAGCACACCGTCTGATCGACGTTCGGCAGCCGGCCCACCCGCCCATTTACCACACCGGTACAGATGCAAACGGAAGACGAGGTAGCGCCATGCGCGCTCTGGTGCTCAACGAATTCGGTGGCCCGCTGGTCCTGGACGAGGTCGAGAAGCCCGCACCCGGCCCCGGACAGGTATTGGTGAAGGTCACGGCGAGCGGCGTCAACCCGCTGGACACCAAGATCCGGGCGGGGAAGGCCCCCCATGCCCGGAACCTGCTGCCGGCCATACTCGGCCTGGACCTGGCCGGTGTCGTGGCGGAGGTCGGTCCGGAGGTCACCGGCTTCGCCCCTGGCGACGAGGTGTACGGACTCACCGGCGGCGTCGGGGACCTACCGGGATCACTCGCCGAGTACGCAGCCGTGGACGCCCGGTTGCTCGCCCGTAAGCCGGCGTCGCTCAGCCTGCGTCAGGCCGCCGCCCTGCCGCTGGCCGCCATCACCAGTTGGGAGGCGCTCGTCGACCGGGCGCGGGTCCGCGCGGGTCAGCGGGTGCTGGTGCACGGTGGTGCGGGCGGCGTCGGACAGTTGGGCATCCAGATCGCCCGCACGCTCGGCGCCGAGGTCTTCGCCACCGGATCGACCCGAAGCCTGGCGACCATCGCCCGGCTCGGCGCGACTCCCATCGACTACACCACCAACCAAGTCGAGGAGTACGTCGCCGAGCACACCGCCGGCGAGGGCTTCGACGTCGTCTTCGACACCGTCGGCGGCGCCACCCTCGACCTGTCCTTCAGCGCGGTCCGGACCTACACCGGCCACGTCGTCAGCGCGCTCGGTTGGGGTACCCACAGCCTGGCGCCGCTGTCGTTCCGCGGCGCCAGCTACTCCGGGGTGTTCACCCTGTTGCCGATGCTGACCGGCCGCGGACGTGAGCACCACGGCGAGATCCTGCGCGAGGTGGCCGCCCTGGCCGACGCGGGGAGGTTGAAGCCCCTGCTCGACCCCAGGCAGTTCGACCTCGACACCGTCGCCGACGCCCACGCCGTCGTGGAGTCCGGCGCCGCCAACGGCAAGGTCGTGATCAACGTGGCGGAATGAACGCCCTACCCGCGAACGATTCCGGATCCTCAGCTGATCCCGACATGGAGTTCCTCGACCAGATCGAGGCGTTTCCGGGGATCGAGTGGGTGGGCAGTTGCAACGAGCTGAACGCCTCCTATACCGCCGACGGCTACGCCCGACTGGCCGGCATCGCGGCGATCGTCACCACCTTCGGCCCAGGTGAGCTCTCCGCGGTGTGCGGCCTCGCCGGAGCGATGGCGGAGTCCGTGCCGATCGTCCCGATCGTGGGCGGGCCACCGGTCCGGATCATGGAGCGGCACGCGGCCATGCACCATTCGCTCGGGGACGGCGATTACGACCGTTGGGTCCGGATCGGCCGTGAGGTGACGGTGGCTCAGACCAGCCTGACCGCAGACAACGCCAGCGGCGAGATCGACCGGGTGTTGCGTGAAGGTTGGCTGGCCCGGCGACCGGTCTACATCCGGCTGCCGGGCGACGTCGCCCGGCAGCCGGCGGCGCCGCCCTCGTCGCCACTCACCCCACCTGAGCCAGCAGTCGACCCGGAACGGCTCGACGCGTTCGTCGGTGCCGCCCGGCAGTTGCTCGCCAACGCCACCCGCCCGGCACGGACGTCCTGCCGGCGCCACTCTGGGGCGCGATCGGGTACGCGACGCCGGCCGCGTTCGGCGCGGGGATGGCACGACCCGACCGCCGGGTCGTCCTCATCACCGGCGACGGCTCACTCCAGCTGACCGCCCAGGAGATCAGCCGGATGCTAGCCACCGGACAACGCCCGATCATTCTGGTGCTGAACAACGGCGGGTACACCGTGGAGCGAGCGGTCGACGGCCCGCACCAGCCGTACAACGACATTGACAACTGGCGCTACGCCGAACTGCCGTCGGTGTTCGCGCGGAACGCGCCGATCAACTCGCACGTGGTCGCCACCGAAGGCGAGCTTGCCCGGGTCTTCGCCGGTCTGTCCGGCACACCCGACCGGTTGACCATCATCGAGGTGCAGCTCGACCCTTCGGATCTGCCGGCCGGCATGCCCCGTTGGGGCAGGGAGACGAGCGCCCTCGACTATCAGGTGCGGTTGTCCATGAACCCGCCCCGGTTACCGTGGGGCGGCCTGCCCGGCCAGACGGCGAGCTGAACCCGCCCGGCCGGGTCGGCGGCCGCCGCCACACCGCTTCGCCCGGCCTGAGCATCCCCGCCATCGCATCGACCGGGCGCGACTTTCGAGAGGGGTGGTCACGCCTGCCGCCTCGCCGTAGCATGAGGCGACATGCATCGATGATCGACCATCTTCGGGGGACGCGTGGCCGAGCAGCAGATCCAGCGTGTGTTCATACCGCCGTCCGACGGGACCGGGCCGGACGCCGCAGACCCGGCGGCGCCGCTGAGCCCCGCGCGGATCACCGGCGTGGCAGCCGGTTTCATGACCGCCAAGGCGCTCTTCGTCGCCGCCGAGGTCGGCCTCTTCGCCGCCATTCCCGCCGAGGGAGCGACCGCGCCGGCCATCGCCGAACGCTGCCGGATCCCGGTGCGCAGCGCCCGCGCGCTCGCCGACCTGCTGGTCCCCACCGGTCTGCTCGAACACGACGGTGAGCGTTACCGCAACGCCCCCGACACCGAGGCGTTTCTCGCTGAGCGCGGCCCGCTCGACATGCGTCCCATGCTGACCTACTGGGACCTGGTCAGCTATTCGGCCTGGTCCCGAGCGTCCACCGCGTTCCGCACCAGGCAGGGCGTCCGGGGCGACCTCACCGAGGAGCAGGTCCAGGCGTACGAGGCGTCGGTGGCGCTGGTGACCGCGGAGACGGCCGTCGACCTCGCCAAGACCTTCGATTTCAGCCCCCACCGCCGGGTGCTCGACGTGGGTGGCGGCATCGGCACCTTCGCCAAGCCTCTCCTCGGGGCCTACCCGCACCTCACCGCGACCCTGCTCGACCTGCCCGAGGTGGTGGCGGTGGCCCGGGAGAAGGTCGCCGCTGACGCCTTCGCCGACCGGCTCGACCTGGTGAGCGCGGACGCGTTCGTCGATCCGCTGCCGGACGGGCACGACGTGGTGATCGTGGCCAACTTCCTGCACCTCTTCTCTCCGGAGCGCAACCTCGAACTACTTGCCCGGCTGCGCGAGGCCGTCACGCCGGACGGCCGGCTGCTGCTGGTCGACTGGTGGCGCGACGCCGCGGCGCCCCACCCCGCGACCCGCCTCGGCGGGGGTGAGTTCCTCATCATCAGCGGCGGCGACACCTACGAGGCGAGTGACGCGCAGCAGTGGCTCGACGCGACCGGTTGGCGGCTCGTGGAGCACCAGCCGTTGGCCGCGCCGGCCGGGCTGATCGTCGCCGCACCGGCCTGAGCGGACCCACGAGAGGGAACGTCGACGTACGCCGGTGATCAAACCGAAGCGCCGCGGTCCACGGCGGCATCAGTAGCCGTAGCGGGCGCGCAGGTAGACCGAAAGGCCTTCGTCCTCGCGGAGCACGACCACGTCGCCGTCCACCGGATCTCCTGGCCGCTGGAACACCAGATAGGACTCCGCGTCGAAACGCCACCCGAACGTGTCCGGCACCGCGGAGGCCGGAAACGGAAAGGCGTCGTCGGTCGGCGCCATGGCGGACGGCTGTGCGGGCACCGCGCTGAACTCAGCCAGGATCCGGTCCAGGCACTCCTGTGACGTGGTGAAGTGCAGGTACAACTCCCCCATCGGCCCGGTCATGTCCTCGGGATTGCTGTAACGGAGGCCATCCACGTCGCAGGGGAGACTGAGCCGGTAGTGCGGCAGCATGTCCTCCTCGAAATCCCCCCGCGTCACCCCGAAGATGCCGTCCGGATGCCGATACGGCCTCGGCCCCCAGAAGTGCGCGGGCGGATAGAGCCACACCGCCAGCCCTACCACCACCAGTACGGCCACACCCCAGCGCCACGCCCGGCGCTCGAGCCACCGATTCATGCCCGTCACGGTGTTCGACCCTACGGACGGGACAAGCTGTCCGCAGTCCCACCGGATGTCGCCGGCTCAGGCCAAGATCTCAACGTGCTGCGATCTGTCGAGCAGCCGCCCCGACCTGTTCGGAGACTCGGGACCGGTCGGCAGGCCGCCGGGTCAGCGCAGCCGCCGGGCGGTGAAGCTCGCCGGTGGCTCGGCGATCGCGTCCTGGGCCGCGATCAGCTGGATCTCCCGGGTACCCGCCGCGAGGGTCGCCTCGAGTACGGCGAAGACTGAGGCGATGGTGCGCTCCAGGGCCGTCGCGGGCGAGCCGGTCGTCGACAGGTGCGCCAGGTACAGCGCGGCGGTGATGTCGCCGCCGCCGTTCGGGTTGATCGGCAGCAGCGGCGTGGTGACCGCCCACGCGCCCTCGTCCGAGACCGCCACCACCTCCAGCGACCCCTCCGGCACGTCGCCGTGCAGCACGCTCGTGACCAGGACGTGCCGCGGCCCGGTGGCGCGCACCGTGTCGACGGCGTCCAGCACCTCCGCCAACGAGTTCGTCGTCCGGCCGGCGAGGAAGTCCAGCTCGAAGTGGTTCGGGGTGATGATGTCCGCGCGCGGGACGACGACGTCGCGCATGTACTCCGGGATGCCGGGCCGGACGAACATCCCACGGCCGATGTCACCCATCACCGGGTCGCAGCAGTACACCGCGTCGGGGTTGGCCGCCTTGACCTTGTCCACCGCGTCGAGGATCACCGCGCCCATCGCGGGATCACCCTGGTAGCCGGACAGCATCGCGTCGGCGCTGCCGAGGACCCCGCGGTCCTCGATGCCGGCGATCACCTCGGCCACGTCGGCGGGCGCCAGCAGCGGCCCGCGCCACGCGCCGTACCCGGTGTGGTTGGAGAAGTGAACCGTCAGCACCGGCCAGACCTCGTGCCCGAGCCGCTGAAGGGGGAAAGTGGCCGCCGAGTTGCCGACGTGGCCGTACGCGACCGAAGACTGGATGGACAAGATTCTCACCGGCCCATCATGGCGGTTCCCGGCGGCGTCACACGCACTGCCCGCCGCGTTTTGTCGGGTGACCCACTCCCGACGGCTCAAGCCCGGACGGCGGCTTCTCCCCCGGCCAGGGCCGCGATGATCTCCGCGGGCGCGACGCCGGCCGGCCGGTCGCTGACCTGCCCGTCACCGAGTTCCACGACCCGCCACACACCGTCGGCGCGCAACGCGAGGTCCACGGTGACGAACGGCAGGGCCACCGCACCGACGAACGGGGCGAGCCAGTCCAGGTCGAGCCGGCCCGTCGGTCGCGCCTCCGGCGTGTCCGGGTGCGGTCCCACCAGGACACACCTGCCCTCCACCCACCAGGTCCGCACCTCCGCCGAGGTGAACGACTCGAACTCACGCAGCACGAACCCGCCGACGAAGTCGTCGTCCCGCAGCTGCCTCATCCGGGAGGCCACCCGCCACGCGTGGTCGGCATCCGCGATGTCCGGGATGAACGCCGCCTCGTCCCAGTGGTGCTTGGCCGACTTCACGTAGTCGCGCAGGACTGCCGGGCCGGCGCCGAGTTCGAGCCGCGCGCGGTCGAAGTCCGCACGGCCCGGGCCTGTCGTCCACACCGAGCGCGGCGTCACCGGTGCCAGCGCCGGATACCAGCCGGGCAACTCGTGTGCCCGGCGGTACTGCTCGGCGCTCGTGCGCGCAGTCACGCCACGCTCGGCGAGCAGTTGCGCGAGAGCAGCGTACCGATCGCTGGTGAGCATCCAGCCCCGGTAGACGGCGGTCTCCCCGACGGGCAGGGACGGCACGGCTCGCTCCGGTTCCTCACCCCGAGCCAACCCGTCGTGATCAACCACAGCGACGGTCAGACCGGCCTCGCGGGCCGCCCGCGCCTCCGCGGCGAAGTGCTCATCGGGACGGCGCGGTCGCAGCGGATCCGAAGGAACGAGTAGCAACACGCTCCGGATCCTGCCCGGTCCGACGGCCGCACTGCCACCCGGTGGCGACCCGCGTCGGGATCAGCGCAGCGCGCCGTCGCGGAGCACCGCGTGCGCGCCGACGGTCTGGTTGACGATCTGCGTCACCCGCACGTCGACCGCGACGCTGGCCAGCGCCACCGCGTCGGGGCGGCTGAGCCCGTGCTGCCGTTGCATCAGGGTCAGCATCGAGTCCAGCGCCATGAAGGTGGCGTCGTCGAGGGTCGCGCCGACGCCGAGCGTCAGCCAGGCGTCCGCGGTACGGGCCACCGGGCCGGTGACCGGGAAGTCGTCGCGTACGTCGACGGTCAGGCGCACCTCTTCCATCGGGCATTCGATCGCGGTGCCGCCGACCTCCCCGTCTCCCTGCGCGGCGTGTCCGTCCCCTACCGAGAACAGCGCTCCGTCGACCGGAATCGGCAGCAGCAGGGTGCTGCCGGCGGTCAGCTCCTTGCAGTCCAGGTTGCCGCCCCAGGGACGGGGCGGGACCGTCGAGTGCAGGCCCGGCTCCGCGGGCGGCATGCCGAGCACCCCCATGAAGGGACGCAACGCCACCGTGTGACCGTGCTGGTTGCGGCCGACCATCGCCACCGGATCGAGTTCCCAGACGTGCACCACGCCCTCGTCCTCGACGCCGTACCGCTCGTTGAGTCCGCTCGGCCAGCCGCCGGCCACTGTGGTTCCCCAGGTTGCCGGGACGACCGCGTCGATGCGTACCTCGAGGGTCTGGCCGGCGCGGGCGCCGCGGACCGCGACCGGACCGATCAGCGCATGCCCGTGGTCTGGCTGGTACTGCGGGACCCGGGCCCGATCCCGGTTCCGCCCTCCCTCGTACGGGCCGGCCGACCACCAGCAGTCCAGCGTGCGGTAGGTGACCGTGTCGCCCGCGTCGATGGTGAGCACCGGCGGAAGGTCCGGGGAGAAGTGTCCGTGCAGCGTCTCGTCGCCTGGCGCGAGGATGTGTCGCATCTGCGCAGGCTAGTTGCCGGCCCGGGGAACGGGGTAGCTCCCCGCCCCGCCGGCCGGTGCGGCACGACATATGTCGTAACCGAGCAGAGCCCACCCGCTACGGATGGTCATTGACCCGGCCGACAGATATCGATGACCATTCATCAGCCATGTGTCTCTGGAGCTGACGGAGGTAGGGGCATGGGATTTGCGCGGCGATTGACAGCCGTCGGAGCGATCGTCGGAATGGCGATCGTGAGTGCGCCCGCAGTGGCGAGCGCCGAGGTGGAAGCGCCCGGCATCGTGCTCGAGAACGGGGTGACCCAGCCGGTCTTCTCGTACGACGAGGCAATTCAGGAGGTCGTCTACGTCGAGGCGCCGATGGACAGTGACGCCGACGGCCGCCGGGATCTGATCGCGGTCGACGTGGTCCGGCCGGCGGAGACCGAGGCGGGCATGCGGGTGCCGATCATCATGGAGGCCAGCCCGTACTTCGGCCGGGACGCCGGTGATCCACTGCCGGATCAGACGCGCGGCTTCCCCGGCTGGTGGGACGAGTACTTCGTCCCCCGGGGCTACGCCGTCGTGCAGGTGGAGATGCAGGGCACGTCCCGATCGTTCGGTTGCCCCACCACCGGCGGGCCCGAGGACACGATCAGCATCAAGGCGGTCGTGGACTGGCTCAACGGGCGCGCCCCGGGCTTCCACCACGACGGAAGCGTGGCGGTCGCCGACTGGAGCACCGGCAACGTGGGCATGCAGGGCGTCTCGTACGTCGGCACCCTGCCCAACGCGGTCGCCACCCAGGGCGTGCCCGGCCTGCGGACCGTGGTGCCGATCTCCGCGATCTCCAGCTGGTACCGGTACGTGAACGACCAGGGGGTCGCCTGGTCGACCTGGAGCGAGAACGTCGACTTCCGGTACACCGAGTACCTCGCCGACTACGTCTCCGTCGGCCGGACACTCCCCGGCTCGGTTTCGGCGCCGGCCTGCGAGTCGGTCATCACCGGGATCGGCGACGCCGAGGAGGCCAGCGCCTCCGACTTCACCCCGTTCTGGCAGGAGCGGAGCTACCTACCGGACGCCAACAAGATCAAGACGGTCGGCACGTCCGTCTTCATGGTGCACGGTCTCACCGACTTCAACGTCAAGACCATGCACTTCGCCGACCTCTGGCGTGAGATCGAGAAGCGCAACATGCCCCGCAAGATCTGGCTGCACCGCGGCGCGCACGTGAACCCGACCAGCTTCCGGCTGCCGGAGTGGCAGGCGGTCATGCACCGGTGGATGGACTACTGGCTGTACGACATCCCGAACGGGGTCATGGACGAACCGATGGCGGACATCCAGCGTCCCGACGGCAGCTGGGAGACCCACTCGACCTGGCCGGACGCCGACGCCAAGGACGTCGACCTGAGCTTCGGCCCGACCACGGACGGCGCGGCGGGCACCCTGTCCTCGCAGGCGCCGGGCGGCAACCCCACGCAGAGCTTCGTCGACCAGCGCGAGTCGCAGGCGATCAAGGTCGGCAACGCCGAGCAGGCCAAGCCGGGCCGGCTCGCCTACGTGACTCCGCCGCTCGCGTCCGACGTACGCCTCTCCGGCACGCCCGAGCTGGCGGTCCGGATGTCGACGACGGCCGAGACCGCGCTGCTGTCGGCCATGCTCGTCGACTACGGCGCGGGGCCGACCGTCACCGTGGCGGGCAAGGAGCCGCTGGAGGTGGTCCAGGAGTCGTGCGAGCCTGCGGACCTGGCCAGCGGCACCGGGTGCGCCGAACCGATGGAGACGAACGTGGAGATCACCCCCGAGCGCGTCCTGGCGTGGGGCCACATCGACGTCAAGAACTCGCCGGACCTGCGGCGGAGCCAGCCGCTGACGCCCGGCAAGCAGTACAACGTGAAGTGGAAGACCCTTCCGTCCGAGCACGTGATCCCGGCCGGGCACCGGATCGGGCTCGTCATCACCGGCAACTACGACGCGAACCCGTCGTCGAACCGGCCGGCCCGTGACACGGCCGCCATCGGCAGCGAGATCACGGTGTACCTGAACGGCAGCACCGTGACGCTTCCGGTCGTCGGAGGCAGGGACGCCCTGGGCTTCTGACCGGGAAGCATTGCCGATCGGGTAGACCAGCCGGCGGGCCCCTCACCAGCATCTTCCAGGTGAGGGGCCCGTTCGTCCGGTCAGGCCGTCCCTTCCGGGCTTCCGGCTCGCGCGGCGGCAACGGCCCGGCCGCGTTCCGAGTCCGGAAAACGGTCGAGCATGGCCCGCACCTCGTCGGCGCTCACGTTGGCGCCGAACAACTCGCTACCCGGTTCGAGCCGTACGCCCTCGGCCAGCGGGCCGGCGACGACCGGGTCGAAGCCGAGCCGGTCCACGAGGGATGCGACGACCGCGAGGTCGGCGGTGTCGTCGCCGGCGATCGCGATGGCCTTGCGGCCGGCGGCGCCGGCGGGCCGCGCCTCGTCCTCGAGGTCGTGATATCCCATGTGGTTGAACGCCTTGACGACGCGGGAATCGGGCAGGAACGCCTGGACGGTCTCGCTCGACGAGGTGCGCGGGTCGGTGAGGTCGTCGCGGATCCCGTCGATCTCCCACCAGTAGTTCATGGCGTCGACGACGAGCTTGCCGCGCAGCGCCTCGGCGGGAATGCTGCGGTACCTGCCCAGCGGAAGGGCGAGGATCACGATGTCGGCGCCGGCAGCCTCGGCCGCGGTGGTGGCGACGGCTCCGGGTGTGAGCACCTCGATGGTGAGGGCGATCCTCGCCGGGTCACCGGATCCGGCGATGAGCACCCGGTAGCCGGCGGCGACGGCAAGGCGGGCGAGCACGGTGCCCACCTTGCCGGCACCGAGGATGCCGAGGGTCTGTGGCGCGTTCCGGACGCTGTCGTCCATGTCTTCCTTCCGGATTCTGATCTGAAGTCCGTGGAACCGGTCAGCCGGCCAGGATGTCGCGGACCATCGGGATCACCTTGCTGCCGTACAGCTCCACGGCACGCATCCGGGCGCTCACCGGCTGCGCGCCGGCGGTGTAGATGAGGTCGAACCGGCCGACGCCGAGGCTGCGGATCGCACCCGCCATGCGGCGGGCCACGGTCTCCGGCGAGCCGATGTAGAGGGAACCCTGCGCCACCTCGGAGTCGAACTCCTCGCGGCGGATCGGCGGCCAGCCGCGCAGCTTGCCGATCCGATCCCGCATGACCCGGTAGTGCGGCCAGAACAGTTCCTTCGCCTGCTCGTCGGTGTCGGCGATGAAGCCCGGCGAGTGCATCCCGACCGGGTACGCGGTCGTGCCGAACTGCTCGGCCGCCCGCCGGTACAGGTCGATGTAGGGCGCGAAGCGCTCCGGATTGCCGCCGATGATGGCGAGCATCAGCGGGAAACCGTAGTGGGCGGTACGCACGACCGACTGCGGCGAACCACCGACGCCGACCCAGGTGTTGAGGTGACCCGATTCGGTCTTCGGGAAGACGTCGGCGTTCTCGAGCGGGGCACGGACGCTGCCGCTCCAGGTGACCGGCTTCTCCTCCAGCAGCTTCGCGAACAGCTCGATCTTCTCCTCGAAGAGCACGTCGTAGTCGCGCAGGTCGTAGCCGAAGAGCGGGAAGGACTCGGTGAACGAGCCGCGTCCGAGGATGACCTCGGCGCGGCCGTTCGACAGCGCGTCCACCGTCGCGAAGCGCTGGAACACCCGGACCGGGTCGTCCGAACTCAGCACGGTCACGCCGGACGCGAGCCGGATGCGCGAGGTACGGGTGGCGATTCCCGCCAGCACGGTCTCCGGCGTCGACACCGAGTACTCCGGCCGGTGGTGCTCGCCGAGGGCGATGACATCGACGCCGAGGTCGTCCGCGAGCACCGCCTCCTCGACGACCTGCCGGATCGCCACGGCGTGGGAGACGGGCCTACCGGCGTCGTCCTCCGGCACGTCACCGAAGGTGTCGAGACCGAACTCGAGGTCAGACATGGGCGGACTCCTTCGCTAGCAGCTCGCGGACCCGCGGAGCGACCTCGCTGCCGAGCAGCTCGATGGTGCGCGCGCGTGCCTCGCGAGGCAGGTGCATGATGTCGTACTTCAGGTCGAAGCGGTTCAGCCGCAGGTCACGGGCCACGGTCGCGATCTTTTGTGCGACCGTCTCGGGCGATCCGACGAACAGCGCCCCCTGGTCGATCTCGGCCTGGTAGCGCCTGCGGTCCGGCTTGTAGAAGCCGCGTTCCTCGGCGAGCGCCGTCACGACCGGCTGCCAGTACCGCCACCAGGTCTCCACGGCCTCCTCGTCGGTGTCCGCGACGAGGCCGAGCGAGTGCTGCCCGATCGGCTGCACGGGATGCCCGAACTGTTCGAGCGCCCGATGGTAGAGGTCGACGTGTCCGGCGAACCGCTGTGGACGCCCGCCGATGATCGCGAGCATGAGCGGTAGTCCGTAGCGGGCGGCGCGGATCACCGAGTTCGGGCTCCCGCCGACGCCGATCCAGGTCGGGATCCCGCCTGGGCGCATCCGCGGATGAAGTCGCTGCCTGACCAGCGGGCTGCGGACGGTACCGGACCAGGTGACCGGTTCGTCCTGCTGAAGCCGTACGAAGAGGTCGAGCTTCTCCTCGAACAGCCGCTCGTAGTCCGCGAGGTCGTAGCCGAACAACGGGAACGACTCGGTCGCCGACGCGCGTCCGAGGACGATCTGGGCGCGGCCGTTCGACACCGCGTCGAGGGTCGAGAACTCGTGGTAGAGCCGTACCGGATCGTTGGTGCTGAGCACCGTGACCGAGGTGCCGAGCCGGATCCGCTCGGTCGCCGTCGCGATCGCCGCGAGCAGCACCGGCGTCGCCGAGTCGTTGTGACCCTCCCGGTAGTGCTCACCCACGCTGAACACGTCCAGCCCGACCGACTCCGCGAGCCGCGCCTCGTCGACGAGCAGCCGCACGGTCTCGGCATCACTGAGCAGCCGGCCGCCGTCCGTGGCCACCTCTCCGAACGAGTCGAGCCCCAGTTCGAAGCCTTCGGTCGTCACCGTCTCCTCCTCACGCTCGCACCAGTCGGGGTACCCCCTACCGCCGAGCTCCCTCGACGATTGACATGTCAAACATGTTAGCTTTGGATTGACATGTCAACCCGGGAGGCGAACATGACGAAGGACACACCGCGGCAGGGCGGACGCCAACTGCCGACCGCGGAGGAGCTCCGGATCTGGCGCGACTTCATCGAGACGACGGACGTGCTCCGGTCCCGAATCGCGTCACGCCTCCAGAGCGAGTCCGCGCTGTCGCCGGGCGACTACGCCGTACTGCTCGCCCTCACCGAAGCCCCGGAACAGCAGATGCGCTCCTCCGAACTCGCGGCGCACATCGGCTGGGAACGCAGCCGGCTCTCCCATCACCTCGGGCGGATGGAGCGGCGCGGCCTCATCCGCCGGCAGGAGTGCGCGACCGATCCGCGCGGAGCGGAGGTCCACCTCACGGCTGCGGGCGCCGAAGCGTTTCGCGGATCCACCGTGCCGCATCTGCGCGCCATCCGCGAACTCTTCGTCGACGCGCTCACCCCGGATCAGCTCGTCGCCGCCGGCGAGATCGCCGCGGCGCTGCGCGCCCACCTCGACACCCGGCAGGCGAAATGATCAGGCGCTCGGCTCGTCGCCCCGGATGCGGGCGTGCAGGTGCATGTCGTGTCGGCCGTCGGAGTGGACGGCGTCGCTCCGCTTGGTGCCCTCCAGGAGAAAACCGGACTTGACGGCCACCCGGCAGGAGGCCAGGTTGCGGGTCGAGTGATCCAACTCCAGGCGGTGGAAGCCGGCCTCGCCGAGGGCCCAGTCGCTCAGGGCCGTGAGCGCGCCGGACGCTACGCCCGCACCACGGGCGGCTGGGAGTACCCAGTACGCGCACTCGGCGACACCGTCATCGAGGTCGATCCCGCGCATCGCGATGCGCCCCAGCACCTCGCCACCGCCGCGGGTGACGGCCCAATGTGCGCCCTTCTCCTGCGCCCAGTCCTGGCGATACCGGTCGAACCATGCCCGGACCTCTTCCTCGGACGCGGGCCGGCGGGTGTGCCATCGCTGGATCTCGGGGTCACGATAGGCGGCGAGGAAGACCGGGACGTCGGTCGCTTCCCAGGGGCGCAGCAGCAGATCGGCGGGGGCCGCGAGCACGGGTTGCGGGCCGGCGGCCAGCGTGCCGGCCGGGATGGTGGGCGGCGTCGAGAGGGCTGACGTCATCGCCCATCCTTTCCCGGCGGTCGGCGCGCGTGTCAAGCCCTCAATGCGTACGCTCCGACCGCGCGGCGGCTGCACGATCCGCGCCCCGATCGGCGAGAGGCGGCGACCCGACATGCAAGTGACGATGACGACCGCTGTGGCACGGACCGGCCGGGTCAACGAGGACTTCGCCGGTGCGGTGCCGACGGCCGTGGTGCTGATCGACGGCGCCGGCATTCCCGGCACCGAATCGATCTGCCGGCACGGCGTCGCCTGGTACGCCCACCGCCTGGGCGGCAGCCTCCTCGGCCTGGTGTCACTCGCGCGGGACGCCAGCCTCGCGACGCTCCTCGCCGAGGCCATCGAGCAGGTGACGGACGAGCATCGGGACACCTGCGACGTCGCCAACCCCATCAGTCCCTCGGCCACCGTCGCCATCCTGCGTGTGGTCGGCGGCCGCGTCGAGCACCTGGTGCTCGGCGACTCGGTCCTCGTCCTCGACCGCACGGACCGCACGCCACTCGTGATCTCCGATCCCCGCGAAGTGGTCGTCAGCCGGTCGTACCAGTCCGCGATCGAGGCCACCGTCGAGGGCAGCGCCGAGCACCACCGGCTCCTGCGGGAACTGCGCGCCAACCGGAACCAGCCGGGCGGCTTCTGGGTCGCCAAGGACGATCCACGCGCGGCCGAGGAGGCGATCACCGGCGGCTGTCCGGCCGCCGAGCTGACCAGTGCCGTACTGCTCAGCAACGGAGCCAGCCGCATCGTGGACCGGTTCGCCCTCGCCGACTGGCCGGAGGTCCTGACGGTCCTGGCGTCCAGCGGCCCCGCCGAGATCATCCGTCGGGTCCGGCAGGCGGAGGCGCGTCACGCGGTGACGGCGGACGACGCGACCATCGCGTACTGCACCGACCTCGCTGTCAGCCAGTGGTGACCGGGAGCGTGGCGTAGCCGCGCAGCACCAGGCGGTCGCGGCGTTCGGCCGGACCGGCCAGGCTCAGCCGGGGCAGCATGGTCAGCAGCAGCGGGAACGCGACCTGGGCCTCCAGCCGGGCCAGCGGCGCCCCGAGGCAGTAGTGTGCGCCACCGCCGAACGAGACCGGCTGGATGTTCGGACGGTCCGGGTCGAACCGGTGCGGGTCCGGGTAGCGGGCCGGGTCCCGGTTGGCGGCGCCGAGCAGCATGGTGACGTCCGCGCCGCCCGGTAGGCTCAGCCCGTCGCCGAGGTCCAGTGGAACGGTCGTGAGCCGGCCGGTGAGCTGCACCGGGGAGTCGTACCGCAGGATCTCCTCGACGAACGCGGGCGCGAGGTGCGGGTCGGCCCGCAACCGGTCCGCCTGCTCAGGACGCTCCAGCAGGAGCTTGATGCCGCTGCCGAGCAGGTTCGTGGTGGTCTCGAAGCCGGCGACGAGCAGCAGCACCAGGTTGGCGAGCAACTCCTCGCCGGTCAAGCCGGTACCGCCGGTCTCGTCGTGCACGGCGACGAGCGCGCTCGTCAGGTCCTCCTGTGGGGCCCGGCGACGCTCCTCGATCAGGTCGACGAAGTAGGCCTCGAGTTCCCGGCCCGCCACGTCGGCGAGCCGCATCTCCTCCTCCGTGCTGATCGGCTCCAGCACCACGGTCAGGTCCGCGGCCCGCTGCCGGAACCACGAGCGGTCCGCCTCCGGGACGCCGAGCAGCGCGCAGATCACCCCGATGGGCAGCGGGAACGCGAAGGCGCTCATGAAGTCCGCGCTGGCCGGCATCGACTTGATCAGGTCCTCGGCCTGATTTGCGATGACGTCGCGCATCTCGGCGACGCGGCGGGCCGTGAAGGTGGCCGAGGCGGCACGGCGTACCCGGCCGTGGTCCGGGGGGTTGGTCTGCAGCATGGACAGCACTATCGAGGCGACGCCGCGGTTACGCCGCCAGTCCGGCCAGAAACCGTCGTAGTCGTTGGCGTCGGCGATGCGCAGGGTCGGCTCGCGCAGCAGCCGGTTCGTGAGCGCGTGGGTGGTGACGAACCAGCGGCCGTCGGGCGCCTGGAAGATCGGTGAGTGCGCCCGGAGCACGTCGTAGGCCGGGTACGGGTCGACCCGTCCCTCCGGCAGGAACAGCGACGCCAGCGCGGTCTGGTGGTCCATCTCCGTGCCTCCCCTGTAGATGGATGTGCCGTCTCGCATCATGCCCGGCGATGCTCACGTTCTGCTCGGCCTCGGCCTCGGCCGGCAGGCGTCGCGGCAGGAGGGACCTGGAAAGCCGACGCCGCTCACGGCGACGCGGGATGATCTGGTCATGCAGGCGGCAGACGACACGCCGGCCCTACTGACGGTCGGCCACGGACCGTTGTCCCGTGCCGCGCTCGGCCGCCTGCTGACCGACGCCGCCGTAAGTCTGATAGTCGATGTACGCCGCTTTCCCGGCAGCCGCGCCAACCCCGACGTCCGGCGGGACGCGTTGGCGCAGTGGCTGCCGGAACTGGGGATCGAGTACCGCTGGGAGGAGCGCCTCGGTGGCCGACGGCATCTGCCGGCTGGTACACCGGCACACGACGGGTGGTGGACCGTCCCCGCGTTCCGCGCCTACGCCGCCCACACCCGCACACCACCGTTCCTGGCAGCGCTGGACCTCGTGCTCGAACAAGCCGCGTCGAGCCCGACCGCGGTCATGTGCAGCGAGAGCGTCTGGTGGCGTTGTCACCGCCGGCTGATCGCCGACGTCACGATCCTGAGCCGTGCCGTGCCGGTACGTCACCTCATGCCGGACGGACGGTTGACGCCGCATACCGTGGCGGCCGGGGCCCGGCTGCGTCCCGACGGAGCCGTCGAGTGGACCGGCGGCTGAGGGGCCGCCACGCCGGCCTACGCGGTGGCGAGGGCTGACGGCAGACTCATCGACATCTCCTATCCCTGCGGGGGGTCTTCGTGCGCGCGGAGCGTCGGACCGGCCACCGGGACGGGGCTCTGGCTGGGCGGACGACCGGCCAGCCGGCGGCGCATCGACCCGGCGATCCGACCGGCCTGGAGCTTCGCGTACTCGGCGTGGGGCCCGGCGTGCCGGTCGTCGATGGTGGCAGCCCAGAGCGTGAGCCAGCGCGTGAAGTGCCGTTCGGTCAGCGGTTCCAGCCGGTGCAGAGCGAAGTGGAGCTGAAGGGCGTTGCGCCGGTAGGTGCCGGCCTTGAAGATCACGGTCTCCCAGAAGTCACACATGATCGGGAGGTGCCGGTCGAGGTCGAGCTTCGCCACATCGACGAAGACGTGCCCGAGCAGGTCGTCGGCGAAGGCGCGGGAGTAGAAGTCGGTGACGATACCGGCGATGTCGCCACGGTCCCTGATGTCGGTCACCATCTCCGGCGCTCCTTTCTCACGGGGCGGGCGGCGAGGTCGAGGTTCCGGGCAGGCCCGGAACCTCGACCCGAGCCCTGGTCAGCGGCTACCGGCCCACGCGTCGGAGCCGAAGACCTCGTACCGGATCTGGGTGCCGGGTACGCCCCGCTCCCGGAGCCGGCCGCGGACCGCCTGCATGAACGGGAGCGGTCCGCACAGGTACACCTGCGCCTCGGGGGTCAGTGGGATCTCGTCGACCTCGATCCGCCCGGCGCGGACCTCGGTCGACCCGTCGAACTCGCGCGACGTGGGCTGCTCGTACCAGACCAGGTGCCGGAAGGAGCGCAGTCGGGCTCCGCTGCCGATGATGTCGGGTCGCAGGCAGTGTCGTTCGAGGCTGCGTTCGGCGTGCGCGACGACGACATCGCGGTTCGGTTCCGCCCGGGAGACGTGGTCGAGGATCGCGGCCATCGGCGTGATCCCGACGCCGGCGCTGACCAGCACCAACGGGGCGGTTCCGGCGGTCAGGGTGAGATCGCCGTAGGGAGCGCTCACCGCCAGCCGGTCTCCCGTGCGAACGTGGTCGACGAGATGGCTCGACACGACCCCGTCCGGTGCCCCACCGACGCCCCGCACCCGGCGCACGGTGATCCGCAGCCCGCCCAGCCCGTGGGCCGCCTGGGACAACGAGTACTGGCGGATCTGCCGTCCGCCGTCCGGCAGGTCGACGGCGACACTGACGTACTGCCCCGCCCGATAGCTCGGCGTCGGTGACCCGTCGGCACTGGTCAGCACGAACGAGACGGTGTCCTGTGCCTCCTCGCGTCGGTGGCTCACCACCACTTCCCGCCACGGATGATCCGGATCGACCTCCGCGTCGGCGTACAGCCGGGCCTCGAGCCCGATCAGGCGGCAGGCGAACAGCCAGTAGACCTCGTCCCAGGCGGCGGCCACCTCCGGGGTGACCGCGTCGCCGAGCACGGCGCCGACCGCGTTCAGCAGGTATCGACCGACGATCGTGTACTGCTCCGGCCGGATGCCGAGCGAGGCATGCCGGTGCGCGATGCGGCGCACCACCGGGTCGAAGGGCGCCCCCTCGCCCACCAGGTCCGCTGCGAAGGCGACCACGGCGCCGGCGAGTGCCTTGCGCTGCTCACCGCTGGCCTGCGCGCTACGGCTGAACAGGCGCAGCAGTTCCGGGTTCTCGGTGAGCATGGTGTCGTAGAAGAGCCCGGTGATTGTTTCGATGTGTGCGCGGACGGCGGGCAGCGTGGCGCGCACGGTCGCTTCGTGCTTGATGGACAGCACGGCTTCTCCGATCAGCTGTGGTGGATCGATGACCCGGGGCGGGCCCCGACACTCACCTGGTGGTGAGCGACAGGAGCAGATCCCGGGTCGGCGGATGCAGCAGATCGCCGATGGTCACCTCGTCGAGGCTGGCGTAGAAGGCCTCCTGCGCGCGGCGGAGGGCGCCACGGAGCCGGCAACCGGCCCGCAGTGGGCAGGCGGGCGCATCGCACCTGACCACCTCCTCGTCGGCCTCGAGCCGACGGATGAGGCCACCGATGCTCACCGAATTCGCGCCGTCCGCGAGCAGGACACCGCCGCCACGGCCCCGGATCGTCTCGATCAGCCCCAGACGCTGGAGCCGCTGGACGATCTTCGCGAGGTGGTTCCGTGGTACCTCGAGGGACTGCGCCAGTTCATCGACGGTGGTCCTACCGTCCCGGGTCCCCATGAGCATCACGACTCGGAGACCGATGTCCGTCGACTGATTGAGCTGCACATGGGCAGCCTACCAAAACAGGTATTTCAGAGTCCTGTTATGTGGGTCGGTTCACGCCTGCTCGCCGGAGCCCGCACACACCCAGCGCCGTAGTGTCCACCGTCGTGCCCGCGGCCTAGTACGGCAGTGACAGTTCGTGAGCTGGCTGTTCAGGGGTCAGTCGATGAGCCCGTTGGCTCGTGCTTTCCACAGCTCTTGCCGCGCTTGTT
>NZ_FTNF01000044.1 GCF_900156065.1 Micromonospora avicenniae | reverse complement strand
CCACCGCCACAGCCTGACCGCCGCAACGCCGCCAGACCGACAGGCCGGCCGGCGTGTCAACCAACACCGTGAACGTTCGTGGTCACGGCACTAGCCAGCGGTTTTGGCGATGATCCGACCCATCTCCTCTCGATTGAAGGCGCGCAGGGTCGTGCTACGGACGTTGCCCGCCCCGCCGAGCTGTAGGAACGCCGCGGCGGCGGCTTCGTCGTCGGGCGCCTCGACGACGGCCACGAGGTCGTACGGACCGACGGTCCAGTAGATGTTGAGGAGATCGGCCCCGAGTCCCTGTGTCGCCGCGGCGAAGGCTTCGGCGCGCTTCGCGGTGTCCTTGTAGCCTCGGATTCCCTGATCGGTCCAGTTCAGCAACGCGATATACGTTGGCATGGTCTTTCACCCCCATGTTGAGACCTCATCGTAAGGTCAATTCCGGGCACGGTGACCGGGAATCGCATTGAGTGCTCACCAGGACCAATGATGAGAGCGTCCACGGCCTGTTGTGCTCGACCAGCGCCTCCCGCCAACGTCGCAAGCCCGCGACGTGCTCACCTTCTCCAGGGTTCTGGCTCACCGGTTATCGTCGCTCGCCCACAAACGTGACCACTGTCCGTACCAGCCCTGGCTTGTCTTCAAAGTGTCGGTACAGCTGCGACTTGCTGACCTTGCTCGCTGAGGCTGTGTAATCCGGAGCCGTTCCCTGATCCCACTAAAACGCTGCCCCAACTCGAGCGCGGTATCAGTCTCGGTCTGCCGCTGCGGGCCAGGGCGCGCCATTGTTCGTTGTCGGCGATATCGCCCGGATCGTAATGGTCAATCGAAGGCGCAGGTCCCGACGGCGAGCACGTGCACCTCGAGGGCTCGGCAAGCGACATCGGGCGCCGCGACGAGGACTCGACGAGATGGCGCGGAACTTACTGTGCGCTACGCGCTGACGGCCGTCCTCTGCACCGAGAGCTACGCCGGACGACGTAGCGTCACGGAGAGTTAAGTTTTGCTTATCGAGTGATCGACAAGCGAGGAAAGCTCGGTACCTTCCCCGAATGCGACACATCAAAACCGTGATCGCCGCGCTCATCGTCGGTCCGCTGGCCTGGGTTCTGCTGTCCGCTGGCCAGGGCCGGTCCCTGCGGGTGTTCGCGGACGCACAGGACCATGGGGGAGCGCCCGACGCCACCGCTCTGCTGAAACCGTTGCTCGTGCTGGCGGCTGCCGGCCTTCTCCTCGGGCTCATCGCCACCGTCCGGGTCTCCCCGCTCGGCTCGGTGCTGACCGGACTCGCGTACGCGGTCAGCTACGCGGGCTTGTTGTTCAGCCCGGCATGGGTGCTGGACCTGCTCAGTCACAAGCTGAGCGTGGCGGGCTACCAGATTGACCTGCTCACCCCCGTACGGACCGGAACGACGCTGATGCTGGGCTTGCTGCTCATGGTCGGGGTCGTCAGTGTCCAGCGGTGGCGGCGCTGGCCGCAGCCGGACGCGGATGAGCAGACGGTCGAGGTCCCGGACCAGATGATTCCGCCGGTATCGGAGCGGGATCGCCCGCTCGGCGTGGACGGGCTCGGTTCGACGAAGCAGGGTGAGGATCCGACGAAGCCGGGTAAGGCCGGCGAACCGGAGCCGGCGATGGTCGGCGGTTCACAGTGGATCGATTCGTTGCGCCGCGACTCCGCCGATGAGCCCCGGCAGTCTGACGCGACGCGCTGGCAGTCCCCGCCGCAGGGGACGGGCTACCCGAGCTGACGGGGGCACCCGCGTCAGCGTGGCCGGCCGCGCCGGATCGCGTTGGAGGGCAATTCGCGCCCGCCGTGGTCCGCACCGCCGAGGTGGGGGCCCGCGGCCGAGACGGTCGCGGGCCCCGGCTCTCCGTCACCAGGTCGTGGGCTTGCCCTTCTGGAAGAGCCACACATCGAAGAACGCGGTGAGGTTCTGCCCGGATTCCCGCTCGGAGAGGGCGACGAAGTCGGCCGTTGCGGCATGGCTGTACCGGTGGCTGGCCGCCCACGTACGCAGGATGCGGAAGAACGCAGCCTCGCCGACCTTGCCGCGCAGCGCGTGCAAGGTCATCGCACCCCGGTTGTACGGGATGTTGCTGAACATCTCCTCGGGGCCCGGGTCGGCCGGAACGATCTGCCAGAACGGCGACGACGCGGCCCGACCGTAGTTGCTGCTGCTGTTGAAGGTCTCGCTGACCGACGCGCCGCCGTTGTACTCGGTGTACATCCACTGGGCGTAGGTGGCGAAGCCCTCGTTGAGCCAGATGTCCGACCAACGTTCCGGGGAGACGCTGTCGCCGTACCACTGGTGGGCCAGTTCGTGCGCCATGGTGCCGACGCTCGCCGGGCTGGAGAAGATCGGCTTGGTCTGCGTCTCCAGGGCGTAGCCCACGTCGGGGGCCCGGTCGATGATCGCCCCGGTCGAGGCGAAGGGGTACGGACCGAACATCGTGGAGAAGAAGTCGATCATCTTCGGGATCTGGGTCACGGCGGTGGTGGACCCGGACACCTGGCGCGGGTCGACCGCGACGTAGACCGGGATTCCGGTGGACGTCGTCGACTCGGTCACCAGAAAGTCGCCGATGGTGATCGTCGCCAGGTAGGTGGCCATCGGCTCGGTCGAGTCCCAGGTGAAGGTGGTCCAGCCGTCCCGGGTCTCCCGGGACAGGAGTTGGCCGTTGCCGACGGCGGTGAGCCCCGCCGGCACCTTCGCGGTGAACCGGAAGGTGGCCTTGTCGGTCGGGTGGTCGTTGGTGGGCAGCCACGCGGGCGTCCCCTGGGGCTCTCCGACGACGAAGGCGCCGTCGTCGGTAGGCACCCAGCCTTCGATCGATCCGTCCGGGTCGGTGATCGGACCCGGTACGCCGGCGTACCTCACCACCACGGTGAACGTGTGTCCGGCCTTGAGCTTCGGACGCGGAGTGACGATCAGTTCCTGACCGTTTCGGGTGAAGCCGTGCGCATGCCCGTTGACGGTCACTGCGGAGACTTCCGGGCCTCGGAAGTCCAGGTTGAACCGGTCGAGGTCCTGGGTGGCGGTCGCGGTGATGGTTGCGGTGGCATCCATGAACCGGGTCGCCGGGTCGTAGGAGAAGTCGAGGTCGTAGTGCTGGACGTCGTATCCGCCGTTGCCCTGGTCGGGGAAGTACGGGTCGCCGACGCTCGCCGCACCGGCCGAGTACCTGGGGGCTCCAGGCGTGCCAGGTGCCGCACCGGCCGAGGCCGGCGCCACCGTCGACCCGACAGCCACGAGGACGACCGTGGCCAGCGCGGAACCGCGCAGGCGTGGGACTGTCATGTGATTCCTCCCTATTGGACCGTCGCGGCCGCGCTGGCCACCGGATCTGTACGCCCTATCCACCCGCACCGGATGCGCGCGCGTCAAGGTCTGCGGGCCACCTCGCGTTCGTCGTTCGTTCCAATGCTGGCAAACCGGTGACCCGGTCGGAGCACCGCACTGGTCACGACCTCGACAACCTGACCGGCGTGGCCGGAGGCATGAGGCTCCAGGTCAGCCTGGTCGCCGAGCAGCACCCGGTGGCGGCGCCCAGAACTCGGCTTCCGAACCCCCGGAACCCAGCTCTCGGTGGTGGATGACCGGCAGCGGAAGGTTCGATGAACTGGGCCCGATCCCCGTTGCCGACTGTGGAGCGGGCGCTGCAGAGTGCTTGCCTGTGCGTCTACTGGCGATCCTCGCCTCCCTTGTTGCCCTGCTTGGTGTCGCCGCTCCCGCGCAGGCACACGTCCGTGCGACCTCGGTCGCGGTCGACGTGCGCGGCCAGGGCGACGGTGTCGTGGCTGTCATCGATGTGGAGTACGACGTCCTCGCCCGGCTGCTGAACCTCGACGGTGTCCTGGGCCCGGACGCGGTCGGCGTGGACGGCGCGCCCGCCGAGGTGCCGACCGAGCTGCGGCGCAGGTCGTTGGACGCGCACGCGAGCGAGGTGGCGGCCTACGTCGGGGAGCGGCTGCGGCTGAGCCGCGGCGCGATCGGGTGCACCGCCGAGGACGATGCCCGCGTCGAACTCGCCGACTCCGGCGCGGTGCAGGTCGCGCTCGCCTACAGTTGCGCCGCGTCCGGCGCGCTCACCGTCCGCAGCGACATCTTCCGCGTCTCGGACGGCGTGGTCGACGACACCACCACGATGGTGGCCTACGACGTCGACGGCCGTCGCGGGTCGACGTTGCTCGACTCCGCGCACACCAGCGTCACCGTGGGGAACACCGATCTGCTCAACGACATCCCGCGGTTCGTCCGCCTCGGGGCGGAGCACCTGCTGTTCGGGCTCGACCACGTGCTGTTCCTGCTGGCGCTGTTGCTGGGCGCGAAGCGGCTGCGCGACGTCGTCGAGGTCGCCACGGCGTTCACGATCGCGCACTCGGTGACCCTGGTGCTGGCGGCGCTCGGCTGGGTCAGCGTGCCCGGATGGATCGTCGAGCCGCTCATCGCGTTGTCGATCGCGTTCGTCGCCGTCGACAACCTGCTCTCGCCGAGGACGAGCCACCGGCTGCCCGTGGTCTTCGGCTTCGGGCTGCTGCACGGGCTCGGCTTCGCGGGCGCGCTAAGCGTCGACGGACCGCTGTCGGCCTCGACGCTGGCCGACCTGGTCTCCTTCAACGTCGGCATCGAACTCGTCCAGTTGGCGATCATCGCGCTCGCCTTCCCGGGACTGCTGTTCCTGCGCAGGGCCATGACCAATCCGGTCGCCGCTCGCGCTCTCACGCTCGGCACCGCTGCGGCGACCGTCGCGGTCGCTGGTGCCGGTCTGGTCTGGTTCGTCGAACGCTCGTCGTTCCTGGCCTGACACCCATCCCCAACCCCCATCCCGAAGGATCCCGATGTCCGCGTTCATCTGGACGCGCGCACGCCTGCGCGTCGTCCTGTACGCCACCACGCTGGCGCTCGCCGCCAGCGTCGTGGCGGGCCCGCTCGCGTCGTACGCGGCGTACGCCATCGACCCGCCGGAAGCCACCGTCACCGGCGTCGTGTACGTCGACGCCAACGGCGACGGCGTGCGCAACGACGGCGAGGCCGGTCTGGCCGGCGTCCGCGTCTCCGACGGTGTGGTCGCCGCCACCACCGCAGCCGACGGCTCCTACTCGCTGACGATCTCCACCGACCGTCGCAAGACGGACATCGTGTGGGCCGGTCAGCCGCGGGGCTACCGGTTCGGCCTGGACGAGTACAAGGAGCCGAGGTTCTGGGCCAACCTCGGTCAGCTCGCGGACGACGCCACCCCGAAGGCCGACTTCGGCCTGGTGCGCGACGAGATCTCCGATGGCGACACCTTCTCCTGGGCCAACATCGCCGACCCGCACGTCAACGCGCAGCTGCCCGACCAGATCCGCGAGATCAACTCCACGGGCACGGACCTGCGCTTCATCGCGGTCAGCGGCGACCTCACCAACGACGCGAGCCAGGGGCAGTTCGACACGTTCCGTCGTGGCACCCAGCAGTCGGCCGTCGGCGTGTGGCCGGCCGTCGGCAACCACGAGTACGCGAGCGGCTCGGCGTACGCGGACAAAATCGACAACTACCGCAAGAACGTCGGGCCGGAGTGGTACTCCTTCAACTACGGCAACCGGCACTTCGTGGTGCTCGAGAACAACGGCTCGGCGCCGTTCGACGAGGAGCTGGACTGGCTCAAGGACGACCTCGCCGCGAGCGTTCCGCTCGACGACGACCCGAGCAACGACATCGAGGTCGTCGTCCTCACCCACCAGCCGATGAACGTTCCGTTCGGCTCGCCGTCGACGTACGACGCCTTCGGTGACGTGCTCGAGCGCTACAAGGCGCAGCTGATCCTGGTCGGCCACGAGCACTCCAACCACGTCGAGAACAACTCGGCGTTCGCCTCGACCGCCAAGCACATCCAGACCGTGTCGAGCTCCTACACGATCGACAACGCGCCGCGCGGCTTCCGCTACATCCACATGGCCGGTCCGGGCTTCGACAACCCGTTCCGGATGTACGGCGAGAACGAACACCTCACCATCGTCAGCCCCGCGCCCGGTTCGAAGGTGCCGGCCGCGAAGTTCCCGGGTATCCAGATCAACGCCTACGACACCGGCGACGAGGTCGTCTCGGCGCGCTACCAGATCGACGGCGGCAAGAACTGGATGCCGCTGCACCACAGCGGCGAGTTCACCTGGCAGAGCAACCTGCCCGACAGCCTGCAGAAGGTCGGTGAGCACCGCATCGACGTGAAGGTGGTCGACGCGGCGGGCAAGACCTGGACCAAGTCGGCGGACTTCACTCTCACCGGCGAGCCCGCGCTCAAGCCGGTCGCCGGCGGTGACTGGGACCAGCACCATGGCGACGAGGCCCACTCCGGTGTCGCGCCGGCGCAGGAGGCCGGTCGTCGCCTCGCCTGGAGCTTCCGCACCGACGGCACGTTCCTCACGGGCTCGCCGGTCATTCACGACGGGGTCGTCTACGCGGGCACCCGTGACGAGAACGGCGACGGCAACAGCCGGATCCACGCCGTCGGACTCAAGGACGGCAAGGAACTGTGGAACTTCGAGGTGCCGCAGTCGATCCACGGCAGCCTCGCCTACGGTGATGGCCTGATCTTCGCGCCGACGCTCGGCTCGGAGCTCTACGCCGTCGACGCGGCCACCGGCCAGTTGCGCTGGAAGGCCGTGCCCGAGCAGGCGCCGGCCCCGAACAACCAGCGCACGTACGGCTACTACTCGCCGGCCGTCTCCGGCCACACGGTGCTCTGGCCGTACCAGACCCGCTTCGGTATCGGCAGCCAGGGCGTCCTGAAGGCGCTCGACACCAGGACCGGTGAGCAGATCTGGGCCTCGCCGATGTCCGGCAACCAGATGAGCGACGGCACCCCGGCCGTCATGGACGGCACCGTGTACGTCGGCAACCAGACCGCCGACCGGGTGCTCGCCTACGACCTGGCCACCGGCGTCCGGAAGTGGACCGGTACCGAGTCGCTCGGCGAGTGGCAGGACGGCGTACCGACCGCGGCCGAGGGCAAGGTCTTCATCGGCGCCAACAACGGCATCGTCGCCCGTGACGCCAAGACCGGTGCGACGCTGTGGACGTACCGGAGCTCGCGCTCCTCGCTCGTCTCGAGCGGCTCTACCCCGAGCGCCGCGGCCGTCAAGGACGGCGTCGTCTACATGGGCTTCCCGAGCGGCACCGTCGTCGCCCTCGACGCCCAGACCGGCAACGTCTTCTGGGAGCGGGCGCTGCCCGGCGACATCTACCACGGTGGCGTCATGTCCAGCCCGGTGGTGGCCGGCGACACGATCTTCGTCGGCGCCAACAACGGCAGGTTCTACGCCCTGGCCACCGACACCGGCCAGATCCTGTGGAGCCACGAGATCGGCACCTGGGTGGGCGCCGGCCCGGCCGTCAGCGGCAACACCGTCGTGACGGGCGCCTGGGACGGCAACCTCTACGCCTATGTGCCGGGCGGCGAGTCCGCGCAGCGCTGGGCGACCGTGACCGGCACGGTCAGCGACCCGCAGACGGGCGCTCCGATCGCCGGCGCGAAGGTCACCGCCGTCGCCGCCGGTCAGGACAGCGCGGTGACCAGCACTGACGCCAAGGGCCACTACCGGATCGGTCTGCCCGCGTCGACCTGGACCGTCACGGCGGCCAAGCGTGGTCTGATCGCCGACGAACACTCGGCGTCCACCGTCACGGTCGGCAGCACCGGCGACACGACGGCCAACCTGAAGCTGATCAAGGTGACCCAGCCGGTCGCCGGCAGGTCGACGTACGCGCCGGACTACGGCAACGGCAGCACGCGCACGGACGTCGTCACGGGCACCGAGTACTACTACCTGGCCAACGACAAGATCCGGGCGTCCGTGACGCCGTACGCCGCCGGCAACAACGGCGTCGGCGGTCTGGGCCAGGGCGCGCTGTCGGACCTCATGCTCAACGACGCCAACGGAGCCGAAACCCTCGACTGGGGCGAGATGCTGCTGCGTCCGAGCCTCACGCCGCCCGACTCGTGGGAGCGGCCGAACGACCAGCTCGACCTGCCCGACCTCGCGGTCGACGGCGCTGCCGTGGTCGGCAACGGTCAGTACCGGGCGAACCCGGCCGTCAAGGCGCAGGTCCGCTACGAGACCCTGCCCGACGCTCCGATCGTGAAGATGACGGTCAAGCTCACCAACACCGGCACGACGGGCTACCAGGGCTACTTCAACTACATGATCGACCCCGACAGTTCGGTCGACAACGGCCGGATCCCCGGGTTCAGCGGCACCAACCCGGGGATGAAGACCTCGGGCTGGACCGGGAACTACGTCTACGTCGGTGCCGACGCGGCCACCACGAACGGTCAGGCCGCCCACGGTCTGGCGTGGGCACTTGACACGCCGGCCGCGGTCGGCGCGTACGGTTACGTCGAGGGTCTCTACTACGACGCCACGCTGGCGCCCGGCGCCACCAAGCAGTTCAGCTTCTACCACCTGACCGACTACGCGACCGCCGGTGGCGACCCCACCGCAAACATCGCGAAGTGGGTCGACGAAATCGACCTGCACGACACGGCCGTCCCGGACGCCGCTCGCGCGGCCGGCACGATCACTGCCGGCGGCGCCGCCGTTCCCGGTGCCCGGGTCGCCCTCGAGCAGACCGGCACGGTGGTCGCGACCGCGACCACCGACGCCGGCGGCAAGTACCTCGTCAAGGCCCCGGCCGGTCGGTACGACGTCCGGGTGTCCAAGCTGGGCTACCAGACGACCACCGGCACGGTCACCGTGCCGGTGGCGGGCAGCGGCGTCGCCGACGCCGCGCTGAAGCCGGTCACGGTCGAGGCGAGCTACGGCAAGCAGTTCGACTCGGGTCTGGTCGAGGCTGGCTACGGCGACGTCATGCTCGAGAACGACAAGCTCTCGATGGCGATCGCCGACGCCTACAACGACTCGCAGCTCTCCGGCAGCACCCGCGGCAAGCCGGTCGACATCGCCGTCCGGGGCATGGCCGACCAGTTCGACTGGATCAACCTGCCCTACGTCTCGGCGACCCAGCCGACCGGCGACAGCGCATGGAGCGTGCGGTCGGTCACGGCGACCGACGTCCAGATCGTCCAGGCGACCGGTGACAAGGCCGTCGTCCGGGCGTCCGGACCGGTCAAGGGCTTCACCGGTCTGACGGCGACGACGACGTACACGCTGAAGCCGGGCGACAACTTCGCCACGGTCTCGACCGAGTTGAGCAACTCCGGCTCGGCGCCACTGAGCGTGTGGACCGGTGACGCGATGGACCACGACGCGGCCGGCCAGGCCAGCGTCATCCCCGGCGCCGGCGTCGTGGCACCGGGTGAGACGGCGGCGTACACCCCGACCAGGCCGTACATCGGCATGACGGGGACCGATTCGCAGGTCTTCGGTCTCGTCTACGGCACGCCGGCCACCGCCTTCGACGTCTATGCCGCGGGCAACTGGGTGATGAGCCGGTTCAACGTCGACGTTCCGGCGGGTGGCTCGTACACCCTCACCCGCAAGCTCGTCGTCACTCTCGGCGTCGACGCGGTGGGCACCCTCGACGGCGTCACCGCGCCGTAACCCCACGCCTACGCGCGTACAGGGCCGGCCCGGACGCCATCCGGGCCGGCCCGTTGCGGCCTACGACCCGAAGCGGCGGGTCGCGTCAGGTGGATCTGCACACCGGGCGGTCGCGTCTCGACGAGGAGTTCCAACGGGTCTGGCCGCCCTCCCGCCGCCCGGACAGCAGCAGGAGGGCGGCACCGGCCGGACCTGGGACTACCGGACCGTCAGCGGAAGATTTCGGCGTTGCGTTTGGCCCAGTCGGCGAAGGTGCCGGGGGAGCGGCCCAGGATTCGTTCGACATCGGGCCTGACGGTCTGTTCGTGGACGGTGGGGGCGCCGAGGATGTCGAGGGTGGTGTCGGCCACCAAGGCCGGCATGAACGTGAGCAGCTGGGCGCGGGCCACCTGCCGGGTCTGGTCGATGAACGTGACGGGCTCGCCGATGGCGTCGGCGATGGCGGCGGCGCGCTGGCGCGGGGTGGTGAGCTCGGGGCCGGTCAGTTCGTAGATTGCATTCGTGTGGCCGGGCTGGGTGAGCGCGGCGACGGCCACGGCGGCGATGTCGTCGGGATCGATGACCGGGAGGCCGACCTCCCCGAAGGGGGCGGCCGCCGTGCGGGTGGCCTTGATGGAGGGCGCCCAGGCGTAGGAGTTGGACGCGAAGCCGCCGGGACGCAGGATGGTCCATCCGATGCCGGATTCCATGACGGCCTGCTCGAAGGCGGCGAAGGCCACGCCGTGGGACACGGAGTTCGGGCGGGTGGCCACTCCCTGCGAGGAGAGTAGGACTATCTTGCCGGCGTCGGCGAACTGGGCGACGACCTGAGCAGGATCCCCCGCCATCATCAGGTCTCCGCCGACCAGCAGGAAGACCGCGTCCGCGGAGGGCAGCCCAGCAGCCGGTTGGGCGAGATCCGCGGGGACCGGGCGGACGCTGTGCGGGACATCGGACGCGGTGATGCGGCGGGAGACGGCGGTCACCTCACGCCCCTGCTCGGTGAGGGTGCGGACCAGGGTGCGGCCGACGTTTCCGGTGGCGCCCGTAACGATGATCATTCGGTATCGCTCCAAAGATTGTTAGTCAGTCGACTGACTCAGTCGTGAGCGGGAGGACCGTAACACGGGACGGGCACCTATAGTTAGTCAGGTGACTGACTTGAAGGCTTCGGGGCGAGCCCGGACGGCCGGCGACAAACGGAAGCGACTCATGGTGGCCGCCGCCGAGGTCGTGCACCGACAGGGAGTCGAACGCACCACCATCGCCGACATCGCGCGCGCGGCCGACGTCCCCGTGGGCAACGTGTACTACTACTTCAAGAGCAAGGACGAGCTCGTCGTCGCCGCCTTGTCGGAGCACACCCGGCAGCTGGATCTGCTCACCGACCGCCTCAACCAACTCGCCGACCCCCGCGAACGGCTCAAAGGCCTGGTCGAAGCCTGGGTGAGCCAGCGTGACGTCGCCGCCCGCTACGGCTGCCCGACCGGCACCCTCGCGATGGAGCTCGACAAACGCGACGACGGCGGACTTGACGCCGAAGCGGGCAAGGTCATGCGACTGCTGCTCGACTGGGTGGAGCAACAGTTCCGCGAACTGGGCCTGCCGGAGCCCGACGGCCTCGCCCTGACGCTCGTGGGCGCGTACCAGGGCATGTCACTGCTGGCCAACGCCCTGCGAGAGCCGCGAGTCATGGACCGCGAAGGCGCCCGGCTGCTCGCCTGGCTCGACTCACTCGAAGTCGCCTGAGACCGGCATCCCGTCAAGGTTGATCCCGCCCGGCAAGCGAAGCGCACTGGGCGGCGGGATCAAGTCGGGCGCGGCTGGCGCTCATCACCGCCTTGCCGGGGGTCGTACCGCATCGAGGTTATTCGCCGGCCGGGAACGCGTAGCTCGACGGCGGGTTGGCCTGCTGGGCGGGCGTGCCGTAGACGAGGGCGATCTCGTCGTGTGCGTGCAAAACGATTCCCGCCGGGTTACCCGAGTACGGTTTGCCGTTGACGTATGCGCGCAGGACCTTGCCGTCGCCGGCGGTGAGGCCGCCGACCTGGTTCTCCGAGAGCGCCACCTGCCACTCGGTGAAGAACTGGCCGAGGCTGAAGTCCGCCTTCACCGGCGACTCGACGTGCAGCACGCCGGTGGTGTCGTGGGTGTGCAGCGGGCTGATCTGGCCGTTGGCCTCGTCGATGCCGATCTGCGCCGGTACGGTGACCGGTTTACCGTCGACGATCACGTCGAGGTGGGCGTGGATGTGCTCGATCGTCCCTTCCGTGCCCAGCATCGGCAGTCCGGCCGCCTGTACCCGGTTCGCGGCGTCAGCCGGCGTCGGCCACGGCGGCTGGTCGGTACGGCCCTCGGCGGTCCTAGCCGGGGTGGCCGGAATGTTCGCAGCGCCCGAATCTCCATGCGCCGGCTGGTTCAGCGCGACGGCCAGGCCGACCGCGACCAGGAGGACGGCCACCAGTCCGCCGCCGATGCCCCAGAACAGCCGGTGCTGTCGGCGTTCGCGTCGCCGGGCGCGTTCGACCGCCTCCCGGGCGGCTGCCGCGGAAGCGCTTCGGCTCTTGCTCTGACTCGGCATGGTCATGATCTCCCAAGCAGACTGCTCATCCCTGAGACGCCCGGTGCGGTGTCCACCCCTGCTGACGGGTGCCGCCAGGGCGGAACGGTTCTACGATGCGTCGCGTGGTTGCGAAGTCGCCGAGAGTTGGCTGAGCGTTCGATGACAGCCCCCTGCGCTCTCGAGGTCGCGCTCCTCGACGACGCCGTCGCTGACGTATCCCCGGGGGCTTCGGCGCGGCCCGGTCAGGATTGGCACCGGCCGCCTGGGAGGATCGGCGGGTGAAGATCACCCGACTCATCACCCCGCAGGATGCCCCCGCCCTGGCCGAGCTGGTCCGCGTGAACCGTGAGTTCCTCGCGCCCTGGGAGCCGATCCGGAGCGAGGACTACTTCACGGCGGACGGCCAGCACGCCGTCATCCAGGCCGACCTCCAGCAGCACGAGCATGGATCGAAACTGCCGCACGTCATCGTCGACGACTCCGGCAGCGTGATCGGCCGCATCACCCTCAACGGCATCGTGCGTGGCCCGTTCCAGTCGTGCTCCATGGGCTACTGGGTCAGCGCAAGCCACAACGGCCGAGGGGTCGCGAGCAAGGCGGTACGCGAGATCGTGCGGGTGGCCTTCGAAAAGCTGGGGCTGCATCGGGTGCAGGCGGAGACCCTGCTGAACAACATCCGATCGCAGCGGGTGCTGGAACGCAACGGGTTCGTGCGGTACGGGATGGCGCCGGAGTACCTCAACATCGCCGGCCGGTGGCAGGACCACATCATGTATCAGTTGGTGAAGCCCGAGTCAGCGGCCGGCTGAACGTCGTCCGCCGCATGCCTGACGATCCCCCCTCCGGGCGGTCAGTGGGGAAGCTCCGACCCAGTCGCGCTCACCTGATCGAGTATCTTTCGAAACCGAATCTCCCGCCGCGCACAACAGGATAATTTCGCGACATGGGCATCACCGGGGGGATCGCGTGCGTTTTTCTGACTGTCGTCATCGTGGCGCTCATAGTGTATTTGCTGGTGCGGTTCGGGTTCGTCTCGAAGCGGAAGTCGCCGCCACCAGAGGACGACATAACGCCCTAGCTTCGCGCGATCATCGCCCGGCGCGGGCGACATGACAGCGGCCTGGGCGACGCTTGAATCCGTGGTGCGGAGGGTCAGGGGCGGCATGGTGACCGGCCCCCGCCCCTCCGCGGGGCCGTGGCGGCTCCGCTGGAAACCACTTACGCGCAGGTCACCCGCGCGTCACCCCAATCGGCGTGGTCGAAGTTCTTACCGTCCCCACCATCGGTGACCCTCAGGGTCACCGTGCGCACCCCGCTGACGTCAACTCCGACCGTGCGCGCGCCGTCGGCGCTCCGGATGATCCCGGTGTCGGCGAGTGGCCGACCGTCACCGACGACGTGGAAGGCGGCCGAGCCGGACTGGGTGACCTCGTCGTCGATGCCGACGTCGGCCTGCAGTTGGGTGCAGACGCCGCCCAACCAAACAGTGATCTCGCTGGGCGCGTGAGTGCCGATGCCCTTGGCGTACGTCCTGCCGCCGATGGAGATGGCGCCTCCGTCGCCGGCGTTCATCTCGCCGTTGGAGCCGTCGCGCTCGACCGGACCCCACCCGTTGCTCTCGCTCAGGAACGGCAGGTCACTGACGTACGTCGTTCCGGTCGGGTTCGGTGGCGGTACGAAGACGCGAACCGCCTCCTCGACGTGCACCGGGCGCCGCGGTCGCTGAATTTAACCAACATCCGCTATTGAAATTACTCGCCGGAGAGCACAGGATGACGGATACCGGCGACGGCCCTCGCCGAAGACGAGGGACGCGCCGTGGACCTGCACACCGACTCCGGGAGCCGCGGACGTGACCATCGCACCCGCCCCACGCCGCGTGAACCAGCAACCAGCACGGGACCTCGTCGCCGCCGAACAAGCCGCCGCCCAGTTCCTCGCCGCGCTCGGCATCGACCTGGACTCCGAGAGCCTGCGCGCGACACCACGGCGGATGGCCTCGGCATACGCCGAACTGCTCACCGCGCGCCCGTTCGAGCTGACGACCTTCCCCAACGACGAGGGATACGACGAACTCGTACTGGCCAGATCCATCCCGATCCGGTCAGTGTGCGAACACCACCTGCTCCCGTTCGTCGGTGTCGCCCACGTCGGCTACCTGCCGGGCGACCGGATCCTCGGACTGTCGAAGCTTGCCCGCGTCGTGGAGCTGTTCGCCCACCGGCCGCAGGTGCAGGAACGACTGACCAAGCAGGTAGCGGACTGGCTGGCCCTCGAACTCGCGCCCAAAGGCGTAGGCGTCGTCATCGAGGCGGAGCACATGTGCATGACGTTGCGCGGCGTACACGCGGCGGGTGCCACGACGGTGACCTCCACCCTGCTCGGTACTCTGCGTGACGACGCCCGATCCAGGGCCGAGTTCTTCTCCCTCACCGGAGCCCAGTGATCCCCGAATCGGAGAGCGGCATGAACAACAGCCCCACCTTCGTCATCGTCGGCGCCGGCCTCGCCGGCGCCAAAGCCGCCCAGACGCTGCGCGAAGAGGGCTTCGACGGCCGCGTGATCCTGCTCGGCGAGGAACCCGAACGCCCCTACGAGCGGCCGCCACTGTCCAAGGGCCTGCTCCTGGGGACCACACCACGCAGCGACGTGTACGTGCACGACGCCGGCTGGTACGACGCGCACAACGTCGAGCTGCGTACCGAAACCCGGGTCACCGCCATCGATCGCACCGCCCGCCACGTCGTCCTCGACGACGGTGAGCAGATCGGGTACGACAAGCTGCTGCTGACCACCGGCTCGACGCCCCGCCGCCTGGATGTTCCCGGTGCCGACCTGGACAACGTGTTGTACCTGCGCACGTTGGCGCAGTCCGACCGGATAGCCGAAGCCCTCACCGACAAGTCCCGGCTCGTGGTGATCGGTGCGGGCTGGATCGGTCTGGAGATCGCCGCTGCCGCCCGCAAGCACGGCGCCACCGTGACCGTGGTCGACGTCGCCGAACTGCCGTTGCAGAGAGTCCTCGGCGACGAGGTCGCCCGGATCTTCGCCGACCTGCACCGAAGCCACGGCGTCACCTTCCGCTTCGGCGCCGGGGTTCGAGAGCTGCACGGTTCCGGACGGGTGTCGTCCGTCCTGCTGACCGACGGCACCGAACTGCCCGCCGACACCGTCGTCGTCGGTGTGGGTATCCAGCCCGACACGCAGCTGGCCGAGGCCGCGGGCCTGAAAGTCGACAACGGCATCGTCACCGACGCCCAGCTGCTCACCTCCGACCCGCACATCTACGCCGCAGGTGACGTGGCCAACGCCTACCACCCGCTGCTGCACCGGCACATCCGAGTGGAGCACTGGGCGAACGCGCTCAACGGCGGCCCGGCCGCCGCCCGCGCCATGCTGGGCCAGCAGGTCGAGTACGCCCGGTTGCCGTACTTCTTCTCCGACCAGTACGACCTGGGGATGGAGTACTCGGGCTGGGCGGCCCCGGACGGTTACGACCAGGTGGTGTTCCGCGGCGACCCATCCGTGGCGGACGGCGAGGCACCGGAATTCATGGCGTTCTGGGTCTCCGAAGGCCGAGTTCTGGCCGGAATGAACGCCAACGTGTGGGACGTGACCGACCACATCCAGGCGCTGGTGCGCGCCGGACACGCCGGCACCGCCGTCGACCTGGCCAAGCTCGCCGACCCGCAGGTGCCGCTCGGCGATCTCCTGGGCTAGGCACACGCGACGCCGGGTCAGGCCGGACGGACCTGCACGCAGCAAGCCCCCGCAGTGGGGACCAGCCGCGCGTGGAGTTCCGTCCGGCCGAGCCCGTCCAGCAGACCGGCGACGAACGCCTGGTTCAGGCCGCACACCAGTTCGGTCTGCTGAACAGCAAGCTGATGGAACGGACAGTTCCGCAGCCGGATCAGCTCGTCGTGGTCGACCGGTTCGAAGCCGAGTTCGTCCAGAAGCGCCGCCACGGTGCCGCGCCCCGCGTCCTGACGACCGATGGTGACGCCCCGCTGCTCTGCGAGGCGGAGGGCCGCTGACCTCGCGTCGGTCGGATCTTCGGCGACGGCCTGAGCGAGGATCTCGCCGATCAGGTCGTAGCGGCGCTCCGGGATGGTCAATGAGATGCCGCCCGGCGCCGCCTCGTACACCTTCGGCGTTCTTCCCCGGCCGCGTGGCTGGTCGGCCGGCGCCTCATACCGGGCCTGCAGCAGCCTGGCCGCGACGAGCTTGTCGAGGTGGAACGCCGCCAGGCTGCGTGAGATGCCTTGTGCGTCGGCGGCCTCGTCCCGGGTCACCGGGTGGTCCTGGCCGCGGACGTAGTCGTACAGCGCCCGTCGGACCTGGTCGACCAGCGCGGTCACCGCCTGCCAGGAGGCCGCTGCCACGCCACCAGTTTATCACCAGCGGATCTTGTAGAAATTGCCCGATGCGGGCGTGGCAGGCTGCGGCGAAGCGCCGCGGCGCCTCTGGCTCCCGGCTGCCGCCGCACGGGCCCGCGGGGCGGCCGTGCCTCTGGCTTTCGGTAGGACATCGCGCCTGCCACCAGTGCGTCGAAGTTGGTACGGACCCCTTCCTGCCCGGGTGGATGGGGTGGCAGCGTCATTGCCGTGCCAGCCGACGGACCCGGCGTCACACGGGTCCGCGCCGGCCGCCGTCGCACATGGTCGCTGGGGCGAAGGCCGAGCGGTGCTCCTTGCCGTTCAGCAGGCGCGACCTGACCCGCGACCCCGATTTGACGATCAACCCCGCGGTCACGTAACTTTCTCTCTGCCAGCGCGGAACGGACGAAACGGGGCGAAAGTCCTGGAGGCCGGAGCGTGGCGGAGACCTTCGGGTCGGTGAGGCTTCGCTTCTCCGATTCAAAATCTGGGCGGTGCCCCGGGTTCGCTGTAGGGCGGATTTGGTGGGGCGGAACCGGCCGGGTATGGTCGACGGTCGGCAGGGTGCCGGGCGAGCTTGCGGGTGACCGTGGCGGCCGGTCTGCTGAATTCCTTTGATGAAGGCGGCGGTAGCCGGTGGATTCGGGGGTGCCCGCGTTATGGGTGGAAGCGTGTGAAACCGGGTTACAGCGGTTTGACAGGGCGGAAATCGGCGGGTAACGTAGTAAAAGTGCCTGGCGCGGGAGCGGCGGGACGCGGAGCGAAATGCCCCGGATGACGGGCCCTCTTGTTGGGGGTTTGTCGGATGGTGTGTGGTTGTTCTTTGAGAACTCAACAGGGTGCTTGATAAGCCAGTGCCAAATTGATTTATTACCCCGGACTGGTTGGCCTCATTTTGTGGG
>NZ_FTNF01000008.1 GCF_900156065.1 Micromonospora avicenniae | reverse complement strand
ATCACCACCCACGCCTCATCGGTCAGTTCACCACGACGCACCACCGGCACATCGTCAACCATCAACCACTACAAGATCGACAGGACACGCCCTAGGTGAGGGGTCCGCGACGTGTCCGTTCCCGTTCGTCAAATCCGCGCCGGCTACAGCGGTTGAAAGGCCTGGGTCTGGTTGGTTACATGTGGCCCGCCATTGTGGACGGCTGCTCTAATCCGATCTATGCCTGTGGTGTGAGGTACGCCGATAGTGGTGGCCTGTCCGCTGAGGGACGGGCCAAACGGGAACAGGTACGCCTTCAAGCCGCACAGATGTTCGCCAGGGACGTACCGGCAACGCAGGTCGCAGCCCGGCTACGGGTCTCGACGAAGTCGGCCTACCAATGGCGGCGACGCTGGCGCGCTGGTGGAATGGCCGCTCTGATCTCGACCGGGCCTGGTGGAGATGTCTGCCGGCCCTCGCCCGATCAACTGCTGCGGTTGCGGGCCGAGTTGGACCTCGGCCCGGCCGCGCACGGCTGGGTCGAAGACCAACGCTGGACCCTGGCCCGGGTCGCGACCCTGATCGGCCGGCTGTTCCACATCTCCTACACCCCACGCGGGGTGTCCTATCTGCTGCACCGCATCGGCTACACACCTCAGGTGCCCAAACACCGGGCGGTGCAGCGTGACGAGCCCGCGATCGCCGCATGGCGGGCCACGACCTGGGCAAAGATACGAGGCTAGCGGCGGCGACCGGGGCGTGGATCTGCTTCGAGGACGAGGCCGGCCAGACCCTACGCCCGCCCAGAGCCCGTACCTGGGCCCGCCGCGGACAGACGCCCGTGGTACGGGTGTCGGGCAAGGGCTCGGGTCGGGTCTCGATCGCCGGCCTGGTCTGCGTCAAACCCGGCCAACGCGGGCACGTCTTCTACCGACTGCGGATCCATCGAGGCCGCACCGGTGAACGCCGCAGCCTGTCCGAGGACGACTACGCCACCCTGGTCACCGCCGCGCACCATCAGCTCCACGCCCCGATCATCCTGATCTGGGACGGAGTCAACACCCACACCAGTACGCTGATGCGCCAGCTCATCGCCGCCCGCCACCGGTGGCTGACCGTGGTCCAACTACCGGCGTACGCACCAGACCTCAACCCCGTCGAGAGCCTGTGGTCAACCTGAAAGCCAGCCTGGGCAACCTCGCCATCGACGGCGTAGACCACCTCGCCGCGATCATCCGCAACCGACTCAAACGCATCCAGTACCGGCCCGACGTGATCCCCGAATTCCTCGCCCAAACCGGACTCAGCCTGGAAACGGAACCACCCTGACCACAACAGACCCTAGCCTTTCAACCGCTGTAGCGATGCACCCGAGCGGAGCCTCTCCTTAAAAACCTCGCGGTCGAGGATTTGCTCGAACTCCGTCATCTTTTGCGACAGCAGGCCGCGCAGCGTCGGGCCATGCTCCTGCAGAGCCTGTGGCGAGTCTATCCACCAGAGCTCGTGATCTCCGGAGTCGATCCCGGCAGGCACGTTACCACTCATGAGCATGCGCAGCATTTCTTCACGGGGCAGGGTCCAGAGCGAACCCGGTTTCGCGAGCCGTGTGCTGATCAAGCCTTTTGTGACCCGCGCTGGCTCTGCATCGACTGAGTTCGACTCGCTGCGCCTCCACAGCAAGGTCTGCCTGTGGCGCGCGCCGGACGATGACCCCGGCGTCGGACTGCTCACCGCCGACGCGGTGTCGATCCCACTCAACCGCAGCACAGGTCTGGTGATCTTCCCGCAGATACCGTCCGGCACTACGGGCGAGTCGGCGCCGACGACGCAGTACCACCGCTGGTTCCTTGCCCATACGTGGATGTCCGCGGAAGAACTCCTCATCCTGCACCCCGACGACGAGTTACCCGACTGGCTTCCTGTGTATCGCGAAGCACGGCTTGGCACCCTGGGACTCCCTGACATCCAGCAGTTCATCGACATCGGCGAGGCGTGGCGGACCCACCGGAACCGCTCGCAACCGGCAGCCGAGGCGAGCTCCTGATCCCTGCTCGTGCCCAGCCGCGCGACTCCACTTCCCGTTATTCGCCCCTCGCCGACCAGCAGATCCCGACGCCAGACCTCAGGCAACGCGGCGGCGGCGCGCCGTTGGCTCTCCGTCGGCCTTGACCTCGATGCCGTCCCCGTCGGGTCAGTCGACCAGGTCGACCAGGTCGGCAACGCAGATGACCTCAAAGCTTGGGAAATGGTCAGTCAGCTGCACACACGCCCGGCCCCCTGGGCCAGGCGATCGAGCTGTGCCCAGAGTCGGCGACGGCGAGCAGCAACGGCGCGAGCAGCTGATCGGGGCGCCCGTCGCGGCCCTGGAGGCAAGTGGGTCGCGACGGGCCTGAACCTGAACCGTCGTGACCAAGATTTTCCGGCGACTTCCCGTGCCTCAGACAGTAGGCGCGTGCTGCCGGTCCGGCAGAGCCCCGCCCGCCTCGTACATGTAGGCCAGGCTGGGACCCGACTGCAATGTTGGGCGGAATGCTGAAGCTCCTACTGAAAAGAACCTTGAGGTACTGCAACCTTCGGTGAGAACCGACAACTGGAGCCAGTCACCCGAGCTGTCCGTCAAAGGAGAAGCAGTGGGCAGAATCCGTCGTCCCCTGACCGTCGCCGCGGCGTCGATCGCACTCGTCGCCGCCGGCGCGATCGCCGCCCCCTCACCCGCGTCCGCCCACTGGAGCTGCGGAAGGGCGGCCCCGCCCGACCTCGACACCAGCGGTGGTCACCACACCCTCGAGGCCGCCAACATGCGCGTGGGATCCAGCACCCGCTGCGCGATCAGCGGCATCTCGTACGCCAGCCAGTCGCTCGACTACCACTGTTACGCGCTGGACATCAACGGCGTCGACACCTGGACCTACGTCGTCAACGTGCAGACCAAGGTCGGCGGCTGGATCCGTGACGACCTGCTGAACGACTACGGATCGGGCGTGTGGTGCCCGAACCAGACCAACCTCTGATCCGGCCGGTACCCGAGGCGTGACAGCCCGGGGAGGACGTCGGCGCTCACGCCGAGGCCGGCGTCCTCCCGCTGGACACGAGCCGGGATCCCCAGCCCGGCCCAGCCGTCAGCTCACGTGGTTACGCCACGTGTGCCGGGGCTCGTAGCCGAGCACCCGGCGCGCCTTGTCGATGCTGAGCAGGGTCTCGTGCTCGCCGAGTTCCTTACGGATCTCGACGTCCGGGTAGACCTCGCTCATCAGGCCGGCGCTGGACCTGCTCATGACGGTGTCGGCGTTGGCGATGATGAACACCTCGGCGCCGGGCCGGTCGTACGCGAGTGCCCGTTCGACGGCCTGGGCGCCGTCGCGAGCGTCGATGTAGCCCCACAGGTTCCACCGACGCAGGCGAGGGTCCGCGTCGAAGGACGGGAACTGCGCGTAGTCCTCGACGTCCATCACGTTGGAGAACCGCAGGCCCAGCATGATCAGCTCAGGGTCCCAACGGCAGAAGTGCCCGGCCATCTCCTCCTCGAGCGCCTTGTTCAGCGAGTACGTCGACTCCGGGCGCGGCGCGTACTCCTCGTCCACCGGCGCGTACGGCGGCGGGGTGTCGAACGGCAGGCCGAGCACCGTCTCGCTCGACGCGTAGACCACCCGCTTGATACCCGCCGCCCGTGCGGCGGCGAAGACGTTGTACGTCGCGGACGAGTTGTTGGCGAAGGTCGCCGCGTTGGGCAGCAGCCCGGGGGCCGGGACCGCAGCCAGGTGCACCACCGCGTCGACCCTGCCGCCGTGCTCGTCGGCACCACCGAGAAGAGCCTCCAGAACCTGCCCGTAGTCGGTCAGGTCGGCTTGGAGGAACTCGCCGCCGACGTCGCGGGGGTCTCCCCCGGCGGCGCGGTCGACGGCGAGCACGTCGACGCCCACGTCGCGTAGGTGCGCCACCACGGCGCGTCCGAGCTTGCCGGTGGCCCCGGTGACGACCACGCGCCTGGGAAGTGCGGTAACGGAATCGGGGTGGGTCATGGCGCCATCTTTCTCCTGCGGCCCGGCTCACCCGATGCCGGGTCCGACCCACCTGGTCCGGGGTCGCCGCATGAGCGTCGCCGCCGGGTACGCCCGCTGTCGCCGACCGTGCGCGAATCAGGACGTGATCGCCTTCGCCCACGGCGCGAGCAGCCGCTCGAGGCCGGCCATCAGGTAGAAGAGGACCGCACCCATCACGGCGAGCAGGGTCAGCGCGGCGAAGGCGAGCGGGGTGTCGGCGGACTGGCCGGAGCTGGCGATCACCGAGCCCAGTCCGGCCTCGGGGTTGATCACCTCGCCGATGATCGCGCCGATGATGGCAAGTGAGGTCGCCACCTTCAGCCCGACGAAGAGTTGCGGCAGCGCCCACGGAAGCCGCACCTTCACGAAGGTCTGCCACCAGTTGGCGGAGAGGGAACGGGCGAGTTCGCCGAGGTCGCTGGGGGTCGAGGTGAGCCCGGCCATGGTCGAGACCAGGATCGGGAAGAAGCAGAGCAGGACGACCATCACGACTTTGGTCTCGTACCCGAAGCCGATCCAGACCAGCAGCAGGGGCGCGAGTGCCACCTTCGGCACCGCGTTGATCCCGGCGATGAAGGGAAGGGTCATCCGCTCGACCGTGCGGGACGCGGCGAGCAGGACGGCGAGCAGGAGCCCGCCCACCGCGGCGATCCCGAACCCGATGATCGTTTCGAGGAAGGTCACCCAGGTCTGCTCGGCGAGGTGACCGGGGAGCCGGAGGAACGCGTCAACCACGTCCAGGGGCGCGGGCAGGAAGAAGGGGTCGATGTCGAAGGCCCAGGTGACCAGCCACCAGAGGGTGATCGCCAGGACGGCGCCCAGCGCGGGCAGGCCGACGTTTCGCCAACGCTGCGATGGTGCGAGGTTGTCGGTCACGACCGCTGCTCCGGATCGTCAGGGCTTCTGCACGAAGCTGAAGTCGACCACCTGCGACGCTTCGAGTCCCGGCCCGATCAGGCCGGCGCTCTGCAGAACGGCGATGGTGCTGGCCACCCGTGACTCGTCCATGAACCCGATGGGTGCGCCGCCGGCGGGGCGGACGTGCGGCGTCATCACTTCGATCTCGCTCTTGCCCGCCGCCACCGTGTAGGTCGGCTTCACCTTGTTGAGGATCGTCGCCGCCTCGTCCGGATGCTCGATGCTGTACGCGAGCCCCTTGAGCACCGCGGTGGTGAACCGCCGCACCAGTTCGGGGTCCTTCTCGATGAGCGCCGGAGTGGTGATGATGGCGTTGCCGAACAGGTCCTTCAGATAGTCGCTGTACGGCAGGACCACTACCTCTTTCCTGGCGGCGGTCTCGAGAGCGCCCCGACTGAGCAGGAAGGTGCCGAGGGCGTCGACCTTCCGGCCGGCCATGAGCCCGTTGAGTGCGGTGGCCTGCACGCCCTCGATCTTCACAGTCGTCGGGTCGAGTCCAGCCAGCTTGGCGTACGCCGGAAAGAGCAGCTCGGTCACCGAGCCGGCGCCGGTCGCCATCGTCTTTCCCTGCAGGTCCTTGGGGGTGGTGATGTTGGTGTCCTTGGTGGTCATCACCGAGATCAGCGTCTGCTGGTGCACCGCGGCGACCGCCCGCCAGTCGGTGAACTCACCCTTGCCTGCCTGGATAACCGCGCCGGTGAAGTCGAGTGCCGCGAACTGGACCTGACCGGCCTTCAGCGCGGTCAGGTTCTGCTGGTTGCCGGCGCCCTCCTTGATGTCGACCTCGATGCCGGCCTCGGCGAAGTAGCCCTTCTCCTTGGCCACCCAGGCGAACGCGTCCCGGCCCACAGCACCGAACGCCGTGATGTAGGCGACCTTGTCGGTTTCCTTGCCGGCCGTGTCGTCGCCGGCGCCGTCGGAGCCGCTGCAACCTGTCACGGCGAGAGCCGTGGCCAACAGCGCCGCCACGACCGCGCGAGTGCGCCTGATCATCCATGCCTCCAGCTTCGAGCGTCGACGGGCGGCGCCGGCACACCCGCGCCAGCGGCATCCGGAGGGGTCGGCGCTGGTTCGCGCCGGGGACCCACCGATCGGCAAGCGTAGATGACTCCGATCACAACTGTCACCGCAGAGATCTGCCGGATCACTGGGAATTCGTTGCCGTACAACGGTTTGAGCTGCGAATTGCATCGTTGACAATGGATGTTCTGGCCGGAATCCTGTCAGCAACGCGACGCCACCTCGACCGAGCGGGTTCGGCTCCGCGCGCCCGACCGGCCCGTCCGGTCGCCCCGCGTCGTTCGTCCGTCAACGGGCCCGGCCCGATGGCGCACACCCAAAGGAGCCGCATGTCTGTGCACCCCGTCCCGTCTTCGCGCGCTCGCGCCCTGGTCTCCGGGGCCTACGACACACACGTGCACGTGGCCCCCGACGTGATGGCGCGCCGGATCGACGACGTGGACCTGGCGTACCGGTGCGCGGAGGTCGGGCTCGCCGGCTTCGTTCTCAAGTCCCACTACGTGACGACCGCGGAGCGGGCGGCCGTGGTCCGCAAGGTGGTGCCCGACGTCGACGTTCTCGGCGCGATCACCCTCAACGGCGCCATGGGCGGCATCAATCCGGTCGCCGTCGAGGTCGCCGGACGGCTGGGCGCCCGGGTCGTCTGGCTGCCCACGGTCGATTCGGGAAACCAGCGGCGCAGCACCGCCACCGACCTGCCGGGCGCCAAGCCGGCGATGTGGGGCGCGTTCCAGGCCGGCCTGCACGCCCAGGGCATCGTCCCGGACGTCGTCGAGGTCGTCGACGACGAAGGCGTGGTCCTCGACCGCGTACGCCAGGTGCTGCGGGTGATCGCCCGGCACGACATGGCGCTCGCCACCGGGCATCTCAGCGGCCCGGAGATCCTCGCCGTGGTCCGGGCCGCCAACGAGGAGGGGGTACGCCGGATCGTGGTCACCCATCCGGAGTTCACGTCGCAGCGGTTGCCGCTGGAGCAACAGCAGGCGCTCGCCGACGCGGGCGCGCTGCTGGAACGCTGCTTCACCACGCCATACACGGGGAAGGTCGCCTGGGCGGACCTGTTCGCCAACATCCGGGCCGTCGGCGTGGAGCACTCGGTCCTCTCCAGTGACCTGGGGCAGCCGTTCAACCCGCCGGTCGAGGACGGCCTGGCCCTCTTCGCCGACCGCCTGCTCGAGGCCGGCTTCACCGCGGAGGAGATCCACACCATGGCGGTGGTCAACTCGCACCGGGTGGCGATGCCGAGGGCGGCGGTGCCAGCATGACCGCGCGACGGATGCTGGTGGTGGGCGCGCACTCGGCCGACTTCGTGTGGCGGGCCGCCGGTGCGGTCGCCAAGCACACCGCGGCCGGGGGTGAGGCCATCGTGCTGGCGCTCTCGTACGGCGAGCGGGGTGAGTCCGGCGAGCTCTGGAAGGAGCCGAACCAGACCGTCGAGAACGTCAAGCGGTTGCGGCACGCCGAGGCGGAGCGCGCCGCGGCCGCGGTCGGCGCGACGTTCGAGGCGTTCGATCTGGGCGACTACCCGCTGCGGATCCGGGACGAGGACGTCGACCGGCTGGCCGGGCTGATGCGGGAGTACGCCCCGCACGTGGTGCTCACCCACCCCGACCGAGATCCGTTCAACCCCGATCACCCGGTGGCGCACGCCGCGGTGGCGACCGCACGGCAGCTCACCGCCGGCGCCGGAGTGTCCAGCGGGTTCAAGACCGCCCCACCGTCGGAGTTCCTGGTCTTCGAGCCGCACCAGCCCGAGCTGTGCGGGTTCGTTCCGACCGTCTTCGTCGACATAACCGACGTGATGCCGGCCAAGCAGGAGGCGATGGCGGCGATGAGCGCACAGGGCTACCTCCGGGAGTACTACACGCAGCGGGCCGATCAGCGGGGCAACCACGCCCGCCGGGTCACCGGCGACACAGCGGTCCGGCAGGCGGAGGCCTTCCAGCGGCTGATCCCGAACGTGATGGGGTCGCTGTGAGCGGGATCGGTGACGCGGCGGGCGCCGTGGACCAGGCGGTGATCGGGACGCTGGCCGCAGCCGGCGTGGCCACCGTCTACGAGGCCACCGGCCGGCGAGGTCTGATCGACGCCGACCTGGCGCAGATCGTGCCCGGCACGCGGGTCGCCGGCCCGGCGCGTACGGTCCTGTGCGGTCAGGACGACAACCGGGCCGTGCACGAGGCGATGACCCGGCTGCGTCCCGGCGAGGTGCTCGTGCTCACGATGCCGCGACCGGCTCCGGTGGCCCTGGTCGGCGAGCTGCTCGCCACCCAGGCCAAGGTGGCGGGCGCGGTCGGCTTGCTGGTGGACGCCGCCGTACGCGACGTGGACGAGCTGCGGGAACTCGGCCTGCCGATCTGGGCCCGGTGGACCCGGGTGCGTGGGGCCGCCAAGCGCGAACGGGGCGACCTCGACGTCCCGGTACGGGTGGGCGGCGCGACCGTCGGCCCAGGGGACGTCGTGGTGCTCGACGCCGACGGCGCGGTGGTCGTGCCACGGGGCGGCGCGGCCGACGCGGCCGCCGCGACGAATGCCCGGATCGAACGGGAGACCAGCCTGAGGGCCCGGCTCGAGGCCGGCGAGTACAGCTACGACCTGCACGGAATGCGGGCGGAGGACGAACGCGCCGGGTGACCCGGGCACCCCCCGCGCGCGATGCCTTCCCTGTGGTGACACCGGCGGAAGCCGGGGGATCTCACCTTCGGCACCCGCAGGTTCCGCTCCGGCGGCGCTGACGGCGGCCGTGCTCGCGCCGGAGTCGTATCATGCCGGGGCTCATCCGCTGTGCCCGGCCGACTTCTCCCGCCCCCCCCGCGGCGAGGGGCCGGACGCACGAACGCGAGGTACGGGCGGCGGCGGCCCGTGGGCGGCGGTGCCGCGAGCACGACCGACGACCCGGCCGTCGGCGCACGCCTCAGCCATCACCGGCTCCGATCCGCGACCCCGGCCCAGGTGCAGTCAGCCTGTCCCACGAAAACCTTTTCGGCAAGAGGGATGTCAGGTAACAACCAGGCGACCTGGAAGGCGTACTGTGGACCGCTAGGCTCGATATCGATTCCGAAACAGCACGTCGAAAGGGTTTCGATGGCAAGGCATCGCACGCAGGCGGTCACGTTGAGCGACGTCGCACGTCTGGCCGGCGTCTCCGTCGCCACCGCCTCGAAGGCGCTCAACGACCGCGGCGAGGTCGCGCCGGCGACGCGGGAGCGGGTACTCAGAGCGGCGAGCGAGTTGTCCTTCCAGCCCAACGCGCTCGCGCGCGGGCTGATCTCCGGCCGCACCCGCACCATCGGCCTGCTCACCGACGAGCTCGGCGGCCGCTTCTCCATGCCGATCCTGCTGGGCGCGGAGAACGCACTCGGCAACGAGCAGATGTCGGTCCTGCTCTGCGATGCGCGCGGCGACGCCATCCGCCGCCAGCACTACATCCGGACTCTGCTCGCCCGCCGGGTGGACGGGTTCATCGTGCTGGGCGACAGCAACGACATCCGACCGTCGTTGACCCGTGACATCCCGGTCCCGGTCGTCTACGTCTACGGCGAGTCCGCAGACCCGGACGACGTCTCCCTGCTGGCCGACGACGAAGGTGGCGCCCGGCTCGCCGCCGAGCACCTCGTGGCGCTGGGCCGACGCCGGATCGCCCATGTCACCGGGCCGCACAGCTACCGGGCGGCCCGCGACCGGGTCACCGGGCTACGAGCCGTACTCGAGGAACACGGGCTGCCCCTGGCCAGCCGGGAACCGTTGTACGGCGAGTGGTCGCAGCGCTGGGGCCGGCACGCCGCCCACATGCTGCTCAGCGCCGATCCCGACGTCGACGCCGTCTTCTGCGGCAACGACCAGATCGCGACCGGGGTCGCGCAGACACTGCTCGACCTCGGTCGTCGTATCCCCGACGACGTGGCCATCGTCGGCTACGACAACTGGGAGGACTTCGCGACCGACTGCCGGCCACCGCTGACCACCGTGGACCTCAATCTCGAGCAACTCGGGGCGAGCGCGGTCATGCACCTGTTCTCCGCCCTCGACGGCACACCGTCGCATGGCGTCCTCCGCCAGCCCTGCCGCCTGGTCGTGCGGGAGTCCACCGGCCCGTCGGCCCCGCCCGGGCAACGGCGGCCGCACCCGTTGGACTCTCAGCAGCGGCGGCCGTGAGGTGGTTCCTGCCCGCACGGGTGCGTCGCCGGGGAGAACATCCGACTCGCCGTCGACGCGGTGGCGGCACGCGAGTGAGGCGCCACCGCCGCGACGTTAGAGTGATCGGTGACATCGAGCAGAAGGTAGGACAGGTGCCACCGGGAGGCTTACCGAGTCAGGCGGGGACCGGCAGTGCGAATCGGCCCCGTGCCACCGTCATGCGCGACGTCGCGCGACTCGCCGGAGTGTCACACCAGACCGTCTCCCGGGTGCTGAACAACCATCCGAACGTCCGGCAGGAGACCAGGGACCGCGTCGTCCAGGCCATGGAGGCGCTCAACTACCGGCGTAACCTCGCCGCTCGCACGCTGGTCACTCGACGCTCCGGGGCGCTCGGCATCGTCGGCTTCGAGAGCACCCTGTTCGGTCCGGCCTCGATGCTCTACGCGATCGAGGAGGCCGCCCGTGCCGCCGGCTACTTCGTCAGCGTGGCCACCGTTCGCAGCCTCGACCGGCAGTCGGTGCTCGACGCCGTCGACCGGCTCGCGCAGCAGTCGGTCGAGGGCATCATCGCGATCTCGCCGAAGCCCGCGGTCACCCACGCGCTCGTACAGGTCGCGCCGGTTCTGGCCTGCGTGGGTGTGGGCGGCGGTGCCGGTGACGACAGTGTCCCGACGGTCCGAGTCGACAATCGGGTCGGCGCGGCGCTCGCCACCCGTCATCTGCTGGACCTCGGCCATGCCACCGTGCACCATGTGGCCGGTCCGGCGGACTGGCCGGAGGCGGTGGAGCGGGTCGACGGCTGGCGCGACACCCTCTACGCCGCCGGCGCGGTCGTGCCACCGGTGCGGCCGCAGGCGTGGAATGCGCGATCGGGATACGAGCAGGGCGCGATGCTCGCCACCGACCCGACCGTGACCGCGATCTTCTGCGCCAACGATCAGATCGCGCTGGGCGTGCTGCGCGCGCTGCACGAGTCGGGTCGGCGCGTGCCCGAGGACGTCAGCGTCGTCGGCTTCGACGGCATGCCCGACTCGGAGTACTTCCTACCGCCGCTGACCACCGTGCGTCAGGACTTCGCCGAGCTTGGCCGACGTAGCATCGACATGCTGCTAGGCAAGATCGACTCGACCGGTCAGCCGACGGAACACATGCTGCTCTCTCCGGAGCTGGTCCGGCGGGCCAGCTCCAGCCGCCCACGGGCGTGACCGGGTCGGTTCTGTTGCCCGCCGCCCTCACACTTGCAGCGGAAGTTCGTTGCGGTGCAACCGGAAGGCGTCGACGTCCCGGGGGTCGACCGCGAGTCGCAGGTCGGGCAACTGCTGCGCGATCCGTTCGAACATGATCCGGCTCTCCAACCGCGCGAGGTGAGCCCCCAGACAGAAGTGGATGCCGTACCCGAACGCGATGTGTTTGCCCACGTCGGCGCGGTGGATGTCGAACTCGTGCGGCCGGTCGAAGACCGTGGGATCACGGTTGGCACCCCACAACGACAATCCCACCCGGTCGTAGGCCGGGATCCGCCCACCGCCGATCTCGATGTCGCGGAAGGCGAACCGGGGCGGCACGATCTCGACCGGTCCCCGGAACCTGAGGGTCTCCTCGACGACCGCGGCCGCCAATGCCGGTTGCTCTCTCAGCGCCTGCCACTGGGGCGGGTGGGTGAGCAGGAGCCGGATGCCGTTGACGATCAGGTCGACGGTCGTCTCCTGCCCTGCGATCAGCAGCAGTTGAACGAGGGCGACGAGTTCGTCGCGGTCGAGCCGCTCCGCCTGGTCCTCCAGCGCCACGAGCTCGGACATCAGGTCGTCCGCCGGATCCGCACGCCGCCGGGCCGCCAGATCGTCGAGGTAGGCCGCGAACTCGACGGTGGCCGTCGGTCCGTCGGGACTGGCCGAGACGATCGCGGCGGACCAGGCGCGGAACTGCCACCGGTCCGGCTCAGGTACGCCCACCAGCTCCGCGATGACGTTCACCGGCACCGGGTCCGCGAGGTCCGCCACCCCGTCGATCCGGCCGAGCCGCCGTGCGTTCGCGACGAGCCGGTCGGCCAGAGCGGTGATCCAGGGCTCCAGCCGCGCCACCGCGCGTGCCGTGAATCCGCCGCTGACCAGTCCACGTAACCGGGTGTGGTCGGGCGGGTCCAGGTTGATCAGTTGGCGCGTCTCGATCCTGGCCACCTCGTCTTGAGGGTTCAGGGCGGGCTGATGCGTGACGGGGCAGTGCCGGTGGACCTCGTGCCCGATCGCCGGATGACGCAGGCCCGTCAACACGTCCGCGTGTCCGGCCACCACCCAGAGCCGGTTGCCCGCCGGGTCGACCTGGAGCACGGGACGCCCGGCGGCTCGGACGCGGTCGTAGAACTCGTGCGGGTTTCGGCGGACCGTCGGGTCCCACAGCTCCGACACGTCGAACGTGTCGGCCACCCTGCCTCCTCGATTCGCACGTCCGTCCGCCACGGACACCGCACTGGCGCCGGTCCGGTCGCAGCGGCAGCGCACGGCCAGCGTGGACACTCTGCGGACCCGCCCGGGCTGGCGAGTTGAGCGTTAACATAGATATGTTTCTGGGCCGTGTCAAACATCGAACCTACTGCATCGTAGGGATTGACGACCTCGGAAGTGAGCGTTCACACTCCCTGGCAACGGCAGATGACCGGCGGCACACCGGTCCGCCGCATCGAACACCGCGCAGCGGGATGTCCGCTACCGGCCACAGATCTCGTGCCGATCCCGCCCCTCGAACCGATGTCAGTGCAAGGCGGTCGCCAACCAACCGGCCGAACCCGATCACCCCGAACCGGCCCGGCGCCGCCGGCATCGACGCGAGCCGAGACCAACTGAACCCGCGATCCAGACACACCGCGCAGACCCCCGGCCAGGTGGTCTGCCCACACCCCCACGCGGAAGGACGATCTCCAGTGGCCCAATCCGACAAGCCCTCCGTCAATCGACGTCAGCTGCTCCAGGCATCGGCGGTCGGCGCCGCCGCGGTGGCCGGTGTCGGCGCGCTCCCGGCCGCGGCCGCCGCCGCACCGCAGACCGCACCGCCGGCCGGCCCGGCGCCTTCGAGCCCGGCCGCGCCCGACCCCGGCCCCGGCGGCACGGCTCCGGTCCGGCCCTTCCAGCTGCGCGACGTGAAGCTGGGCAACGGCCTGCTGCAGGAGAAGCGCGACCGCATGAAGAACTTCCTCCGGCAGTTCGACGAGCGGCGCTTCCTGGTGCTGTTCAACAATGAGGCCGGCCGCCCGAACCCTCCAGGTGTCTCGGTACCCGGTGGCTGGGAGGACGGCGGGCTGCTCAGCGGCCACTGGGCCGGCCACTTCATGACCGGCCTGGCGCAGGCGTACGCCGACCAGGGAGAGCCGATCTTCAAGACCAAGCTCGACTGGATGGTCGACGAGCTCGCCGCCTGCCAGGACGCGATCACCGCACGGATGGGCGACGGCGGCGGCTCGGGCGGCGACGATCCGCAGGAACCGCGGATCGACCGCGTGTCGGGCCGGTTCGGCAACGCGCTGCGGCTGAACGGCCCCAGCGCGGCGCAGTACGTGGACCTCCCCCAGGAGGCGATCAGCCAGCTCGCCGACTTCACGATCGCCACCTGGGTGAACCTCGCGTCGACGCAGAACTGGAGCCGAGTGTTCGACTTCGGTCAGAACACCACTGTCAACATGTTCCTGACCGCCCGCGCGGGCGTCACCGGCAACGTGCCGCGGTTCGCGATCACGGTCGGCGGATCCGGTGCGGAGCAGCAGATCAACGGCGATACGGCAGTGCCGACGAACGAGTGGGTGCACCTGGCCGTCACGCTGTCGAAGAACACCGGCACGCTGTATGTGAACGGTCGGGCGGCCGGCACGAACTCGAACATGACCCTCAACCCGTCCCACCTCGGCAACCCCGGCAACCGCTGGATCGGGCGGTCGCAGTACGGCGACCCGTTCCTGGACGCGACCATCGACGAGTTCCACATCTTCGACCGGGCGCTGACCCAGCAGGAGGTCCAGTCCCTGCTGGCGTCGCCGACGGGCGCCACCGGCGGCGGGACGATCGCCTGGTACCGGTTCGACGAGGACGGCGGGTCCACCCTCAAGGACTCCTCGCCCAACGGGCGCGACGCTGGAGCGGTGGCGGCGAAGGGCGGGACCGAGCTGTGGGTTCCGACCCACCCCGGTTATCTGGGGGCTCTCCCGGAGGACGCGGTGCTGCGTCTCGGTCCGCCGAGGTGGGCGGTCTACGGCGGCAACAAGGACACCAACACCTGGGCCCCCTGGTACACCCAACACAAGATCATGCGTGGCCTGCTCGACGCGTTCTACCACACCGACAACCAGAAGGCGCGCGACATCGTCGTCAAGATGGCCGACTGGGCGCATCTCGCCTTGACCATCGGGGACAAGAACCATCCCGACTACACCGGCCCGATCAGCCGGGACAACCTGAACTACATGTGGGACCTCTACATCGCCGGCGAGTCCGGCGGCGCGAACGAGGTGTTCCCCGAGATCTACGCGCTCACCGGCGACGCGAAGCACCTGGATACCGCCAAGTTCTTCGACAACCGGGAGTCGCTGTTCCAGGCCTGCGTGGAGAACCGCGACATCCTGGTCACCACGCCGCAGACGCGTCCCGGCCGGCGCCGCCCGGACCGGCTGCACGTCAACCAGCACGTCCCGCAGTTCGTCGGATACATGCGCGTCTACGAGCACAGCGGGGACCCGGAGTACTTCCAGGCCGCCAAGAACTTCTTCAAGATGATCGTCCCGCACCGCATGTACGCGAACGGCGGTACGGGCGGCAACTTCCCCGGTTCCAACAACAACATCGAGATGTTCCAGAACCGGGACAACATCGCGAACTCGATCGCCCAGGGCGGGGCGGAGACCTGCAGCGCGTACAACCTGGGCAAGCTGGCGCGGAACCTCTTCCTGCACGAGCACGACCCGGCGTACATGGACTACTACGAGCGGGGTCTGCTCAACCAGATCGCCGGCTCGCGCTCCGACTCCTCCAGCGTCAGCAACCCGCAGGTCACCTACTTCCAGCCGTTGACCCCGGGCGCCAGCCGCAGCTACGGCAACACCGGTACCTGCTGCGGCGGGACCGGCCTGGAGAACCACACCAAGTACCAGGACACGATCTACTTCAAGTCCGCGGACGGCGGGACGCTGTGGGTCAACCTGTACGCGTCCTCGACGCTGACCTGGGCGGAGAAGGGCTTCACCATCGTCCAGGAGACGAACTACCCGCGGGAGGACCGCACCAGGCTGACCGTGAACGGCAGCGGTCGGCTCGACATCAAGCTGCGGGTGCCGGGCTGGGTGCAGAAGGGCTTCTTCGTCTCGATCAACGGCGAGGCGCAGGAGGTCGACGCCAAGGCGGGCGACTACCTGACGTTGAGCCGTACCTGGTCGCACGGCGACACTATCGACATCCGGATGCCGTTCAGCATCCGGATCGAGCGGGCGCTCGACCGTCCCGACACCCAGTCGATCTTCTGGGGTCCGGTCCTCCTCCAGATCCTCGGCAACCCCGGTAACGGGGCCTACCGCGAGCTCACCCTCTACAGCCGGCTGAAGCGGGACGGCGACTACGCCCGCTCGGCCATCACACACGCGAGCACCACGGCGGCGGGAGACCCACTGTTCACCACGCACGATCTCACCCTGCGCCCGTACTACATCAGTGACACCCAGCCCGTGTCGTCGTACTTCCGCCGGGTCGAGCCGGCGATCGTGTTCGGGTCCATCGACACCGGGGTGCCGAACCGCAAGCGGAACGACGGGTTGCCCAACTACGACGTACCCGTCTCGGGCATCACCTCGCCCGGCGACGACGGCCCGACCTTCCTCGACCTGGTGTGGGACCAGGCGCCCTTCACCAACCACGGTCAGTTCGTGTCGGCCGTGACCCAGGTCGCCGAGTCGTTCCGCCAGGCGGGGGTCTTCACCACTGTGGAGCTGGCTCGCGTGGTCTCGGGCGCGGCCCGGGCCAACCAGGAGCTCGAGCCGTGAGGCCGGGTCACCCGTAGCCGGCGGCACGACAGTCCGCGCGCAGGGCGGCGGTCCGGTCCCCGACCGGGCCGCCGCTCGCGCGTGCCCGTCGCCGCCCGCGCGTGCCCGTCGCCGCGTGGGCGGGGCGACGCGGCGGGCACGAACAGCTGGCGTCGCGACTGTGAGCGCTAACAGGTAGCGCTTCCGCAACGCGCCCCCCGGGCACCCGGCGGGCCACCGGCCGGTCAGGCTCTCTCCGCGCGTCGGCCGCGCCTGAACGAGGGTCGATCGTGGTCGGTCAACGGGGATCGACCAGAGCGTTACACGTATGTTTCCAACCGAGCCTTGACGGATGTTTATGTGAGCGCTAACACTATGGCCAGGAAGCGAGCGGAGGATGGCATGAGCGTTTCGGTGGAGCCGGAAGACCGGTTCGTCATCGGCGTCGACTTCGGAACGTTGTCCGGGCGCGCCCTGGTGGTGCGCGTTCGTGACGGCGCCGAGCTGGGCACGGCGGTGCACGCCTACCGCAGCGGCGTCATGGACTCGGTGCTGGCCGCCGACGGGCAGCAGCTGCCGGCCGACTGGGCGCTGCAGGACCCCGACGACTACCGAGACGTCCTGCGGCACGCCGTGCCGGCGGCGCTCGCGGCGAGCGGCGTCCCGGCCGACCGGGTCGTCGGCATCGGGATCGACTTCACCGCCTGCACCGTGCTGCCCACCCTGGCCGACGGCACCCCGCTGTGCGAGCTGCCCGACCTGCGCACCCGTCCGCACGCCTACGTGAAGCTGTGGAAGCACCACGCCGCCCAGCACCAGGCCGACCGCATCAACGCGCTCGCGCACCAGCGCGGTGAGCCCTGGATCGGCCGCTACGGCGGCAAGATCTCCGCCGAGTGGCAGTACGCGAAGGCGTTGCAGCTGCTCGAGGAGGACCCCGAGATCTACACCCGGGCGGAGCGGTGGATCGAGGCCGCCGACTGGATCGTCTGGCAGCTGTGCGGCACGGAGACCCGCAACGTGTGCACGGCGGGATACAAGGGCATCCACCAGGACGGGCGATACCCGTCGCGGGACTACCTGGCCGCGCTGAACCCGGACTTCCCCGACTTCGTACAGAAGATCGACGGTCCGCTGGCCGCGCTGGGCGAGCGGGCCGGCGGGCTGACCGCGCAGGCGGCGGCGTGGACCGGGCTGCGCGAGGGCATCGCCGTGGCGGTCGGCAACGTGGACGCCCACGTCACCGCCGCCGCCGCGCAGGCTCTCGAGCCGGGCCGGCTGGTCGCCATCATGGGCACCTCCACCTGCCACGTGGTCAACGGCACCGAGCTGGCCGAGGTGGCCGGCATGTGCGGTGTGGTCGACGGCGGCATCAGCGCCGGCCACTGGGGGTACGAGGCCGGCCAGAGCGGTGTGGGCGACATCTTCGGCTGGTACGTCGAACACGCCGCACCCGACGGGTACGCCTCGCACGAGTCGTTGAGCGAGGAGGCCGCCAAGCAGCCGGTGGGCGCGCACGGGCTGGTGGCGCTGGACTGGTGGAACGGCAACCGGTCGCTGCTGGTCAACCACGACCTGAGCGGGGTGATCGTGGGGCTGACCCTGGCCACCCGTCCACCTGACATCTATCGGGCGCTGCTGGAGTCCACCGCGTACGGCACCCGCATGATCATCGAGGCGTTCGCCGAGGCGGGCGTGCCGGTGAACGAGCTGGTCGTGGCGGGTGGACTCACCAACAACCCACTGCTGATGCAGATCTACGCGGACGTCACCGACCGGCCGCTGAGCATCATCGGCTCCGCCCAGGGGCCCGCGCTGGGCTCGGCGATCCACGCGGCGGTCGCCGCCGGGGCCCACCCCGACGTGCCGGCGGCGGCGGCGGTGATGGGCCGGGTCACCCGGGACGCCTACCTGCCGGACCCGGAGCGGGTCCGCGCCTACGACGCGCTGTACGCCGAGTACCGGCGGCTGCACGACCACTTCGGCAGGGGCGGCGACGACGTACTGCTGCGCCTGCGCACCATCCGCAACACCGCCCGATCGGCGGCCGTGCCCGCACCGGCCGGCGAGGTCGCACTGCCCCAGGAGGCGATGGCATGAGCGAGCAGCTCAGTAGGAACGACACGGTGGCGCGGCTGCGCGAGACGGTCGCCGCCCTGCACGCCGAACTGGTCAGGTACAACCTCGTCGCCTGGACCTCCGGCAACGTGTCGGCACGGGTGCCGGGTCAGGACCTCATGGTCATCAAACCGAGCGGGATCTCCTACGACGACCTCCGGCCCGACAACATGGTCGTCTGCGACCTCGACGGGGTCGTGGTGGAGGGGGATCTGTCGCCGTCGAGCGACACCGCGGCGCACGCCTACGTCTACCGGGCGATGCCCGACGTCGGCGGGGTCGTACACACCCACAGCGGCTACGCGACCGCCTGGGCCGCGTGTGGCGAGGCGATCCCCTGCTACCTCACCGCCCAGGCCGACGAGTTCGGCGGCGAGATTCCGGTCGGGCCGTTCGCCCTCATCGGTGGTGACGACATCGGCAAGGGGATCGTGGCCACCCTGTCCGGGCACCGCTCGCCGGCGGTGCTGATGCGTAACCACGGGGTCTTCACCGTCGGCCCCAACGCGAAGGCGGCGGTCAAGGCGGCGGTGATGTGTGAGGACGTCGCCCGCACCGCCCACCTGGCCAGGGCGCTCGGGCAGCCGCTGCCGATCGCCGCCGAGGACGTCGACTCGCTCTACGCGCGTTACCAGAACGTCTACGGGCAGAACGCCGTCCCGTCGCCGCGCCGGTAGCGCCACCGTGAACCCCGGCCGACTCCGCTCCCCCGAGGCGCCGGCCGGTCGAACGCACCTCATGTGACGCACCACGATCGCCTGCCAAAACGCGAGCGCTGGAACGGGCAGGCACCGCAAGGAAGTCCATCCCACCCCCACAAGGAGTACGCACATGGGAATCACGGGCAACACCTTCACCCGCCGCGGCTTCGGCGCCATGCTGGCCGCCGGGCTGCTCGTCACCGGGCTTGGCGCCTGCGCCAACAGCGACACCGGCGGCGACGCCGGCACGGGTGGCGACGACAAGCTCGTCCTCGGGTTCTCGCAGGTCGGCGCCGAGAGCGGCTGGCGTACCGCGAACACCACCTCCGTCAAGGAGGCGGCCGCCGAGGCCGGCATCGAGCTGAAGTTCGACGACGCCCAGCAGAAGCAGGAGAACCAGATCAAGGCCATCCGCAACTTCATCCAGCAGAAGGTCGACGTGATCGCCTTCTCGCCGGTGGTGGAGTCGGGCTGGGACACCGTGCTGAAGGAGGCCAAGGACGCGGGGATCCCGGTCATCCTGACCGACCGGGCCGTCGACTCGGCCGACAAGTCGCTCTACAAGACCTTCCTCGGTTCCGACTTCGTGAAGGAAGGCCGGCTCGCCGGCGAGTGGCTGGTCGAGGAGACCAAGTCCGCGACCGGCCCGGTGAACATCGTGGAGTTGCAGGGCACCACCGGTTCGGCGCCCGCCAACGACCGGAAGAAGGGCTTCGGGGAGGCGATCGCCGCCAACCCCAACCTGAAGATCATCGCCTCGCAGAGCGGCGACTTCACGCGGGCCGGCGGTAAGGCCGTCATGGAGCAGTTCCTCAAGGCCAACCCGAAGATCGACGTGCTCTTCGCGCACAACGACGACATGGGCCTGGGTGCGCTGGAAGCCATCACCGCGGCGGGCAAGGTGCCGGGCAAGGACATCAAGATCATCACCGTCGACGCGGTCAAGGACGGGATGCAGGCGCTGGCCGACGGGAAGTTCAACTTCATCGCGGAGTGCAGCCCGCTGCTCGGCCCCCAGCTGATGGACCTCGCCAAGAAGGTGCACGCGGGTGAGGAGGTGCCTCCGCGCATCGAGACCGAGGAGACCACCTTCACCCAGCAGACGGCCAAGGAGGCCCTGCCCACCCGCAAGTACTGACGGGTAGGGGCCTCGCGCACTGTCGTGCCTGGCGGCGAACGGTCGCCCGGCGCAGGGAACGGGCCGGCGGTGCCGACAGCACCGCCGGCCCGGCCACTCGGTCCTCCCCCGCACCGCCACTGCGGGAGCGCCGTGCGGCCGCGACGGCCGCGCACCTGACGACAATCACGAAAGGTCTGGTGGGATGTCGGATACGCGTCCGGTCCTGACGATGACCGCGATCAGCAAGTTCTTCCCCGGGGTCCGGGCCCTCGACGGTGTCGACTTCCGCCTGTTCCCCGGTGAGGTGCACGCCCTGATGGGCGAGAACGGTGCCGGCAAGTCCACCCTCATCAAGGTGTTGACCGGTGTGTACGGCCACGACACCGGCGCCATCACGCTCGACGGCCAGCCGGTCTCCTTCTCCGGCCCCATGGAGGCCACCGAAGCCGGCGTAAGCACCGTCTACCAGGAGGTCAACCTCTGCCCGAACCTCTCCGTGGCGGAGAACATCTTCATCGGGCGCCAGCCGCGGCGGCTCGGCGCGGTCAGGTGGCGCGACATGCGCCGCCGGGCGTCGGCGCTGCTCGCGCGCCTCAACCTGGACCTCGACGTCGGCGAACTGCTCGGGAACCAGTCGCTCGCCGTGCAGCAGATGGTCGCGATCGCCCGGGCCGTCGACGTGCAGGCGCGGGTGCTGATCCTCGACGAACCCACCTCCAGCCTGGACGCCGACGAGGTGAAGCAGCTGATGCGCATCATGCGCCAACTCCGCGACGAGGGAATCGCGATCGTCTTCGTCACGCACTTCCTCGACCAGGTCTACGAGATCGCCGACCGGATCACGGTGCTGCGCAACGGGCGTCTCGTCGGCGAGTACCCCACCGCTGAGCTGCCCCAGCTCGCGCTGGTGGAGAAGATGATCGGCAAGGAGCTCGATGCGTTGGAGCGACTCGACGAACAGGCCGGGCGGGACCTGGCCGCCGTCGAGACGGGTACCCCGGTCGTCGAGGCGACCGACCTCGGCAAGGCCGGGTCGGTCGAGCCGTTCAGCCTGACCATCCATCGGGGCGAGGTGGTCGGTATGGCCGGGCTGCTGGGCTCCGGACGTACCGAGGCCGCCCGGCTGTTCTTCGGCGCCGACCGGGCCGACCGCGGTCGGCTCGCGGTGGACGGTCGCCCCGTCAGCATCCGCGGGCCGATCGCCGCCATCGAACGGAACATCGCGTTCTGCTCGGAGAACCGCCGCACCGAGGGCCTGGTGGGCGAGCTGTCGGTGCGGGAGAACATCATCCTGGCGCTGCAGGCCGCTCGCGGCTGGCTGCGGCCGGTGCCGCGCCGCCGGCAGGACGAGCTGGTCCAGCGCTACATCGAGGCGCTCAGCATCCGCCCGGCCGATCCGGAGATGCCGGTACGCAACCTGTCCGGAGGAAACCAGCAGAAGGTCGTGCTCGCCCGGTGGCTGATCACGGAGCCGCGCCTGCTGATCCTCGACGAGCCGACCCGTGGCATCGACATCGGCGCGAAGGCGGAGATCCAGCGCCTGGTGGTCCAGCTCTCCGATGGCGGTATGGCGGTGCTGTTCATCTCCGCCGAGCTGGAGGAGGTGCTGCGGCTCAGCCACAAGGTCGCCGTGATGCGTGACCGGCAGCTGGTCACCGAACTCGCCAACGACGACAGCCTCGACGCCGATCGCATCATGCGCGTCATCGCCGGCGGCGCGGAGCAGAAGGACGGGACGAGGCATGAGTGAACTCAGCCAACGCGCCGAGACGCACGGCGCGTCTACACCGCCAGGCGGCGTCGAGCGGGGAGGGGGTACGCGGATGGGCAGCTGGCGAAGAGGCCTGCCGGCCGTCACCGGTCACCGCCTGTTCTGGCCGGTAGTGGTTCTCGTACTGCTACTGGCCGCGAACGTGGTCTACCGGCCGAGCTTCCTGGCCGTCGAAGTCAAGAACGGCCACCTGTACGGCAGCCTCGTCGACATCGTGCGGCTCAGCGCTCCGCTCATCCTGGTCGCCCTGGGCATGACCCTCGTGATCGCCACCGGCGGGATCGACCTGTCCGTCGGGTCGGTGGTCGCCGTCAGCGGGGCGATGGCCTGCCTGCACATCAGCCGGCAGCCGGACCAGAACAACCTCGGTGGTGTGCTGGTCGCCCTGGCCATGGCCGTCGGCATCGCCCTGCTCCTCGGCATCTGGAACGGGACACTCGTCGCGGTCATCGGCATTCAACCGATCATCGCGACTCTGATCCTGATGGTCGCGGGACGAGGACTGGCCCAGCTGATCACCTCGGGACAGATCATCACGGTGAACAGCGATCCGTACCGGATGATCGGCGTCGGGCACGTGCTGACCCTGCCGTTCGCGATCGTCCTCGCCCTCGCGGTGACGCTGCTGGTGGCCGTACTGACCCGGCGCACCGCGCTCGGAATGATCATCGAGGCGGTCGGCGGCAACTCCGAGGCCAGCCGGCTGGCGGGTATCCGCGCCCGACGCATCAAGCTCCTCGTGTACGTGGTGAGCGCCGTCTGCGCCGCCGTGGCGGGATTCATGATGACCGCGAACGTGTCCAGCGCCGACGGCAACGCGGCGGGCCTGTGGGTCGAGCTCGACGCGATCCTCGCGGTGGTCATCGGGGGAACCTCGCTGGCCGGCGGCCGGTTCTACCTCGGTGGCACGGTGGTCGGCGCGCTGCTCATCCAGACCCTGACCACCTCGGTCTACGCCATGAACATCGACCCGCAGACCGCCCTGCTGTTCAAGGCGATGGTCGTGATCGCGGTGTGCCTGATCCAGGCTCCCGCGTTCCGCGCCAAGTTCTGGCGTCGGCGTACCAGCGCAGGGTCACCGGCCGCTCCGGCCGGCGAGCAGAGGAAGGAGCAGGTGGCGGCATGAGCACCACGCAACTGTCCGAGCGGCTGCACGGCGCGACACGGTGGCGGCTGCCCCGCCGGCAGCTACCGGTGCTGGTCAGTCTCGGCCTGCTCCTGGTGATGTACGGCATCGGCGTCTCGCAGTACCGGGCCTTCTCGAACATCCAGGTCATCTTCAACGTCTTCATCGACAACGGGTTCCTGCTCGTCGTCGCGGTCGGTATGACCTTCGTGATCCTGACCGGCGGCATCGACCTGTCGGTCGGCTCGGTGGTGGCCATGACCGCGATGGTGTCGGCCGCGCTGCTACGCGACGGTCTGCCACCCGCGCTGGTGCTGCTGATCGCGTTGCTGATCGGCCCGACGCTCGGGTTCGTGATGGGCTGCGTCATCCACTTCTTCGAGATCCAGCCCTTCATCGTCACCCTGGCCGGCATGTTCTTCGCACGAGGTCTGTGCACCTGGATCAGCTCGTCGTCCATCCCCATCACGGACGGCTTCTGGACCAGCGCCGCGCAGGAACGGATCCGGATCGGCGACAACTTCGTGACAGTCAGCGTCCTGATCACGCTCGTGGTGGTCGCGGTGGCCGCGTACACGCTCGCGTACACCCGGTTGGGCCGCAACGTGTACGCGATCGGCGGCAACCAGCAGTCCGCGCTGCTGATGGGCCTGCCGGTGGGACGTACCCGGATCGCCGTCTACACCATCAGTGGCCTCTGCTCGGCGATCGGCGGCATCCTGCTGTCCTTCTACACCCTCTCCGGGGCCCCGCTGATCGCCGTCGGCATGGAGCTGGACGCGATCGCCGCCGTGGTCATCGGCGGCACCCTGCTCATCGGCGGTGCCGGCTACGTCCTGGGCACCGTGCTCGGCGTGCTGGTGCTCGGCGTGATCCAGACCCTGATCACCTTCGACGGCACCCTCAACTCGTGGTGGACCAAGATCGTGATCGGTGGCCTGCTGTTCGCGTTCATCGTGCTCCAACGCCTCCTCGGCTTCCGCAAGAAGTCGTTCTCCACCCGCTGATCGGAAGGCAAACCGCATGACTCGCCCCTCACCGGCCCCCGAGGTCTGGTTCCTCACCGGCAGTCAGGGTCTCTACGGCCCGGAGACCCTGCGCCAGGTGGCCGCCCAGTCCCAGCAGATCGCCGCGCAGCTCGACGCCGATCCCGCCATCCCGGCGCGGGTGGTCTGGAAGCCCGTGCTGACCTCCAGTGCGGAGATCCTGGCCGTCTGCCGCGACGCGGCGGTCCAGGGCGCCGTCGGGGTCATCGCGTGGATGCACACCTTCTCGCCGGCGAAGATGTGGATCTCCGGACTGGACGCCCTGCGCACTCCCCTGCTGCACCTGCACACGCAGGCGAACGTGGCGCTGCCGTGGTCCGACATCGACATGGACTTCATGAACCTCAACCAGGCCGCCCACGGCGACCGTGAGTTCGGGTACGTGCAGAGTCGGCTCGGGGTCGCCCGCAAGACGGTCGCCGGACACGTCAGCAACCCACAAGTCGTCTCGCGGATCGCGGCGTGGACCCGGGCCGCGATCGGGTACGCGGCGATGCGGTCGCTGCGGCTGGCCCGCTTCGGCGACAACATGCGTGACGTGGCGGTTACCGAGGGCGACAAGGTCGAGGCGGAACTGCGGTTCGGTGTCTCGGTCAACACGTACGGGGTGAACGACCTCGTGAGCGCCGTCGACGCGGTCCCGGACGCGCGGATCGACGAACTGGTCAAGGAGTACGAGGACAGTTACCGGCTCGTCCCGGTGCTGCGGCCCGGTGGTGAACGGCACGAATCCCTCCGCTACGCCGCCCGCATCGAGGCCGGGTTGCGGCAGTTCCTCACCGACGGCGGATTCAACGCTTTCACCACCAACTTCGAGGACCTCGGTGGGCTGCGTCAGTTGCCCGGCATCGCCGTGCAACGGCTGATGGCCGACGGCTACGGCTTCGGCGGCGAGGGCGACTGGAAGACCTCGGTGCTCGTGCACACGCTCAAGGCCATGTCGGTGGGCACCACCGGCGGCACCTCCTTCATGGAGGACTACACCTACGACCTCACCCCGGGTGGGGAACTCGTGCTCGGCGCCCACATGCTCGAAGTCTGCCCGAGCATCGCCGCCGCGACGCCGAACGTGGAGATCCATCCGCTGAGCATCGGCGGGCGCGAGGATCCGGTACGGCTGGTCTTCGACGCCCAGCCGGGCCCGGGCGTGGTGCTGGGGCTGGCCGACATGGGCGAACGGTTCCGCCTGGTGGCCAACGAGATCGACGTCGTCGCTCCCCCGCAGCCGCTGCCGAAGCTGCCCGTGGCCCGCGCGGTGTGGCGGCCCCGTCCGGATCTGGCCACCTCGGCGGAGGCCTGGCTCACGGCCGGCGCACCGCATCACACGGTCCTCTCGCAGGCCGTCGGCACCGAGGAGCTGTACGACCTGGCCGAGATGAACGGCACCGAACTCCTCGTCATCGACGCGGAGACGACCCCTCGACGACTCGCGAACGAGATCCGCTGGAACCAGGCCTACTACCGGCTGGCCAAGGGGTTCTGAGCCGATCCGCCGGCGTCGATCGCCCGTCGGTGCGCTCCCGTGTCAGGGGCGCACCGGCGGGCTCCGCCCCAGGCAGGAGGTCGGTTCGTCTCCGGCGGCGGGGCTACGATGACCATGAGGGGGACATGAAAATGCAACATCAGCCGGCTGCTCGTGCCGCGGTCATGAGCGATGTCGCACGGCTCGCCGGCGTCTCGCACCAGACGGTGTCCCGGGTCCTGAACAACCATCCGAGCGTCCGCCAGGAAACCCGCGAGCGGGTACTGCGCGCCGTGCACCAGCTCAACTACCGCCCCAACGCCCTGGCCCGGGGGCTGGCCGCCCGACGTTCGAAGGTCATCGGGGTGGTCAGCTTCGACACCATCCTCTACGGCCCGGCCGCCACCCTGCTCGGCATCGAGCGAGCCGCGCGTGCCGCCGGCTACGGCATCAACATCGTCACGCTGGAGCGGCTGGACCGGTCGGGGGTGGCGGCCGCCATCGACGCCCTGAGCGAGCAGTCGGTGGCCGGTGTCGTCCTCATCGCCCCGATGGTCAGCGCCGCCGTCGCCATGCACGGCCTGCCCACCGGCGTGCCCGCCGTACTCGTCGAGCCCGGTGGCGGCAGTGAACTGCCGAGCGTCTCGGTCGATCAGGTGGCCGGCGCCCGCCTGGCCGTCGAGCACCTCCTCGCCCTCGGGCACGAGACGGTCGTGCACATCACCGGCCCCAGGGACTGGCTGGAGGCCCGCGACCGCCTCGAGGGTTGGCGGTTGGCCCTCGAAACCGCCGGCCGGCGGGTTCCACCGGCCATCACCGGCGACTGGAGCCCCCGGGCGGGTTACGAGATCGGGCAGTCCCTCGCCGAGCGGCGGGACGCCACCGCGATCTTCTGCGCCAACGACCACCAGGCGCTCGGTCTGCTCCGTGCCCTGCATCAGCGGGGGGTACGGGTCCCGGATGACGTCAGCGTGGTCGGGTTCGACGACATTCCCGAGGCCGAGTACTTCACCCCGCCGCTGACCACGGTGCGTCAGGACTTCGACGAGGTCGGCCGCCGATGCGTCGCGGCGCTGCTGGATCTGCTGGACGGCTCAGCCGAGGGAGCGAACCTGTCCCCCGTGGAGCCGACGCTCGTGATCAGGGCCAGCAGCGGCGGGGCCGGCTGAGGAGTCCTCCGGACGGCGTCACCGGCGGACGGGTGCGTGCCCGCCGCCGAGCGGGCTGAGAAGCCGGATCGGCCGGGCCGGGTACGGGCGACGCCGGGCGTCCCGCTCGACGCCCACCCGTACGTGCGGCCGCGGATCGAGCCGGGCCGTCGACCGCCACCCTGCCGGTCCGCGGCGCGGCCCTGAGCTCAGCTCGGCACCGCCGCCCGGCAGGGCGGGTAGTCGGTGTAGCCGCTGGCGCCTCCGGTGTAGAACGTCGCGGGGTCCGGCTGGGTCTCGGGCAGGTCGTGGCGCCAGCGCTCGACGAGGTCGGGGTTCGCGATGGCTGGACGTCCGACGACTACCGCGTCGGCGATCCCTTCCGCGATCATCGCCGCCGACTCCTCCCTGGTGCTGGGCACGGAGAACCCGGTGTTGACGATGAGTGGCGCGCCGACGCGGGCACGCAGGCGCTGGACGACCGCCGACGCCGGTTCGACGTGCACCACACTGAGGTACGCGAGGCCCAGCGGCGCGAGCCCGTCGGCGAGTACGTCGTACGTCGCGCGCAGGTCGGTGTGATCGGTTTCCAGCGCTCCCTGGATGTTGACCGCGGGCGACAGCCGGATGCCGACCCGGGATCCGCCGATCTGCTCGGCCACGGCCGACGCGACCTCGACGACGAAGCGGGCCCGCGCCCGCGGGTCACCACCGTATTCGTCGGTGCGGTGGTTCGCGCTGGGCGCGAGGAACTGGTGCAGCAGGTATCCGTTGCCGGCGTGCAGCTCGACGCCGTCGAGTCCGGCGTCGATCGCCCGCTGGGCCGCGGCCACGAACTCGTCGCGTACGACGGGCAGCTCCGACGGCGCGAGCGCGTGCGGCGTGGGATAGGGCCACTTGCCGTGCGCGGTGTGCACGTCGCCGGTGAGCGCTATACCGCTGGGCGCGACGATGCGCTCGGTCCCGGTGATGCTGAGGTGGGAGACGCGTCCGGCGTGCATGAGTTGCATGACGATGGTGCCGCCGCTGGCGTGGACGGTGTCGGCGACGCGTCGCCAGCCGTCGCGCTGTTGCCGGGTGACGATGCCGGGCTGGTACGGGTAGGCGCGGGACTCGTGGCTCGGGTAGGCGCCTTCGGTGATCACCAGGCCGAAGCCGGCCCGCTGGGCGTAGTACTCGCCCTGGAGGTCGGTCGGCACTCCCGCGGCGTCGGCGCGGAGCCGGGTCATGGGTGCCATGACCAGCCGGTTCTTCAGGGTCAGCGCGCCCAGGGTGGTTGGTGTGAACAGGTCCATGTGCGTTGCCTTCTTGGTCAGGGGTGCTGGACGGGTGACGGTCCGGCAGAGGTGGCGAGGCGGATGTCGTCGAGGACCAACGCGTGGTTGATCGCCCCGGCGGCGAGCGCGCCGGCGCCGATCGAGATGGCGACGTTCGCCATGGCGTTCACCACGTTTCCGGCAGCCCAGACGCCGTCGACGCTGGTCTGTCCGTTCCCGTCGACGGTCGCGAAGGAACCCCACGGGTGCTCCGTCCGCTCCGCGCCGAGCTGCCGCAGGGGCTCGTCGAGGGGTACCAGACGCGGGATGGTGAAGATCGCGTCGAGCGCGACGATCCGGCCATCGGCCATCTCGACCCCGACGACCCGGTGGTCACGCGAGACGACGCGCCGTACCGGTCCCTCCTCGACGCGAATGCCGCGGGCGTCGAACGCCGATCGCGTCTCGCCCTCGGGCGCACCGACGGCGTCCGCCAGATAGATGATCGATGACGACCACTGCCGCAGCAGTTGCGCCTGGAACTCGCTTCCGGGGCCGGTCGCGAGGATGCCGATCCGCTGGTCACGAACCTCGTATCCGTCGCAGTAGGGGCACACCGCGACGCCTCGTCCCCATCGTTCGGCCAGGCCGTCGAGTTCGGGAAGCTCGTCGCGGGCCCCGGTCGCGACCAGGAGCTTGCGGGCCCGTACGACTTCGCCGTCGGTGGTCTCGACGGCGAACCCGTCGCCCTCGCGGCGGGTCAGCCGTGCGGTGGTGTTCATGATCTTCCCGCCGTACGACCCGACTTCGCGTCGCCCGTCGGCGAGCAGCTCTGCCGGTGGCTTGCCGTCGTGTCCGAGCACGCCGTGCATGTGTGCGGCGAACCTGTTACGTGGGGACCCGCCGTCGATGACGACGACCCGGCGACGCGCTCGGCCGAGCATCAGGGCGGCGCTCAGCCCGGCGCTGCCTCCACCGATCACCGCGGCATCCCAAGGAATCTGATTCATGCGCCCCACGGTGCGTCAGCGCGGCGGGGATCGCAAATGAAGTTGCGATATCGGCAAAGGTCGAGTTCCCGGCCGGTCAGAAACCGGCCAGCAGATCGCGGGTCAGCGCGCGTAGCCGCTGCCGGTAGTCGGGCTCGTAGGCCTCCGCGGCGGCGCGCGCCTCCTGCCCACTGTCGAAGTAGCGGCCGGTCACGCCGGCCACCTCGGCTCCGTCGACCAGCCGTCGCACGGCGGACACGCCCTTCTCCAGGGTGTCGACGAAATCCATGCCGGAGCGGGCCGACATGCTCGTCGGCATGTACGAGGCCGGGTGGACGCTGTTCGCGGTGACACCGGTGCGCGCGAGTTCGTCGGCCAGGTCCATGGTGTGGCAGATCAGCGCGAGCTTGGCGCGGCTGTAGGCGACCGGCTCGTGGAAGTCGTGTTCGAACTGCGGGTCGTCGAAGTCGATCGGTTGTTGGCCGACCGAGGCCACGTTCACCACGCGCGCCGCCGGGGCCCGGTGCAGCAGTGGCAGTAGTTCCCGGGTGAGCAGCACCGGAGCGAGGTAGTTGACCGCGAGGCGCAGCTCGTAGCCGTCCCGGGAGAGCCGACGTTCCGTGCCGTCCACGTGGAAGCCGACGCCGGCGTTGTTGACGAGCACGTCCAATCGGTCGTACGCCTGGGTGACCCGCGCGGCGAGGCGTTTCACCTCGGCGAGCGAGGAGAGATCGGCTCGCAGCGGAACACCGCCGGTGGCCTGCGCGACCTGCGCGAGCCGGTCGGCGTCGCGGCCGTGCAGCAGGAGTTGGTGCCGGCCGCCCGCCGCGAGGTCTTCGGCCAGGGCCCGGCCCAGTCCGTCGGAGGCGCCGGTGATCAAGATCGTTGACATGTTCCAGTCCTTACTGTCGAGCGGTCGTGGTTGTCGCGGGGTGGCCGGATCGTGCGACGAGCGGGCCGGCGCTGGTGGCGCTCGACGGCGCGCCGGGAGTTGCGCCTTGCGACGCGATCCGGGTGTGCCGGCGTCGCCGCGGCAACGCGAGGGCTGCCACGACCGCGAACGCCGCGCCGGCGAGTGCGAAGGCGAGCGTGAATCGACCCTCGGCGGGTGGGGCGGCCGGCGTGCTGGCGGAGGCGTCGGCTCCGGTGGCGAGCAGTACGCCCAGCAGAGCGCTGGCGACCGAACTGCCGATCGAGCGGAAGACGGAGTTGACGCCGTTGGCCGCGGCGGTCTGCGTCAGGGGAACTGCGTCGAGCAGGACTGCGGGCAGCGCGGCGAACCCGAAGCTGACCGCGATGCCGACCAGCACGCCACCGACGAGCACCCCGGTGGTGCAGCCGTGGACGGCGGCCAGCAGCGCGAAGCCGGCCACCCCGGTTGCGCTGCCGGCCGCGAGCGTGCGGCGGGCGCCCACCCGCCGCGTCAGCGCACCCGCGACCCGGGCGGCGAACAGCGAGGCCACGGCCGGTGGCAGGAGGTATTCGAGCGCGGCCTGCGACACGCTGGCCCCCAGGCCGTACCCGGCGGGGGCGGCAGGAATCTGGACCACGGCCGATACGCCGATGAACTGCATGAACATGGCGAATCCCAGCAGGAATCCGGCGAGGTTGGCGAGCGCCACGGCGGGGCGGGCGGCGATGCGCAGGTTCACCACCGGGTCGGGTCGCCGGCGTTCGACGTCCACCCAGACGGCGCCCAGCAGCAGGGCTCCGCCGAGGCAGCCGAGGGTGCGCGGCGACGACCAGCCCCAGTCGGAGCCTCGGGACAGCGGCAACAGAAGCAGCACGAGGACGCCCGCCAGGAGCACCGCCCCGAGCCAGTCCGTATGCCGCACGCCGGAGGTGGCGGTGGCGGGTAGCACCATGGCGGTGGCGGCGAGCGCGAGCCCGGAGACGATCGCGGCCAGCCAGAAGACCAGGTGGTAGTCCGAGGTGGACTCCCGGCCGAGCAGGCCGGCGCTGGCGAGCGCGACGCCGTTGCCGATGGCCAGGGCCGCGCTGATGGCTCCCATCGCCGCCGGCAGTCGACCGGCGGGCAGCCTGTGTCGCAGGACCGACTGCGCGAGCGGAAATATCGCGGTGGAGATCCCCTGCATCGCCCTCGCGACGATCAACCATGGGAGTGCGCTGGAGAGGGCGGCGACGACCGACCCGGCGACGGTCAGCGCCAGCACGGCGAGCAGTACGCGGCGGGCGCCGTACTGGTCTCCCAGTCGCCCGGCCAGCGGCGTGCAGACCGCCGCCGCGAGAAGGGTGGCGGTGGTGAGCCACGTCGCGTCCGTCGTGGAGACGCGCAGATCCTGCTGGATGAGGCCGAGGACCGGCACCACGAGGGTCTGCATCATGGACACGACCACGGTGCCGAGTCCCAGGACGGCGATGAGGACCGGCATCGGGAGCCGGGTGTTCAGAGGTACGTCAGCTGTCATCGATTGTGGGCTTCCGTGACTTGAGGGTCCGATCCGCCGAGTGAGGTGCCCGAGGGGACGTCCTCACCCGGCGGCCGGTGAGGCGGTGTGTCGCAGGTTGCCGAGCGGTCAGAGCGTGCCGAGCCGGCCGAGCAGGGCGGTGGCCAGCTCGGCGGAGGAACGGGGGTTCTGGCCGGTCAGCAGGTTGCGGTCGGCCACGACGTGCGACGACCACGCCGGCGCCTCGGTGAACCGCACACCGAGCGCGACCAGGCGGTCCTGCAGCAGCCACCTGGCCCGCTCGGCGAGCCCGGTCCGAGCCTCCTCGGCCTTGGTGAAACCGGTGACCTGGTAGCCGCGCAGCGGCGAGACGCCATCGGACTCCTCGGTCGCCAGCAGGGCCGCCACGCCGTGGCACACCAACGCCAGCGGCCGGCCGGAGCCCAGGGTCTCGGTGATCACCCGGGCGGACTCGCGGTCGCCGGAGAGGTCCTCCATGGGGCCGTGCCCGCCGGGATAGAACACCGCCGCGTAGTCGGCGGGGTCGACGTCGGCCAGGGCCACCGGTCGGCGGAGCGCCGAGGCGCCGTCGAGCAGCGCGGCAACGGCCTCGGCGCCCTGCGCGCCGCCGTTGAACTCGGGGGCCAGACTGACCCGGTCGACGGTCGGGACCACCCCGCCCGGCGTGGCGACGGTCACCTCGTGCCCGGCCTCGATGAGCGCGCGGTACGGCTCGGCGAACTCCTCTGCCCAGAAGCCCGTGGGATGCCGCTCGCCGTCGGCCAGCGTCCAGTGGTCGGCACCCGTCATGACGAACAAGATCTTTGCCACTTCAATCGCTCCGTTGATCGTTTCCGGACTTCGCGTCCGGAGGACTTGCGGTCGGCGCGAGGGGGTCCCGCGCCTGTTCACGGAGCCGACGGTAGGCAGGCGTGCGCTCGGATAACCAATAGGATTACCGGCATGGCCCCCAAGAATTCCGATGGCTCGGCAGCCGGCAGACCGCTCGATCTCACCCAGCTGCGTACCTTCCTGGCCGTCTATCGGGCCGGTTCCCTGACGGAGGCCGCCCGTCGTCTCGGGCTCGCGCAGCCGACCGTGACCGGCCAGATCCGCGCGCTCGAACAGCAGCTCGATCGTCAGCTGTTCGAGCGTCTGCCCCGCGGGGTCGCGCCGACCGCCGTCGCCAACGACCTGGCCGCGCGGATATCGGCGCCGATGGACGAACTGGCGATGGTGGCGGACCGCGACGCCGCAGCCCCCACCGATCCGGTGCACCTGGGCGGACCCGCGGAGATGCTGGCCGTCCGGATCATGCCGGTCCTCGCTCCGCTCGTCGCTCAGGGCGTACGACTACGTGTCACCCCGGGGCTGGCCGACGACCTGCTCGACGGACTACGCGCCGGGCGTTTCGACCTCGTGCTGTCCGCCGTCCGACCGCGTGGACGGTCCGTCCTGGCGGCACCGCTGATGGATGAGGAGTTCGTCCTGGTCGGGGCACCGGCGTGGCAGGCTCGCGTCGGACCTCTCGGCACTGACGACGTCGGGGCTCTCGACGGCGTACCGCTGATCAGCTACGCGGAGGACGTGCCGATCCTGCGCCGCTACTGGCGTCACGTCTTCCGGCAGCGCCTGACCGTGCAACCCGCCCTGGTGGTGCCCGATCTCCGCAGCGTGCTGGCCGCCGCCGTGGCGGGCGCCGGCGTCACGGTGCTGCCGCGCTACCTCTGCGCCGACGAACTGCGTACGGGTGCTCTGCTCGCCCTGCTCAAGCCGGAAGATCCACCCATCAACACCGGTTTCATCGCGCAACGCGCCAACACCACACTCCGTCCTGAGGTGACCAGGGTCCGCGACGCGATCCGGCAGGCCGCCCGCGCGTGGTGACCTGCGGATTGCCGCGGGCGGTGTGGGTGGCCGGCGGCCCGGCTGCACCGTCGTGGAGCGGGCCGCCATCTTCTGCCGACCGTCCCTATGATCCACGACATGGCATTGCTGTACCGGGCGGAAGTGCGCCCCACGAAGCTCGAGCTCCTGGCCTCCTGGCTGCCCGGCCAGGCCTGGTTCCAGGGCGAGGCGGACGCCACTCCCGAGCGGGTCGCCGCGTACCGCTTCGACGACCCGGCGGGTCAGGTCGGGATCGAGACCCTGCTGGTGCGCGCCGGTGCCGGGCCGATCCACCAGGTGCCGTTGACCTACCGCGACGCTCCGCTGGACGGCGCGCAGGGGTGGCTCGTCGGCACGATGGAGCATTCGGTGCTGGGCCGCCGCTGGGTGTACGACGCCTGCGGTGACCCGGTCTACGGCGCGGCCCTCGCGACGGCCGTCCTCACCGGCACGGGCCAGGCCGAGGAGTACTTCGACGTGGACGGCCGGCGTGAGCTACGGGCACCGAGCATGGCGATCGCCGCCGACGGCCCCCGCCTGGCCGCCGTCCCTCCGGTCGGTTCGATCGACCGGGTCGAGCACGGCGACCTGACCCGGATCGTCTGCGGCTCCGTCGAGCTGACCGTGCTCCGGCGGCCCGGTGAGCACAGCGGCCTGCCGGGGAGCCGGCTGACCGGGTCCTGGGCGGGCCAGCAGACCGCGCTGCCGCTGGCGTACGTCTCGCTCCGCTGATCCGCGCATCGAGCCCGCCGGGGTCCGCTGGGCGAGCCCGCCGGTTCGCTCAGCGGGCCCGCTGATCCGCGGAGCGAGCCCGCCGGTTCGCTCGCAGGGCCCCCAGGATCACCCCGGGCGTGATCAGCGAGTTCGGGTGCGCACGCATGGAGACGACCTGGTTGAACCGCCGGGCGACGGCCACGTCCGTGACGGTTGCCGCGACGATCTGCCCGCTGGCCCAGCTGCGGAGCCGGTACGCGCGCGGGTAGGGGCCGTCGACGTGCGGCAACGCGAGGTCGGCGGAGGTCGACGTCGACCAGGCGGCGTCGACCACTACCTTCTGCAGGGCGAGGAACTCCCGGGCGGGCACGCTGAGGTCGGGCTTCGATCGCAGGTACGTCGACAGGCAGGCGGCGTGCAGGGTCGCGGCGGTGATGCCCTGCCCGTAGACCGGGTTGAACGACGCCACCGCGTCACCGACGCTGACGAGTCGCGCGGGGAATCGGGTCAGCGCGTGGAAGTCCCGCCGTCGGCTGTCGGCGTGATGGTACGTCTGGACGTCGCCGAGCAGTTCGTTCGCGGCGACCTCGCCGAACTCCGGCGGGAACTGCTCGCGCATCCGGCGCACGAAGTCCGCCGCGGTACGCCCCGGGCGGTTGTCGCCGTAGCCGGCCATCATGGCCATCCACCGGTCGTCCTCGACGGCGAAGAACGCGGCACCGGCCACGTCCGAGGACAACCTGGGACTGTGCAGGGCCAGGACGAGCGCGGGCTGCGGGTTGGTCTCACGTCGCCGGAACATGGCCGTCGCATAGTTGAGGTTGACCGTCATCCGCCGGGTGACCGGCCGGTCCCAACCGGCCTGCTGGAGCCAGTCGGAGAGCCGGCTCGAACGCCCCATGGCGTCCACGACGAGGTCGGCGGACTCGACGCCGGGCGTCCCGTCGACGTCCACCCGGACTCCCGTGGTCGCGGCCCCGTCGAAGACGAGACCCACCGCCCGGCCGACCATGGTCTGGACGTTGGGCAGCGCGAGCACTCGCCGGCGGATCAGCCCCTCCAGGAACGGTCGGGTGCCCGCCAGGCTGTCCGCGTCGTCGGGTACGACGACCTTCACGCGGCCGTCGAGGTAGTTGCGCCTGCTCGGCGGCGGAGAATCGATCGCTCCCTGGGCCACGGCCTGCTCGCGAAAGCCCGGAAACAGTAGTTCGAGCTGGAGGAACCCGCCGGGCAGCAGTGCGTGCAGCTGTGTCCCCTGTGGCACCCCGGGCCGCGCGCCGGTCGCGTGCAGGTCGTCACGGTCGATGATGACGACGCTCTCCGCGAAGTCCGACAACACCCGAGCGGCCAGCAGCCCCGCGACACTGCCGCCGATCACGACGGCCCGGCCCATGACCGGACGTGCCGAGTCCGGCGGCCGTACTGCGTTCAGCTCGGCGAAGATCCGGGCGGGCGAGGATGACATCGTGTTCTCCATGGGGTGCGAGGGTGGCGCGCTATCGCATTCTTCCAGCGGGATGTGGACTTCAGCGGTCACCGGGTGACGATCCTCCCACCCGCGCGTCCGGCAATCGTGCCGGCCGGGACGCCACAGCGCTCGCACGGCATCGCTCGGCTCGCTCTTGACCGCTCGGTGGAGATGAAGCCACTCACGGGTTGCCTGCTCCCCCGGCCTCGCACAGCGCAAGAAGCGCCAGGTCACCCCAGTTCGGTGGCCAACCGGCGCTATTTCTCCATAATATGGGTGTTTGTCGGTTTCTGAGCTCGACCCTGACTCCGTGTAGCATGTCTACCGGACAGCATGTCGGACATAGTGTCCGGGCCGCTCGCCGGAAGCGATTGGCAGTCCGCGCGGCAACTTGATCAATAGGAGCAAGGGTGAAATACCGTCTTCTGGGGCGTACCGGCGTGTGGGTCTCCGAGATCTCGCTCGGAACGATGACGTTCGGCGGCAAGGGCCACCCGGTGTACGACAAGATGGGCGCGCTCGGGCAGGAGGAGCTCGACCGAATGCTCGGCGTGGCTCTCGACGCCGGGGTGAACTTCATCGACACGGCTGACGTCTACGCCGACGGCGAGAGCGAGGAGATGCTGGGCCGGGCGATCAAGCAGCGCAGGCGGGACATCGTGCTCGCGACCAAGCTGCTCGCCCCTGTCGGCCCCGGGCCCAACGATCAGGGCCTCACTCGCCTGCACGTGATGCGTGCGCTTGAGGACAGCCTGCGCCGGCTGCAGACCGACTACATCGACGTGTACCACATCCACAACTACGACCATCTGACGCCGATGGAGGAGACGCTGGCCGCGCTCGACGACGCGGTACGGCAGGGCAAGGTTCGCTACATCGCCAGCTCGAACCTCGCGGCCTGGCAGGTCAGCAAGGCACTGGGCATCTCCGCGCGGCAGGACCGGGCCCGGTTCGTCGCCAACCAGATCCACTACTCGCTGGCGTCCCGGGACGCCGAGCGCGACCTGGTGCCGATGGCCGAGGACGAGGGTGTGAGCCTCACGGTGTGGAGCCCGCTCGCCGGCGGTTTCCTCTCCGGCAAGTTCAAGCCGGGCAGCACCGCCAGCGAAGAGGTCTCCCGGCGCAGCCAGGTCGGTGGCGACTTCGTCCAGTTCGACGAGGAGAAGGGCCACCAGATCGTCGACGTGGTGCGCGCCGTCGCCGCTCGGCACGAGGTGAGCCCCGCTCGGGTCGCGATCGCCTGGGTGCTCGCCCAGCGGGCGATCACCAGCGTCATCGTCGGCGCCCGCCGGCTGGACCAGCTCACCGACAACCTCGCCGCCAGCGAGCTGACCCTGACCGAACAGGACCTCGCCGAACTCGACGCGGTGAGCCGTCCGCCGGTCGCCTACCCGAACTGGATCCAGGAGAGCTTCGGACCGGTCCGGATCCCGGCTGCCAACCAGGCGTAGCGCAGCCCCACTGCCGAACGCGCGTCAAGAGCCGGATCGGACCCCGGGTGGGGCTCCGGTCCGGCTGTTCGACGTCGGTCGAGCGGTTGCCCCGGCGCGCGCCGCTCGGCCCGAGCGGGTCGAGCGGATCGAGCGGGTCGAGCAGCGGCGGGCGTCGTAGCCGTGCGATGTCCGACGCCGGAGACAAGGTCTGTACAGCGAGCGACGACTCCCTTCCGATCGGTCGCCGCGGGCACTACGGTCGCTTTCACGTGCACCAGGTTCCGTCGTAGCGCCACAGCAGCGGAAGGGTTCGCCGTCATGACGATCAACCACATCAGCGTCGGTCGTGGGCCACGAAAGGTGCTGGCCCTGCACGGTTGGTTCGGGTCGGCCCGTGGCTGGGGCTGGCTGCCGGAGCTGCTCGACACCGAGCGCTTCACCTGGGCGTTCCTGGACTACCGGGGGTACGGCGAGCGCACCGACGCCGCCGGCGAATACAGCATCGCCGAGATCTCCCGCGACGCCCTGGACCTGGCTGACTCCCTGAGCTGGAACACGTTCTCGGTGGTCGGGCACTCCATGGGTGGGAGCGCCGCGCAGCGGATGCTCGCCGACGCGCCGGGACGCGTGGAACGCCTCGTCGGCATCAGCCCCGTGCCGGCCGGCGGAGTCCCCTTCGACCTGCGGAGCTGGGCGCTCTTCGACGGCGCGGCCGCCGAACCGGCCAACCGGCGCGCCATCATCGACCTCACCACCGGCAACCGGCTCTCCGGCCGCTGGCTGGACGAAATGGTCAAGTTCTCCGTCGAGAACTCCGCCCGCGAGGCGTTCGGCGCCTATCTCACGGCCTGGGCACGGACGGACTTCACCGACGAGGTGAAGGGCAATCCGGTGCCGGCGCTCGCGATCGTGGGCGAGCACGATCCGGCGCTGGGCGCCGACACGATGCGCGAGACCTGGATGCGCCACTACCCCAACGCCCGGCTGGAGGTGCTCGCGAATGCCGGGCACTACGCGATGTACGAGACACCCGTGCGGCTGGTCACGGTGATCGAGGACTTTCTCGGGCGGTGACTGCCGACCCGACGCCGCTGGTCGATCCCCGCACCTACGTCGACGGCGTTCCGTACCGGCTGCTCGCCGCGCTGCGCGCGACCAGCCCGGTGGTGTGGGTCGAGGAGCCACCGCTACTCGGGCTGCCCGGCGGTCCCGGCTTCTGGCTGGTGCTCCGGCACGCCGACGTGACAGATGTGCTCCGGCAGCCGCGGCTGTTCTCGTCCTGGCTCGGCGCCACCCAGATCCGCGACCCGGCCACCGGTGAGGATCTCGATTACGTCCGCCGCATGATGCTCAACATGGATCCGCCCGAGCACGGACGCCTGCGCCGGCCGGTCGCCCGGTCGTTCAACCCGCGAGCGGTCGCCGCCGTGGAGGCGTCGATCCGGGCGAACGCGGTGATGCTCGTCGAGCATGCGCTCGGCGATGCGGACGAGGGGGTCTGCGACTTCGCCCGCGACCTCGCGGCGGACCTGCCGCTGCTCACCCTCGCGGACGTTCTCGGGGTGCCGGAGCCCGACCGCTGGTTGCTGTACGACTGGTCGAACCGGGTGATCGGCTTTCAGGATCCGGACTACGCGGTGTCGGCCGCGTTCGACCCGCAGGCCGGCACCGAGGCGGCGCGTGCGGCGCTGCGGCACCGGCCCGCTCCGGACCCCGATGGGCGGATGCCGGATCCGCGCACGCGAACCGGTATGGCGGACCTCTACGCGTACGCGCACCTGCTGGCCGAGTCGAAGCGCCGCGATCCGGGGCGGGACGTCATGTCCATCCTGCTGGCGCAGCAGGGTGACGAGCGGCTTGCGACGGAGGAGTTCGAGAACATGTTCTGGCTGTTCGCTGTGGCCGGGAACGAGACGGTCCGCAACGGCCTGCCGGGCGCGATGATCGCTCTGCTGGAACACCCGGCGCAGATGGAGCGGCTGCGTCAGGAGCCGGCCCTGTTCGACACCGCCGTCGACGAGTTGCTGCGCTGGTGGACGCCGGTGATGGTATTCCGGCGCACCGCCACCGAGGACACCACCATCGCCGGTGTACCGGTGCGGGCCGGTGACAAGGTGGTGGTCTCGTTCACGTCCGCCAACCGTGACGAGAGCGTGTTCGTCGAGCCGGACCGGCTCGACCTCGCACGGCACCCCAATCCGCATCTCGTCTTCGGTCACGGCCCGCACTTCTGTCTCGGCGCCCATCTGGCCCGGTGTCAGGTCCGCGCCCTGCTCGAGGCGCTGCTGGCGAGTACGGCCAGCGTCGCGTACGCGGGCGCGCCCACCTACCTACGCTCGAACTTCCAGCGCGGGGTGAAGCGGTTACCGATCCGCTGGCGACGCCGCTGATCGGCAGTATGGGCCGGTTTCGGCGCCGCCTTTCAATCGAGCTGATGTCGTGGCCGTCCAGAACCCACGCCTTCAGCGAGATCCGCTGTGCAGTGCTCCGGCACTGGAATCCGCCCTGCAGGCAACGACGGCCGGGGCCGAGTTGTCGTCGAATTACCGCTGCACCGGTCGCGACTGCCCTATCGGTCAGCTCGGACCATCCTATCGACCGGCTCTGACTGCCGGATCAGTCAGCTGACTACCGCATCAGTCAGCCGGCTGACGCATCAATCAGCCGAACTCGGTCATATTTCGGCGTTTTGCAATCATGTCGGTCACTCACCTCTGCTAGCTTCGTCAAGCTATGTCGGTATTGGCCGCTTTCACGGCTTTCAAGCCGTAGCCGTGATCTTCGCTCACCTGACCTGTCGGCGTCACCTCCGGTGACCTGGTTCGAGCAGGGCTCGCCGGATGGCACAGGTCTTTCATGAGTGATCGGCGCAGGGGGTTTGCGTTCCCGTGGAGCAAGTCGGGCAGATCAACACGTCCATATCGTCCCTGCAACCGGTGTCTGGTCCGGCGGCCGAGGCTGACGCGGGTGTCCTCGTCGGTCCGCTGGTCGTCAATCTGGAGGGCGGGTCAGGCGACGAGGGCGCCGTCACGAGGATCCGGCGTCTGCACCACGTGTTCGAGTCCGCCTGTGACCGAGATCCGTCCGCCATCGCACTCGAGTGCGACGACGAGCGGCTGACCTACCGGGAGCTGGACGAGCGGGCGAACCGGCTGGCCAATCACCTGCGTTCCTCCGGCGTCGTGGGTGGCGCCCGGGTGGCCATCCTGCTGCAGCGGTCGGTCGACACGTACGTGGCGTTGCTCGGCGTCGGGAAGGCCGGCGCCGCCTTCGTGCCGATCGACCCCGAGTCCCCCGCGGACCGGGTCGCCTACATCGCCGAGGACTCGAACGTCGACCTGGTGCTGACCTCCTCGGCACTTGCCGACCGGGTGGGCGACCAGCGCGCTCTCGTCATCGACAAGAGCGCCGTCGAACTCGCCGCGGCGCCGAGCCATCGGCCAGACCTCGACCGTGACGGCCTGCCGGACCCCAGCGCCTACGTGATCTACACCTCCGGCTCCAGCGGGCGACCCAAGGGTGTCGAGGTCGCACAGTCGAGCATCTGCAACTTCCTCGACGTGGTGCCCGGCCTCTACGACGTGCGCCCGAGCGATCGGGTGTACCAGGGCATGACGATCGCGTTCGATTTCGCGATCGAAGAGATCTGGCCGACCTGGTCGGTCGGTGCGACGCTGGTGGCCGGGCCGACGGACTCCCGGCGCCTCGGGGCGGAACTGGCGGACTTCCTCGACGAGGCCGGCATCACCGTCTTCTACTGCGTGCCCACCCTGCTGGCCACCATTCCCCGCGACCTACCCCGGATCCGAAACCTGCTCGTCGGCGGTGAGGCGTGCCCGGGTCAGCTGGTCGAACGGTGGAGCCGACCTGGCCGGCGGATCCTCAACACCTACGGGCCGACCGAAACCACGGTCACCGCGACCTGGGCTGAACTGCTCCCCGGGCGGATCGTCACCATCGGTCGGCCCTTGCCGACCTACTCGGTGGTGCTGCTCGACGAGCAGCGCCAGCCGGTGGCCGACGGAGAGGTCGGCGAGATCTGCATCGGCGGGCCGGGGGTGGCGCGTGGGTACGTCGGACGCCCCGAGCTGACCGCGGACCGGTTCATCGAGCACCCGCTGGCGCCGCCCGGCAGTCGGCTGTACCGCACCGGGGACCTCGGCCGGCTCACCGAGGACGGCGAGATCGAATACCTCGGCCGGGCCGACTCCGAGGTCAAGATCCGCGGGCACCGGGTGGACCTCGGCGAGATCGAGAGCGTGCTGCTGGAGGACGAGGACGTGGCCGAGGCGGTCACGGCACTCGTTCCCGTCGCCGACGGGCCGGACGCTCCGCGCGAGCTGGCCGCCTACGTCGTACCACATGGCGACAGGTCGGAGGAGCTGATCGCCCGGCTCTGCCAAACCCTGCAGATCCGGCTACCCGGTTACATGGTGCCCTCCTTCCTCGACCTCGTCGCCACCCTGCCGACCATGCCGAGCGGGAAGGTCGACCGCAAGCAGCTCCCCGCGCCGAGTCGTCGGCTCACCCGCGCCACCGGTCCGCTCGTGGCCGCCGAGAACGAGCTGGAGACGCAGGTACGGGCGGCCTGGGCCGAGGCGTTCGGCATCGAGCCCGAGACGCTCTCGGTCGAGGCGAACTTCTTCACCGACCTCGGTGGACATTCGCTGCTCGCGGCGCGGGTGGTGTCCCTACTGCGCGCCCGCGAGGTCGGCGTCAGCCCGGCGGTCCGGGACCTCTACGCACACCCGACGGTACGCGGAATGGCCGCTCACCTCGGCGCCGCAGAGCGGGTCGGCGGGCCGGCCGCTCCACCCCGCCAGGCCCCGCTGAGGCACAGCAGCCGTCGGATCGCCTTCGCCGGGTTCGGTCAGGGCGCGGTGATCTACCTGCTGTTGCTGGCCGTCACGCTTCCGGTCTCCTACGTCTACACCCGCAACGACGGCTTCGTGTCCGTCCGGGTCCTCGCCGAACTGATGGTCGCGATCCTGCTCAGCTACCTCGGTGTCCGGTGGGTGCTGCCGGTGCTGCTGGCCCGGCCGTTGGCCGCCGGCATCCGGCCCGGCCGATACCGCCTGTGGGGGCCGACCTACGTCCGGCTCTGGGCGCTCAACACCCTCCTCGCGGTCGGGCCGCTGCCCGTGCTCAGCGGATCTCCGCTGATCGCGACCTACCTGCGGCTGCTCGGCGCCCGAATCGGCGGTCGGACCACGATCGCGACCAGCGCGATCAGCCTCCCGACCCTGCTCTCCATCGGTCGGGGCGCCGCCATCGGGTACGGCGTCTCGCTACGCCCGTGGCGGGCGGAGGACGGCTGGGTCGTCGTCGGACCGATCACCATCGGGGAAGGTGCCTTCGTCGGCGCGAACGCGGTTCTCGAGCCGGGCGCGTCGGTCGGCGCGTACGCCGCCGTCGGTGAACAGTCCGTCCTGGTCCACGGCGAGACCGTGCCACCCGCAGCACGCTGGGCGGGTTCTCCGCCGACTCCCGCCCCTCGGCTGTCCTCCACCGTCGAGGCGATGATCAGCTACCGCCGCCCGCGCCACGGCTGGCGCCTGCACCACTACCTCGCCGGGCTGATCGGCCTGATCGGCCTGGAACTCGGTGCGATCGCGATGGTCCTGCCCAGCGTGGCGCTGGTCTGGTGGGTACTGCTGACCCAGGGTCTGGTCGCCGGGCTCGTCGCGACCCTCCCCGCCGGCGTCGTCTACGTGCTCACGGTCTGCGCGGGGGTCGCGGTCGGCAAGCGCCTCGTGCTGCCGCGGGTACCCATCGGCGTCCACCACCGGGCGCACTCGATGCTCGGCGTACGCAAGTGGATCGCTGACAAGCTCCTCGAGTTCAGCCTGACGTTCACCAACTCGCTCTACGCGACCCTCTACACCGGGCCCTGGCTGCGACTGCTCGGTGCCCGGGTCGGTCCCGGCGCCGAGGTGTCCACCGCCGCGCACCTCGACCCCGACCTGCTCACCCTGGGAGCGGAGAGCTTCGTGGCCGACATGGCCAGTCTCGGTGCCGCGACGTTCGCCAACGGCCGCGTGGCGTTCCTGCCCACCACGATAGGCAGCCGGGCGTTCGTCGGGAACGCCGCATTCGTACCGGCCGGCACGGTGCTGGGCAACGGCTGCCTGCTCGGCGTCAGCACGCTACCGCCCGACAAGCAGGTCCCGGAGGGCACGTCCTGGTTGGGCTCGCCGGCGATCCACCTGCCGGTACGCCAGAGCAGCGGCTCGTTCTCCGAGGAGCAGACCTTCCGCCCGCCGCGCGCGGTCGTGGCCCGTCGGCTCTTCGTCGAGTTCTTCCGTGCCACCCTGCCCGCATCGGTGCTCGGCGTCAGCTTCTACCTCTACCTCCTGGCACTCTCCTGGCTCGCCAACGGTCGGGACCTGCTCGTGCCGGCGCTGGTCTCACCGTTCGTCGCGATCGGGTCGAGCGTCGCGGTGATCCTGTTCTGCGCGGCGACGAAGCGCAACATCGTCGGCACCTACCGACCTCGCGTGGAACCGCTCTGGAGCGACTTCGTCCGCCGCACCGAGTTCGTGACCGGCCTCTACGAAGCCGCAGCGGTCCCTGTCGGCGTCGGGCTGCTCGTCGGCACACCGTTCCTGCCGCCGCTGCTGCGCTGGTTCGGGGTGAGCATCGGCAGACGCACCTGGATCGGCACCACCTACCTCACCGAGTTCGACCTGGTTCGGATCGGTGACGACGCGACCGTGGGCACCGAGGTGTCGCTGCAGACCCACCTGTTCGAGGACCGGGTGATGAAGATGTCCGTCGTCACCGTCGGCGCCGGCGCCACCATCGGCACCCGGGCGATCGTGCTCTACGACGCCGTCGTCGGCGACGACGTCAGCCTGGATTCGCTCTCCCTGCTCATGAAGGGCGAACACCTCACTCCTGGAACCCGATGGCGAGGCATTCCCGCCCAGGGGGTGATCACCCTCGATCCCGTTGCACAACCGGCGTCGTGACGCCGCGCCGTACCGCTGTGGCTGCGGCCGCCACCAGTCCGGCCGCACCCGATCCCGTCCAATTTCCATCCACGAGAGGAAGAACGGCTCAATGAACATGGCACTCCTGGTGTCTGACGCCATGCACTTCCGGGTCGACTACGAGATCAACCCGTACATGCGCACCGAGGTGCAGCCCGGCCAGGCGGCAGCGGTGGTCGAGCACCTGAGCATCGTCGTGGCGCACCGAGCGGCCGGCCGCCGCATCGAATACCTGCCGTCCTCGCCGGAGTGTCCGGACATGGTGTTCACCGCCAACGCCGCGCTGGTGCGGGGCGACCGGGCCGTGCTCGGCGCGCCGCCGCCCGAGCGCAAGGCCGAGATGCCGTACTTCCAGGACTGGCTGATCAACCACGACTTCGACGTGGTGGAGGCGCCGTACGCGTTCAGCGGCCAGGGCGACGCCCTGGCCTGTGGCGACCTGCTGCTCGCCGGCTACGGCCAGCGGACCGACCGGCGGATGCACGCCGTCCTCGAGCGGGAGCTGGGCTACGAGGTGGTGCCGCTGCGGACGGTCAGCCCGCAGTGGTACGACCTCGACCTGGCGGTCGCGGTCATCGAGCCCGGACGGACGCTCGCCTACTGCCCCGAGGCCTTCGACGAGCCGAGCCGCCGGCGGCTGAGTGGACTCGGCATGGACCTCATCGAGGTCGACGTCGAGGAGGCGTCCCGCTTCGCGCTCAACCTGATCAGCGACGGCATCACCGTGACCATGACCAAGGGAGCCCCGAAGTTGGCCGCCGCGCTTCGGGCCCACGCCCTGGTGGTGGTCGAACTGGACACGACCGAACTCGCGAAGGGCGGGGGTGGTGTGCGCTGCACGGCGCTGACCCTCGACAACCCGCTCCCCTCGAGGTCGTAATGCTCCCGGGACCCTTCGGGCGCCTGCTCGCCGCTGGCGGGCAGGCGCTCACCGGCCGCGGCCTGACGGCCCGTGCACCGCGGCCGGAGCGAAAGGAGACACCGGTCGCGCTGGTCTACCGGGGACCGGCGACGCTGCCCGGCTGTCCGGAGGCCGTGGCGGCACTTCTCAAGTCCAGCCAGTGGGGCTTCGACGTCCGGTATGTCGGGCCGGACGAGGACCTACCGCTCGACCACCGGACGCTCGCCGAGGCCGCGCTCTACGCCCAGCCCGGGGGCGGCAGCCTCAAACGCGGCTACCGGCACCTGAAGGGCCACCGCCACGACATCCGGCAGTTCGTCCACTCCGGCGGGAGGTATCTGGGGATCTGCCTGGGCGGCTATCTCGCCGGGCACACTCCCGGCTTCGCCCTCCTGCCAGGTGACACCGACCAGTACATCGCCTCCTCCGGCGCCACCATCGACTCGCAGAAGAACACCGTCGTCCGGGTCGCCTGGCGCGGCCGGCGACGCACGCTCTTCTTCCAGGACGGTCCGTACTTCTGGCTGCCGCCCAACGCCCGGGCCGACATCCTCGCGACCTACCTGAACGGCACGATCGCCGCGATGGTCACCCACTTCGGTGCCGGCCGGGTCGGTGTGGTCGGTCCTCACCCCGAAGCGACAGACGACTGGTACCTCGACGCCAAGTTGCCCGCCGCCGGCCGGCTCGGCGCAGATCTCGGCCAGGACCTGGTTGACACCGTGATGAGGCCATGAACAACACAGCGAACCTCAGTTGGCAGGATCTCGACCGATCTGCCCAGGCGAACATGCGCGCCGCCGAAGCCCGGCGACCCGAAGTTCCACCCCCGGCGGACGCGCCGGTCGGGCGGGCCCGGCTGCTCGGCGTGGACGCCGCCCGCGGAGTCGCACTGCTCACCATGATCGCCGTGCACTCGTTACCCGAATCCGATGCCGCCGGTAGACCCGCCTGGTGGTTCACGGCCTTCGCCGGGCGGTCGTCTGCCGCGTTCGCGGTGCTGGCCGGGGTCGGCATCGCGTTCCTGACCGAGCGACGACGGGTCCGACCGGCTGCCGGCTCGGGGGTTGTGGCGGCGCTGGTCGTCCGGGCTCTGGCCATCGGCGCGATCGGACTGGCACTGGGTTACACCGACGCGTCCCTGGCAGCGGTGATCCTGCCCAGCTACGCGGTGATGTTCCTGTTGGCCATCCCGCTGGTGTTCCTGCCGACCTGGCTGGTGGCGGTCACCGGCGTGGTCGTGGCCGCCGGCGCTTCGGCTCTCCATCACGTCCTGCCGCCACTGCCGGAACCGAGCTACGAGAACCCGGCGTTCGCGCACCTCCTCGACAGCCCGGTCTCGCTGCTCACCGAGCTGTCGCTCACCGGGGAGTACCCGGCCGTGGCGTGGCTGGCGTACCTGTGTGCCGGCCTGGTCGTCGGGCGGCTGACGCTGACCAGATTGAGAACCCTCCTCGGGATGCTCGCCGCCGGAGTAGCGCTCGCCGCCGCGGCCATGGCGGCGTCGTCGGTCCTGCTCGACCGCTACGGGGGCCTACAGCAGATCACGCTCACCCAGCCGAAGAGTGGGCTGGACGCGACGGAGACGGCCGAGCTCCTCAGGTTCGGCGGGGACGGCAACACGCCCACCTCGACGTGGTGGTGGCTGGCCGTCGACTCGCCGCACACCAGCACACCGCCCGACCTGGTCGGCACGACCGGGACCGCGATCGCGCTGATCGCTCTCATGCTGCTCGCCGGCCGGGTGGCACGTTCCCTCCCGCGGCGGGCGATCTCCGTGCTGCTGGTGCCCCTGGCGGCCGCTGGCGGCATGACCCTGACGCTCTACACCGGCCACATCATGTTCATCAACTCGAACGTCGACTCCTTCGCTCCCGTGCCCGGATACCTCGCGCAGGTCGTGGTCATCCTGTTGTTCGCAACCGCATGGTGGGCCACCGCGGGCCGTGGGCCACTCGAAGGGCTCGTCACAGTGGCCACCCGCAGCGCTCGTCGCCTGGCCACCTGGAACGGTCGACGACGGCACGGCCGCGCCGGGATGTCGATGTACACGGCAGCGGCTCCCCACCCCCACGAACGCTTGACAGGGACGCGCGCAACGAGATGGCGCTACCGCTGAGCGGGAGGGAGCGACATGAGGCAGGGCAGGTTGGGCCTGCTCGTCGGCGAGGGAAGCAGGATCAGTCGGCGGAGCCTCCTGGTCGGCGTCGGCGTCGGCGCCGCCGGCGCCCTGGCTGCGCTCGGCTGGGCCGGAGCCTCGCTGATCTCCGCAGACCGGCCGCTGGCACTGGTCTACCGGGGTCCAGCCGCCTGCTCCGGCTGCGCCGAGGCGGTGGCAGCGCTCCTGCGCAGCGCACCGGCCCCGTTCCGCACCGAGTACTGCGGACCGGGCGAGGAGCGGCAGATATCGCGCAGCACGCTGTCCGAAGCTGCGGTCTACGCCCAGCCCGGAGGCGGCAACGTCGGCCCGGCATGGCGGAGGATGCGTGACTATGCCGAGGACATCCGGGGCTTCGTCCACGACGGGGGGCACTACCTCGGCTTCTGTCTGGGTGCGTACCTCGCCGCGGCCAATCCCGGCCTCGGTCTGATCGACGGGAAGGTGCGCCAGTACATCAGCACCGACGGGGCGAGCGTCGACAGCACCGACGACACCGTGGTCGAGGTGCGGTGGGGTGGGCGCCTCCGGCACATGTACTTCCAGGACGGGCCGATGTTCGAGCTGCGATCCGGAGCGCCGGGCACCGTGCTCGCCACCTACGACACCGGCGCCGCCGCCGCCGTCATCACCACCTTCGGCGCCGGACGAGTCGGCCTCGTCGGACCACACCCCGAGGCAGACCACTCGTGGTACGCCGACGTCGGGCTGACCAACCCGGACGGCGTCCAGTTCGATCTGGGCCACGACCTGGTCGCCCGCACGACGGACGGCAGGGGCCTGGATCACGGTCAGAGCTGACCGTCGCCCGCTTGTCGGGCGCTCACTCGTGACTTCCGTCCCGGCGCGCATCCGGCCCGGGCACGCCGGCGAGTGCTCGATGTCATTGCTTGACCGCAGAGTGTGATCCGCTTAACTTCATCGATCAGGAAGGGGTCTTTACTGATTTTCGCGCAATCCTTTGGGAGTGCCATGCGAACATTCCGTCTCACCGCCCTCGTCGCCCTGGCGACCATGCTGATCACCGCCGGTCCGCCGAACGCCGCGAGCGCGGGCGGAAAGCCACACGACCGTGCCGGTTACCTCCGGGTCGGGTACTTCACCCAGTGGGGCATCTACGACCGGGCCTACACGGTCGGCAAGCTCGACACCTCCGGTGCGGCGAGTCAGCTCACCCACGTCAACTACGCCTTCGGCAATGTCAGCGAGGACGGCCGCTGTTACGTCGACGGCGGGCCGGGCGAGGGCGACGCCTGGGCCGACTACCAGCGCCCCGTCCCGGCCGAGGAGAGCGTCGACGGCGTCGCCGACGCCTGGGGCGAACCACTCAACGGCAACTTCGGCCAACTGGCGAAACTCAAGGCCAAGCATCCCGACCTGAAGGTGCTGATCTCACTGGGTGGCTGGAGCTGGTCGACGTACTTCTCGAACGCCGCCCGCACCGACGCCTCCCGCAAGGCGTTCGTCGCCTCCTGCATCGACCTCTACCTCAAGGGGAACCTGCCGATCCTGGACGGCGGCAGCGGCGGGCCGGGTGCCGCCGCCGGAGTCTTCGACGGCATCGATCTGGACTGGGAGTGGCCGAACTGGCCGGGTGAGCCCGGCAACGTGATCCGCCCGGAGGACCGGGAGAACTTCACCAAGCTGCTCGCCGAGTTCCGTCGGCAGCTCGACGCGTACGGCCGGCAGACCCGCAAGCACTACCAGCTGACCGCCTTCCTGCCGGCCAATCCGGCGACCATGGACGCCGGATTCGAGGGCCGGAAGATCTTCCGGTACCTCGACTTCGCCACGGTGCAGGGTTACGACTTCCACGGTGGATGGGACCCGGTGACCAACCAGCAGTCGGCGCTGCGCGTGCCGGCGGGCGCGCCGGACGATCCGGACTTCTCCGCCGAGGTGGCGATCGACGGCTGGATCGCCCGCGGCGCACCACGGGGGAAGCTGGTGCTGGGCATCCCGTACTACGGGCGCGGCTGGACCGGTGTCACCGGGGGCGGGAACGGTCTGTTCCAGCCCGCCACGGGGCCCGCGCCGGCGACCTTCGAGGCCGGGTACGAGGACTACCGGCGACTCAAGACCCTGACCGGCGCCGGCTACACGCTCCACCGCGACCCGCGCGGCGGGCACGCCTGGTTGTTCGACGGTACGACGTTCTGGACGTACGACGATCCGGCGGTGGTCGAGCAGAAGATGCGGTACGTCCGGCGGGCCGGGTTGGCCGGGGCGATGATCTGGTCGCTGGACGGCGACGACGACAACGCCACCCTGACCCGGACGATCGGCCTCGGGCTGGCCGGCAGGTAGCGCTTGCGCCCGCACAGTCGGCGATCCCCATCGGCCCAGGCCGACCGATCTCCTCGGTCGGCCCGGGCCGGTGGCTCGTCGGCGGTCCTCAGGAGGCGAACACCTGGGAGTCGTCGGCGAACGCCTTGAACTCCAGGGCGTTGCCGGCCGGATCGAGGAGGAACATCGTCCACTGTTCCCCGGGCTGTCCGGCGAACCGCAGGTAGGGCTCGATGACAAAGGTCGTACCGGCGGCTCGTAGCCGCTCGGCGAGGTCGTGGAACTCCGGAATGGTCAGCAGCAGACCGAAGTGCGGGACAGGCACGTCGTGGCCGTCGACCTGGTTGTGCGCCGCCGGGCCACGTCCCGGGGCGAGGTGGGTCACGAACTGGTGGCCGCGCAGGTCCCAGTCGATCCAGGTTTCTGAGCTGCGTCCCTGCTCGCACCCGATGACCTTCCCGTAGAAGTGGCGGGCGGCGTCGAGGTCGTCAACGGGCATGGCCAGGTGGAACCGCGGGATGGGCGACTTGAGGGTGGTCACGTGGGCTCGTCCTCTCTTCGGAAGGGCTCGCTGCCGGCGTCTTGTCACGCGTCGAGGCGGCGTCGGTTCAACGCCTGTTCCGCCATCCTCCGCCATCCCGCGTCGCCGGAGGAAGGGTTGGATCGACCGCCGCCTCCTGTCACGATAATTGCGCTCACGGTGCAAAAACCCCGTCGACTGATGGAGGAACTGTGCACACTCTTCGCCGCAGGATGCTCGCCCTGCTGGCCGGAATCGCGGTCGCGGCCGGTCTGTCCGTCACCACCGCTCCACCCGCCGCCGAGGCCAGCGCCGGCACGTCGTACCGTCCCGTGGTCTTCGTGCACGGCAGCGCCGGATCGGCGTCCCAGTTCCAGACGCAGGCAAAGCGCCTGGCCAGCAACGGCTACCCGATCGACATCATCGAGGCGCAGGAGTACGACTCACCGAACGTCGCCACGATCCTGCCCCAGATCTACGCGGAGCTGGACGCCCGGATCGACCGGCTGCTGAACGCCAGCGGCGCAGACAAGGTGGACCTGCTCGCGCACAGCCTCGGCACCTTCGTCATGCAGGGTTACCTCGGCAGCTCACCGACGCGCGCCGGCCGCGTGGCGCACTACGTCAATCTGGACGGGCGCACCGCGGCGGCACCGCCGGGCGGGGTGCCCACGCTCGCGATCTGGGGCGAGGGCGACCCGGCCCGGGCCATCGCGGGCGCGACCAACGTGTACTTCCCGGGCCAGTCCCACACCCAGACCGTGTCGTCGGAGGAGTCGTTCCGGGAGATCTTCCGCTTCTTCCGGGGCCGGGCGCCGCACACGACGCGGATCGTTCCGCAACTGCTCGGCACCGCCCGGGTCTCCGGCCGCACGGTCCTCTTCCCCAGCAACGTCGGCGTCACCGGTGCGACGCTCGAGGTCTATCCGGTGAGTCCGCTGACGGGTCGTCGACTGTCCGACCGTCCGGCGCACCGGCTGCCCCTGGCCGGCGACGGGTCGTTCGGTCCGATCCCGGTGCTCGCCACGGCCCGGTACGAGTTCGCGATCGTGCGGACCGATGCGCCGACGCACCACTTCTACTTCCAGCCGTTCCTGCGGTCGGACGCGTTCGTGCGCCTGCTCACCAGCCGGCCGGGCGAGGGTCTCAGCGCGCTGATCGACACCAGCGACCGGCACACGGCGCTGACCATCCAGCGTCAGAAGGAGTGGTGGGGCGACCAGGGCGGCGCCGGTGACCAGCTGTGGATCAACGGCCGCAGCGTGCTGAACGCCGCGAACGCGCCGCGCGCCAAGCGGACGATCGGGATCTTCGCATTCGACGACGGCAGCGACCGGGTCACCGACCTGACCGCTCCCCTGCCGGAGTTCTTCAGCCAGACCTTCATGACCGGCATGGACGTGTTCATTCCGGCCGAGCCGGCCCACCTCGGCCTCGTGTCGATCGGGGTAGACCAGCGGGGCGGCGGGTTCGAACTGATCAACGTGCCCAACTGGAGGTCGAGCGAGCACCGGGTGACGGTGAACGTCGACGACTTCTGACCGCGTACCACGGCCGACCGGTCCGGGGGGCCAGGCCCGGTCGGCCGTGCTGGCACCACCTGATACCACGCCAGGTGCACCGGGCCCGCCCGGGATCACTTCGTCGGCGAAGCCACGCCAGGAGGGAGCCTCTTCTCGGCGTCCACTCCCGCGGCTCTCAGGGAGACCGCGGTGACCTTGTACTCGGGGCAGCCTGTCGTGCTGTCGGCGGCGTCGGAGGTGACGGCGTTGGTGGGCGCGTCCGGGAAGCTGAAGGTGGTGAAGGTCTGCCCCGGTGGCACGGTGTCGGTCAGGTGGACGGGGTAGGTGACGGCCGCCCGGCGGCTGGTCACCTCAACGAGGTCGCCGTCGGCCAACCCGAGTCGCGCGGCGTCGTCGGGATGCAGGTCGAGGACCTCGCGTGGCTGGAGCTGACGGTTGGGGGTGCGGCGGCTCATCGAGCCGCTGTTGTAATGCGCGAGCCGGCGCCCCGTGATCAGCACGTACGGAAACCTGCCGTCGGGTTGCTCACCGGGGGGCAGGTACGGCCGCGCGGCCAGTGCGGCTCGGCCGTCGGAGGTGGCGAACGAACCGAGGTAGAGGCGTCCCTCGCCGGGGTCGCCGGCATCCCGGCATGGCCAGTGCAGCGGCCCCTCCCGGTCGAGCCGTGCGTGCGAGATGCCGGCGAAGGTCGGGGTCAGTGCGGCGCACTCGGCCATCGCGTGCGCGGGAGTGGGGCAGCCGAGATCGACGCCCATCGCACGGGAGAGCAGGTGCAGGATGTCGAAGTCGCTGCGGGCCTCTCCGGGTGGGTCCAGCGCCGGGCGGACCCGCTGGACCCGGCGATCGAAGTTGACGAACGTGCCCTCCTTCTCGAGGAAGGACACTGCCGGGAACACCACGTCGGCGTGTTCGGCGGTGGCGGAGAGGAACAGGTCGTGATTGACGACGAAGTCGCAGGCGGCCAGTGCCCGACGGACGTTGCCACTGTCCGGGTCGGTCTGCGCGATGTCCTCGCCGATGACGTACATGGCCCGGACGCGGCCGGCGATCGCGGCCGCGAACATGTCCAGGATGCGTAGCCCGGGCCGGGCGGGCACCTCCGCCTGCCACGTTCGGTTGAAACGTGCGCGGACGCCCGCGTCGGTGACGGGTTGGTAGCCGGGGAGCAGATCCGGCAGGGCACCCATGTCCGAGGCACCCTGGACGTTGTTCTGCCCGCGCATGGACAGCACGCCGCAGCAGCCGGGGGTGCCGACCGCGCCTTTGAGGATGGCCAGATTCGACAGGGTACGTACCCCGTCGGTCCCGTGGGCGTGCTCGGTGACGCCGAGCCCGTAGACGATCGCCGGGCGGCGCGCCGCCCCGTAGAGTCGTCCGGCCGCGACCAGCGTCTCGGGCGCGACGCCGGCGAGCCGCGCCGCGTGCTCGGGTGGATAGTCGGCCAGCAGCGCGGTCAGCTCGGCGAGCCCGTTCGCGCGGGTACGCAGGAAATCCTGGTCGGCGTATCCCTCGTCGATCAGCACCCGGGCGATGCCGTTGAAGGCGGCCACGTTGGATCCCGGTCTGACCTGGACGTGCACGTCGGCCATCTCGGCGAGGTCGATGCGGCGGGGATCGATGACGACGAGCCGGGCGCCGCGCAGCACCAGCTGTTTGATCCGGGCCCCGACGACCGGGTGGGCCTCGGTCAGGTTCGCACCGGCGATCAAGATGCAGTCGGTGTCGTCGAGGTCGTCGACCGAGTTGGTGCCCCCGGCGTGACCGAAGGCGGCAGTCAGCCCGACTGCTGACGGCGCGTGGCACAACCGGGAACAGTTGTCGATGTTGTTGGTGCCGAGCGCGACGCGGGCGAACTTCTGGGCCAGGTAGTTCTCCTCGTTGGTCGCCCGCGCGGAGGAGATCATGCCGATCGCATCGGGCCCGTGGCGGTCGCGGATCGCCGTCAGACGGGTCGCGGCGAAGACGAGGGCCTCCTCCCAGGACGCGGGCCGCAGCGGCGAATTCCGGCCACCGGCACGGATCAGCGGGGTGGTCAGTCGGTCGCGGGAGCGGGTAAAGGCATGCGCGAAGCGTCCTTTGACGCAGGCGTGGCCGCGGTTGACCGGACCGTCGTGAACAGGGGTCACCGCGGCGACGGCCCCTTCGCGTACGTGCACCCGCAGGCTGCACCCCACACCGCAGTACCCACAGGTGGTGGTGGTCGTCCGGTCGAGCGGACGCGGATCGGCCAGCCCTGGCTCCGACAGCGCCCCGCTCGGGCAGGTGTCGACGCAGCCGCCGCACGCGACGCAGGGCGACGACACCCAGGGCCCTGCGGTGCCGGCCACGACGACGGTGTCGAACCCACGCCCGGCCAGCGAGAGCGCGAAGGTGCCCTGCACTTCCGCGCACATGCGTACGCACCGGTTGCAGGCGATGCACAGGTCCCGGTCGAGCTTCACGTACGGGTGGGAGTGGTCGACGCCCGCGTCGCGGGTCGCACCGTCGAACCGGGTCACGGTCAGGCCGAAGTGCTGGCAGGCACGCACCAACTCGCTGCGCTCGGCGGGGATGTCGAGCGCCCGCGCGGGCAGTTGGGAGACGAGTAGGTCCAGGGCGAGCCGTGCCGCGTCGCGCGCGCTCTCGTCGCCGGTCCGGATGTCCATTTCATCGGTTGCGGGGGTGGTGCAGGCGGGCACCACCCGGCCCCGCAATCCGACGAGGCAGACCCGGCACGATCCCTGCGGGGTGAGCCGCTCGTCGTAGCAGAGAGTCGGCACCACGACGCCGGCCGCCCGGACGGCATCCAACACGGTCGCCCCCTCGGCCACCTCGACGCCGATGTCGTCGACTGACAACCGCACCTACCCACCGCCCTCGCTCGTGGATGACGCCCGGTGCAACTCGTCGGCGTACACCCGCAGCAGGCTGCGCACCGCGCAGGACACCCCGCGCCCGAACGCACACAGGCTCGCCACGTCCAGAACCCTGAGCAGGGGTTCGTGGTCGGCGAGCGCCGCCCCGGGCGCCCCGAGCCGCTCGGCCATCTCCAGACCCCGCCGGGTGCCCACCCGGCAGGGTGTGCATGCGCCACAGCTCTCCGCAGCTCCGAACGCCCAGGCGTGCCGCAGGATCGCGGTGGCCGGCACGGTCGCGTCGACCGCGACGAGGCTGGCATGGCCCAGTGCCGCACCCGCCTGGGCGAGCGGCTTCGACAGCAGGGGCAGGTCGAGCTGGTCCGGCGCGAGGAAGCCGCCGAGCGGGCCGCCGACCTGCACGGCGCGCAGCTGGTAGGGCTCGCGCAGGCCGCCGCCGAGGTCGTCTACCAGGTGGCGCAGCGGCACGCCGAACTCCACCTCGTACACGCCGGGCCGGCGGAAGCGCTGACTCAGGCAGACCAGCTTGGTGCCGGGCTCGTCCGGGTGGCCAAGCTGGGCGTAGGCGGCTCCGCCGTGCCGGACGATCCACGGCACCGCCGCAAGGGTCTCCACGTTGTTGACCGCTGTCGGTTGCCCGAGGAAGCCGTGGCTGGTCGGGTACGGCGGGCGTGCCCGCACAGCCGCCCGCAGCCCGGCCAGTGCGTGCAGCAACGCCGTCTCCTCGCCGGCGACGTAGGAGCCGGCCCCGACCACGATCTCCACGTCGAAGTCGACGGGCGAGCCGTGCACCTGGGCGCCCAGGTGACCGGCCTCGCGTGCCTGCGCCACGGCCGCACGTAGCCGGTCGGCGGCTGCCGGGTACTCCGAACGCACGAGGATCAGCCCGTGCGGCGCGCCGACCGCGAACGCTGCCAGCGCCAGACCTTCCAGGATCCGGTGCGGGTCCCGTTCCATCAGCAGTCGATCGCCGTACGACCCGGGATCGCCCTCGTCGCCGTTGCCCACCACGTACCTGGGCGCGGGTTCGGCGGCGGTCGCGGACCACTTCTTCGCCACCGGGAAGCCGGCCCCGCCCCGTCCGCGCAGGCCCGAGGCGGCGACCTCGGACATCACCTTCTGCGGTGAACCGGTCGTCACCACACCGGGCCACACCGCCCACGGTTCCTCGCCTCCGACCAGCCCGGCCAGCACCACGGGCCGTTCTGTCGTACTCGTGTACGGGATCTCGGCCGCACCCATCTTCAACGGCTCGACCCGTTCGGGCCGCGTCCGCCGCCGCGCCGCCAGCGGGTCACCGAACAGAGCCCCCAGGGTTTCGCCGCTACACGGCCGATCTCCGTCGAGCAGAGCGGGCGAGTCGTAGCAGAACCCCAGGCATCGCACGCCCTGCAACGACACCGACCCGTCCGGGGCGCACTCGCCCTGCCGTACGCCCAGGGCCCGCTCGATGCGTGCGATGTGCTGGCCCTGGCTGCTGACGAAGCACGCGGTCCCTTCGCACACCCGCACGTGACGGCGGCCCTGCCGGCCCTCGGCGAAGTCCGCGTAGTAGGTCGCCGAACCGGTTACGGCTACCACCGGCCAGCCGAAATCCTCCGCTGCCCGCGCCAGGTCGTCGGCGTCGACCCGGCCGTCTTCCGCCTGCGCCTGGCGAAGCCGATCCAGCATCCGCGTGCCTGCCCGGCCCAGGCGTTGCTGCAGCTCGACGAAAGCCTCCCGCGGCTCACCCATCACACTCCCCCGTGCACCACCCGCCCCTCGCTCAAATTACGTCCGGGGGTAGGGCGATCACGACGAATTGCACGGTTCGGCTCCGCAGCGGCCGTCCCGGTCTTCCGGTCGTCGCCCGAATGGGCTACGACAGTGACGTCAGCGTTGCGCAGCGCGACGGCGCAGTGATGCTCGCCGTAGCTCGTCAGGTGCCCAGACGAGTATCGGGAAGGCGATCAGGAGGGCGAGCATCAGGGGGTCGGGCAGGGGTCGCCGTGGGTCGCGCCCGGCCGGCGTGGTGTTGGCACCCCTGTCCTGTGGTGGCTGCCGCGCCATGCCTCCAGACTGGCGTACGGGCGAGCGCGAGGCGGTCGGTTCTTCGGCCTACCGTCCTCGGGGTGGGTGCCGTGGAACCGGACCGTCAGGCAGTGCCGGCGTCCAGCGCGGAGGTGTCGACGATCTGCTCGGTGGGCAGGCGCGGCGTGTGGGGTGGCGCGGCGTTCGTCCGGTCCACGACCCCCAGACGCATCGCCAGGTACGGAAAGCCGAGCCCGGCCAGCATCTGCCGCAGGGTCTGCCGGGTGCCGTCGGTCTCGACCACGCCGCTGAGCGGCACCATCGAGACGCCGAGCCCGGTGGCGGTCAGCCAGGCGGCGGAGAGCCCCTCACCGGCGCGCAGCCAGCTGTCCGGCTCGTCGTCGGTGTTCCAGAGAATGGCGTACGCGGCCGCACGGTCGTGCCCGGAGCTGATCGGCAGGGTCCCGGATTGGCCGAAGTCCCGTACCGGCACGGTGGTCTGCGGCGGCTGCTCGGGCAGCACCTCGGGCGGCAGCCCAACGCCGGTGCCGGCCCGGCTCGTCCAGTAGGCGAGTTCCTCGCGCAGCTCCGGCTCCTCCTGCGCTACCACCGCGGCCTGGGCCGCCGCGGCGGCCAGATCCATCACCTGGTCGGAGTCGAGCAGTTGGAGCCGGGCGCCCTGCGCGACGGCCGCTCCGACGATCTCGTTGAGCGTCGCGTCGGGCACCGGCTCGTCGCTGACCGGCCGCCGGTCGGTCTGCCGAAGCCGGATGCACTGCACGATGCGGGCAGCGTCGGCGTCAGCCGTGGTCTGCTGGAACCGGTTGAGCCGGGCGAGCAGCTCAGGCCGGCCCGGGTCGGGCAGCCGCTCCACCTCGGCGGCCCAACCCTCGGCGGCCAGCACCACCCGCGCGTGGTGCAGCGCCAAACCGCAGCTCAACGTCACCAGCCGGTTCTCCGGATCGGTGGCGGCGAGTTGCGGTTCGTGCACCATCCGCAGCTCCAGCGCGTCGGCGAGAACCGTCCAGCGCCACGGCTGGCTGTTGTGCACCGACGGGGCGAGACCGGCCGTCGCGGCGGCCTGGGTGAGCGCGGTGGTCAGCGGGCGGTCCCCGGCCGGCGTCTCCTGGCTCATCGTCACGACCTTTCTTTTCCCTTCATCGTGCCTCACTCCGGACGCGTCGCGCGCGCTGTTGCCGCTGCACCGTCCCGATTACCGGGCATCCGGCACGCGGGTCCCGGCCCGCTGTCGTCCGGTCGTGACGGATCACGCCGGTTTCCGCGTCCGGGGGCCGGGGCGCTGAGACGATCCGCAGGTGGGAGCGGAACCGGACGAGTGCGTGCCGGAGCGGCCGGCGCGGCAGCGCCGGGTGGACTGGCGGGAGTGGGCACCGCTGACCCTGCTCACCCTGGCCGCGCTGGTGGGCGGCGGGCTCTGGCTCGCCGGGCTGCGTACCGCGCCCCAACTGGTCTGGGCGGCGGTGACCCTGGTGGCGCTGGTGCCGGCCGCCTGGGCGACGGTGCGCCAGCTGTGGCGTCGCCAGTTCGGGGTCGACGTGATCGCCGTGCTGGCGCTGGTCGGCACGCTGCTGGTTCGCGAGTACCTGGCGGGTGCGGTGATCGCGGTGATGGTCAGCACCGGTCAGGCGCTGGAGGGCTACGCGCAGCGGCGGGCCAGCCGTGACCTGCGCGCGCTACTGGAACGTGCTCCCCGGCAGGCGCGGCGGCGCACTCGGGACGGCGGGATCGAGGTGGTGCCGCTGGACCGGGTGACGGCCGGCGACCGGCTGGTGGTGGGTCCCGGCGACGTGGTACCGGTGGACGGGACGGTCGAGGAGTCCGTGACGCTGGACGAGTCGGTGGTCACGGGCGAGTCGCAGCTGGTGACCCGTACCGCGGGCGAACAGGTGGCCAGCGGAGTGGTCAACTCGGGTGCGGGGTTCGGGCTTCGGGCGACGAAGAACGCGGCGGAGAGCACGTACGCCGGGATCGTCCGGCTCGCGGAGGAGGCCACCGCGCACAAGGCGCCGATGGTCCGTCTCGCCGACCGGTACGCTGCCGCGTTCGTGCCGTTCACGCTGCTCCTGGCGGGCGTCGCATGGTTGCTCACCGGCCAGTTCCTGCGGGCGGTGGCGGTGCTGGTGGTGGCCACTCCCTGCCCGCTGCTGCTGGCCACCCCGATCGCGATCGTCGCCGGGCTGTCCCGGGTGGCCCGGCGTGGGGTACTGGTGCGCGACGGCGGGTCGCTGGAGCTGCTCGGCCGGGCGCGCACGCTGCTCATGGACAAGACGGGCACGCTCACCGCCGGCCGTCCCGTCGCGGCGGAGACGGTGGTGGCGCCGGGCGGCGACCGTGACGAGGTGCTGCGGCTGGCCGCCTCCGTCGAGCAACTCTCCCCGCACGTGCTGGCCACCGCCCTCGTTCGGCAGGCCCGGGCGCGAGGGCTGCGGCTCGACGAGCCGACGGACGTCACCGAACAGCCGGGGCGCGGGGTGAGCGGCCGGGTGGACGGGCGCCTGGTGCGGGTGGGGCAACTCGCCGGTGAGCCGCCCGAATGGGCCCAGCGGGTGCGCGAACGCGCCGAGCTGACCGGCCGCTCCAGCGTCTGGGTGAGCGACGAACACGGACTGCTCGGCGCGATCGTCCTGGAGGACCCGGTACGTCCGGACGCCCGGCGCACCGTGCGCCGGCTACGGCAGGCCGGCCTCCGACGGCTGGTCATGGTCACCGGCGACCGGCCGCTGACCGCCCGGCAGGTGGCGCAGGTCGTCGGCGTGGACGACGTGATCGCCCAGTGCTCGCCGCAGGAAAAGATCGAACGGGTCCGCGACGAGTCCGGGCGGGCGATCACCCTGATGGTCGGCGACGGCGTGAACGACGCCCCGGCCCTGGCCGAGGCACATGTGGGCGTCGCGATGGGCGCCACCGGCGCCACCGCCTCCGCGGACGTGGCCGATGCGGTGCTCACCGTGGATCGGCTCGACCGTCTCGCCGACGCGGTCGAGATCGCCCGGTACGCGCGCCGTATCGCTCTGCAGAGCGCCACAGTCGGTATGGGCCTGGCCGTCGTCGCGATGGTTGCCGCCGCCGTGGGCAGGTTGCCGCCGGTCGCCGGCGCGTTCCTTCAGGAAGGCATCGACGTGCTCGTGATCCTCAACGCGCTACGTGCCCTCGGCGGCGGCCTGCGTCGCCGGGAGGTCTCCCCGCAGACCCGGCAGCTGCTCGACCGGTACGCCGGCGAGCATGCCGGGGTGCGGGACGTGCTGGCCCGGCTGCGGGACACCGCCGACCTGGTGGCGACCCGCCCGGACGGGCCGGAGTGCGTGCCGGCGCTGCGTGAGGTGCACCGCCGGCTAATCGACGAGGTGCTGCCGCACGAGGCGGCGGAGGAGCAGCGGCTCTACCCGGCGCTGGCCGGCCCGCTCGGCAGCGACGAGGCGACCTCCACGATGAGCCGGGAGCATGTGGAGATCAGCCGCCTGGTGGACCGGATCGGCGGCCACCTGGCCCGGCAGCCGGACGGCCGGCTGCGCGCCGACGAGGTGCCCGATCTGCTCGCGGCGATGTACGGGCTGGACGCCGTGCTCCGGCTCCATCTCGCGCAGGAGGAGGAGGACTACTTCTCATTGAACGCCGCCGACGGCCGGCGACAGTGACGAACCGGGCCAGGCGTCCGACGCCCCACGCATCACAGGTCATCGACGACGGGGATGATCCGGAAGGCGGTCCCGGTCGTCGTGATGCGATCGAGGTCGGCTGCGGTGATGCCGTACCCGGTGAACCTCTCGACCGCGACCAGGCCCTTCAGGTGACGATCGACGTGGTCGGCGAGTTCCAGGCCGGCTGTCGCGGCCTCGACCGCCGGTTCGGCGTCGACCTCCGGCTCGGCGGCGCTCATGCCGGGCTCGAACGCGGCGAGCAGCCGTCCCTGCTCCGCGAAGGAGAGCCGCATGAGGGTGTTGACGTTCCAGAACATGCTCGCCGCCCGGCAACGCGCGGAGGCCCGGCGCAGCACCGATTCCTGCGAGCCCTGGAAGCCGTTGTACTCGACGGCGAGGATCGCCGGCCCGGCGTCGAGCACGGCCACCCAGGGAAGGTTCGAGTCCCCGGCGTACAGGTCCGCCTCGATCGAGCGGATCGACTCCGGCCGGTCCGGGTCGGCGCCGAACGCGCGCAGCACCTCCTCGACGGTCGCGCCGGTCGTCACGGTGACCGTCGCCGCCTCCGACAGCAGGCTGCGGCGTACCCACCGATACGCGTGCTCCGGTCGCACCGGCCGCGCCGGCTCGGGTTCGCCGCGCAGCCGGTGCCCCAGCCGGTCGGTACGGCGATGAACGACCTCCGGTCCGGCGGGTGCCGGCCAGACCACCAGCTCGTACGTCTCCGCGTCCGGGTCGTCGCGATCGTCGCGGCCGCGCGCGTGCACCCGCAGGCGGTAGTCGCCGGGCCAGGGCGGCGTCTGGGCGCGCAGCGGCGGCGCGCTCGTGCCGTCGGGGCCGAGCACCGACGCAAGCCCCTCGGCGGCGTGCCAGCTGACCTCGACGATCTCCTCCCAACCGGACGCCACCTCGGGCGGCTCCTCGGCCAGCACGGTGAGCTGGACGCGCGCCGGGCGGTCTGCGATTCCGGTCCGGATGACGGCGCCGCCGTCGACCACGGCGACCAGCCCGTTGCCGGCGAAGTCGACGGTGTCGGGGAAGCTGCCCTCGATCAACCCGAACCGGTGCCGCGACACCCGCACCGAGCCGAACGACCGGCGAGGCAGCAGGTACTCGGCTCGGATCTTGTTCAGCAGCGCCGGGGCGTACGCGGGCGGCATCGGCGTCTGCCCCAGCACGGCGGCCGCCGCGCCGATCCCGACACCGACGGTGGCGGCGGTCCGGTCGGCGAGGGGTGGTATCTGCACGTTCCCGACGACGGTGTGCGCCACTGCCACGGCGAGAGCCAGATGCGCCTGCCCGTGCCGCGCCGCCACAGCCTGCTCGTCGGCGGCGTCCGGCGGCACCACCAGGTGCGGGACGACGGCCGGATGCACGGCGAGCCGACCGGCCAGGGCGAGAACCAGGTCGGCGACGCCGGGTCGCACGGCGTCCAGCAGCAGCGCGGCGGTCAACGCCTCGCTGTCGTTGCCGGCCGAGGCGAACCCGTACCGACCGCTGGCGGGCGGCGGTGGCGGCAGGTACACCGTCAGGCCCGGCACCTCGGCCGGTTCCAACCCGGTCACGGTCATTTCCAGCGCGCCGAGCAGACGTTCGGTGGTCAGCGCGGCCAACTCCCGGAGCGCGGCCAGGCCCAACGGCTCGCTCGGCGTGAGAATGTGACGGTCCGCCACACGGGGTCCTGGTCGGGCGTGCAGCGCGCCCAGGCGGCGTAGCCCGAGTATCTTCGCCGACTCGCTCGACGTGGAGACGGGCTGCCGCGGGGGTGGAAGGAGCACCCGCTGATGACCGGCCCGCACGAAGGTTTGTTGGGTGTCCGGTCGGGCCTGCTCCGACGCGCGCAGCCGCCCCAGCCGAGCTGCGGGGCCCGTCGGGATCACGCCCAGAAGCAGCCGCATCCCGGCGGCGACGGGTGGCGCGAGTTCGTCGATGAGTTCGTCGGGTACGTCGAGCACGGCCTGTCCCCCGTGTCGTGATCATCGGACTGCTCCGCGCAGGGTGCCGGAGGAACCACCGCCCCCCACGTAGTTGATCTTTGCCGTACGGTGCGCTCATGCGTCACCGCCTACCGATGGCCTTGTTCCTCACGCCACTGCTCGTCGCCGGCTGCACCGCTGATCCGGCCGCGCCGGCGTCCGGCACCTCTTCCCCCACGACCACCCCCAGCCCGACTGCCCCCGCTGTCGACTACACCGTCTGGCAGGCGGGACAATCCACCCCGGTCGCCGATCCGATCTACCCGGCGCGTGGCACCGACGCGGTGGACGTCCTGCACTACGGCCTGGAGCTGGAGTGGGCTCCGTCGACCAAGACCCTTACCGGCACCGCCACTCTGCGGATCCGTCCCACCAGGGACGCCGCCGACCTCGTTCTCGATTTCATGCCGTACCAGGTGGATGGTGTGACGCTGGACGGCTCGACCGTCACGGGCACGGTGGCGAAGGAGAAGCTCACCGTGGCCGCCCCGGTCGTCGGCGACAAGCCGGTGACCCTGGTGGTCAAGTACCACGGCACACCGAAGGCCACGCCGATGCCGTCGCACCGCAGCGACGCCGAGAAGCTGGGGCTCACCGTCACCAAGGAGGGCGGCCTCTGGACCATGCAGGAGCCGTTCGGTGCCTTCACCTGGTACCCGGCGAACGACCAGCCGTCCGACGAGGCACTCTACGACATCACGGTCACCGTGCCGGCCGGCTGGTCCGCGATCGCCAGCGGCACCCCGGCGGGGCAGTCCGGCAACGCCTTCACCTACCGCAGCGCCGATCCGGTCGCGACGTACCTGACCACGCTCGCCGTCGGGAAGTACCAGAAGCTGACCGCCAAGGGACCGAGGGGTGTCCCGCTGACCTACTGGTACCGCAAGGGCGCCGACGACAAGCTCCTGCCGTACCTGAAGAAGTCGCCCACGTACCTGGCCTGGCTCGAGAAGAAGTTCGGGGTCTACCCCTTCCCGTCCGGCGGCGTCGTGGTGGTGGACTCGGAATCCGGCATGGAGACCCAGCAGATGATCACCATGGGTCGCAAGATCGAGAACAGCAAGGCCCGGCGCGACCGCTGGGGCACCGACCTGCTGCACGAGTACGCGCACCACTGGTTCGGCGACTCCGTGACGCCGACCACCTGGACCGACGTGTGGCTGAACGAGGGCTGGGCGAACTACGCCCAGGACCTGTACACCAAGGAGACCCAGCATCTCAGCGAAGCCAGCCTGGACCGGTACCTGCGGGACGCCGACGCCGCGCTGCGCAAGAAGCTGGGCCCGCCCGGCAAGCCCAACCCGAAGAACTTCGCCGAGGGGAACGTCTACATCTGCCCGGAGGCCATGCTTCGCGAGATTCACAAGCAACTGGGCGACAAGAAGTTCTTCGCGCTGGCACGCGCGTGGGTGCAGGAGCAGCACAACACCCAGCAGGACCGGGCCTCGTTCATCGCGTTCGTGAACAAGCAGACCGGCCGTGACTTCACCAAGCTGATCAACACCTGGTTGGACTCGAAGACCACCCCGAGGTCGATCACGGTGAAGTGACCACCGCGCGGCGGCGCCGTTTGCACCTCGGCGCCGCCGCGACTGCCGTTTCGCTCCCAGCCGTCGAGATCCTTCAATCTGGGCTTCGCTCGGCGGACACACGCCCGGCGTCCGACACCACGATAATCCACAATGGTCTATCCGTTCGGACGCGGGAGCACGACATGCTCGACAGAAACAGAGCCCGGCGGTCCCGGGTGGCGCGGGCATTGACGGCGGCAGGCGCCGTGGCGACGCTGGCGGCGGCCCAGCTGGTGGCGCCATCGCCGGCCAGCGCCGCCGTCAGCCGGGCCGAGCTCGCCCTACGCTGGGCACCCATCCATTACCAGGACGTCGACGCCACCGGGACCCACTCGCTGGGCGGCCGGTCCGACTACATCGCCGAGGTCGACTTCGACGGCGACTTGAACGGCCGTAACAACTGGGACCGGACGGGTCAGGCCGGCACCTCGCTCGCCTCGCACGCGTACTACTCCGTCGTCGAGACCAGTACCCACTGGTACCTCACGTACCTGTTCTTCCACCCTCGGGACTGGACGGACCACCCGTTCTTCGAGACCGAACACGAGAATGACGGCGAAGGCGTGCTGCTCACGGTCGAGCGGGACGGCACCACGTACGGGGTCCTGCGCGGGGCGGTCACCGTCGCGCACAGCGACTTCTACTCGTACACGCCGGCGGGCAGCACCTGGACGAGCGGACGCGAGACCGTCGACGGCATCCTTCAGTTCCAGGCATCGCCGCACGACTTGTTCCAGCATCCGGTGACGGCCCAGGAGGCGCAGGGGCACGGCCTGAAGGCGTACCCGCAGTACACGATCAACGGGGACGGCCTGGTCTACTACCCGTCCACCGTCGCCGAGACGCCGAGCGACGGCAACGATCGCGACGTGCGGTACAGGCTGATCGACATCTTCGCCACCGACGGTCTCTGGGCACAACGGTCGAACGCGAGCCTCTTCGCCGGCCTCGGCACGTTCGCCGGCGACACCTCCGGGGACTGCGGGTCCGGCACCTGGAGTTGTTCGACGAACTCGGCCAACGCGCCGTGGGGCTGGGACGACGGCAACGATCTACCCGCTCGCGGGGAGCTCGCCAGCGACCCGGCGAAGCTGTCCGCCGAGTACTTCACGGTCCCGGCCGGGTTGGCGCGCACCTACACCTACAACCCGTACGCCGGGGCGGCGGCGGAACTCGCGGCGGCGGCCAGGACCGCACCGCCGGTCGTCGACTGATCCGGGATCGCGGGCGCGGCCGGCCCGAGCGGACCGGCCGCGCTCGCGGTGGCGGGGCCACGCGTCGGCGGTCGCCGGAGACGCGACGGCGCTCCGCCACGTAGGCCCGGCGACCACCCCAGGGTCACTGCTGGAACTTGCCGGGTCCGAGGATCTGCCACGCCGGCGCGGCCGGGTCGGTGACCGACCCGAGCGGCACGGTGAAACTGAGGGCCTGCTTCGCGGAACGCTTGATGGCCCAGAGCTTGGACCGGGCACCGGCGTGCTCCCACGCGATGCCCTGACCCTCGACCCCTGGCAGGGTGACCGTGCCGGCCCACACCAGCTCGGAGCCGGCGGACGGCAGCGTCATCACGTAGGCCTCACCGAGGTCGTGACCGGTGAGCCAGAGCCGGCCGTCTGGTCCCCAGGATCCGCCGGAGTTGCTCATCGGCTTGAACCGGTCGAGGATCGGTTTCGGGATGGTCCATGCCTCGACGACCTGGAAGTGGTCGTCGAGCTTGACGACCTGCGTCTGGTACGTCTCCCCGTACGGCTCGGTGCCGCCGTCGGGAATCTCGTCGTAGTTGGCGAAGCCCGCCCACCATGCGCCGTCGTGACGATCCAGCCACGTCAGCGAGCCGCGGAAGATCCCGAAGCTGTGGGTCGCGACGTGGCGCATGGTCCGGGTGTCGAAGACCTCGATCGAGCTTTCCATGGGCGACTCGTCGTAGTTCGAGTGCGCGGCGTACAGCTTGCCGTCGACTACGACGGCGCTGTCCAGGTGGATGATCGGCCCGTCCGGGTCGGATACGAACTGGAGCATCGGCCGTCCCGTGGCCTTGTCGTGCTTGGTGATGCTGCGGTTGTCGGCCACGTAGAAGTAGCGGTCGTCGACGGCGATGCCCTGCCGGGCGTCGAACGCGTCGTAGCTGCGGGCCAGGGTGGCCGAAACGACCGGGGGTTCGGCCACGGCCGCCTGCGCGCCCGCCACGGGCACCAGGCCGGACGGCGCGGGCACCGCAACGGTCGTGAGGCCGGCGGCGAGGGCCACCGCGCCGGCGGCCGCCGAGGTGGCCAGGCCGGCGACGATCCGGGTTCGGGTCGACATACTTTCCTCCGTGCGAGTCTCGTCTGCGCCGGGAGGGCGCGCCGTCGACCCTCGTCGGCTTTCCGCTCAATCCAACGAACTGGTGCGGGCGGTCCGATGAACGGATCATGAAGGCGGTTCTGTCGTGCCTACGCTGTCCCCGGCCGCCTATCGGGCTTGCCGTGAGAACACGCCGCTCTGGCGGACGCGGGTGCCCCACGGGCCGGGCAGGCCACGAGGGTGGTCAGGCCGATGGTCGCGGTGGTGGGGCCTGGGTCCGGCTGGCCTGCGCTGACACGAGCGGGCTGCTCACCGCCCGAGCGCCGGCGAGACGGGCGGGCGGGTCACCGCGGGATCGGCTCAGGGTCGAGGGGTGGACACGTCCGCAGGGAGGCGCGACAGCGCGGTCGCAAGCAGGCCGGCGAGCACCGTGCCGTCTCCCGGACGGCGTTCGGGCGCAGGACGAGCAGGACCACGTCGCCGCGTCGGCCCACGACCCGGTCCCGCCCGGTGTAGGCCTCGTCGCCGACGCCGGGTAGGGCCTGGCCGACGCTGCGGCTCATCAGCAGCGCGGCCTTCGCCATCCTGCCGCCCGGGACGACGTTGACCCCGAGCACGGTCGAATTCCGGCCGTCGACGAACCGTGCGGCCCACCGTGCCTCGTCCGCGGACCCGGGGCGGACGAGTGACACCCGCACCCCGAGTGCGGCGCCGACCTCGGCCGCGCTGAGCAGGCGCTCCGGGCGGATACCGTCCGGGGCCGTGGTCGCCGGCGCGATCCCGGTCTCCTCGTCCTCCGCGTCGTCGTGCGGTTCCGCGATCTCAGGTGCCGGCCGGTGCACGGTGACCCGCGTGACGCGACGCGTCCACGGACGGACGCGTACGGTGACGACGTCGCCGAGCCGGCATTCGCCCGCGATCTGCTCGGGCAGGACCCAGGCGCGCAACTGGTCCGCGTGGCCGTCGTCGACGACGAGGTAGTGGTTGACCGGGGTGGAGCTGCTGTCGCTGTCGGACGAGCGGACCTGCCAGACCTGGTGCCAGAGCACCTCACCGGTGACGTCGGCGGGCGCGACCAGGTCCACCAGCACCCGGACGCCGAGGTAACCGGCGTAGCCGAGCAGCACCAGGCCGAGCGTGATGACGCCGAGCGTGACGGGGTCGATGGACGTCAGCCGGGACCAGAGACTCGCCGCCGCGTCGGGAGAGCCGGGCGCCGGCTCGAGCAGCGCCACGCCGACCACCCTCGTGAGCGTCCAGCCGACCATGCCGGCGAGGACCGCCCGGAAGACGATCCACCCCAGGGCCTGCCCGTACCGGGGCATGCCCGCCGGGTAGGTGACCGGCACTTGGCGCCAGCCGCCGCCATACGACGACCAGAGCCGCTTGCGGTCGGCCACGCCGAAGTGAATCACCTGCGAGGCCGTGCGGGTGACGCCGAGGGCGGCACCGTAGGAAAGGTACCGGTCCCATACCGCTACCGCGGCGGGAGGCAGATCGGCGAACGACTCGTGGCGGGCGAGCCAAGCGCGCAACCCGAGCCACCGGGCGGCGACCTCCCGACCTACCAACGTGTCCCGTTCGCCTAGGTCCCGAGCGGCGATGCCGACGAGCGCGACCGCCGTGACGGCGAACGCGGCGAAGCTGCCGAACGGGTCGTCGTCGGTGCGGTTCACGAGGTGCCAGACGCCGGCGGCGACCCCGGCGGCGGCCACCACGCCCAGCACGCCGAGGGTGGTGACCATGACCTTCGAGAACCGCCGCCGGGACAGCCCGAGTCGTCGGGCGTCGGCCACGACGTACCGGCGCAGCCGCTTCGACCAACTGGCGGCGCGGCCCGCGTCGGCGAAGCTCAATGCGGTCAGCGGGACCACGCGGTCGACTGCGCGCTCCGTCACCCGGTCGAGCACCAGGCGTTCGTAACGGGTGAGGTACTCGGGCGAGCGGCCGGTCAGATGGACCGTCGTATGGTGCGGATCCGCGTCGGCCTGCCGCAGCTCGACGTACCCGCGCGCGGCGAGGTCGAGCAGAGTGGACTCGGCGGCGTCGGCGGTGACCTGCCACTGGTTTGCCAGGAGGCTGACCACCGCGGGCGGCTCCTGCCCGGGAAGTTCCATCGCGGCCGCTGCCGCCGTGACGCCGGCTGGGCGATTCGGCAGCCGGGCGAGCCAGTAGACGGCGGTCCAGACGGCGAGGCAGGCCACCGGCAGACCGAGCTCGACGGCGAAATCGTAGGAGGTCATCAGGCGCGTTCAGAAGCGCACGGAGACGTCGGCGCGCTCATCGCCGACGGCCTCGAGGTACGGCTCGGCACAGAAGCCGCCGAACCCGGCGATGATGCTGGTGGGCACGGTCTGCACCGCGGTGTTCAGCGACTGGACGGCACTGTTGTAAAACTGCCGCGCGTAGGCGATCTTGTCTTCGGTGCCGGCCAACTCCCGCTTCAGGTCGGCGAAGTTCTCGCAGGCCCGCAGCTGCGGGTACGCCTCCGCGACCGGGAACAGTCGGCCCAGCGCCTGGGTCAGGGCAGCCTCGGCAGCCACCCGGTCCGGCGCGCCGCCCGGACTGCCGGCGGCCTTGGCGCGGGCGGTGGTGACCGCGTCGAGGGTTCCCCGCTCGTGGGCCGCTTAGCCCTTCACGGTCTCCACCAGGTTGGGGATCAGTGAGTGACGACGCTTGAGTTGCACGTCGACCTGCGCTCGGGAAGCCCGCACCTGCGTACGCAGGCGTACCAGGCGGTTGTAGCCATGCACCGCCACGACCAGCACGACGACGACCAGCAGCACCACCAACGCCGCCACGATGACCAGCACCAGGCCCGAACTCATGGCACTCACCCCCCCGATCGACGTGTTCCGCCGGGCACCTCATGCCGCGGACGGGGCACCGAAGGGGGTCCGGGGACGACGAGTCACGTTACCGATAACATCTCGGGGTCCCGAGTGGACCCATGCGATCCACGCCGGCCGACCTCGGTGATCGACTCGGATTTCCTGACATCGGCGCCTCCCGCTTCCCACGACAGCGCGCCTTCGCCGAACATCGAGTAGATCACCGGGCCGCCCGGCGCGGATCGTCGCTCAGCGGGCCGATCCGGCCCGGCGCTTGTTGTACACGTCGAAGGCCACGGCGACGAGCAGGACGAGTCCCTTGACCACCGACTGCGTCGACTGATCGACGCCCATCAGCTGCATTCCGTTGCTCATCACGGCCATGATCAGGCCGCCGACCATCGCGCCGACGACAGTGCCCACGCCCCCGGTGACCGCCGCGCCGCCGATGAAGGCCGCGGCGATCGCGTCGAGCTCGAACATGTTGCCGGCCGCCGGCTGGGCACCGTTGGACCGGGACGAGTAGATGACGCCGGCCACCGCCGCCAGGAAGCCCATGTTGACGAACATCCAGAAGTTGACCGTGCGGACCTTTACGCCGGACAGCGTCGCCGCGGAGAGGTTGCCGCCGATCGCGTAGACGCGCCGACCGAAGACCGTTCGCCGCGTGACCAGCCCGTAGACGAGCACGAGGACGGCGAGGATGATCAGCACGATCGGCAGTCCCCGCGCGTGGGCCAGCTGCCAGGCGAAGTACATGATGACCGCGCCGACGAGCACCACCCGGGCCACGAACAGCGGGAAGGACTCGACGGGCTGCTGGTAGCGGACGCGGGCGAGGCGGGTCCGGAAGACGCTGACCGCGTAGCCGGCCACCGCCACCGCTCCGATGAGCAGGGTGAAGGCGTCGTAGCCCTGCCCGCCGATGAGCCCGTTGAGGAAGCCGGCGGCGACGCGCTGGTACTCGGCCGGGAACGGCGACAGTGAGATGTTGTCGAGCACCCGCAGGGTGAGTCCCCGGAACAGGAGCATGCCGGCCAGGGTCACGATGAACGCCGGGATCCCCGCGTACGCCACCCAGAATCCGTGCCAGGCACCGACCGCGATGCCCACGGCCAGCGCGGCCAGGACGCCGATCCACCAGGGTTGGCCCTGCCTGATGACGAGTACGGCGGAGACCGCGCCGGTCAGTGCGACCACCGATCCCACCGACAGGTCGATGTGCCCGCCGATGATCACGATGACCATGCCGATCGCGAGCACCAGGATGTACGAGTACTGCAGGACGATGTTCGTGATGTTCCCGGGGCTCAGCGAGACGCCGTCGGTGAGGACCGCGAAGAGGGCGACGATCACGACGAGGGCTACGTAGATCCCGCTCTGGCGCAGGTTGCCCAGGATCAGCGTCCGCGGATCACTGGTGCCGGTGTGCATCGCGGCGGTGGCGCCGTCCTCGGACGACGAGCGCTGCTGCGGGGTCGCCGACGGCTTGATGGTGGTCATCGAGCGAGCTCCCTGTCCTTCGTCATGAGCTCCATCAGGTTCTCCTGGGTGGCCTCGCCGACCGGCACCTCACCGGTGATCCTTCCGGCCGCGAGGGTGTAGATCCGGTCGCACATCCCGAGCAGCTCCGGTAGTTCGGAGGAGATGAGGATGACGGCTCTGCCGTCGGCGACCAGACGGTTGATGATGGTGTAGATCTCGAACTTGGCCCCGACGTCGATGCCCCGGGTCGGCTCGTCGAGGATGAGCACGTCGGGGTCGGTGAACAGCCACTTCGACAGGACGACCTTCTGCTGGTTGCCGCCGGAGAGCTTGCCGACCACCGACATGACGCTCGGTGCCTTGATGTTCATGTCGCGCCGGCCGTCCTCGGCGACCTTGATCTCCTCGTTGCCGTTCACCCAACCGAGGCGGGCGAGTTTGCCCAGCGCGGCGGCGGAGACGTTGCGGCGCACGTCGTCGATGAGGTTGAGCCCGAACCGCTTGCGGTCCTCGGTGGCGTACGCGATTCCATTGCGGATGGCCTCGGCGACGTTGCGGGCGCGGACCTCCTTACCGCGGATGAACAGCCGGCCGGTGATGTTGCGGCCGTACGACCGGCCGAACACGCTCATCGCGAGTTCGGTGCGGCCGGCGCCCATGAGACCGGCGATGCCGACGACCTCCCCCGCGCGGACGTTGAGGTTGGCGCCGTCGACGACCAGCCGGTCCTGGGTCGGGTGCCGGACGCTCCAGTCCTCGATACGGAGGACCTCCTCCCCCGGTTCCGACACCCGGTCCGGGTAGAAGCTGGAGAGGTCCCGGCCGACCATGCCGCGGATGATCCGTTCCTGGGTCGCCTCGGCGGAGCTCATGTCGAGCGTCTCGACCGTCCGCCCATCGCGGATCACCGTGGTGGAGTCGGCGATCGCGGTGATCTCGTTGAGCTTGTGGGAGATCATGATGCAGGTGACGCCCTCGCTCCGCAGCCGCCGGAGCAGGTCGAGCAGGTGCGCCGAGTCGATGTCGTTGAGCGCGGCGGTCGGCTCGTCGAGGATGAGCAGCCGCACCTGCTTCGACAGCGCCTTGGCGATCTCCACGAGCTGCTGCTTGCCCACACCGAGTTGGATGATCGGGGTGACCGGGTTCTCCCGCAGCCCGACCGAGGCCAGCAGGTCCGCCGCGTCCGCGTTGGTCCGGTTCCAGTCGATCAGGCCGCCGGCCCCGCGGCGCTCGTTGCCGAGGAAGATGTTCTCCGCGACGGACAGGTAGGGCACCAGGGCGAGTTCCTGATGGATGATGACGATGCCGTGGGCCTCGCTGTCGTTGATGCCGCGGAAATGCACCGGCTTGCCGTCGAAGACGATTTCGCCGTCGTACGAGCCGGTGGGATAGACGCCGGAGAGCACCTTCATGAGGGTGGACTTACCCGCGCCGTTCTCGCCGCAGATGGCATGGATCTCCCCGCGCCGCACGGCGAGTGAGACGTCCTGGAGCGCTTTCACCCCGGGAAAGGTCTTGGTTATGTGACGCATCTCGAGGATGTTGTCGGACATGGTCACCGTCCTGGTCGTACCCGTCTTGGATGAACCCTGTTCGACCGGAACCGTGGCGTCGGCTGCGCCGCGGCCCGCACCTGCCGCAACGACGGGCCGCGAGCGGAGATGGAAGAAGGTTCGGAGATTCCGTCGGGCCCGGCGCGGTGCGGCCGGCACCGGGCCCGACGGACGCGTCAGCCCTTGGCCTGGCCGCTGGCGACCTCTTCGGCCGTCCAGTAGCCGGAGTCGACGAGGACGGGCTTGATGTCGTCCTTGTAGACGGTCTGGACCGGCAGGAGGTTCGACGGAACGACCTTGACGCCGTTGTCGTACGTCTTGGTGTCGTTCGCCTGCGGCTCCTTCTCCTGGAGGAAGGCCTCAGCCGCGATCACGGCCTGCTCGGCCAGCAGGCGGGTGTCCTTGAAGATCGTCGAGTGCTGGACCCCGTCGTTGATGAGCTTGACCGACGCGATCTCCGCATCCTGACCGGTCACCACGGGCATCTTGGCGCCCGAACCGCCGTAACCGGCGTTCTGCAGGGCGGTGATGATGCCGCGGGACAGGCCGTCGTACGGCGACAGCACGCCCTGGACCTTCGTACCGTCGTTGTAGCTCGACGTGAGCAGGTCCTCCATCCGCTTCTGCGCGGTCTCCTGCTGCCACCGGAGGATCGCCACCTGCTCGATGCTGGTCTGACCCGACTTCACCCGCAGCGACTTGTCGTCGATGAACGGCTTGAGCGTGTCCATGGCGCCGTCGAAGAAGAAGTGGGCGTTGTTGTCGTCGAGTGAGCCGGCGAAGAGCTCGATGTTGAACGGCCCCTTGGCGGTGCCCTTCGAGCCGTCCTTGTTCTGCAGGCCGAGGCCGACGAGCAGCGCGGTGGCCTGGGCGACGCCGACCTTGTAGTTGTCGAAGCTGACGTAGAAGTCGACGTTCGGGCTCTCCCGGATCAGCCGGTCATAGGCGATGACCGGGATCTTCGCGTCCGCCGCCGCCTGCAACTGGCCACTGAGGGCGGTGCCGTCGATCGCCGCGATGATCAGGACGTCGGCGCCCTGGGTGATCATCTGGTCGACCTGCTGGGACTGGGTGGGGATGTCGTCTCCCGCGTACTGGAGATCGACCTTGTAACCCTTGGCCTCCAGCTTCTGCTTCACCGAGTTGCCGTCGGCGATCCACCGCTCGGAGGTCTGGGTCGGCATGGCTACGCCGATGGTCAGGTCGGCCGGCTTTTCGGCGCTGGTGTCGCCGCCACCGCCAGCTCCTTCGCCGCCGCAGGCCGTTAGGCCCAACGCCAGCACCGTCGCACCGAGAACGGCTAGAAATCGTTTACTCAAAGCTGTCTCTCCTCTCCGGACGTGCCGGAAACGCGGGTGACACAGCCGTAGTGTTAGCGCTCACAAAGAGGGCGTCAACACTTGTTCTCGAAATGCGCCCGTCACGGTCTCGTAACGGTGCGACCATCGAGCGCCAGCGTCGACAAAAGCAGCTGCGCTGTCACGACGGCATCACCCACGGTCCGCGATCGGTGCCGGGACACCGATCGCGGACGCGACAGCGGTCAGCTCGCCGGGACACCGTCCACGGTGCGGGGCAGGCCCAACGGGTTGGCCTCGCGAAGCTCCGGCGGAAGCAGCGGGTCGGGGACGTTCTGGTAGCACACCGGACGTAGCCACCGCTCGATCGCGGTGCTACCCACCGAGGTCGAGGCGCTCGTGGCAGCCGGGTACGGTCCACCGTGCTGCATGGCGGGAGCGACAGTCACCCCCGTCGGCCATCCGTCCACCACGACGCGTCCCGCGATCGCGCTCAGCCCGGCGACAAGGTCCGCCGCCACGTCGTCCCGCTCGTCGACCCCCAGGTGTGCGGTCGCCGTCAGGTTGCCCGGCAGCGCGTTGAGCACCGTGTCCCGTTCGGCCGACGAGGCGTAGCGGACCAGCACGGTGACCGGCCCGAAACACTCCTCCAGCAGCTCCTCGTACGGCCCCCCGTCGGCGAGCCGCGACGCCGCGACGGAGAGCACGCCCGGCCGGACGGCCAGCGGCGTCGTGTCGTCGCCGGACTCGCCCGCCCCGAGCGGCTCCGTCACACCCGGTAGCTCGGCGCGGGAGCGGACCCCGGCGAGGAACGCCTCTCGCATGCGCGGGTCGAGCAGCGGCCCGGACGGGACCGTCGCCGCCACGACCGACCGGACCACCGCGTCGCCCGCCGCACCCTCCGGCACGAGGACCAGACCCGGCTTGACGCAGAACTGGCCCATGCCGAGCGTGTACGAGGCCGCGAGTCCCGCCCCGATCTCCTCCGCCCTGGTCTCGGCCGCCCGCTCGGTCACCACCACCGGGTTGAGACTGCCCAGCTCGCCGTGGAACGGGATCGGCCGGGGCCGGGAGGACGCGATGTCGAACAACGCGCGGCCGCCCCGCACCGAGCCGGTGAAACCCACCGCCGCCGTCAGCGGGTGGCGTACGAGTTCGGGGCCCGCATCGAAGCCGTGCACCAGGCCGACGACGTCCTCGGGCAGCCCGACCTCGGCGGCCGCCGCGCGGAGGAGCCGGGCACACAGGACGGAGGTGGCGGGGTGGTCCGGGTGGGCCTTGACCACCACCGGGCATCCCGCGGCCAGGGCGCTCGCGGTGTCGCCGCCCGGCACGCTGAACGCCAGTGGGAAGTTGCTCGCCGCGAAGACCGCGACCACACCGAGCGGCACCTTGTAGCGGCGCAGGTCGGGACGGGGCGCGGGGGCCGCCGACGGGTCGGCGTGATCGATGATCACGTCCAGGTAGGCGCCGGCCTCCACCACGTCCGCGAACGCGCGGAGCTGGTAGCAGGTGCGGGCGAGCTCCCCGGTGAGCCGCACCCGGCCGAGGGCCGATTCCGCGTCGGCGGTCGAGACGATCTCCTCCCCGCTCTTCTCCAGGAGCGCGGCGGCCGTGCGCAGCAGGTCCGCCCGCCGGACGGGGTCCCGCAGGGCAGGTCCGGCGGCTGCGGCGGCGCGTACCGCGCGATCCACATCCTGCGCCGTCGACTCGGTCGCGACGCGTTCCAGCGGCCTGCCGGTACGCGGGTCACGGCTCAGCACGTCAGTCACCGTTTCGTCCTCCTTCGTCGGCCGCCTCGGGCGGCGTCGTCTCCTCGACCAGTGCGGCCAGCTCACCCAGCGGCACCGGCACGGCGAGGCTGCGGGTGGCCAGCGGACGCAGGTCGTCCACGCCGGTCTCGCGTCCACTCAGCCAGGCCGCGATGCCCGCGGTGGCGAGGCCGCAAACCCGTCCCTGGCACCAGCCCATTCCCGGCCGCGCCAGCATCTTGAGCGTGCGGGCGTCCTCCGCGCCGAGGTCGTGGTGGGCCCGACGCAGGTCACCGTAGGCCACCTCCTCGCAGCGGCAGACGAGCGTGGTGTCCGTCAACCAGTCGGGCCAGGCACGGGGCAACGGGTAGGTCCGGTGCATGGCGGAGGCGAACCGGCGGCCCCGCCGTACGGCACCGCGCAACCGTCTCATCAGCGCCGGGTCGGCCGGGCGCCCACGTTCGGCGGCGAGGGCGAGCGCACCCAGCCGTCCCTCGTGGACCGCCAAGGCCGCACCGCCCACGCCGGTGGCCTCACCGGCGACGTACAGTCCGTCGACGCTGCTGCGTTGGCGATCGTCGACGGCCACGACGAGCGAGCCGTCGGTGTCCATCGTCGTCTGCGCGCCGAGCATGAGCGGCAACTCCAGGGAGGGGGTGAAGCCCCAGCCGAGCGCCACGAGGTCGACGGCGATCTCCTCGTCCGGACCGGTCGGGCGGCCGTCGCGGTCCACCCGCGCGACTCGGACCGCCTCCGCGCGGTTCGTTCCGAGCACCTCACGGATCACCGTTCGGGTCCGGTACGGGATACGGTGCCGGGCCATCAGCGCCGCGTACCGGAGAGCCTCGGCGCTCTTGCCGGGCGCGGACGCCGCGCCGGCCGGTGAGCGGAACCAGCCCAGCGTCGCGTTGGCCTCGACGACGGCCACGACGGTCACCCCCGCCCGGGCGAGGCCGGTGGCCACGGGCAGCAGGAACGGGCCGGTTCCGGCGACGACCGCGCGCCTGCCCGCCGGCGTGCGGTGTCCCTTGAGCAGGGCCTGCGCTCCGCCCGCGGTCAGCACGCCGGGCAGGTCCCAGCCGGGCACGGGCAACTGCCTGTCGTATCCCCCGGGGCACAGGATCAGCGCGTGCGCGGCGAGCGTCCGGTCCGAGCCGTCCTGGGAGCGGCCGGCGGTGGCCGCGGCCGTGGCGGCGGTGACCTGCAGCGTGAACGGGCCGTTCGGTTCCCGGGTGATGAGCCAGACCTGTTGACCGGGCAGGTAGTGGATCCGGCCGGTGGCTCGGAGGGCGTCCAGGCGGGCCCGCAGCCGCGTGAAGACGGACCAGCCGTGGTGACCGACATGATCATCGGGGCGGGCGTGGGTCTGGTCGTAGTGGCGCCAGTACTGCCCGCCGGGCTGTGCGGCGGTGTCGATCAGCGTGACGCCGAGTCCGGCCTCGGCGGCTTCGACGGCGGCGGCGAGTCCGGCCGGACCCGCACCCACCACGGCTACGTCATGCATCGTCGTCCCCCGGCCCACAGGCGTCTTGGAGGGCCGCGCCCGGCTCGGCGTCCGCGCCGAGCCGCATGCCGTCGGCGGCGGCGACGAGGCAGGCACGCTGGTCGGGGATCCCGTCGACGGTGATCAGGCAGTCGAAGCAGATGCCGATCCCGCAAAACAGTCCACGGGGACGGCCTCCCTTGCCGGTGGTGCGCCAGTCCGTCACTCCGGCGGCGATCAACGCGGCGGCGACGCTCTGGCCGGGCTCGGCCGCGACGGTCGTGCCGCGGAAGGTCATCTGATGGGTCACCGGGGTTCCTCCTCGGCCTCCGGGAAACGGTCCGGGGCGAACGGCGCGAGATCCAGGTCCGTCCGCTCCCCGACGAGCGCCTGCGCGATCAGCTTCCCGGTCCCGGCGGACAGCCCGATGCCGGCGCCCTCGTGACCGCAGGCGTGCCAGAGGCCGGGCGCACGGGGGTCGGCGCCGACGACGGGCAGATGATCAGGGCAGTACGGACGGAATCCGAGGTACGTACGCATCGCCCGGACCTGACGCAGCATCGGGAACAGCTCGATCGCCTTTGCCGCGAGCGTGCCGATGGCGGGGACGGACACGTTCCTGTCGAATCCGACGCGTTCCCGGGATGCGCCGATGAGGATGGTGCCGCCGGCGGTGCCCTCGACCACGGGCGAGGTCTGCAGCGCGGCATCGGAACTGGCCACGTCACCGACGTACTCGGCGGCGTAGACCTTGTGCCGGATCGTCCGCGCCGGCATCGGCTGGGTGACCAGGATGAAACCGCGCCGGGGCAGCACGGGGACGCGCACCCCGGCGAGGTCGGCGACGCCGCCGGCCCACGTACCGGCGGCGTTGAGCACCGCGCCGGCGGAGATGTCGCCCGCCGAGGTCCGCACCCCGGTCACCCGGGTGCCGTGGCGGAGGAATCCGGTCACCTCGGTGCGGGTACGCACCTGGGCGCCGCGCTCGCGGGCCAGCCGGAGCAGGTGGGCCGCGACCAGCATCGGCTGGACCTGGGCGTCCTGGGGGTAGAAGGCGCCCCCGGCGAGCTGCGGGGCGAGATGCGGCTCGTAGTCGCGCAACTCGTCCCGGGCGACGTCGCGGACCTCGACACCGCACCGGCGTTGCTGGACGGCGAGCGCGCGCAGCGACGCGACGCCCTGCTCCGAGGCCGCGACGACGAGGCCGCCCTTGGACTCGAACTCCCAGAGGTCACCGTGTCCGGCGAGGTCCGCACGCCAGACCTGCTGCGAGTACAGGGCCAGGTCGAGTTCGGGACCGGCCTCCTTGTCGGACACCAGCACGTTGCCCTCGCCGGCGCTCGAGGTGCCGCCTGCGATCGAGTCGCGCTCGACGACGACCACCCGCAGTCCCGCCGACGCCGCGAAGTACGCGCTGGCCGCACCCACCACGCCCGCGCCGACGATCACGAGGTCCGCGCTCATGCCGCCGCCTCCCCCCTCACTCGCCGACGCTCGGGCGGGCCGCCGTCGTGCCGGGTCCGGCGGCACGGGTCACGCCCGGGCTGCGCCGATGACCCGCCCGTCGGCGCCCGCTCATGGTGTGTCTCCGGCTCCGCCGGCCCACAGCCCTCGTACGTGACCGATGTGGCGGTGCATCAGCAGTTCGGTACCGGCGGGGTCGCGGGCCTCGACGAGGTCCAGCAGTTCGTGGTGCTCCGCAGCCGAGCGGCCCAGCCTGCCGCTCTCGAGCAGCGGGGTCAGGCCGAGCAGCCGGGTCCTGGAGCGCAGGTCGGACACGACGTCCATCAGGAAGCGGTTCCCGCTGTAGCCGAGCAGGGTCAGATGGAAGACGTGGTCGGCCTCGATGTAGCCGACCAGGTCACCGCACTCCACCGCGTGGACGATGGCCTGCGCGAGGGTCCGTAGTTCGGGAAGGTCCTCCTTCGGGATCACCGGCACGACGTTGCGCACGGTCGGCGGCTCGATGAGCAGCCGGACGGCGGCCAGATCGTCGAGGTCCTCCTCGGACATCTCGGTGATCCGGAAGCCCTTGTTCGCGTGCGTGACGACCAGGCCCGCCTTCACCAGGTCGAGCATGGCCTCCCGCACCGGTGTGGGCGAGACGCCGAGCTGCGCGCCCAGCGCCGGGGCCGAGTAGACGACACCGGGCTCCAGCCTGCCGGAGATGATCGCCGCCCGTAAGGCCTCCCTGATCCGGTCGCGGAGGTTCTCCCTGCGGCCGATGTCGGGCAGGTCCGGGACGGGCGCCGGCCTCACAGCAGGAACCCCGCAGGGAACGGATCGGTGGGGTCGAGGTGGAACTGCGACGTCGCGGTGACCCAGGCCCGGCCGGTGATCGACGGCAGGACCGCGGGCAGCGACCCGACAGTGGTCTCGCCGAGCAGCCGCCCGGTGAAGCGGGTACCGATGAACGACTCGTTGACGAAGTCGTCGCCGATGCCGAGCTCACCCCGCGCGTGCAGCTGCGCCATCCGGGCGCTGGTGCCGGTGCCGCAGGGCGAACGGTCGAACCAGCCGGGGTGGATGGCCATGGCGTGCCGTGACAGCTTCGCCGTCGAGCCGGGGGCCTTCAGGTAGACGTGGTGGCAGCCGTTGATGTCGGCACGCTCGGGGTGGACCGGCCGGTCGTGCTCGTTCACCGCATCCATGATCGCCAGGCCGGCGGCCAGCAGTTCGTCCGCGTGCGAACGGTCGAAGGGCAGTCCCAGCCCCGCCAGGTCCACGACCGCGTAGAAGTTCCCGCCGAAGGCCATGTCGTACTCGACGGTGCCGAAGCCGGGGACCTCGACCTTGCGGTCCAGCGCGTAGGCGAACGACGGGACGTTCTGGATGGTGACCGATTCCGCCGCACCGTCGCGCACCGCCACGGACGCGACGACCAACCCGGCCGGGGTGTCGAGCCGGATCGTGGTGACCGGCTCGACGACGGGCACCATCCCGGTCTCGACCAGCACCGTCGCCACGCCGATGGTGCCGTGCCCGCACATCGGCAGCAGGCCGGAGACCTCGATGAAGAGCACACCGTAGTCGGCGTCGGGACGGGTCGGCGGTTGCAGGATCGCCCCGCTCATCGCGGCGTGGCCACGGGGTTCGTACATCAGCAGGGTGCGGATGTCGTCGCTGTTCTCCATGAACCACAGCCGACGCTCGGCCATCGTCGCGCCCGGGATCGTGCCCATGCCACCGACGACAACCCGGGTGGGCATGCCCTCGGTGTGCGAGTCGACGGCGTGGAAGGTGCGGCGGGACCTCATTTGTAGCCCTTGGCCAGCACGGCCTCGGTGTCGGCGGTGATCCGGTCGGCCACCTCGGCCGGCAGCGCCAAGCGGGGCGGCCGGCAGGCGCCGCCCTTGCGGTCGGCGATGTCCATCGACAGCTTGATCGACTGGACGAACTCGGTCTTCGAGTCCCAGCGCAGCAGCGGGTGCAGGTCCCGGTAGATGGGCAGCGCCTTGGCGATGTCGGCGGGGTCGTCCGAGGTGACCAGCCGGTAGAGCTCCACAGTGCTCTCCGGGATCGCGTTCGGATAGCCCGCGATCCAGCCGACCGCGCCGGCGACACCGAGTTCGAGCAGTACGTCGTCCGCACCGACCAGCAGGTCCAGGCCGGGGGCGAGTTCGGCGATCTCGTACGCCCGGCGGACGTCGCCGCTGAACTCCTTCACTCCGACGACCAGGCCCTCGTGGAACAGCTCGGCGAGCAGCGCGGGGGTCAGGTCCACCTTCGTGTCGATCGGGTTGTTGTAGGCGACGACCGGCAGCCCGGCACGAGCGACCTCCCGGTAGTGCTCGACGACCGCCCGGTGGTCGGCGCGGTACGCGTTCGGCGGCAGCAGCAGGACGGAGGTGGCGCCGGCCTCGGCGGCCTGCTCGGCCCAGCGGCGGGCCTCGAGCGCGCCGTACGCGGCTACGCCGGGCATGACGCCGAATCCGGCGGGGGCGGCCTGCACGGCCGTCTCGACGACGCGGGCCCGTTCCTGCGGGGTCAGGGTCTGGTACTCACCGAGCGATCCGTTGGGGGTCACGCCGTCGCAGCCGCCGGCGGCGAGGAACCGGACGTGCTCGGCGTACGCGTCGTGGTCGACGGAGAGATCGTCGTGGAAGGGAAGTGCCGTCGCGACGTGTACGCCGCGCCACGGCTTTGCGGGGGTGGTCATGCTGGCTCTCCTCAGCGTCGTAGGGGGAACGCGGGGTCGTGCGGTGTCACATCTGCTGGGCGGCTGCCATCCACTTCTCCAGCCCGTCGGCCGCCAGCGGGAGCGCGCGGGACAGCACCTCGGAGCCCTCCGGCGTGACCAGGATGTCGTCCTCGATGCGCACGCCGATCCCGCGCAGCTCCGGGGGCACGGTCAGGTCGTGCGCGTGGAAGTACAGGCCGGGCTCGACCGTGAGCACCATGCCGGGCGCCATGATCGCGTCCTGGTACGCCTCCCGCGGGACCCGGGCGCAGTCGTGCACGTCCAGCCCGAGGTGGTGGCCGATGCCGCACACCAGATAGCGCCGGTGCTGCTGCCCGCTGTCGGACAGTGCCTCGTCCACGGAGACCGGCAACAGCCCCCAGTCCGCCAGCCCGCGGGCGATCACCTCCATAGACGCGTGGTGGAACTCGCTGAAGCGGCGGCCGGTGCCCACTGCGGCCAGCCCGGCCCGGTGGGCCTGTTCCACGAGGTCGTGCACCTGCCGTTGGGCCGGCGAGAATCGTCCGGAGGCGGGGAAGGTTCGGGTGACGTCGGCGGTGTAGTAGCTGTTCACCTCGACACCCATGTCGAGCAGGAGCAGCTCCTCCGGCAGCACCGGACCGTCGGCGCGCACCCAGTGCAGTGTGGGCGCGTGCCGGCCGCTGCCGACGATCGTGGCGTAGCCGGGGCCGTTGCCGTACGCCCGGGCGTACCGGTCGAAGGTGCCCTGCAGCCACCGCTCCCCCGGTCCCTTGATCGCGGCGGGGATCTCGCGCACGACCGCGGCGAAGCCCTCGACCGTGCGGTCCACCGCCTCCCGAAGCTGACCGATCTCCCAGTCGTCCTTGTACATGCGCAGCTCGGCGAGGGTACGAGCCACCTCGTCGTCGCGGGTCACCTCCTCGGTGAGCTCCGCGAGCGGCCGGACGTCGACGCCGAGCGCCCGCGCCCAGTCGTCCAGGCCCGGGGCGGCACCGACCCACAGCTCCCCGTACCGGGCGTCGGTGAAGAAGCGCGGGTCGCCGGGGTAGGCGGGCGGCGGCAGGTAGAGGGTGGGGTGACCGTCGCGGAGCACGACTGTGGCGTTCTCGACGGCACAGCCGGTGATCCAGAAGAAGTCGCTGTCCGGACGGAAGTCGTACGCGGTGTCGTTGCTGCGTACGGGCGCCTCACCCGCGCTCAGCACGATGGTGCGCCCGGGCAGCGCCTCGGCGAGCCGGGCCCGGTGAGCGGCGGCGGCCTCCGCGGCGCCGGCGACGACCGGCGGGGTGCGGTCGGGCACGTCCCAGCCCGTCGCCATGTACTCGGTGAATGCCGGAATCTCGGACAGCCTCGGCGGCCTGCCGTCACGCATCGGAAGTTCCTTCCTGCCGGGTGTCGCGTGGGTGTCGCGTGACCTTCCGCTGGTCGTCGAGTCCTCCGCCGTTCTCGCGGACCAGCTGGGTCAGCCGGGTGAAGACCCGCTCGTCCTCGCGGACGCCGTCGTGTTCGTACTCGTTCGTGATCCAGGTCTGAAGGTTGCCGACCCGGGAGGCGGTGTCGAGTTGCAGTCCCGCGTCGACGTACATGTCGTCGTGGTAGACGGCGGCGGCCACCGGCACCTCGTTGGCGGCCAGCCGGTCCGGGTCGTAGAGCGGCGGCCACTCCTGCCGGGCGGCCAGCAGCTCGACGGCGCCCCGGAACGGGCGCAGCTCGGCGATCTCCTCGAACATCCAGGGGTAGATCATCTCGCCGGTGAAGAGCAGGGGCCTGGCGTCCTGGGCGAACTGCGGATGTCTGTCGTGTTCGGCCTGGGCCGCCCAGCCGGTGGCGGTGGCGCCGTGCGCGTAGATGCTCTCGTGCAGGGCCGCGAAGAGCGGGTTGTCGCTGTACGACGTGCGGGCCAGCACTTCGTGCAGGAACGTGGTCGACAGCTCGTCGGCGGAGAACGCCTCGTCGAGCAGCCAGTGCAGGCGCTCGTTGCCGGGCTTCATGCCGAGGTCCAGGCCGAGCGTCTGGAACCGGCGGACGGTGAGCAGGTCGCCGTCGGGCAGCCGGACGTCCCCCGCGGCGAGACGGTCCGCGATCCTGGTCACCTGCGCGACCTGGTGCGGATACCGCTGGAAGAACTGCCGGTTCTTACCCTCGACGCGGGGGTAGGTGCGCCGGTAGACCTCGGCCGCCGACGGGTCGAGACCGGGCAGGCCGCCGGTGACGTAGCAGGCGTGCAGGCCTTCGGGGGCGTTCGACAGGTAGGTCACGGTGATGAAGCCGCCGTACGACTGCCCGAGGGTGGACCAGCGCTTCCCCCCGAAGACGGTCTTCCGCAGGTGCTCGTGGTCGGCCACGATCGAGTCGGCCCGGAAGCAGGCGAGGTAGGCGGCGGCCTCCTCAGCGGTCGCGAACGCGCCCATCCGGCGGCCGTCGATGCGGCTGCTGCGGCCGGTGCCGCGCTGGTCGACAAGGACGACGCGGTGCTCGCGCAGTGCCACGTCGAGCCACCCGGACCGGGTGAGCGGGCGGGGGCCCTTCCCGCCGGGTCCACCCTGCAGGTAGACCAGGCACGGCAGGTCGTCGCCGTCGCGTACCGGGTCGACGATCTCACGGGCGAAGAGCTGGATGGTGCCGCGCGTCGGGTCGGACCAGTCCAGCGGCACCTCGCTGACGTGGTCCCGGACGCGCATGCCGGGGATCGTGTAGGTCGCGGTGACGGTCATCGGCATCCCTCTTCCCCGGTGCCGGTCGACCGTGGCCGGGTGCGACGCAGCGTCTCGAACGTGTGCGACACCTCGCCGACCTGGTCACGAAGGCCCTACTCGGACTGCCACGACGCCATTGGACGGGGCAGTAGGGTGTGCCATTGCACTGACCCTAATGTGAAAGCGATTCCCTGCCAAGGGTGGACATCGCGATTGACGCGGCGCAGCCGAACGACCGCGCCGCGCGAGGGCCCGCGGCGACGGTTCGCACCGCCGCCGCGGGCCCCGGCGTCAGTTACGCGGCCAGCGGCCGACGACGGCCGCCGCACCCCCGCCACGGCGTACCGGCTCGGCCGCGGCGAGCAGCCGGCCGCCCTTCAGGAACTCGATGCCGGTCGCGGAGCCGATCTCGGCCGTTCGGGAGAAGACGTGCCCCGGCGGCAAACTGCCGGCGTACGCGGCGATGAAGTCCGGCTCGGCCTGGGTGCTGGCGCCGTTGCGCTGCGACGCCCGCGGCGCAGCGAGCGCCTCCGGCAGGGTCATGCCGAGGTCGATCCGGTTGACCAGCATCTGCAGGACGGTGGTGATGATCGTCGCGCCGCCGGGCGTACCGACTGCGAGGAAGGGCTGACCGTCGGCCAGCACGATCGTGGGCGACATCGAGCTGCGCGGGCGCTTGCCCGGCCCCGGCAGGTTCGGGTCGGGCGCGGTGCCCTGGGTCGGCGCGAAGTTGAAGTCGGTCAGCTCGTTGTTGAGCAGGAATCCTCGGCCGGGTACGACCATTCCGCTGCCGCCGGTCGCCTCGATCGTCAGGGTGTACTCCACGACATTGCCCCACCGGTCGGCGACCGTGAGGTTCGTGGTGCTCTTGCGGTCGTCGCGGGTGTCGGCGACCGCGGCGGCCGAGCAGCCACCGTAGGCGCCGTCCGGGACACCGGGCGCGACCGGCTTGGGCAGCGCCGCCGAGGCATCGATCTGGCAGGCGCGCTCCTTGGCGTACTCGTCCGTGAGCAGTTCGCGCAGGACGTCCTGCCGGCTGTAGTCGCCGACGTAGCGATTACGGTCGGCGAACGCGAGCGCGCTGGCCTCCAGGTAGTGGTGCATCGCCTGGGCCGCCGACATCGACCGCAGGTCGTACTGCTCGAGGATGTTGAGCGCCTCCCCCACGGCGACGCCGCCGCTGGAGGGAGTGGACATGCCGTACACCTCGAGGCCGCGGTAGTCCGACCGCGTCGGCGCGGGGAAGCGGGTGCGGTAGTCGGCGAGGTCCACCGCGGTCATGCCGGCCGGGCGGATCGGGTACGGCCACGACCCGATGGGCCGCGTCGCCACCGGCGGATGCTGCACCGTGGCGGCCACGTCGCGGCCGATCTCGCCCCGGTAGAACACGTCGGTGCCGCGCTTGGCGACCAGCCGGTACGTGTCGGCGAGGTCCCGGTTGCGGAAGGTGCTGCCGACCACCGGTGGCTGGCCGCCCGGCAGGTACAGCGCGCTGGTCGAGCTGAACTGGCCGAACGCGGCCCGGTTCGCGGCGATCTGGCTGGCGAAGGTCTCGTCGACGGTGAAACCGTCCTCGGCGACCCGCGCCGCGGGGGTGAGCATCTGCGACAGCGATCGCGTGCCCCAGCGGTCGAGCGCGTCGCGCCAGGTGAGCAGCGTGCCGGGAACACCGACCGACAGCCCGCTGATCCGGGCCTCGTCGAACTCGTACGGCTTTCCGGTGGACGGGTTGACGAGGCTGGTCGCGGTCATCGACGCCGGTGCCGTCTCGCGGCCGTCGATGGTGTGCACCCGCTTGGACTTCGCGTCGTAGTAGACGAAGAAGCCACCACCGCCGACGCCGGCGGAGAAGGGTTCGGTGACACCGAGCGTCGCCGCCGCCGCGACCGCCGCGTCGACGGCGTTGCCGCCGCGCCGCAGCACGTCCAGGCCGACGGCCGTCGCCGTCTCGTCCACCGTGGAGACCGCGCCGCCGTAGCCGACGGCCACTGGTTCCTTCGGTGGCTCGGCCGGCTTCGCCGCCTGGGCGGGAACGGCGGCACCCGCCGCCAGCGTGGTCAGCGCGATGGTCGCGGTGAACAGGGCCCGAGCTCTCATGTGACCTCCGCAGATCGATGCATGTGGACCTTCTGCCTACTCCCCTCGGCAGGAGTAGGCAACCCGGGCTTCGGCGACGACCGGCACGGCGGACACCTCCTCCAGGGCGAGGCCCACGGCGGTCAGGCGGCGGCGATCGTCGTGTCCGTCACCATGAGCCCCGCCCAGGCGAGTGGGTTGGTCCTGGTCGGGTCGACGCCGACGGCGGCCGGTGCGGTCGCGGCGATGTCCCGTAGGGCGATTCCGCTGGGCAGGTGCCGGTAGAGGTGACTCATCAGCCGCCCGGTCGGCCCGTCCGGTAGACGCCACAGCCCGGACAGGACCTGGGTGGCACCGGCCGCCAGACAGGCCGCGATCATCCCGGTGGCGTCGCTGCCCGCGTCGGCGCCGGAGTAGCAGGCAGGGGCGAGGACGGTCCGTGGTGTCCGAGCGGTGAGCAGGCGTGCGGATGAGATGCCGCGCTCGCCGTGGAACTGGAACTCGAACTCCAGGCCATGCCCTCGGCCGTGCGTGGCGAAGACCAGCACGTCGTGGCGGCCCGTGGCGAGTTGGTCGAGCAGCTCGTCCCGGCTGCCCGCGACGGTCAGGTCGACCTCGCCCGAATCGTGCATTCGCTCCAGCAACCGGCGCTCCCGCTGCGCCCCGGTCAGCTGCGGATGGAAGTAGCCCAGCAGCGCCGGTCGCGGCGCGGGTGCCGCCGGGTGGCCGCCGATCAGGCGGAGAAGAGGAAGCCGGTTGACGCTGGCGTTGGAGATCACGGCGGTGCCGTCCGCGAGCGGAAGGGCGGAGAAGGGCATCGTGCGGAGCGGCCCGTCCGCACAGATGATCAACCGATGCCGGCCGTGCGCGTCCTCGGGACCGGTCCGGAGCCATTCCCGCAGCTGCTCGGGCAGCAGAGCCTCGGCGAGGTCGTGGCGCGTCGCGCCCCAGAGGGCGCCGAACGCCCTCGCGGACTCCGCGCTGCCGGTCGCGGAGCCGCTGTGAAGCCGGTCTACCGTGGTCGCCGCGGCGCCGACCAGCTGGAACTCCTGGATTTGCGGCGTCTCGCCTGGCACCCGACAGACCAGGTGTCCCACGTGGCCGCTGGCGCCGCTGTCGGTGATCGTGACAGACAGCAAGCCGTCGTGACCGCAACGGTCGAGGAGATCGGTGGCGGCGATCGGGGTCGGCACGTACATCTCGGCGAAGGTGCCACCGATCAGATGGGTGAGCTGTCTCGTCAGCGTCGCGTGTTCGTCCTTGAGCTTGCGCGTCAGGACGTCGATCTCGCCCAGTCGTCCCGCCTGCGCCGATTCGGTGACGTGGGCCAGGGTATGCCGCACCTCGTCGGCCCGGTCGGCCACCTCCCGCAGCTGCGCCGGCATCGCGGCCTTCGTCGCGGACAGCACACCCACCAACGTGTCCTCGCGCTGAGCCTCGGCGACCTCGATGGCCGCGAGCCCCGCCTCGGCCGCCGCCGCGCTGGCCGTCAGGGTTTCCATCAGGTTCGCGAAGGCGCTCTGCTTGTTGGCTAGCAGCCCTCTGCGCTGCACCAGCCGGCCGGCATGACCACTGAGCAGATGCAGGTTCCGCACCGCCGCCCGGACCCGGGTCACCGCGGTCGGCGGGTGGCCGCTGCGCGCCGCGATGCCGGCGGCGAGCCCGTACACGTCGGCCGACACCTCGGGTGCCCCGATGGTCGGGAGCAGCGCGACGATCTCGTCCGCGGCGGAGACGGCCCGATCGATTTGGCCGTCCGCGCAGAGAGCCGCCGCGCGCACCTGCCGCATCTGGAGGTCCGCCAGCGGGTCGGTGAATGGTTGGCGGAGAGCGACCGCGATCTGCCGGAGCGCCTCGGTGGTGTCGTCGCGGACCAATGCGACATCGGCGAGCAGCGTGGATGTCGCCTGTACGACGTTCACGGCGTGGGCCGCTTCCGACAACTCCCGCAGCGTCGTCAGCTCCTGCACCAGGAGGTCGAAATCCCCGTCCGCCGCTCGGATCCTGGCCACCTCGAAGGCGGTCAGCGCCAGGATCTTGACGAGGTGGGCCAGGTGCGTCTTGGTGAGGATGACCTCGCGATGTCGCTCGTCGCCCGCCAGCGTCATCACGGCGTCGACGCAGTGCTGAGCCTCCTCCCGCTCACCGACGCCGTGATGCAGCCCGGCCCGGGTCGCGGCGGCCGCGATGAAGACCGACAGGTCCTGCCGCTGCCCCGCAGCCTCGAGGACGGAGTCGCAGCCGGCGGCGGCCTCGGCGAGACGTCCCCGCAGCATGTCGAGCCACGCCAAGGAGAGCACCGCCTGGTCACGGTAGTGGTCGGTCTCCGCCGTCAGGTTCATGCCGAAGCCGCCGACTCGCCGGTGTAGCCGGGTGGCGGCCTCGATGGCCGTGCGGAAGGCCCGAGTGCTGCCGGTCAGATCGCTGCGGGTCGCGCAGAGCTCCCCCTCGATGAAGTGCAGCTGGACGGCGACCACGTCCGCCTCCGGCGCACGAGTCCTGCGCAGCAGCTCCAGGCCTCGCGTCACAGACTCCGCTCCGTGCGTCGGCCTGCCGAGCATGTTCTGGGCGCGCGCGCAGACCATCCAGCCCATCGCCGCGTCCACGTACCGGCGGCGTCGCTCGCTGTCCTGCGCGGCGTGCGCGCCCGCGTCGACCGCTTCCGCGTACCGCAGGTTGTCGAAGGCCACCAGCGCCGAGACGAGCAGCCGGTCGTCACCCATGCCGGCGACCGCGATCAGTACGACTGTGTACACGAACGCCGCGAGAAGAGCCCACCAGGGTGTGTCGAGCAGGTGGGCGACGCCCAGCAGCCCCGCGGCGAGGAACAGCTCGACTCGCCGCCCCGTCGCCTTCGTAGGCCGTCGTTGACCGATGACGACGCTGGCGGCCAGCGGGATCACGGGCAGCCAGCCGGCCGCCCGCCAGGTCGCCCCGGCCAGGAGCAGCATCGGCGCCCATCGGATCAGCGCGCCGGGCGTGGACATCCCGGCTACTCGTCCGCTGGCCGGGGTACCGGCTCGGGCAGCTCGCCGGCCGTCGGTGGGAGCACGTCGGGGTCGACGACCTGTTGTCCGCCGCGGAAATCGTCGAAGTCGTCGAAGGGGGCGAAGTCGGCGTCCGCGTCCGGGGTGCCCGCAGGGCCACGACGTCCATGGGGGGCAGGTTCCACGACTACTCCTGTGCGGTGGGGGTCGCTTGGGCGGGAAACTTCGCGCTCTCCGTGCTCACCGGTGGCGGCGCTTCCCGGTAGGTGACCGTCAGCAGGACGATCCGCCGGGCGCTGATCGCGACCGCGCCGATGTTCGTCAACGGGTACGTCTGGTCGGCGCCCTTCGGCCGGTAGACCAAAGGATGCTCCGGGTCGTGCCGGAGCGACAGGTCCCGGTCGGCGGTCTCGTCGGAGACGCGGCTGAAGCTGTGCAGCCGCCCGGCGACATACGACCCGTCGTCGAGATAGCAACCGACGTACTTCGGTAGGTCCGGGTGCTCACGCAGCAGCAACCACCAGGACGACTGCTGCGGCTCGGCGTGCCGCAGCAGCTTGCCGAAGCGGGTTCGCCGGCGCAGCCACCGGTGCCATGGCCGGGCCGCTACGAGGTAGGCCGACAGGCACGCGAACGCCAGTCCTGCGGCAGCCCAGCCGACGACGAGCCACGGCCCGGCGATCAGGTACTCCCGCGGCGTGCGCAGCAGCGCCGCCAGGTCCGGTGCCCGCACGGGAAGGGTCGACCACGCCAACGCCAGGATCAGACCGGTGACGACGTCGGCGCTCACACCGACGAAGAGGACCGACATCGTCTCGCGCAGCGGTGACCTCGTCCGTTGCGGGATGTCCCGCTCGCGGCGCCGTTCGTAGAGGTATCCCGGCAGGAGCAGGCCAACGAAGATCACGACTCCCAGCACGGTCGTGGGCATCGATCTCCTCGCATGGGGTGGCGCGGCAGTTGCCCAAGATGATGTCCGCACCGGCGGACGGATCCGGCTCGCGCGTCACGTTTCCGACAGGAGCGCTGCGGCAGGACTGTCGGCGGCCACCGGAACGCCGCCGGCGGACGAGTCGCAAGCCGCCCGATTCGCTCAGGTTCGAGATTGACGTGAGAGTTCTTCGGACATAGCGTGTCATCGATCGATGCAGCCGCTTCCCCGGCGCTCCACAGCGCGACGACGACGAGAGGACGCGCCATGATCGCCCGCACCCGCCGCTCCGTGAGCCGAACGGTGGCCCAGCTACTCGCGCTCTGCCTGGCGCTGGTGATTGTCTCCGCCCCGCCCGCCAACGGCGCGGCGCGCAGCGCGGCCCCGACCTTCGACGTGATCGCCTTCTACAACGGGACCTGGGACGCGGCACACATCAGCTTCGTCCGCGAGGCCAACCAGTGGTTCCCGCAGATCGCCGCGCAGTACAACTTCTCCTACACGGCGACCAACGACTGGAGCCGATTGAACACCGCCAACCTCGCGCAGTACGAGGTGGTCATCTTCCTGGACGACCTGCCGCCGGCCGCCCAGCGCCCCGCCTTCGAGCAGTACATGCGCGGGGGCGGCGGATGGCTCGGCTTCCACGTCTCCGCGTGGACCGACAACCCGGGCGGGTGGGACTGGTACCACAACCAGTTCCTCGGCAGCGGCGCGTTCCAGTCCAACACCTGGGGGCCGACCACGGCGGTACTGCGGGTCGAGGACGGCAGCCACCCGTCGACGTCCCGCCTGCCCGCGACCTTCACCTCGTCGGTGAGCGAGTGGTACAGCTGGAGCCGCGACCTGCGCACCAACCCGAACATCGACATCCTGGCCTCGGTGGACCCCAGCAGCTTCCCGCTCGGCACCGACCCGAACCAGACCTGGTACGGCGGCTACTACCCGATCATCTGGACGAACACCAGCTACAAGATGCTCTACGCGAACTTCGGCCACAACGCCATGGACTACGCCAGGGACGTGCCGCTGTCGTCGACGTTCGCCAGCGAGGTGCAGAACCGCTTCCTGATCGACGGCCTGCTGTGGCTCGGCGGCGCCACCGCTCCCCCGCCCTCCGACCCGATCTCCCCCACGGCCTGGTACAGCGTCGTCAACAAGGGCAGCGGCAAGTGCGTCGACGCCCGCGCCGCCGGCACCGCCAACGGCACGGCCGTCCAGCAGTACGCCTGCAACGCCACCTTCGCCCAGCAGTACCAGTTCCAGCCCACCAGTGGCGGCCACGTGCGGCTGAACAACCGCAACAACAGCAGCCGCGTCCTCGACGTGACGAACGTGTCCACCGCCGACAACGCGCCGATCCAGCTCTGGACCTACAGCGGCGGCAACAACCAGCAGTGGCAGGCCGTGCCGGAGACCGGTGGCTACTACCGGCTCGTCAACCGGCACAGCGGCAAGTGCCTCGACGTGCCCGGTGGCTCCACCGCCGACAGCGTCCAGCTGGTGCAGTACGCCTGCAACGGCACCGCTGCCCAGTCGTTCCGGCTCGTCCAGCAATAGGGTCCGCGATGGTTGCCGAGCGTCCTGCCGCAGTCACGTCGCGCCGCTCCGGCACTCACCGCCGTCGCTCCACTGTAGAGTTTCATGCTAGGCTCTAGCATCGATGATCATCGTTTGATGATCGGCATGCCGAACTGGGGAGTGACTATGAAGTTCTCTGGCAAGAAGGCGTCTCTGCTCGCGCTGAGCGGCCTGGGGTTGGCACTGGCTGTGCCCGCGGCTCCGGCGGCTGCCGCTCCCTCCGTGACGACCGTGGCGGCCGGACCCTCCGCAGCTCCGGCGGCGGGCTACTCCACCTCGTGCGCGACCGGGCGGATCGAGTCGATCGCCGCCAACCTGCCGATCCGGACGTACCCCTTCATCGACGCGCCTCTGATCACCACGGCGCAGAAGGGCTACCAGTACAACTGCGTCCAGGACTACTACGCCCTCGGGGACCGCTACACCGCCTGCGGGGTGAGCGGGGCCAACGGCTGGCTCCTGATCGACTTCGGCAGCCAGATCGGTTACGCCTACATGACCTGCCTCAAGGACGTGTGATCGCCGCCACGCCGGCCGTCACGTCACCGGCGCCGTCCGGCGGGTGAGCAGGTCGAACGGAGGAGGCATCCGGGCCGGGTGCCTCCTCCGCTGGCGTCTGCGCCGACGGACGCCGGCCGGGTCGCGGGGTCCTCGGACCGCCGCCTGTCGCCGAGCGGTCGCGGCGTCAGGCGGCGAGCCGCTGCCGCGCCGCGCGCCGCTGCGCCTGCCGCGCCGGGTCGGCGACCGGGGCCGAGGCCAGCAGCCGCGACGTGTACGGGTGCTCCGGCGCCCGCAGCACCGTGGCGGCCGGTCCCTGCTCGACCATCCGGCCGTTGTGCAGCACGGCCACCCGGTCGGCCAACTGGTCGACCACCGCCAGGTCGTGGCTGATGAACAGGCACGCGAAGCCGAACCGTTGCTGCACCGAACGGAACAGTTCCAGGATCCGCGCCTGCACCGACACGTCCAACGCGCTGGTCGGCTCGTCGGCGATCAGCAGCGCCGGGTCCAGTGCGATGGCGCGTGCGATGGCCACCCGTTGCCGCTGCCCGCCCGACATCTCGTACGGATAGCGGTCACGCATGCGCCTCGGCAGCTCGACCGCCTCCAGCAACTCGTCGACCCGTTCGCGCTGCGCGTCCGCCGCCAGGTCGGTGTGCAGCGACAGTGGCTCGGCGATGCTCGCGCCGATGGTCCGCCGAGGGTTCAGCGACGACGCCGGGTCCTGGAACACGATGCCCATCCGTGCTCGCAGTCGTCGCAACTCCCGTCCGTGCAGCGCCCGCGCGGCGGCGCGGGTCACGTCGACCCCGACCACTTGCACGGTGCCGGCGGTGACCGGGACCAGGCCTGCCAGCGCCCGCCCGATGGTGGACTTGCCGGAGCCGGACTCGCCGACCAGGGCCACGACCTCGCCCTGCGCTATGTCCAGGGAGACGCCGTCCACGGCGCGGACCCGCCGGTCGCGGCGGCGTCCCGGGTACTCGACGACCAGGTCGCGTACCCGCACGGCCGGTTCGTCGATCGTCGCCGTCTCCGCGTGGGGCGACGGTGGCCGCGCCGGCGGCTCCGGCTGTCGCGGCTCGGCGGACGCGGCCCCGGGCAGCCGCAGCTCCGGCAGCTGCGGTACCGCGTGCAGCAGCGCCCGCGTGTACTCGTGTCGCGGGTCGGCGAACAGCTGCGCCACGGGTGCCTTCTCGACGAGGCAACCTTCGCGCAGCACCACCACGTCGTCGGCGAGGTCGGCCACCACGCCCATGTCGTGGGTGATCAGCAGGACTGCCATATCGAGGCGGGCACGCAGGTCCCGCAGCAGGTCGAGGATCCCCGCCTGGACCGTCACGTCCAGCGCGGTGGTCGGCTCGTCGGCGATCAGCAGGAGCGGGTCGCTGCTGATCGCCATGGCGATCATCGCCCGCTGGAGCTGGCCACCGGAGAGTTCGTGCGGATGCGCGCGGGCCACCCGTTCGGGGTCGTTCAGGCCGACCGCGGACAGTAGCTCCCGCACCCGGGCGGCGGCGGCGCGGCGGCTCACCTCCCGGTGGGTTCGGATGGCCTCCGCCACCTGGTCTCCGATGGTGAAGACCGGGTTCAGCGCGGTCGTCGGCTCCTGGAAGATGGTGCCGATCCGGCCGCCCCGCACCTCCCGCAGCAGCCGGGGTTCGGCGCCGACCAGCTCCTCACCGGCCAGGGTGATGCTGCCGCTCACCCGGGCGGTGGCGGGAAGCAGACCCAACGCGGCCATCGCGGTGACGCTCTTGCCCGACCCGGACTCGCCGACCAGGGCGAGCACCTGCCCGCGCCGCAGCTCGAAGGTGACCTCGTGGACCGCCTGGTGCGTCTCGCCGTCCACCTCGAACGCCACGGCCAGCCCGGTCACCGCGAGCAGCGGTGACCGGGTGGCCGTCGCGAGGGACGGCTCCGAGTGGGAGACCGTCATCGCTGCTTCAGCGATACCTTCAGGTAGTTGGGGTACGCCGGGAACGAGGGCACGAAGAAGTTCTGCACGAGCGAACCGTGCAGGAACGAGTTCCTCGTGTAGACCAGGGGCACCACCGGCGCGTCCTGCATGATGCGCTTGTCCGCCTGCGCCCACAGGGCCTGCGCCTTGGCCGGGTCGGTCTCGGCGGTGGCCTGGTCGATCAGCTTGTCGACCTCGGGCTGGGAGTAGCGGGCGCTGTTGTAGCCGCCGCCACCGATCTGGCTGGACGCGAAGAGCGGCTGGATGTTGCCGTTCGCGCTCGGGAAGTCCGGCTGCCACGAGGCCAGGGTCAGGTCGTAGTCACCGCGGTCGCCGCTGATCTCGGCGGTCCAGGCGGTCTCGTCGACGGGCTTGATGGTCACGGTGATGCCGGCGCGCTGCAGACCCTGCTGGATCGCCTGCGACTTGGCGAGGCTCTGCTGGTCGTTCTCGGAGAGCAGGGTGAGGGAGAGGTTGGCCTGGCCGGCCTCGGCGAGCAGCTGCTTGGCCTTGGCGACGTCCCCGGACGGTTCGGCCGGGTAGAGGTTGTAGTCGGCTCGACCGGCGATGCCCGGCGTGATCAGGGTGGTGGCGAGCTCGCCGCCGATCGCGCCGCCGGAGGCGACCTGGTAGGCCCGCTTGTCCACGGCGTACTGGATGGCCTGACGGACCTTGACGTCCTTCAGCGGCCCACGCCGGGTGTTGATCGCGAGGTACGCGAGCGCGCCCGCGTCCGAGGTGACCAGTCGCTGCTTCGCGGCGGGGTTCTGCTGGACCTGGACGAGTTGGGCCGGGGGTACGAAGCCGGCGCCGAACGCGGACTGGTCGTCACCCGAGTCGGCGATGAGGCGTTGCGCCTGGACCGTCTCGTCCTGGCCGAGTTGGAAGACGACCTCGTCGGGTCCGCCGCTGCGGACCGAGTCGGTGGTGGCGTCCCAGTTCGGGTTGCGGCTGAGCTTCACCGCGACCCCCTGCTGGTACGACGCGACCTGGTAGGGGCCGGAGGCGACCGGGTTCTGGGCGTACTTCCGCGGGTCGTCCTTCGCCTTCGGCACCGGCGCGAACGCGGGCATGGAGGCGATCCAGGGCCAGTCCCCGTAGGCCGTCTCGAGGTGGAAGACGATGGTGCGCGGGTCCGGTGTCTCGATGGACGCCAGCTCCGACCCGGAGTACGGGCCCTTGTACTCGGCGCCACCGACCAGCAGGCTCTTGTGGTAGCCCAGACCGCCGGAGAGTTCGGGGGCGAAGGAGCGCTCGATCCCGTACTTGATGTCCGCCGTGGTGATCGGGTTACCGTCGGCGTACTTCAAGCCGTCCTTCAGGGTGAAGGTCCAGGTCTTGCCGCCGTCGCTGGTCTTGCCGGTGTCGGTCGCCAGGTCCGGCACCACCTGCGCCGGCTTGCCGGGCTGGACGTCCCAGGTGGTGAGCCGGCGCAGGACAAGTCCGAGTGTGGTGATCGCCAGGTTCTGGCTCTTCGCCGGGTCGAAGACGATGTCGCTGGCCGCGCTGAGGATGGTCAGCGTGCCACCCTTCTGCGTGGCCGTGGTCGACCCACCGGAATCGGTCGCCCCGTCCGGGTTCGCGTTGCACCCTGCCAGGGCGAGTACGGCCGCGAGCGCCAGGACGCCACGTCTCTTCATCAGAGTGTTTCCTTTCGTTGTCCGGCGCTCAGCGCGCCGCTCGCGGATCCAGGACGCCGTAGACGAGGTCCACCAGGAAGTTGGCGAGGATGATCAGGAACGCGGAGAAGAGGGTGATCCCCACGATGAGCGGAAGGTCGATGTTGCCGACCGCGTCGAGCAGGAGGGAGCCGAGCCCGGGCATGCTGAAGACCCGTTCGGTGATGACGGCGCCGCCGAGGAGGGTGCCGAGATCGAGACCGAAGACGGTGACGACCGGGATGAGGACGTTGCGCAGGCCGTGCCGGCCGATCACCCGCCACTCCCGCAGACCCTTCGCGCGGGCCGTACGGATGTAGTCCTCGCTCAGCACCTCGAGCATCTGCCCCCGGGTGAGCCGGGCGTACACGGCCGCGGAGAGCACGGCGAGGACGACCCACGGCAGGACGAGGTGCCACAGCCACTGCACCGGGTTCTCGGTCAGCGGCACGTATCCGGTGACCGGCACCATGTCGAGGGTGAAACCGAACAGCAGGATGCCGAGAAGTCCGACCAGGTAGCTGGGCGCGGAGACCCCCACCGTCGACAGGGTCATCGCCGTCCGGTCGATCGCGCCGCCACGGCGGACGGCCGAGAGGACGCCGGCGCCGACACCGATGATCAGCCAGAGCACCGCGGCGCCGATCGCGATGGAGAAGGTGACCGGGATGCGGTCGACGATGAGTTGGGTGACCGACTCGTTGAGCCGGAACGAGTAGCCGAAGCAGGGTGCCGCGCAGTGCACGGCCGCGGCCCCCGAGCCGAACGTGCGGCCGGCGACGATGCCGCCGAGGAAGCCGAGGTACTGCTGGAGCCAGGACCTGTCGAAGCCCATGAACGCCCGCGCGTCGGCCAGCCGCTCGGGCGTGCAGGGCCGCCCGCAGGAGAGCTGCGCCGGGTCCGACGGCAACAGGTAGAACACGGCGTACGTCAGCAGGCTGATCACCAGCAGCGTGATGAGCATGCTGAGCAGTCGTCCGGAGATCAGGCGGGCGAGTCTCACCGGTTCAGACCTCGCGTTCTGGGGTCGAAAGCGTCCCGCAGGCCGTCGCCGAACAGGTTGAAGGCGAGCGTGACCAGGAAGAGCGCCGCGCCCGGGAAGACGAGGAACATAGGGTCGGTCTGGACCCAGGAGACCGCGTCACCGATCGACCGTCCCCAGGCCGGGGTCGGTGGGGGCACGCCGACGCCGAGGAAGGAGAGCGCCGCCTCGGCGCCGATCATGCTCGGGATCTGGATCGTGGCGTACACGATGATCGTGGCGGAGAGGTTCGGCAGCAGTTGCCGGGTGAGCAGGTGCCACGGCCCGGCTCCGACGGCGGCGGAGGCCACCACGAAGGTGCGTCGCTTCAACACCAGCGTCTGGCTTCGGACGATGCGGGCGATCGAGGTCCAGCCGAAGATCGCCAGAACTCCGACGAGCAGCAGTGGCTTCGGGAGGCTGGTCGGGACGATGGCGCCGAGCGCGATCACGAAGATCAGCCACGGGAAGCCGAGCAGTACGTCGATGACCCGGGAGACGGCTCGGTCGTACCAGCCGCCGTAGAAGCCGGCGGTGAGCCCGATGAGCACACCGAGGAACACCGAGACGGCGGTCGCGCCCACGCCGACCAGCAGGGAGGTACGCGCACCGTGGACCACGATCGCGAACAGGTCGCGGCCGGTCATCGGTTCGACGCCGAACCAGTGCTCGGCGCTGATCCCGCCGCCGAACCCGATCGGCGCTCCCGCCTCGGTGAGGGCGTCGAGGTCGTAGGTGTAAGGGTCCTGGCCGGCGATGGCGCAGAGCAACGGTGCGGCCACCGCGACGAGGAGGAAGAAGGCGACGACGACGGCGCCGGCGACCGCCCAGCGGTCGGCCAGCAGCCGCCGCCAGGAGTTCCGGGACTTCTTGGGCCGGGCCGGCGCCGGCGGCGCGAGTTGAGTGTCGGTCGACATGCTGGTTCCTCACAGGTGCAGGGGCGGGGACGGCTTTCGCTCAGAGCCCCCGACAACACCGCCCAGCCATGCCGACCTCCTCGATCCACGTGCCACCGGCGGCACTGCGCTCGACCGGCGCGGCGACCGACCGCAACGGCCGCCCAGAGCATGCTGCGACAACTGGACGGGCAAGATCCAGCGCAAGAGACCTACAACACACATCGGTTTAGTAGGGAATTCAATCGACACACCCGCCCCTCCCCCTCTCTCCCCCTCCCCAGAAGTAGGGCCTCGTTCACGGAAAGAGTGGCCATTTCCGCTGGGATGGCCACTCTTTCCGTGAACGAGTGCCCGGGGCGAAGCCCTGGGCCCGGTGGCGCGGTCGGCACCACCGGGCGACGCGACGTTGTTCGCCGGGAGCGTCAGGGCTCGATTCCGACGTTGTCGATCCGGCCCCAGATCCGCTCCTGCACGGCCGTCATCGCCGGCCAACGCAGGCCACCCGGCCGTGGGTTGACCCGCTCGGCGTAGGGGGCGGGACGGAACTGCGGCTCGTAGAAGCAGCCGCCGCCGTAGGTCCGGTCGAATCCGGCACAGGAGGCCGCGATCGACGCGGACGTCGGCTTCCGTCCGGTGTGCACCCACGTGTCGAGCGCGGAAATCGAGTTCGCGTACTCCGCGTTGCTCAGGGCGCTGTGCTCGGACTCCCGGGTGAAGGTCTGCACCAGGTGCTCGTCCCGGCCGGCGCCTCGAAGGGTGGCGCGGTAGGCGGCCTCGTGCTCGACGAACGCCGTCGGGTCGTCGATCGCGTGCATCGTCAGCACGGGGATGGAGACCTTGCCGGTGAGGTCGCTGTCGTACGAGAGGTCGCGCAGGGCGGTCGGGTCGGCCGAGAAGCGCTGCACACCCGCGTTGAGCGCCGCGTCGTCGTGTGAGCCGGCGTACCGGACTCCCTGATTGCTGAACGGGTTACGCCCGCCGAGCCGGCCGTGGACGATGTCGCGGAAGGTGAAGGTGGCGAAACGCAGGTGCGACTCCAGGGTGCGCTCCGGAACGCCCGTCACGGCCAGGATGTCGTCGAGGTTGCGCTGCTGCAACGCCGTACGCTCCGCCGCAGCGGAGGCGTAGCCGGTGCACTCCTGCAGTCGGGCGCGCAGCCCGGCGGTGGTCATGGTGGAGCCGGCCCGTAGGCCCTCCCAGAGCGGGTACTGGGGCTCGCTGGGCCGAGGATGGTTCTGGCAGTAGTACTGGTAGACGACGCGCAGGTCGACCCGGTAGTCGTAGCCACGGGAGCCGCCGCCGAGGACGCCGCTGGTGAGCAACGCCCCGTCGTACGGCCCGTGCTCCCCGGCGTAGGTCTCCACGACCTTCGCGGCGACGTTTCCGCCCCACGACTGCCCGTGCACGTACGTCCGCTTCGGCTTGCCGAACTCGCTGACGAAGAGGCGGCGCAGGTTCTCGGTGTCGGCGGCGGCCATCCGTGTGCCGTAGCCGCCCCGGCGGTAGGACGAGCCGGCCCAGGCGTAGCCCTCCTCCACCATGACCGCCCAGCGGTCCAGGTCGTCGACGCTGCGCTGCGGGTCGGACGTGTCACCCAGATCCGGTCCGCCGTGGGCGTGTACGACCAGCGACCGGTTCCACCGGTTGGGGATGGCGATCGCGTAGTAGGCCCCGTTGGCGTCCTGGCCGGTGTAGCAGGTGGCCTTGTCCGCCAGGTTCGCGGGACACGCGGTCACCGCCGGAGCCGGTGCGCTCGCCTGAGCGGCGGGTGCGGTGGTCAGGCTGCCGACCATCGCGCCGACGAGCAGGACTGCCGGTCCGAGTAGGCGGCGGAACGGGCGGACAGGTCTGGTGGTGGTTCTCGACGTGATCACGGCATGACTCCTCGTCCTCACCAGCGCATCGACGCGCTTCGGTGGCAGGTTAGGAGGAGCCGGCGGCTCGGGTGATCATTGCGTTCATACTGTTCATCAACGCTGTTTCCACCGCGCGTGACGACATTTCGCATCGGCGGTGACCAGTGGGGGCACCGGGGACAGTTGCTCAGCCCTTCGGGCGGAGCGTGTCGACCCGGGCGACGGACTGGTCGATCCGCTCGGTGCTGAGCTGACCGCGGCGGACCAGGTCGACCACCGTGTCGAGCGTCTTGTCGACGATTCCCGGGTCGAACGCCTGCTGATTGGCGAAGACGAGCAGGTCGACGCCGGCCTGCAACGCCAGGCGGACGGCGTCGGCGGTGCCGTGCCGGCGGGTGATGGCAGCCGCCTGCATGTCGTCGCTGACCACCGGGCCCTGCCAGCCCAGGTCGCCGCGCAGCAGCTTCGTGACCACCGCCGGCGACAGCGACGCGGGCAGTTTCGGATCCAGCTGTTTGTTGAGCACGTGAGCGACCAGCACCGAGTCCGCCGCGCCGGCCCGGATCAGTCGCCGGAACGGCTCCAGCTCGACGGGCTTCCAGGTGGAGCTGACGTCGACGACCTCGAAGTCGGTGTTGCCGGTGGCGCTGCCGATCCCCGGGAAGTGTTTGAGTGAGGTCTTGACGCCGGCGGCGCGATGGGCGTGGATCTCCTCGGTGGCGTTGCTGACGACTACGTCGGGGTTCGCGGAGAAGCTGCGGTCGAGCCTGCCGATCGCCCGGCTGTCGGGGTTGACGTTCAGGTCGACGACCGGGGCGTAGTTGAGGTTGACCCCGATCCGCGTGAGGCTCGCGACCAGTCCGCGCGCCCAGTCGCGCGTCGCCGCCGGCGAGTTCTCGGCACCGATCTCCGCCTCGGACCTGGTGGCGGGGAAGCCGTTGTTCGGGTTCAGTCGGGCGGTGCGGCCGCCTTCCTGGTCGATCGACACGATCAGCCGGCGGCCCGGTGCGGCGTTCTTCAGGTCTCGTATCAGGGTGGTGACCTGCTGCGGCGAGCGGATGTTGCGCCCGGTGTCCGTCAGCAGATCGCGATCGAAGAGGATCACACCGCCGAGACCGTTCCGGATGGCCCTCACGATCCAATCGTTCCGGCCCACGGAGTCGCCGCGGAAGCCCACCACGAGCAGGCTCGCGATCTTCCGGCGTAGTGCCGCCTCGTCCAGGTTCCCCGTCGTGGCCCGGCCGGTCGGCCGCGGTGTGGGGGGCGTGGTTGACTGGCTGGCCTGGCAGCCAGTGAGTGCGGCCACGGCGGCGGAGCCGGCTCCCGCGAGCAGCAACCGGCGCGGCACACGCACTCTGTCCACGCCTGCACGCTACGAGCCATCCAGGCCTGCCGACGGGTGAACGTGAAGGTCTCACCCGTTCGGTGTGGAGAAGGATCGGCGACGCGGGGCGGGTGTCCGCGACAATCAGCCAGAAGCCCTACCCGGTCCCTCAACAGCTCGAAGACGTCGGCTCTCTCGGCCTATCGGGGTAAGCCGTCGTCACACGACGTTCCTATCGCAAGACGTACTTCAACCTGCCTTGCCCCGGCGCGGATGACCAGTGGTACGCATGCCGGGTCCGCCACCCAGGTACCGCCGGTGAAGACCGACCAGGTCGCCGATGCGCTCCCGGCGGGACAGGCATCGATTTGCACAGTTGTCGTCGTGAGATCGACTGGAGCACCCCAACCGATGCGGGCGCGGTCCTCCCACCCGGGGGCCACCCGCACCTCCACCGCCACTCCGGCTTGCACGTAGAGTCCCCACTTCGCGAAGAGGCGTGTCGGCCCTCGGTCGTCGCCCGTTTCATTGGGTTGCAGGACTCCGGAGGGCACTGCGACGGCGTCCGCAGCGATGCGATAAGACTGGGACGGCGCCGCCATCGTGCCGATGGAATCCGTACACGACAAGTGCTGCCCGCCCTGCGGCAACGGGGGCAGGACTGGTGCCCGCGAACCGCCGGGTCCCCCAGATGAGGAGGCCGGGCCGACGTTGGGCAGGGCGTGGTCGTCGTTGGAAGTGCAACCAGCCGCCAGCATCAGCAGACAGGTAACCACCGCGAAGAGCTCGGACCGTCGAGTAGCTGGCCGCACCACTCGATCTTTTCAGGTATCGATGGCCGGAACCAACCCCTCGCCATCGATACCTATTACGTCTGGCTCGCCTCGACCCGCTGTCCCCGCCTACGAAGCCAGCACCAGCTCGCGCAGCTTGCCGTCGAGGGCGGGCGCGTCCACCCCGCCCGGCCAGCCGCGCAGCAGCGTGCCGCCCTTGGCGATCATCACCACGCCCGGGGGCTCGCGGACGGCGTACGACTGCGAGATGATGCCGTCGTCGTCGACCACGACCGGGTACTCCACCCGGTGTTCCCGCAGGTACTGCTGCAGATCCTGGGTGGTGTCCTCGACGGCCACGCCGACGAAGACGACCTTGTCCCGGTGGGTACGGGCCAGCTCGCTGAGAGCATTCTGCCGCTCCGCGCAGACGGTGCACCACGAGCTGAAGAAGACCAGCACGACCGGGCGCTCGGCCCACAGGTCGGCGAAGGCGACGGGACTGCCGTCGGTGAGGGTGCCGGTGACGGCGGGTGCGCCGGGCAGCCCGGACGGGGGCTGGCGCAGCGCGAGGTTCGCCGGCGCTGGACCGGGCAGCGCGGCGGCCCCACCGGCGACCGGCTCCGGCCGCGCCGGCGGCTCGTCGCCCGAGCAGGCGGCCGTGGAGAGCGCCACCGCCAGCGCCAGCGTGACGGCGGCCAGGCGGGCTGCGTACCCCCGGGTCATGAGGGCACCACCGCGACCAGCGCCGGTCCTTCGCTGTCGTTCGGGGTGAGCGCGATCGGCGGGTGACCGTCGACCACCAGCCGGTACGCGCTGCGGTCGGCCACCGTGACGGGAACGGCGAATTCGCAGTACGTGGGCACGCGGGTCACCTCCAGGTCCTCCTTGAACGTCGCCACGGACGTGCCCGACGGCAGCGCACCCTCGGCGAGGGTACGACCATCGGGGTCGATCACCTGGAACGGTGACCGGTTGTGGAAGTGGGTGTAGGGGCCGGTGCCGGCACACTCCACACCCTCCGGCCGGATGTTGATGTCCCGGACGAGCACCCGCACGGTCATCGCCGAACGGGCCTCCTCGGCGTCGTCGCACGCGGTCAACGCGCCGGCGGCGAGTGACGGTAGCAACAGCGCTGCCAGCAGACGCCGCATCTGTCCTCCAGATCGTTCGGGGCCGGGGGGCCCGGGGGCGGTGGGCACGTGATCATCCCACCGCCCCGGGCCGTACGTGGTCAGCCGAGCTGCGCGCGGGGTCGCTCGACCCGGCACTGGCTGGTCACGGTCTTGCTGGGGTCGCTCTCCGAGGTGGCGGTGAGCGTCACCAGGGTGGTCGCCGTCGCGCCGGCGTTGGCGCCGACCGAGACGTCGACCGGCGTGTTGCCGCCGAACTCGGCCGTGGCCAGTTCGTTCGGCAGTTCCACCTTCCAGCCCTTGCCTCCGACACTCGCCGAGAGCCGGTACACGTCGGACTTCAGGTACGCGCTGGCGTCCTCCGGGTGCTGCTGCTCACCGGCCACGTACTTGCCGGTGTTGGTCAGGTCGAAGGTGCAGGTCGCGCCCTTGCCGCTCGGCTTGCCCTGGGTGACCAGGTGACCCTTGGACAGCTGCACACCGTGCTGGCTCGGGCCGGCGCCGTCCAGCGAGCGGACCGCCACCGTGTACGACAGCACGCCGTCGTTGTCACGGCGGAGGTTGAGCACGTAGAAGTGCAGCCGGTTGGCCTCGTCCACGTACTCGTACTCGCTGCCGGAGTTGGCGCCCGCGTGGAACAGCGCGTCGGACAGCTGCCGGTAGTCACCCATGGTGATCTTCTGCGGGGTGCCGTTCGGCTGGTAGAAGTCCACCATGTCGATGTCCTGCGGGTTGGCGTCGACGACCCAGACGAACGGCGCGCGGTCCGCGTTCTTCGTCTTGCTGATCAGCACGCCGTTGTCCGGCGTGAACGAGTCCGCTCCCATCCGGTCGACGACCTCGAGGGTGTAGTTGTTGAATCCGCCGCCGTCGCAGAGCGGGTCGGTGGTGGTGCTGCACGCCGGGGAGCGGTCTGCGTCCATGGCGATGTTGATGCCGGTCAGCCCGCCCTCGCCGGCGTCGACCGCGCGAGCGGTGACGTCGGCGACGACCATGCCGGAGCTGCTCAGCGCCTCGCGCGACAGCCGCAGCGCGTGCTCCTCACCGAGGAGCCCGATCTTCAGCTTGTCGCGCAGCGTGTGCAGCGAGCCCATCGAGCCGCCGTTGACCGGGGGGATCTGCCAACGGGTGTGCGGGCCGCCGGGACCGTTGAAGGATCCACGCGACATCATGCTCCAGATGCCGGAGTATGCGCGGCGCAGCGGCGTGCCGTACGGGTTGTTGTAGTTGTCGCCGATGCTCAGCAGGTGGCTCAGCTCGTGGGCGTACGTGCCCTGGCCCGAGCTCTCCGCCTGGGTCGACGAGCCACCGCCCGCGTTCGGCCAGATGGTCGAGGCGGCCTTCCAGGACGTCCAGGGGACGTACCGGGTGGACGCGTAGTTCGGCATGCTGGGGTCCGGCGGGCCCCACGCGTCGGGCACGTCCTCCTTGGTCTGGAACATCATCTGGCCGAATTCCTGCCAGGTGGAGGACTCGTCCTGACCGGCGGAGAGGATGAAGACCAGCTCGAAGCTGTCGGCGACCTCTTCGCCGACGGCAGCGCGCCAGGCGCCCAACCCGTCGGTGCGGATGTTCTGGCTGCACGCCTCCCCGGACGGGCACGCGCCGGCGTTGAAGCCGTTGTCGATGCCGTACTGGTAGGACTTCGACGGCATCTTGTACGGGCCGAACCCGGTGAGGTCGACGCCGTAGCGGCCGTTGGAGTCCTGCATCCAGTACTCGTGCAGGGTGTGGCCCTTGTTCAGGTCGCCCGGCTTGTTGAGGAAGTCGGTGTAGAACTTCGCGACCTGGTCCCGCGGCACGTTTGTGGCGTTCGCCTGCGGGTTGCCGAACACCGACGAGCCCGCCGGCTGGGTGATGACGAACGGCTGGTCCACGTAGTCCAGGGTGACCAGCGCGATGTTGAAGTTGCGGACGGATCCCCGGACGTTCGGGTCGGCCCAGTTCTTGTTGGGCACCGCCTTGTAGTCGTCCCAGGTCATCGTGTCCGGGTTCTGCCAGTTCTGCGGATCGAGCACCTGGAACGGGGCGGGCCCGTCCGGCGGGTGGCCGCCCGGCGTGGCGTTGGCCGGCCCGGCGGCGCCGGTCGCGACCAGAACGGTCGCGGCCGACGCGGCCAGTACCGAACGCCACACCGTGCGCCTCGAGGGCAGAAGGTGCATCAGATCACCTCTCAGGTGGGGGTTGGAGAAGGCGGGCGATCAGAGGTCGATGGTGCTCACCGTCCACATGATCACTCCAGATTTCGAATCTATGAGTCGGCCCGTTCGTGGTCACTGTGCAGATGTCGGTACGTGGACCGGGGCAGCCTTCGACAGGTGTAGGAGAGTGTTTCGCTTCCGTCACCGGCGGGACCTCGCGTCCCGCCGCCGCGCGCCCTCACCCGTTGATCACCTCTTGCCGATGGTGCATCCCGGGCGTAGGAAGAACACCACACCCCACCCGGATGGTGTCCACGCCCGGCCTCCCCACCGGGTTGTCCGTCCACAGAGTCCACCGTCGAAGGAGATGCGTGTGACCACCGCCAGACGGTTCCGTTTCACCGTGTCCGCGGTGGTAACCGCCGGCGTCGTGCTACTCGGCACGGCCGCCGCCGCGGCACCACCGACGGCGCCGACGAGCGCCGACACCCACGGCACCTGCGACCCGATCGACCCGACGGCCTGCCTGCTGCCCTTCCCGAACGACTACTTCACCGTGCCCGACCCGGCCAGCCCCACCGGCAAGCGGGTGCAGTTCCCGGCCGCCGCGATGCCCGCCAACCTGCAGGGCGTCCCGATCGACCCGACCGAGTGGAACCGGCAGGACGGGTTCAGTCCCGGGTCACCGATCCTCGTGCACGTGCCCGGCCTCGACGCGACGGCGACCGGAATCGCGCCGGTCACCGACGTCGGCCGCTCGCTCGCGCCGGACGCGCCGATCGTGCTGCTCAACAGCGCCACCGGCGAGCGCACGCCGTACTGGGCGGAGCTGGACGCGCACGCCACCGGCCAACCCGACCGGCAGCTGCTCATCATCCGACCGGCGGTGGCGCTCACCGAGGGCGCCCGGTACGTCGTGGGCCTGCGCGGCATGCGGGACGGGAAGAAGGCACTGATCCCGACGCCGAAGGCGTTCAAGGCGTACGTGACCGGTGCCGGCCTCGGCCGTGGGGACCGCCGGGTGCCGCAGATGAAGCGGGTCCTCGCCGACCTGACCAGAGCCGGCGTCAAGCGGCACAGCCTCTATCTGGCCTGGGACTTCACGGTGGCGAGCCGGCAGGGCCTGACCGGGCGGATGCTGGCGATCCGCGACGGCGCGTTCGCCGATCTCGGTGCCGCGGCACCGCAGATCACCGTCGACCAGGTGACCGACTACACGCCGCAGCAGGATCCACGGATCGCCCGGCAGGTGGCCGGCACCATCGGCGTACCGTCCTACCTGACCGGCGACGGCGGCCCCGGCTCACGGCTGCACTACGGGCCGACCCGTGGCGACGGGACGCCGCCCGCCAGGTACGCCCTGCCCACACCGTCCGGCACCACGTTGCGGGCGGACTTCGTGTGCAACATCCCGCGCAGCGCCTCCGCGGCCCGCCCGGCGCACCTGTCGCTCTACGGCCACGGGCTGCTCGGCAGACCGACCGAGATCAACGCCGGCAACGTCAAGACGATGTCGGCCACGTACGACTTCACCTTCTGCGCGACCAGCTGGATCGGCATGGCCGCCGCCGACGTCCCGTACGTGTCCGGCACCTTCGCCGACCTCAGCGCCTTCCCCGCCGTGGTGGACCGGCTGCAACAGAGCTTCCTGAACTTCCTCTTCCTCGGTCGCGCGATGATCCATCGGGAGGGATTCGCTGCCGACCCGGCGTTCCAGGACGCCGACGGGCGACCGCTCATCGATGTCGCGGGCGGACTGCACTACGACGGGAACAGCCAGGGCGGGATCAACGGTGGCGCGCTCACCGCCATCGCCCAGGACTGGACCCGGTCGGTGCTCGGCGTACCGGCCATGAACTACTCGACCCTGCTGCAGCGCAGTGTGGACTTCGCCCCGTTCCAATCGGTCATGGACGGGTCGTACCCGGACAAGGTCGACCAGCAGCTGATCTTCGCCCTGTTGCAGATGCTGTGGGACCGGTCCGAGGCCAACGGGTACGCCCAACACATGACCGACCGGCCGCTGCCGCGCACCCCGGCACATCAGGTCCTGATGCACGTGGCCTTCGGCGACCATCAGGTCTCCCCCGCCGCCGCCGAGGTGCAGGCGCGCACCATCGGGGCTCGCCTGCACACCCCCGCCATCGCGGACGGTTGGTCGCTCGACGCGAAGCCGTACTGGGGAATCAGGCCGATCTCGAGGTATCCGTACAGCGGGTCGGCGATCGTGATCTGGAACAGTGGTGCGACCTCCGCTCCCCCGACGACGAACCTCGCCCCGGCCGGTCCGGAGTACGGCGAGGACCCGCACGAGTTCCCCCGCGCCCAACCCGGAGCGCAGCAGCAGAAGGCGACGTTCCTGCTCACCGGCAAGATCGTCGACGTGTGCGGCGGGGAACCCTGCGCCTGACGCGCGCCCGCCCGACGCGGCCTGGGCCGCGTCGGGCGGTCCGTCGACGAGCAGACCCGTCAGTTGAACCGTCGCACCCAGCCCGCCGGGCAGCCGTCTTCCTGCCGCCACCACCTCTCAGCACGTTTTCCGTGAGGACGGGAATTGAGTCGGGTCGGCTCAAGTTATACGAGGTGCCGGCCAGTTGGCCGACGTGAGAAACGTGGAGGAGACGACATGAGCACGGTGTCGTTGTGGACCCGGCGGGACCCGTTCGCAGAGTTCGACGCCCTGGTGCGGCAGGCCTTCGGGCCGGTCGTGACCCGGCCGGCCGGCTTCGTCCCGGCCGCTGAGGTCACCCGCGACGGCGACGACGCGGTGGTGCGGCTGGAGCTGCCCGGGTTGGACCCCGAGAAGGACGTCACGGTCGAGGTCGACCGGGACACGCTGGTCGTCCGGGGTGAGCGGCGCGACGAGCGGGCGGAGGACCGCGACGGGCGCAGCCTGCGGGAGGTGCGCTACGGGTCGTTCCGCCGCTCCTTCCGCCTGCCGACGCACACGACCGCCGACGCGGTCAGCGCCTCGTACGACGCCGGCGTGCTGACCGTACGGGTCGGAGACGCGTACGTCGGGCGCGGCGCCCGGCGCATCCCGGTCAGCTCGGCGGGCGAGCAGACCGCCGTCGAGGCGGGCAGCGAGCAGCCGGAGCAGCCGACGGCCTGACCGAACACCGAGACCACGCCGGCCCGGTCCCCCGCCCCTTGGGGACCGGGCCGGCGTGTGTCCGCAGGTGGCGGGCGCCGGATCAGCCGTCGGCAGGTTCGGTCGGATCAGGCCGGCTACGTGGGGTGGCCTCGGATCCGCCGCCTCCGGTCGGGTCGAGGAAGACGTAGCGGATCGTCGGGAAGAGAGCGATCAGGCGCCGCTCGGCCTCGTCGGCGGCGACCTCGACGTCGGTGCTGCTAGCCGTCGACACAAAGTCGATCTTCGCGGCGACGAGGATGGTGTTCGGGCCGAGGTAGAGGGTGAGCAGCTGCTGCACCTGTTCCACGGCGGGCACCGCGAGCAGTTCGTGCTTGATCCTGGCCCGCCCACGCTCCGGCACGCCACGGCCGATCAGCAGGGTGAGGTTGCTGTAGCCCAGAACGGCGGCCACGCAGATGAGCAGCAGGCCGATGGCGATCGACGCGAGGCCGTCCCAGAGCGGGTTGCCCGTCGCGTCGGTGAGGGCCACCCCCGCGCCGGCCAGCGCGAGGCCGACCAGGGCCGCGGCGTCCTCGAAGAAGACCGCCCTGGTCGGGGTGTCGGAGCCGTAACGCACCAGCAGGAGCGGCGGCACGACGAACCGTCTGGCTCGGGCCTGGATCTGGCGGACCGACCGCGCCAGCGAGATGGACTCGAGGACTGCGGCGACGAGGATCACGAGGTACGCGAGGAGCGGCTGCTGCGGTCGCTCGGGTGACCGGATCGCCTCGACGCCCTCCTCGATGGAGAGACCACCGCCGATCAGGAACGTGGCGACGGCGGCGAGCAGCGCCCAGATGTACGTCTCCCTGTCGTGCCCGAACGGACGCTCCTCGGTGGGTGGCCGGGCACCGCGGCGCAGACCGACGAAGAGCAGCACCTCGGTGCTGGTGTCGGCCAGCGAGTGCATGGCCTCGGCCAGCAGGGCCGCCGAGCCGGTGACGAACCCCACGAGGCCCTTGGTCACCGCCACACCGAGGTTGACCGCGCCGGCCAGGATGACGGTCCGGAGATTCCCTCCGGCTTCCGGCGATTCGGACATGTCCGCAGCTTATTGCCCGGCGAGTGGCCGGATCGACGGTCGGGGAAGACGAGAGGACGAGGGGTGGCCGGGCGCGCGAGCACGCCCGGCCACCCCGATCCGGGTCAGGTCAGCGCTGACCGCCCAGGTACATCGCGTTGAACAACAGACGGTAGGTGCCGTGCGACTGCGCCCGGTGCTGCGGCTTGAAGCCGATCATCACCACCTGGCCGTCACCCACCTTGGCGGTCACCACGGCGGCCTTCCCGCCGATGACGTCCTCGCCGAGGAGGAAGCCGCTCTTCAGCAGGTTCGTCTTCGGCCAGGTGGCCGCCACCGTGACGCCCTCGGCCCCGTCCTCGACCTCGAACGCCGGCCCGTCGGCGACGAACGCGGACGCGGACGATCCGAATCCGGCGCCGACCGGGTCAGCGGCGTCGACGTTCAGGTTCAGCACCGACCCGGGGATGTTGTACTCGGTCTCCTCCGTCCCTTCGGTGACGTCCCTGACCGGCACGTCGAACGCCTGGATCGGCAGCTGGGCGGCGCGGTTCAGGGTCACCACGGTCCCGCCGGCCTCGACGAACGCCTTGAGGTTGGCCACGCCGGCGTCGGTCATCCCACCGGTGTACTCCGGCGGCAGGGATCCGGCCGCCCGGCCGTTGCGCATCGAGTTGTACGTGGCGTCGGGCAGCACGATCGTGTCGAACTTCGCCCGCAGGTCGCCGGCGCGGACGGTCGCGTTCGTCACCTTCTCGTACCCGAACCCGAACTGGTCCAGGATGAGCCGGGTCCAACCCTCGTCGTAGTTGTTGAACCCGTCGTACAGACCGACCCGCGGCGCGACGAGCTCGGTTACCTTCTTCGGCTTCGCGTCCACCGCCGCGATGCTCAGGCCCAACCTGGTGGCGAGCTCGGTCACCCGCGTGTCGGTGCCCGCCCCGGGCGTGACCAGGAAGGTCCCGGCCGGCAGCGTGCCGGTCCGGGTCTTCACCTCACCGCTACTGCGGGAGACCTTGTCCCCGGCGGCGAGCAGGGCGTTCACGGCGGCCGCACTGTCGTTCACGCGGGGGTCGAGGGCGTACGCGTGCTTCGGCGCGCCGGCCACGACGCCCTCGGGCACGCTCGGCCAGTCGACGTCGACGGTGCGGGCCCGCACCTTCTGGTCGAGCTTGTCGACGGTCACACCCATCTGGAACGACAGCGTGTAGCCGGTGATGTCGTACGGCGGCTCCAGCGGGCCACCGGGGTAGAGCCGGCGGTCCGGGTACTTCTGCGGGTTGAGCAGGTCGAGCACCGCCGCCCGGTAGGGCTGCGCCTCCCGCACCAGGTAGCTACCGGCCGGGTAGGTGCGGTCACCCACGTTGAACGACTCCGTGGCTCGTTCGACCCGGATGTTGTTCCACCGCAGCTTGTCAACCAGCTTCGTGGCGGTCGGGAAGTCCGCCTGGTCGGCGGGGATCACGTAGGTGGTGCCGGCACCGTTCTGGGCGCCGTCGCGAGCCATCTTCGCCACGCCGGCGAGCAGGGCCTCCCGGTCGTCACTGGCGACCCGCAGCATCGCCCAGGACGCCGTCTTGATGTAGTCGCAGCTCTGCGACAGGTGCCACTCCCCGCCCTTCCAGGGGCTGGGGTAGAAGACCGACGGTTCGCTGGTCGAGGTGCCGTCGGCGAACGTCTTCGGGAAGGTCGCCGGGTCGTAGTACCGGGGTGTCGCCGAGGCGTGCGCCGTCTCGGTAAGGATGCCGATCTGGTTGTGGTAGTACGGCGCGGTCCGCGCGCCGCCGTTCCACCAGATGTCGTACGACTGGCGGGCCAGGGCGCCGACCTTGTCCTCGCGGTCCAGCCGCTGGCCCATCGCGTCACCGACGAGGTTGACACCGCGGACCACCTGCGGGTGGATGTTCGGGTTCAGCGGGTCCTCGTAGGGCGGGATGCTGATCCGGGCCGGGAAGACCGCCGACTGGTGCACGTTGTGCATGACCTGCGGGATCCACTCGTGGAACAGCTGACGCCCGACGTTCTGGGTCTCCTGCAGGTTGAACATGTACCAGTCACGGTTGTTGTCGTGCCCGGCGTACTTCTGGTAGAGCTCCGGATAGCTGGCGTCCTGGTAGGGGCCGCCGAGGTTCTTCTGGTACCACTCGGCCACCTTGGTGCCACCGTCCGGGTTGACGTTGGGCACCAGCAACGTGATGACGTTGTCCCGGATCTCACGGGCCTCCGGCGTCTCACTGGTGACCAGGTCGTACGCGAACTGCGGCGCGGTCTGGTGCCCCGCCACCTCCGTGGAGTGGATGCCGAAGTCGACCCAAGCGACCGCCTTGCCGTTCTTGGCCAGCTCCCGCGCCTCCTTCTCGGGCAGCTTGTCACCCTGGGACAGCCGCACCGAGATGTCCTGGTAACGCCGCAGGTTCCCGTCCTTGAGGTTCTTCTCGGACGAGACGATGGCCATCAGCTGCGGCCGGCCCTCGCTGGTCTTGCCGATCTCGACCAGCTTCATCCGGTCGCTGGCCTTGTCGAGCTTCCGGTAGTAGTCGGCGATCTGCTCGTAGGTCGCCACCTTGTAGTCGGCGCAGGGCACCCAGCCGATGACCGACTCCGGCTTCGGTACGCGTTTGTCAGCGGTGGCGACGGATCCGGACGTCAGCACCGGCGTACCGATCATCGCGAGTACGCACGCGATCGGAACTGCGGTACGGGACAGTCTTCGTTTCACCTGACATCCCTTCACCTGGAACGACGAAAAAGGGACCGAGCAGGGCGGCCGCACCACATCGGACCCGGTCGATTCAACAGGTTTCGATGAGTTTCGGGAACGCCCACCACCGCAATTGAGCAAATCTTGAGCCTTGCCTGCGGTCGCACGACGAGGCCGCACGGCCCGCGCACGCGACGGTTCGTGGAAGCGGCGTGAATTCGTAGGCGACGAATTCGCCGGGCACGCTCAGAGCTCCGACCAATGATTGCCGGCCTGTCGCGCCTTGTAGGTGGTGGCCACCCCGGCGAAGCCGGCCCCACGGCTCCGATCCCGGTGCCCGACGACGGGTGGTCGAGCACACGATCGCCCCGCACCGTGGCACGGAACGACCACGCATCCGGCGGGATCGCCACGACGGCAGCCGCGAGGCCTCCCTGGACCTCGCTGCCCGCACCGTCAGGCGATCACCTTGTCGGGCGGCGCTCTGACTGTGTTTCCATTCGATCCATGATCGAGCTTGGCACACCACGCATGAGCGACCGCGCGACGACGTCCGCGCGCCGCCGAACTCTTCATATCCTGCTGAGTCTGCAGTCTCTGTCGATCGTGCTGGTATCGGTGAACCGGCTCAGCGACCTCACGCTGGGATTCGTCGCGCCGAACGAGTTCCTGCGCTGGGTCGATCTCAACAACATGGTCCTCGGCCTGGTCACCGTGCTTCTCACGTACCTGACGTACCAGCACCTGCTCGCCTCGACCGACCGGCGCGGCGCGGCTCGTCGTTCCCTCGGCCTCACCTTCGTCGTCGGGGCCTACCTGTATGCGACGAGCTACGGCAGCCACGAGATCACGAACTACCTGCACGGCCGCTTCTGCCCGGACACCCCGGACGACCTCTGCCGTATCGTCGCCTTCAACGACGACGAGTTCTCCCACTACCTCTTCTTCGCCGGCTTCCTGCTACTCAACCTGGTCGTTCTGCTTGCCCAGGTCACGGCGCCGGACCGGGATCGGCTGAGCATCGTGGACTGGGTGCTGCTGACCGCCAACGCCCTCTTCGTCGGGGCCGGGGTCGTCGCGAACCTGGCGTTCGAACAGATCGGCCTCGACCTGTACGTGGTCGCGGCCGTCGCCGTACTCTCCGTCATCCTGCTCTGGCGCCAGCGGCTGCAACCGATCCTCTACTACTACGTCGTCGCGTTCGTACTCGGACTGCTGGTCACCGCGATCCTCAAGCTGACCTGAGCGGCGGCCACGCTTCCGGACAGAAGAGCTGCCGGTCACCTGGGTGCGGGCCGTAGGCGTTGCCCGGCCCTCTCTCGCGGGACGCCAGTGGTGGGTGGAGCGAGGCACGTCCTGGGTATCGGCTCGACACCGCACGCCATTGCCTGATTCGGTAAAACGAATTTCTGTCGTTTCGCTTCCTCGGAGCGCTGATCGGCCACGAAAACGCCACGATGAGGTTCGGCCCATCGGAAGGGATTCGCATTTTGCGGCGATCTCGATCTGCGGCCGCACGGAGGCAGCCGGTCTCCATGATGGAGAACGTGCATGTGGGGCGGGAACTCTTTCCCGCCCCACATGCACGTCACTGGGTGAGTTCGGCGACCTGCTCGGCCGTCAGCCGGGGCGCCTCGGCGGCGGCTCGGGTGCGCATCGCGGCGGCGGACGGGTCGGCGGGGCGCCGCAGGTGCCAGTCCGTCGTCGCCTGGTAGGCGGCCACCACCGACAGGAGCCGGTCCTCGGCGTACGGGAGGCCGCCGAGGATGGTGCCGATCGGTACCCCGGCGGCGGTGAACCCGATGGGGAAGGCGATCTCCGGCAGACCCAGGATGTCGAAGGGCACCGGATCGGTCTGCACCACCACGTCGCACTCGTCGAAGAGTTCGTGCAGGACCCGCTCCATCAGCAGCAGCCTGGCCCGCTGCCCCGTGATGAACTCGTTGCCACCCATCAGCGCGCCCTGCAACCAGCTGGTCACCGACACACCGAAGCCGCGCAGGTCGGTACGCAGGTAGGGCATGAACGGCTCGCTACGCTCGGGCAGCCGGACGTTGTTGAAGGTGCCGCCGGTCAGCTGACTCCACCCCTCCGGCAGCGTCACCTCCACCAGCGTGACGCCGGGGATCGCGGCGAGCTGCGCCAGGTACGCCTGTCGGGCCAGCGCGGTGGCGGAGGTGCCGTTGGCGAAGCCAGGCAGCACCCCGATCCGGGTTTCCCAGCGCAGCCGTACCTGATTCCGCCGGTACACCGGTGTCGCCGCGTCGATCAGATCGGGCACGTCGGGCAGGCCCTGGCTGCGCGGGTCCGCCGGGTCCTCCCCCGCCATCGCGGTCAGCATGATGGCCGCGTCCTTGGCGTCGCGGGCCAGCGGACCGGGATGGTCACGGGTGTACGTGAGCGGAATGATGCCCGCCGCCGAGACGCGACCCATGGTCGGCTTGAGACCGGTCAGGTTCTGGGCGTTGGAGGGGGAGGTGATCGAGCCGCCGGTCTGCGTGCCGATCCCCGAGGTGGCCATCCGGGCGGCCACCGCCGTGGCGGTGCCCGTGGACGACCCGCCCGGGTCGACGTTGCGGTTGGCCGGCGCCCACGCGTTCACCGTGGTGATCACACCCGCCGGCGTGGTGGCCCGGGTGGTGGCCAGCGGGCCCATCTGGGTCTTGCCCAGCAGGATCGCGCCGCCCGCCTTCAGGCGCGCCACCGCGGTGGCGTCGTGGGGCGGCACGAAGTTCTCGAAGAGGAAGGAGTTCGCGGTGGTGCGTACCCCTTCGGTGTAGTAGTTGTCCTTGATGGCCAGGGGGATGCCGTGCAGCGCGCCCTGCCGGGGCCGCTGGGCGGCGTCCCGCGCCGCGGCGATGGCCGCGTCGGCGAGGACCAGGTTGAACGCCTGGTAGACGCCGTCGTACGTGGAGATGCGCTCCAGCATCGCCTCGACCAGACGTTGCGGGGTGAGCTTCCCGGCGCGGATGAGCCAGGCCGCCTCGGCGATGGTGCATTCGGTCGGGTCGGCGAGCGCCTCCGGCCGGGGCTTCACGTAGGCGTTGGGCCGGTCCAGCGCCGGTTTCCCCTTCCCCGCCGGGCCGGTCGCCCGGGGGCCGCTCGCCGTCGCCACCGAGGGCAGCGCGACGGTGAGGCCTGCGGCGGAGGCGGCTGCCAGCGCGGCAGCGCGGGCCAGGAACGCCCTGCGGTCGATCGAACGGTCGAGTGGTCCGCCAGTCATGCCTTCCGCCATTCCGTGCTGTTCGAGGGGTACAGGACGGGCACCTGCTGCTGCGACAGTGCCTTGACGGCGTCGGGATCGGTGACGCCGGGGACGGGCAGCTGGTAGGCGGCGAGCGTGGCCACGGTGCCCCGCAGGAACGAGCGCAGCGACGCGAGCACGGAGTCCTGGCCCGGCGAACCGGTCTCCGGATCGGGGGTGGTGCCTGACGGAAGCTGGTCCAGATCGATACCGAGAGCGGCGAGCCGGGCCCTGATCAGGATGTCGAGCTCGGCGTCGGTCGGTGGCGTAGGGGCCATTGGCTCTCCCAAGTGATGCATGGCGATGTGCCGGTGCGCGAAGTGATCTGAACCTAGGCCCGCCGCGATGATCTGGAAGCGCCGTCGACATGGAAATTGAGGAATATTTGAGTCTCCGCTCGACGGCTCCTCTCCCCCGCGAACGCGCGAGGGCCTGCTCCACCCCGTGGGGCGGAACAGGCCCTCGTCCCAACCGGCGGCACCCGCCGGGCAGCGCCGGCGTGTGCTCACCGTTCGACAGTCAGACGTCCTGTCGTTCCGACTCCGGTCAGGCCGTCGCCACGCCGAAGACGTGCATGACGCCACCGTTGGTGTTGCTCGGCAGCGTCAGGCTGGCCAGTTGCTTGCCCGGCAGCAGCTCGATGGGCGCGGTCGCGAAGACGTACGTGGTCACCGGGTCGATGCCGCTGCCCATGTAGTCGCGGTACGCGGTCCGTACGGCCGTCAGGTTGCCGAAGGAGGGCTGCTGGCTGCCGCCGCCCAACGTCCAGTCACTGAAGCCGATCTCCGCCTGCTGGGTGGTGCCGTCGGTGTACGTGAGCGTCACCGTGCCGCTCGTGGCCTGGAAGGCGGCGCTGCCCAGCACGCTCAGCTTGGTGTCGCCCTCGGCCGGGGTGACGCTGACTACCTGCCCGCCACCGCCGACGACGATGTTGTCGGGGTCGCCGGGAGCCACGTTCGGCCAGGTGAAGTCGAACCCGTTCACCGAGACGGTGGAGCCGGGCCGCACCCCGGCCGCCTCCAGCGCCGTGGCCGAGTAGCTCCAGCCGCCGGTGTCGAAGTTGGCCTGCGGGTTGGTGTCGTCGGCCGAGATGCCGTTGCTGTTCAGGTTCCACAGCACGCTGTCCCGTGCGGCGACCGTGATCGGAAGCGTCACCGCGGGCAACGCCTCGCCGGACGCGGTCGTGGCGGTCACCGAGATCGAGTAGGCACCGGGCTTCATGCCGGCGTCGGGCGAGACGGTGAGCGCCCGGGTGGCCGAGCCGTCGCCGGAGAGCGCGACTTCACCGTCGGCGGGCGTCACGTTCAGCCCGGCGGGGGCGGTGACGTGCCAACGAACCTTGGTCGGGTCGCCGGTGAGCGCCTGCACCTTGTACGTCGTGTCCGCCTTGCCGCCCGGCTCCACCTTCATGGCCTGCGGGCTGACACCGGCCAGGTAGGGACGGCCGTGCCCGAACGACGGCGGCGCGTCCGCGGGCGAGGTGCCCCAGGAGAGGTTCGGCTTGCTGCCGAGCGCGAAGTCCAGCTTGCCGCCCTTCTCGACGAGTGAGGCGGGAACCCAGGTCTTGGTCGACTTCTTGCCGTCGACGCGCACCGACTGGATGTACATGTTCTTCGCCGAGGCGTCGGGAGCGTTGATGGTGATGTCCCGGCCGGGTCCGCTGTTGATCACCGCGCGGGTGAAGAGCGGCGCGGAGAGCACCAGGTCGGCGCGGCTGGGGTTCTGCGGGTACAGGCCCAGCGCGGAGAAGACGTACCACGACGACATGGTGCCGGCGTCGTCGTTGCCGGGGATGCCGCCCGGGGTGTTGCCCCAGAGCTGGTTGAGCACCGCCCGGACCGTCTCCTGCGTCTTGTGCGGGACGCCCAGGTAGTTGTAGACGTACGGCGCGTTCATGTCCGGCTCGTTGGTCGGGTCGAACCGCGTGTGGTCCCGGGCGGAGAAGTCGAAGCTGCCGTCCGGCGTACGGAAGAAGGCGTCGAGGCGCTGCTCGGCTGCCTTGTTGCCACCCATCGCGCGGGCCAGACCGGCGACGTCGGAGTACACCATCCAGGTGTAGCGGGCGCTGCTGCCCTCGACGAACCCGTTCTCGGTGGCGGGGTTGAACGACTGCTCCGCCCACGCGCCGTCAGCCTTGCGGGCCCGCAGGTAGCCGCCCTGCGGGGTGGCGGTCAGGTCGAACACGTTGCTCCAGTTCCCCGAACGGTCGAGGAACGCCTGCTGGTTCGCGTGGTCGCCGAGGCGTCCGGCCAGTTCGGCCAGGCCGAAGTCGGCGACGGCGTCCTCCAGCGTCTCGGCCGCACCACCCCAGCAGGAGCAGCCGTCGGCCGGTACGTAGCCGAGCTCGAGGTACTTGTCCAGGGCGGGACGCTGCCCGACGCACGCGACGTTGCAGCCGGCGCTGTCCGAGTCGTTCGCGGTCGGCACCGTCGCGGCGGTGATCAGCGAGCGAAGGGCGCCCTTGACGTCGAAGTCCCGACCGCCGAAGGCGTAGATCCCGGCGAGCGCCGGAGCCGACGGGTCACCCGACATGACGGCCGTCTTGCCGTTGATCAGCAGCCAGCGGTCCCACTCGCCGTCGCGCTGCGACGCGTAGTTGAACAGCGACTGCGCATAGTCACTGCCGGCCTTCGGGTTGATCAGGGTCATCAGCTGCACCTGGGCGCGGTACTGGTCCCAGCCGGAGAAGGTGCCGTACTGCATCTTCTGGCCCTTGGCCAACTGGTGGGGCTTGCCGTCGGCGCCGAGGTAACGGCCGTCGACGTCGCTGGCGATCGTGGGCTCCAGCATGGAGTGGTAAAGCGCGGTGTAGAAGCTGCTGAGCTGGTCGGCGGTGCCACCACCGACCTTGATCTTGCTCAGTTCCCGCTGCCACGCCTTGGTGGCCTCCGCGCGGACCGTGTCGAAGGTCTTCTCCTGCGGGTTCTCCGCCCGCAGGTTGGCCTCGGCGTTGTCCAGGCTGACGTAGGAGACGGCCACCTTGACGCCGACCTGAGTCGTACCGTCGGCGAAGGTGACGTACGCGCCGGAGCCCTTACCCGCGGTCGGGAAGCCGCTTGTGACACCGGTGCCACCCGAGGCGGAGGAGCTGCCCGAGGTCACGGTGCCGTCCTGCCAGGTGCCGAACCGGGCGAAGGGCTGGTCGAAGTGCGCGGTGAAGTGCAGGGTGTACGTGCCCTTGCGGTTGTTCGGGCTCTGCGGGCCGCAAAAGTTGCCCGCGGTGACCGAACCGGTGACGGTCCGGGCCTCCGCGTCCACCTGCACGGTGGCGTCGGTGCTGCCGGTCTCCGAGTTGGCGGTGCGGAACAGCATGCTGGCGGGCTGGTCGGCCGGGAACCCGAACCGGCCCGAACCGGTGCGGTCGGTGGTGGTCAGTTCCGCCGACGCGCCGCTGTCGAGCGCCACCCGGTAGTAGCCGGCCCGCGCCGTCTCGTTGGCGTGCGAGAAGTTGCTCGCGTACTTCGCGTCGGAGGTGTCGATCGTGGGTGACGAGTCCACGTCGCCCACGTACGGCATGATCGGGATGTCGCCGGCACCGCCGTTGCAGCCGACGCCGTTGAGGTGGGTCAGGCTGAAGCCACGAATCCGGGTCGCGCCGTACTCGTAGCCCCCGGGTGCGGGAGTGGAGACCTGGCTATCGCGGGTGGTTTGCGGACTCCACGACAGCATGCCGAAGGGACGTACCGCGCCCGGGTAGGTGTTGCCCAGGTTCGTGGAGCCGATCAGCGGGTTGACGTAGGAGACGGGGTCGTTGACCAGGTGCGGGGCCGGGGCGGCCGCGGCGGGGGTGCCCGCGGCGGCGGTCGCCAGTACGGCTACGGCCGCGGTCGCGATCCCGGCGATGGTTCGGCGTCTTGCGGTCTGCGCCGCACGCGCCAGTGGGTCTGACACTTGTGCTTGCCCTTCAGTTGACGGACCCGCGCTGTGAGCACGACGAAGACAGCTCTGCGCCGGTGCGCTGTCCACACCGGAGGGCTGTCCCGCGCCGTCTGACAACGTTGTCGGAAGCCAACGAAGGATGCTCTGCCTTTCGCGGCGACGTGTCAAGATCCTTTCGACCCGAAATGTGGATCACGCGGACCGTGCGACCACGGCGAGGCCGGCGAGGCCGCCCAGGTTGGCGGAAGCCGCGCCGCGCCCGGGCATGGCGACGATGTCTAGACTTTCGCGCCGTGACAGGACACGGGACCGACGAAGGCGTCACCGAGGCATGGAAGCGGATCGAGGACGGACTGCGTCGCGTCCTGCCGGCCTCCCTGCGGCACCTCGCGGCACCGGCCGAGGATCAACAGATCGATGCGGTGGAGGCCGCCCTGGCCCAGCCGCTGCCCCCGGATCTCCGCGCGAGTCTCCGCATTCACAACGGAACCACCTGGCCCCACGCCGGATCAGGTCAGCCCAGCCCGGTGCCGCTGGACTGGTTCTACGACACCGAACGGATCGTCGAGAGGACCCGGATGTGGCGCGACAGCCACAATCCGGAGCCGGAATGGGACGATCCGCAGGTCTGGGCGTACCTGGTCGACAAGGATCTGCTCCGCCTGAACGGGCCGGTGCGGCCGGTCGTGGGCACGGCGGGCGCGGTGGTCGTGGGCGACATGAACGGCGACGTACATTGGCTGCTCGACTTCGATCCGGCGCCGGGAGGAACGCCCGGACAGGTGGTTCGGGTCGATGTCGAATGCTCCTCGTGGGACGTGCTGGCGCCGTCCTGGGCGCAATTGCTTGTCCGCTACGCCGAGGATCTGGAACTGTTCGCGGCTGACCCCGACAGCTCGACCCTGATTATCGAGCAGGACCTCGGACCGGCGTGCGAGTGGGGCACGGCGTCCGACCTCTGGGCAACGCGTCCCGCGTGGCTGCAGGGCGTCGAGGCCCGTAATCCGCACCTCTGACAGCCTGAGGCCCACCCGCCGGTCCGCGCGGCTCGGGCGCTGACCGCACTACCCGAGGTGCTGGCGGTGCTCGGGTTCCCCGGCGACGACGTCCTGCACCAGTTCGCCGTGCCGCGCGTCGACGCGCCGCAGGCCGTCCCGCCGGACGAGTTCGGCAAGCGCCGGTAGGTCCATGCTCGGCGCAGCTCGATCGTCTGCGCGCACGCCGCCGACCAGGCCATCGCTGCCCTGCCATCGCCCGGGTTGCCGAACAGGTGAGGTGACCCAGAGGCCGCCACGCAGGTTCTCATCCGGCAGGAGCCAGGTTCCCGCGACAGGCACAGCGGCCGGTGCCGGCACGCGACTCCCGACCGTTCTCGCCGCATCCACGCCGACGGACCCTGCCTGCGGTCGCGGCACCAGCAGCAGGATCACGCCGAGCAGGGCCAGCGCGGCCGCCGCGTCGAGCCAGTAGTGGTTCCCGGTGAGCACCACGACGGTGAGGGTGACCAGCGGGTGCAGCAGCCAGAGCCAGCGCCACCGGCTGCGGCCGGCGGCGATCAGCACGACCGCGACCACGGTGGCCCATCCGACGTGCAGGGAGGGCATGGCGGCGTACTGGTTGGAGAGGGTGTCGGTGGCGGGGTCGCCGTACGCCCGCGGTCCCATCAGCTGTCCCGTGTCCAGCATGCCGGTCGCGGAGAGCAGGCGCGGTGGCGCCATGGGTACGAGCGCCTGGATGGCGAACCCCACGCCGCACAGCGCCGCGAGGAGTGTCCGCGCCCACCGGTACACGGCGGGCCGGAACAGGTACGTGTACAGCAGCAGCGCCCCGGTGGCCGGGAAGTGCACCGAGGCGTAGAACATGTTCGCCGCGCGGACCACGTCGCCGTGTGACAGCACGGCCCGTTGCAGCGTCGCCTCGTCGGGGAGCCGCAAGGCGCGTTCGAACGCCCAGACGTGCGTGGCGTTGTCGTACGCCGTGGAGAGGTCCCCGACGACGAACAGCCGGGTGATCTTGTACGCCAGGAACAGGGCGGCCACGAGCAGCAGTTCCCGGAGGGCGTGCGGTCGCTTCCCGCGGTCGTCGGCACCCACGGCGTTCCTTTCGCGCGACGAGGGATGGGCAGGGAGGGGTTCGGATTCGCCTGTGAACGGCGACTGCCCTTCGGTCGGGGGCTGGTCAGGCGGGGACGCGCTCGCGGCGTTCGGCTCGGTGTGCGGCAGCCGGCGAGATGGTTTGATCACGTCGGCCCGGTCGCTCCCCGCCCGGCTCAGGCGACCGGTGCGGCACGGCCGAGGGGAAGACCGTCGCGCAGCTGCGCGATGCTCGTCCGGACGAGGTCGGGAAGGGTGGCGTCGGTCACCCCGCCGGCCCAGAAGTTGAGCACCGCCCGCATGGTCGCGCCGGGAACGGCAGCCAGCAGGTGCGGAGCAAGGTCACGCTCGATGTCGGCGCCGGTCCGCTCGGCGATGACCTCGGCGATGAGCCGCTCGACACGACCGAACACCGCCAGTTGCTGCGCCAACATCGCCGGGTTCTCGGAGCAGACCCGCACCAGCGTCGCGACGTCGCACTCCCGCTCGCCGAGCACGCTCATGATCATGTCGGGCAGGACGTGCGCGAGCGAGTCCCACACCGGCTCGTCGGCCGGTCGGGTGCGCAGCGCCTCGACGAGCCGATTCGCGCGCAGCAGGATCCCGTCGAGGATCGCCTCTTCGCGGCTCGCGAAGTAGTTGCGGAAGGTCCGGGGTGAGACGTCCGCCGCCGCGGCGACCGCTTCGGCGGTCACTGCGTCGATCCCGTGCTCGGTCATCAGCGACCACGCCGCATCGCTGAGCGCGATGCGGGTCGCGAGCTTCTTCCGCTCACGCAAGCCAAGATCCGAGGTCACGCGACAACTATCCGCGCGGCTTTCTCAGGCGGCAAAGTTTCCAAGTCGGAAAAATCGTGCAATGAGTCACACTCATGATCGCTACCGTGCTGCCGCCGGCCGATCGCGAACGTCAGCGGGCCGACCCCACCGGGCTGGTGGCATGCCGCCGCGGACGGAACGCTCGGTGCGCACACCGGCGACGACTTCTGAGACCCGCCCGACACGTCGACACAAGCCCGGGGCACCACTCCAGGGAAACCCGGTCGGGCCGGGGACTGCCCCCGGCCCGAGCAGGTCGGCTGGCGCTATCCCCCGGCCATCGCGCCGAGGACGATGAACGGCTCCTTGCCGACGACGACCTCCTCGGGCAGCGGCGCGTCGGGCGATTCGTTGGAGAGGTCCTCCTCGCAGGCGTAGAAGCGGACGAACGCGCGGCGCTTGCCGCTGTGCCGGTCACGGATGGTCCCGAGCAGCATCGGGTACTGCGCTTCGAGAGCGTCCAGCACCGAACGCTGGGTGACCGCGCCGTCCGGCCCGGTCACCCCCTCGAGACGCACCTCCCCGGTGACGTGTGCCAGGTTCTTCAGGTGGGCCGGGAGGAGCACCCGGATCACGGCAGCACCTGGGCTTCCACGGAGAGCACGGGCGGCAGGTCCCGGACGATCGACGCCCAACTGTCGCCGCCGTCGGCCGAGTGGTAGACCTGGCCCCCGGTGGTGCCGAAGTAGATTCCACCCGGGTCGAGCGTGTCGACCGCCATCGCGTCGCGCAGCACGTTGACGTAGCAGTCGGACTGCGGCAGTCCCTTGGTCAGCGGCTCCCACTCGTCGCCGCCGGTGCGGCTGCGGTACACGCGCAGCTTGCCCTCCGGCGGGTAGTGCTCGGAGTCGCTCTTGATCGGTACGACGTAGATCGTCTCCGGCTCGTGCGGGTGCACGGCGATCGGGAAGCCGAAGTCCGACGGCAGGTTGCCGCTGACCTCGCGCCAGTTCGCCCCGGCGTCGTCGCTGCGCATCACGTCCCAGTGCTTCTGCATGAACAGGGTGTCCGGTCGCGACGGGTGCTGGGTGATGTGGTGCACGCAGTGGCCGACCTCGGCGTCCTGGTCGGGGATCTCCCCGGAACGCAGGCCCTTGTTGATCGGCAGCCAACTGTCGCCGCCGTCGTCGCTGCGGAACGCGCCCGCCGCCGAGATGGCGGTGTAGATCCGGCCCGGATGCGTCGGGTCCAGGATGATCGTGTGCAGGCACAGGCCGCCCGCGCCGGGCTGCCAGGACGGCCCGGTCGGGTGGGTGCGGAGCGCGGTGAGCTCGGTCCACTTGAGGCCGCCGTCGGTGGACAGGTAGAGGGCGGCGTCCTCGGCCCCCGCGTACACCGTGTCGGGGTCGTCGCGGGACGGCTCCAGGTGCCAGACGCGCTTGAACTCCCACGGACGTGGGGTCCCGTCGTACCAGAGATGCTCACCGACCTCGCCCGCATAGGCGAAGTCGTTGCCGACCGGGTTCCAGCTCTTGCCGCCGTCGTCCGACCGCTGGATCAACTGACCGAACCAGCCTCCGGACTGGGAGGCGTAGAGCCGGTTCGGATCGACCGGAGACCCGGTCAGGTGGTAGATCTCCCAGCCACCGAAGTGCGGTCCCTCGACCGTCCAGTCGCCGCGCCGGCCGTCCGACGTCAGCACGAACGCACCCTTGCGTGTGCCTACCAGCACCCGTACGCCAGTCATGCCCGAATCCTTCCGTTCGGTTTCGGCGTTGCCGTCGGATGAGGACCCGTCACCACGCCGAAGCTCATCGGTCACCGTCAGTCGTACTCTCCGGGTACGACGAACTGGTGTCCATGGCTCTGACGGCGTGTCGGGAGACGCGCAGCGCGGCCCGCCGGTGTCAGCACAGCCCTTCACGGCGGAACTCGGGCCGCAAGCCGGCCGGCGAGCACGACGAGAGCCATTGAGGCGCCTACGTTGCCGCGCGATACTGCGACTGTGTGGCCAGCCCTGTTCATCCTGCTGAGCGTCTATTTCATACTGAATCAGGTCGGCGTATCCGACAGCGGCGCGGCGTTCTGGGCGCCTACGGCCGCGGCCTTGGTGGCTGTGTCGCTGCTGTGGCGCGCCGCGCGCAACGATGAGGCGCGGACGGCGGAGCCCGTACCACGGCCCAGGCTGGCCCGTCGCGTGCTGGCGCTGGCCGCCCTGACCTACGTCACCGTGTCACTGGTGGCCGGACTCGTCGCCGGGTTCGTGCCCGTGATTCCCCCAGGCGCCTCTCCTGATCACGCCATCGCCATCGGCCTGCGGTTGTCCACAACCGTGGCGTTGCCGGTCAGCCTGATCCTCATCGTCGGAGTGGGACGCCTGTCCGCGGCCTGGTTGACCGTCAGGAGACCTTTCCGCTGGCTCGGAGCGATATCCGTGATTCCAGCGCTTGTCTCATTTGCGCTGCATCCCGCAGCCGTGGCGTTTTCCCGGAGATACGGGAGCACACCTCCGCGTGAAGTGGCAGAGACCCTTCCGCGGCTCATCGCCGTGATAATCCTGATCTTCTGCGCCCTGGCCCTCGGCAATCTGCGCGGGCGGGAATCGCTGGGACGAAGCGCAGCGGCGGAGAGCACCGGCGACGGCACCAGTCCCGGTGCCATTGACACCGGCGGGGTCACCGGGCCGAGCCAAACCAGACCCTAGTGGATGTCGGAGCGGGATGTCCTCGCCGTGCCGTTGCAGATCATGAAGTCGGGGGTCGAGTCCCGGAGGATTCGAGGACTGCGGTTTGCGCCACCGGATGGGGCGAATTGCCCCATCCGGTGAAGTCGTACCGGACGGGCTCAGCCCTCGGTCGCCGCCGGCTCCGCGGGCAGGCTGTCCATGAACGAGCTGACCGAGAAGACGGCCCGGCCGGGGCCGGCGGGGCCGTACCCGGGCGGGCTGGACAGGCCGTTCGCCTCCATCGTGGCGCGGTAGATCTCCAGCAGCCGGATGTGGTACTCGAGCGGCGCGCCCTGCGGGTTGCTGCGGCCGAGCGGGGTGGTCGGCTCGGGGCACCAGGTGGTGAACCGGGGGGTGATTCCGCGGGACATGAAGTACTGCAGGCCCTCGGCGGTCGAGTCGATCGCCTCGTCGACGCTGGTGAAGCCGTGCGGGGCGGCCATCTCCACTCCGGCGACGAAGTTCGGGATGACGTTACGCGGCCCGAAGACCTCGGCGGAGTCGAGGATGCGCCGGTGCCACTCCTCCCGGCCCACGTACCGCTCCTTGCCCGGGCAGTAGAGCTCGAAGAGGCGCTTGTCCCACACCTCGTAGTTCGGGTGGTAGATCCGGATCCCGTAGTCGTGGAAGCGCTGCACGTCGGCCCGCGGCAACGCCTGGGCGACGACCTTGCCGATCCACCGGCCCGGGAACCGCTCCTCGATCGCCTGGGCGTAGCGGCCGTAGAAGTCGGCCTCGGCCAGCCCGTCGACCTTCGAGGTGATGCTGCCGCCGGTCAGCGTGTACGCCTTCGACGCGCGGGCCGTGTCGTACTTGTCGATGATGGCCAGCGCTTCGAGGACCTCGTCGACCGGCTTGACCCCGGTGTACGGGCGGCCGGCCTGCTTGTGCTGACGCCAGTTGTGGTTGATGTCGCAGTACTGACACTCCTCCTTGGCGCCGAAGTACTGGCAGACCCGGAAGGCGGTCAGGTAGATGAGGTAGCCCCACTGGATCGTCGGCGCGACCTCCATCACCGACTTGCCGTTGGCGAGCGTGTGCCGGTAGTAGTCCGGCATCGGCGGAAGGCCCACCTCGGCGATCGCGCGCCCGTCGAGGAAGAGCTTCAGCCTCCCGTCGTCATCGGGCTTGACCCGGTACGGCGAGTCGGGGTTGGTGCGGACCGAGACGACCGTGCGGCGCAGCTCGTACGGGCCGCCGGTGAGCACGATCTCCTCCGGTGGGCGACGCAGCGCGGCGGCACCCAGCTCCGGCAGCGTCCGGTGGTCGAACGAGAAGATGAAGTACGACTTCGGCTTGACGTCACCGCCCTCGTTCTCCGTCAGCGCCGAGTCGTCGAAGGCCAGGCCGCCACGCAGCAGGTCTTCCTTGATGACCGCCTCGCGCGGCACGTGAGGAAAGCGTCCCATGAGGTCTTCGATGAGATCGGTACGCGACGACATGCGCCCTCCCAGTACGTCGTGCACGGATGCGCCAGCGGGTTCGTGCGGTGGACTTCAGGTTTCCGGCGGCCCGGTATTCGAGGGGGCAAACCGTAGCACTCCCCTCGGGGCCACCTGCGGGGTTGAGAGCCAGTTCACGAGTGGTTGACCTGAAGTGGGGTTCAGGTCTTAGCGTCGTGCCGTCGACCACCTACCGGTGCTGACGCCTGCGTGCTCAGCAGTGTCGGGACCGACGTCGACGCGCGGTCCGAGGCAGCGCGGGCGGCTCGTCCACCACGACCCCCGAGATCATCGCCCGCTGCCGGAGCTGACATCGTCTGCACCGTCACCGGAAGGAGAATGAGTCGGATGCGACTGCCACGTTTCTTCACCCCCCGCACCACCGCGAGCGCTCACTGCGATCTGCCGTGTGGTGTCTACGACCCGGCCCAGGCTCGGATCGAGGCCGAGTCGATCAAGGCCATCTGTGAGAAGTACCAGGCCAACGAGGACCCGGAATTCCGTACCCGCGCCCTGATCATCAAGGAGCAGCGGGCCGAGTTGGTCAAGCACCACCTCTGGGTGCTATGGACCGACTACTTCAAGGCGCCCCACTTCGAGAAGTACCCGCAGCTGCACGGCCTCTTCAACGAGGCCACCAAGCTGGCCGGCGCCGGCGGGTCGAAGGGTTCCGCGGATCCGGAGGTCGCGACCCGGCTGCTCGCGAAGATCAACGAGATCTCGGAGATCTTCTGGGAGACCAAGCAGGCCTGATCCGCGTGGCGGCAGGGCGGGCCATCGCGGCCGCTCCCGAGCCGCCACCGCGGCGACCCGCGGGTGAGGCAACCGCGCCCTCTCGTGTGCGGTGCCTCACCCGCGAACCGCGTCAGCGAACGCCGCCCTCCCGCTCGACCAGAAGGGGTCCATCGACGTGACCAAGCAGATCCGTCAACTCGACCGGGTGGTCATCCGGTTCGCCGGTGACTCCGGTGACGGCATGCAGTTGACCGGCGACCGGTTCACGTCGGAGACGGCGCAACTGGGCAACGACATCTCGACGTTGCCCAACTTCCCGGCGGAGATCCGCGCGCCCGCCGGGACGTTGCCGGGTGTGTCGAGTTTTCAGGTGCACTTCGCCGACCATGACGTCCTGACTCCCGGTGACGCGCCGAACGTGTTGGTGGCGATGAATCCGGCCGCGTTGAAGGCGAACCTGGCCGACCTGCAACCGGGGGCGGACATCATCGTGAACACCGATGAGTTCACCAAACGCAACCTGGCCAAGGTCGGCTATGCGTCCAGTCCGCTCGACGACGACTCGCTCGCCCGGTACTCGGTGCACCCGGTGGCGCTCACGTCGATGACGGTCGGCGCGCTGGCCGACGCCGGAGTGGCGAAGAAGGACGCCGAGCGGGCCAAGAACATGTTCGCCCTCGGGCTGCTCTGCTGGATGTACTCCCGGCCGTACGAGTCGACGCTGCGATTCCTGGAGCGCAAGTTCGCCACGCGTCCGGACCTGGTCGGGGCGAACAAGGCGGCGTTCCGGGCCGGCTGGAACTACGGGGAGACCACCGAGGCCTTCGCGGTGCGGTACGAGGTGAAGCCGGCCCGCATGCGCCCCGGCACCTACCGCAACATCACCGGCAACCAGGCGCTGGCGCTCGGGCTGGTCGCCGCCGGGGTGCGGTCGAAGCTACCGGTCTTCCTGGGCGCGTACCCGATCACGCCGGCCTCGGACATCCTGCACGAACTCGCCAGGCACAAAAGGTTCGGCGTGACCACCATGCAGGCCGAGGACGAGATCGCAGCGGTCGGCGCCGCGCTCGGCGCGTCGTACGGCGGCGCCCTGGGCGTGACCACCACCTCCGGGCCCGGGGTGGCGCTGAAGAGCGAGACCATCTCCCTGGCGGTGGCGTTGGAGCTGCCCCTGGTGATCGTCGACGTGCAGCGCGCGGGTCCGTCGACCGGCATGCCCACCAAGACCGAGCAGGCCGACCTGAACCTGGCCCTCTACGGCCGCCACGGCGAAGCTCCGCTCGCGGTGGTCGCGCCCAAGTCACCGTCGGACTGCTTCTACGCGGCGTTGGAAGCCGCCCGGATCGCCCTCACCTACCGCACCCCGGTGATCCTGCTGTCGGACAACTACGTCGCCAACGGCTCCGAGCCGTGGCTGCTGCCGACCGTGGACGAGTTGCCCGACCTGCGGGTCGAGTTCGCCACCGAACCGAACGGCGAGGACGGGAAGACCTTCCTGCCCTATCTCCGCGACCCGCGAACCCTCGCCCGGCCGTGGGCCGTCCCCGGCACCCCCGGCCTGCAACACCGCATCGGTGGGCTGGAGAAGGCCGACAAGACCGGCGACATCTCGTACGACCCGGCCAACCACGATTTCATGGTCCGTATCCGCCAGGAACGCATCGACGCGATCCCGGTGCCGGACGTCGACGTCGAGGATCCGGACGGCGACGCGCGGGTGCTGGTGCTCGGCTGGGGCTCGACGTACGGGCCGATCGGTGCCGCCTGCCGGGCGCTGCGGGAGCGAGGACTGCCGATCGCGCAGGCGCACCTGCGGCACCTCGCGCCGCTGCCGGCCAACCTCGGCGAGGTGCTGGCCCAGTACGACAAGGTGGTCGTCCCGGAGATGAACCTCGGTCAGCTGGCCCGTCTGGTCCGGGCGAGGTATCTGGTCGACGCGGTGCCCTTCAACCAGGTCAGCGGTCTGCCGTTCACGGCCGCGACCCTGGAGAACATGCTCGAGGACGTGGTCAAGAATGCCTAGCCCGATTCCCGTCACCCCCGTGAAGCTCACCGGCAAGGACTTCAAGTCCGACCAGGAGGTGCGCTGGTGCCCCGGCTGCGGCGACTACGCCATCCTCGCCGCCATCCAACAGTTCATGCCCGAGCTGAACATCCCCCGGGAACGCACCGTGTTCGTCTCCGGCATCGGCTGCTCGTCCCGCTTCCCGTACTACATGAACACCTACGGGATGCACTCCATCCATGGCCGTGCGCCCGCCATCGCCACCGGCCTGTCCGTGTCCCGTCCCGACCTGTCGGTGTGGGTGGTGACCGGCGACGGCGACGCCCTCTCGATCGGTGGTAACCACCTGATCCACGCGCTGCGGCGGAACGTCAACCTCAAGATCCTGCTGTTCAACAACCGGATCTACGGGCTCACCAAGGGCCAGTACTCCCCCACCTCCGAGGTCGGGAAGATCACCAAGTCGACCCCGGTCGGCTCGGCGGACGCACCGTTCAACCCGCTCTCCCTCGCCCTCGGCGCGGAGGCCACCTTCGTGGCCCGCACCATCGACTCCGACCGCAAGCACCTCCAGTCGGTGCTGCGCGCCGCCGCCGAACACGAAGGTTCGGCCTTCGTCGAGATCTACCAGAACTGCAACATCTTCAACGACGGCGCCTTCGACCTGATCAAGGACCCGGCGACCCGGGACGAGCACCTGATCCGGCTCGAGCAGGGCCAGCCGATCACCTTCGGCAACGACGGCCGGTTCTCGGTCGTACACCCCGAAGGCAGCTTCGGCCTGACAGTGCAGGAGGGTGGCACGCCGATCATCCACGACGCCACGGTGGATGATCCGGCGTACGCCTTCGCCCTCACCCGGCTCTCCGGCTCCGACCTCACCACCACCCCGATCGGCGTCTTCCGCAACGTCTCTCGCCCGTCCTATGACCAAGTGGTGCAGAAGCAACTCGCTGACGCCGCGGCTGAGGCCACCGGTACGCCAGAGGCGATGCTCGCCGACCTGCTCAACGCCGGCGACACCTGGACCACCGGATAGATCTCCGAGCTTCCGGAGTGCGGGGCCCGCGCGGCCGACGGTGGACAGGCCCGATGGCGGAGGGTAAGGAAGTTGCCGTACAAGATCAGCGGCTGACGTTCAGGTGCCATGCGGAAGCGGGGCCGTCGGGTTACGCCCGGGCGGGCTGAACCACTCCTGAACGACCAGGGCGAGTACGAAGGCGGTAAGTAGCCCGAGCGCGGCAAGCGCGGGCAGGACCCGGGCGGCGGGTATCAGCAGGACCGCCAAGCCGACCACGACGACCTGTCGCCAGATGGAGTAACCGCCGGTCATCTTCAGGAAGATTAGCCGGGCACCGAAGTACAGTGCGGTCCCACCGAACAGTGCCGCACCTTCGATCCAGCTCATCCGCGTCTCGGCCCCGCGGCGGACCGGTTCGTGCGCCAGTTGATCAAGCACCTGCTCGATGCCCAAAGCAATGTAGAGGACCCCGATGACCATCGGGAAGTGAACCAAGCTGAATGCGTTGACCGCCAGGCGATCACGAGCGGCGCCGTGCACCCTCTGCAACACCTCTGCGGCCCCCACCGCCGAGTTCTCGTAGTACAGCCACCACATGCAGATCGTGACGACGAGGCCCAGCAGCGCCGCGAGTATCACAGAGCCGCAAACAGTAGCCAAGCCGACGCCCGAATTCACCGAGATCAGGGACTCGCCCAACGCGATGATCAGAACCAGGCAGTGCCGCTCGGTGAAATGGCCGGGGCTGCGTAGCGTCCATGTGCCGTAGGCAGAGGACAGGAAGGCAGCAGCGTAATCGATCACGATCGCGGCCGCCCAGAGCGCGATCTGCGCGGTGGCGCCGAGCACCGCGCCGGCGATCAGCGGCACCCATGCGACCAGCGACACAATGAGGTAGATACGCAGAGCACGCTGGCGGCTCGCTTCGGCGATCGAGAAGAACACCACGAAGTGCACGATCCGCAGCATTATGTAAGCGCCGACCAGCATGAGCGGCCCGTTCACGGAGCCACCCCGTGACGGCCAGGCGTTCGGGATCACCAGCGCGGCGACGAACACGGCCCCCATCGCGATCGTCGTTCCGGTGCGGATCCGTCCGATATCGGCAACGGCACTGTTACCCAGCCAGGTGTAGTTGCTCCAGGACACCCACAACAGCGCCAGCACGATCAGCCCCTGCCCCAGTCCGAGAGGCGTGAGCCGATCGTCCATGAACGCTATGACCCGGGTGAGCGCGAAGACGAAGACGAGATCGAAGAAGATTTCAAAGAGCGTCGGCCGGTGGGTCTCCTCGGTCAGCACCGGCCTCCTCGATCGGAAGAGCCCCGATCGAGACCGCCCGGACCGAGAGTGCTGCATGTTCTCATCTTCCGCGTCGATGCGCCCGCAGGAGACGAATTGCGCCACGGGTCGCCACCGTGGAACCCGGGCGCCCGCATTCGCGACCTCGCCGGGGCACGGCCGACACCCGGAGGTGACCGAGGCCCTCGTGGACCGGTTGGCTTGTTGACCCGCCGGGAGGCGCTCAGCCGCGCTGGTCGCCGACCGGCTCTCCGGCTCGGCCGAGAGGCGGTGCCGACCCGAGGGTATCGTCGAGGTCACCGGCGATCTCCTCCGGCGCGCGCATGCGCCACGCGTCGGTGACGAGTTCGCTGAGCCGGTCGACGGTCACGTGGTCCAGCCGCAGCATGACTAGGGGCAGTCCCTCGTAGGCGGGCGTGGTGAAGAATCGCTCTGGTTCGCCGAGCAGCAACGCCTGCTTCTCTGCCTCGTCGCCGACGTACAGCACCGCGATGTCGGTCCGGATGACCCGCGGCCGGCCCGGTCTGTGCTCGGGATACGACCAGACGAAGCCCTTGTTGGCGACCCGGAAGTCGAAGCCGTCGCTGTCAATCTCGACCACGTGTGGTAGCGCGAGCGCCAGCTGACGCACGTCGTCGGCGTCAGCCATGGCGGTCTCGCTCAGATGCCGGATCCCGCATGGGCACAGGCTAACGGCGGGCGGTGACAGTTCGCGCCGCACCGGAGGCGGCGTGCCGCGAGGTGATCGCTGCGCGAGGTGATCGCTGCGCGAGGTGATCGCTGCGCGAGGTGATCGCTGCGCGAGGTGATCGCTGCGCGAGGTGATCGCTGCGCGAGGTGATCGATGCGCGGGTCGACGCCGAGGCGCGCGGCGGCCGGTCATCGGCCTGGGGCGCCTCGGCGTCGACGAGCGTTCCGGCACGGAGTCGGTGGCACGGCTTCAACAGCGCCGCCGACGGCCCGATCAGTTGCCCGGCTGGTAGATCCGCTCGATGTGGCCCTTGAGATCCTGCGGATAGAAGTAGACCGGCCGGAGGTCACCGCTGGCGTAGCGCTCGACCTGGTCGTCGAAGTGCGGCGAGTCGGGGTGCCCGCTCGCGCCGCCGGCCGTCACCGCCCAGGCGCGCAGCTTCGGCCCGAATTCGACGACCGCGACGAAGCTGTTGCCGCTGGTGCCGTAGTAGCGCTTCGTGCCCGGGTAGCGCCGCGCTCCGAACGAGGCGAGGGAGCCCCACTGCGCGGAGGTGAAGGGCACCGGGTAACTCGGCTTGGTGTCGTCGAACGTCTGGGTGATCGCGCCGTCGTTGCGCTGGAAGCGGTTGATCTGCCCCCAGGGCACCTGCCAGCTGCCGAAGTCCTGGGTCAGCCGTGCGACGGCCTCCTCCAGCGCGGTGAGCCGCTGCGCGTCGGTGGCGCGCTCGGCCAGGTAGTCCCACATCGACAGGCCCGCGTCCCTGGCTGCCTGGGACAGGGGGGCCCAGAGAGCCTCGCCCCAGAACACGGCCAGCGACGTGGCTGTCGATTCCGCGCCCCACCGGTAGTCCCAGCCGCGCAGCAGGTCGATCGGGTCGGCGAGCCTCGCCCGCTGCTGGTCGCCGGCGGGCAGCTTGTCCCACGCGGCGACGAGCTGCGGCACGAGGCGGGCGAAGGCGGTGAGGTAGGTGTCGAAGGCTGCCGCGATCAGGCTCTGGGGGGTGAAGTGGGGTTGCGCGGTCAGCACCCGGATGGCCTGCGGTCCGCGCGGGTTCTCGCCCGCCTGGTCGAAGTAGCGCGGGTAGTCCTCCGCCTTGGGGCTGTACGGGCCGGCGGCGGTCCAGGGCCAGTTGTTGGTGTTGAACGCCCAGCCGTTCTTCGGGTTCACCGCCTGCGGCAGGCTCTTGAGGCTGTGCAGCCCGCGCCAGTCCGTCGCCGGGTCGCTGCCGTCGACGGGCTTGCGGTAGTCGAAGCGGTCGTCGCGTACCGGCATGAACTGCGGCACGAGGAAGGCGATCTCGCCCTTGGAGTCGGCGAAGAGCGTGTTGTTCGAGCTGTTGGCCTTGTAGCCGGCCACCTGCATGAAGTCCGCGTAGTCCCGGGTCTTGGTGCGCAGGAAGCTCTGCAGCAGCGCCTCCACGGGCTTGTTCATCAACGCGAACGCGATCCACTTGCCGTCCGCTTCGCGCACGATCGGCCCGTGGTGGGTGGCGAAGGTGGTGAAGGTGCGCTTCGCCCGAGCGCCGTCGGCAGTGCGGTAGGACAGAGTGATCGTCTTCTTCGTCACCGGTCGCAGCGCGTCGCCGTAGCGGTAGTAGTGGCGACCTCCTGCCTTGGTCACGATCGTCTCGGCGAACTCGTCGACGTTGTCGACGCCGCTGGAGGTGTGCATCCAGCCGGTGTCCTCGTTGAAGCCCTGATAGATGAAGAGCTGCCCCCAGGTGGCCGCGCCGTACGCGTTGAGCCCCTCGCCGCTGGTCACGTGCTGCTCGGAGCGGAAGAAGAAGCTGGTGTGCGGGTTGATCAGGAGTAGCGCGTGGCCGTCCCGGGTGTGACTCGGTGCGATCGCCATGCCGTTCGAACCCGAGGGCTCGCGGAACAGCAGTCCGCGCTCCTCGTCGGTCATCTCGACCTGGCGGTTGTCGTAGAACGCTTCGAGCTGCGTGAGCGGGACGCGTTCGATGTCGCCGCCGATGCTGCCCTCGGAGAAGCTCAGCGGCATCCACGGCTCGAAACGTGTGATCACGCGCGGCCGCACTTCGGGGTGGGTCGCGAGGAAGTAGTTCAGCCCGTCGGCCCAGGCCTGCATGAGCTTGCGCAACCAGGCCGGGCTCTCCGCGTAGTACCTCTTCAGCACCCCGGGGTCGATGAAGAGTCGCTGGCGCAGGTCCTGCCAGATGGCGCTCTCGCCCTCGGCCTCGGCGAGCCGGCCGAGGCTCACCAGGTAATTGCGTTCGATCCGGTCGAAGTCGTCCTCGGCCTGGGCGTAGATCATCCCGAACACCGCGTCGGCGTCGGTCCTGCCGACCACGTGCGGAATGCCCCAGTCGTCGCGGGTGATCGTCACGTGTGCCGCTTGCCTACGCCAGCGGGCGAGGTCGGGCGCGTTCTGTTTGGGGGCGGCTAGGGCACCGCCGGACGGCAGGCCCGTCGCGACGGCAGCGGCTCCGGCGGCCAGTCCGGCTGCTCCGCCCAGCACCCGACGTCGGCTGAGCCTTCCGTTCTGCAGGTTCGTCATGAGTTGGTTCACTTTCTCCGTTCAGGGGTTGTGCGAATCGCGGGCACGGGGGTGGGCGTCGCTCCGGGGTCCGGGGCGACGCCCACCGCACGCGCTCAGTTCAGTCGTACGGACGCGGTGTCCAGACCGCCCCGGACGCTTACCGCGTTCACCGTGACGGTGTCCGCGTCGGATTTGACGACCCGGAGTCGTACCTTCTGGTCGTCACCACCGTCGAGGTAGAACTGCGGGGCGTCGCCGACCCTGCGGGCGCCTTGCACCGTGACGGTGTCCGGTGCGACGATCTTGACCTCCTTCGCCTGCTCCAGGGCGGTCGGGATGCGGCCGGTGTTCTTGACCGTCGCCGTGATCTCGTGCGTGGCGCCGTCGGCCTGGTTGCCCTTGAGCTTCTTGACCTGGACCCTGGTGAGGTCGACCTGCGGCAGGGACTGGGTCAGGTACAGGTTGAACTGGGCCTGGTTGGCGGCCCACTCGCCGATCAGGTCGTCCGACGGGTTCTGGGACCAGAACTTGGGGTTGATGCCGCCGACCTCGACGGTTCCGAGCGTGGGGTGCTGTGCCTTCGTCCAGGGCAGGAAGCAGTTCGTGCGCCCATTCTCGGCGCACCACCGCGACCGCTCCCAGTCGGCCCAGCGGCCGTCCTTGTCGTAGTCGGTGAAGTCGCCACCGTTCCAGATCTCGTCGCCGTACCAGATGGCGCCGTACTGGAAGTAGCCGAAGTCCGGGCCGTGCCCGAAGAGCGCCTCCGGGTCGCCGCCGTTACGGGTGGCGTAGTCGATGTAGACGCTGCCGGCGTTGCGGTAGCCGGTGAAGGAGACGCCCGCCTTGTCGAAGTGCTCGTAGAGCTTGCGGTCGCTCTTGTACATGCATTCTTCCGGGTCGCAGGTCGACGGCCCGCGCAGGTGCATGGGCACGCGGGTGTCCATGCTGTTCACCGCGGCGATGTTCGTGTGCGACATCAGCCACGTGTAGACGTGCTTGGTCTCCGGCTCCGACAGCGGGTACTCGCCGGCGCCGCCCTGGGTCAGGTTGCGGCCGGTGGCGTCGTCCTCGGCCATCGGGTGCCAGTTGTAGGGGTAGTTGCGGTGCAGGTCGAGGCCACCGATGCCGTCTTCGTTGTAGCGGCCGTCGCCGTCGTTGTCGATGCCCTCGGAGAACATGAGGTAGTCGCCGTTGCCCGCGCCGACGCTCAGCATCGCGTTTCCGGCCGGGTCGCGCGCGTCAACGACGTGGGTACCCTTGCCGGCGCCGACGTACTGGCGCATCTGGCTCAGGTAACCGTCGTCGTTGATGTCCTCGCCCGGGTCGTCGTCGCGCTTGCCGTCGCCGTCGTTGTCGTACGGCCGTACGGTCGACCGGTTGGTCTGGGCGGTGTAGAGGTACATGTCGTGGCCGTCGGGGTTGTTGACGGGCCGGATGTAGACCGTCTTGTCGTCGAGCAGTTTGTCGACGGTCCGGTCCTTACCGGCCTTCGTGATGAGGTGTTGCGCCAACCACAGCGAGCTCTCGGCCGACGAGGTCTCCCCCGAGTGCCGGTTGCCCTCGAAGTACGCGGCCGGCTTGTCGGTGTCCTTCCCGGTCGACTTGTCCGTGATGGTCAGCTGGTAGATCGGCTGGCCGCTGTAGCTCTCGCCGACGATGTACAGGTCGACGATGTCGGGGCGCTCGTGGGCCCACTTCTTCAGCCACCACTGGATCTCGATGCCGGTGTGGAAGTGGTCGAAGTCCATCTGGCCCGGCGTCGTCGGCCGCACCTGGTCGTAGTTGACGACCTTGAACGTGCTCTCCCCGTCGCGTTGTCCGGCGATGGTGATGGTGGGGGTCGTCGGCGTCACGCTGCCGGGGAACGGCCCCGGGTCCTGCGGCGACTGCAGGCCGACGGTGAAGGTGGGGGTCGCGGACAGGGCGGCGTCGTCGAGGGCGTCGCCTCCGCCCGCACCCCAGAGTGGTGCCGTCCCGACGGCGAGGACGCCCGCTGTCAGGATCGCCAACATGGCTGTCGGGCGCTTCTTCTTCGGCGAGCGCCGGACCGCGGCGTCATGGTCGCTGGTCTGCGGCTGGTCGGGGGGACGTGGTGAAACTTCGGAGCCCAAGGCAAATCTCCCGGTGTCACGTTGGTTGCCCATTGCCGACAGGCAGGGCAATTACTTTGCGTAAGGGGGCTGCCACCCTGCGGGTACTCGAGTGGGGATCACCGTAATCGGCCGCATTATGAATGTAAATAACTGTATATAGTCAGGTCCTTACGCATTCGTCGGTCACGCACGGCCTCCCAGCAGCCCGGGCACCCCTCGACGGCACCCGTCACCCACGCGGCGACGGCCCCGAGCAACCGGATGAGACGTGGTGGGCCGACGACCGCCGGCCCACCACGTGCGGCAGAGCGCGTCAGAGGGCCGCGCAGTCACCGCCCTTGGCCCCGTTGACCGTGTTGGGCGCGCCGAAGTCCTTCACCGCCGCGCTGTTACCGGCGCAGCTCAGCGATCCGTTGATCCGGCTGCCGACCAGGATCGGCCCGTAGGCGCCGGCCAGCCGGCTGTACCGGTCGTTGGCGCTCACCTGGACGTTCCGAGTCAGGCTGACCGAACCGTTGAAGGTGCTGCCGGCGATCGTCACGTCCCGCGTGGTCCCGGCGACATCCGTGGCGCCGTTCACCGTGCTGCCGAAGATCTGCAGCGCCTGGGCTCCGGTCGCCGACAACGCGCCCGTGATCGAACTGTCGCTGACCACCAGCGACGCGCCCGGCTTCACCGACACCGCACCCAACACCTGGGCGTTCTTGAGGCAGGTCACGCCCTCGCTGGCCACGACCCGCAACTGCGGGCCGGTCAGCGTCCGGGTGCAGTCGGGCGACACGCCCGGCAGCACGGTGGCCCGGTACGCGCTGGGTTCCCCGACATTGCCGGCCGGGTCGATGGCCCGGTGCTCGACGAGGTGCGTGCCGAATCCCGGCACGAACCCGCCGGCGGGGTGGTCGTCCGGCAGCGTCTGCTCGAACGCCGCCCTCGACAGGCCACCCGTGCCGAGGTTGCCGTACGTCAGCGCCTTGACGTCCGTGCCGGAGTGGCGGAACTGGAACGGCGAGGCGGGCATCGGCTTCTCCGGGAAGCCGAAGTAGTTGTACCAACCGTCCTTGTCGAGCCGGAACTGACCGACGACGTAGCGATCCTCGTCGTAGCCGGTGTGGTCGTCACGCGGGTCCAGCCGCATGTCCCACCCGTTGAAGTACACCGGGTGCTCCACGTCGCCGGCGAGACGGGTAAGCGGCTGCGACAGGGTCCGGGGCGCCGTGGGCAGGGCATTGTCGACGGTCCACTCGACGCGGTCGGAGACGCCGCCCGGATCGGCCGGGTCGGTCACCGTCGCGGTCAACTTGTGGGTGCCCGCCGCCAGCGCCAACGCGCCCAGGTCCAGGTTGCGGCTGTTGTGCGGGTTCGGTACGGCGTCACCGTCCAACGACCAGGTCACGTCGAGGACCCGGTCGTCGGGGTGGTTGGTCCGCACGTACACGACCTCGTCACCGGCGACCGGCTGGCTGTTCATGGTGTGGCTGGTGAAGGTAGCCGCAGGCGACGACGACGTCACCTTCGTGTCACCGACCGTCCACTGCCGGGTCTGCACGAACCGCGGGCCGTTGTAGCCGGAGTTCGTGGCCGTGTTGCCGGTGGACGGATTGCGTACCCAGTCGGTGCCGTCCGGCCCCACCGGGTCGCGCACCTCCACGTGTACCACGGTCCCCGCCGGCAGGTCGAGCGCGCCGAGGTCGAGGTCACGGCTGTTGTGCGTGTCGAGCACGGTGCCGTCCGGGCCGCCGATCCGCCAGGTCACCTGCAGCTCGTGGTAGCGCGGCTGCCCCGTCTCGACCCACAGCACGCTGTCGGACGCCACCGTGCCGACCGGAGTGTGCCGCACGTTCATCTGCCCGGAGTTACGCATTCCGGTGACCCGGGCGACCATGTGCTCCAGGCCGACCTGGTCGAAGTCGAATCCGATCCAGCGCATCATCGAGTGTTCGCTGGGCCGGCGCTGGCCGCACGGGTAGCTGCCGCCACCCTCGTGCAGCCCGATCGTGCCGCCGGACAGGCTCTCCTCGCCGACCCAGCGCCACCACTTCTGCTGGTCCTCGACCATCTTCTGTGGATCAGTGTAGGTGGTGTGGTGGAAGCTGTTGGGCTCGCCGCCGGTGTAGCAGGGGCGGACCACGTCACGCGAGGAGTACGGGTACTCGTCGGCGAGCGTACCGAGCGAGTGACCGATCTCGTGCAGCGAGATCAGCGGGCCCTGCGGGGAGCCGCCCGAGGTCGTCGCGTTGGTGCCGCCGATCCCGCCGTACGTGAACGTGTTGAAGATCGCCAACGTCTGCACGTTCTGCGAGGTGCGCGGAATGCCCAGCACCGGCGCCACGTAATTGTCGAGGATGCGGTTGTGCGCCTGGTTGCCGGTCTCGCACGGGTTGACCCCGGCCGGGTAGTAGGCGGCGAAGTCCTGACAGTTCTCCGGTGCGCCGCCGTAGACGGTGCCCCGCGACAGCGGGTCGTTGCAGCCGTTCTGGTAGATCATCCGCAGCGCGGTGATCTTGGCGTTGATCGGCCCCTCACGCTCACCGGTGTCGCGGATCGTGCCGTCCGGATGACGTACCCGGCCGTCCGGGTCGCACCGGACGCCGTAGTCGATCGAGGCGATCTCCACCGCGTACACGTTGATGTAGTCGCGGTAGGTGCGGAACGGCTCCGTGGCCCACATGACGGCCAGGTTGCGGTCCACGTCCTGGAGGAAGAGCTGCTGCTGGTCCCACTGGTAGCCGTCACCCATGATGATCAGGTTCAGCCGCTCGGCGGCTGGGCCGGTGACCTGGATCGGATGCACCTTCGGGTTCGGCAGCGGCATCGGTGGACCGTCTGCCGGAGCGCCGCTCGCCGGGCCGACCCCGCCCAGCAGGCTGGCCACCAGGGCCACCGCTGCCAGGGCCGCAACCTTGAGTTTCACTAGCTCCCCACCTCACATTCGTCAACCGGCGTCTATCTCCGGCCTTCAGAAGCTAGTTCGGGGTTCGTGCGAGAAGCACCAGACACCTGATGGAACTTCCGTGGCCACCGCCCGTTCAGCCGACGGGCCGGCGTGATCCGGGTGGACGACGAGGGCGTCGGCCACGAGCTCGGCTCCGGCGCTCGTCGTCCGGGAACGGGCCGGGTACCGCGGGACGGCCCCACAGGTTTAGGTTGATCAACTTTGGGTACATCTCCGCCACGCGCGGAGATGCTCGACAGGCACCCGGGCGGTCGCTAGAAGAAGCTGTGCGGGCGAGGAACAGTCCCGCAGATGACGAACCAGGAGTGAAAGGCAGGTCACTCGGTGATGAACTCGTCCCTGAGGCCGACCAGGTTCAGAATGGTGACGGTGATCCGGGACGGCTTGCGAATCACCAGCGCACAACCCCTGGCGGCCGTTTGCCGACGCACGGTCAGCAGCGCGGTGATCCCGGCGGCGCCGAAGAAGCTCACCCCGCTGAGGTCGAGCACCAGCACCGGCGGAGGTAGGCCCGCCAGAACCGTCGTCGTGAAGTCGACGAGCAGGCCCACGGTGTCCATGTCGAGTTCTCCCCGGACCTCCACCACCGAAGCCGGGCCTTCCGTGGTGAGCGCGACGGACAGAACGGCCTGGTCAGTGGTTGGTGGCGGTGCCGGATGCGGCACCTGATAAACGGACATGAGTCTGCTCCTCAGTGAGGATGTCCGGACCGGTCGATGCTCGGCCACCTGCGGTGGACGGCACTGGTCCTGGGCTCATGTCCGAACCCACGTCGACCCTAGCCGGGAATCACCCGATCCGCACCCCGCCCGTTCCAGAGCACAGGCTCCCCCGGCAAGAACGCACCGCCGGCGCTCCCGGAAGGGGCGAGCCAGGACGGTCACACCACCTTCGGTGAACCTTCAGGAGGTAGCGATGATGTCCGAAACCGCCGAGTCGCACCTGGCCCCCGCCTACGGCCGGCTGCTGGCCCTCCTTGCCGACTCGCCTCACGTCGACGTGTTCCTCGACCAGGTCGTGCGGGTCGCGGTGGAGGTCGTCAGCCCCGCCGTCGGCTGCGGAATGACGGTGCGCCGGGACGGTCCCGCCTTCACCGTCGCCGCCAGCAACGAGCTCGCCGCCCAGGCCGACGAGATCCAGTACGGCGCCGACGAGGGCCCCTGCCTTCACGCCCTGCACAGCGGGCAGATCGTCGAGGTTCCCGACCTGCGACGGGACGAACGCTGGCGACGCTACCGCGAACACGCCCTCAAGCTCGGCATCGTCAGCTCGCTGTCGCTGCCGATGACCATCGACGGCGAGACCCTGGGCGCGTTGAACCTCTACGCCACCGAGCCCAACGCCTTCGATGATAGGGCCCGTCGGCGGGCCGTGGCGTTCGCCGAGCAGGGCACGGCGGCGCTGGCGGTCATCCTCCGCCAGGCCGAGCAGGCTCTCGTACATCGACAGCTCACCGACGCGATGGCCTCGCGCAGTGTGATCGATCAGGCGCTCGGTGTGGTGATGGGTCAACAACGATGCACCGCCACGGAGGCCTTCGCGTTGCTCCGGCAGGCGTCGCAGCACCGCAACCGCAAACTGCGCGACGTGGCGGCGGAGATCATCACGCAGGTGACCGGTGAGACACCGCAGCCCGCGTCCGAGTTCGTGGTCTCCCGCAACCACGACTGACCGAACGAGCCGCCGGCTCCACCTACGCTACGGCTTCCGGGACCGCGAGCGTCCGCTGGCGCTGCCCGAGGGTGGCCCCGCGCTGTGACCGATGTGGCGTCCGGCTTCCTTCGGGTGCGCCGCGCCCCTTCCGAATCCGGTCGCGCCACGGCGATGGGCCGGTTGTCCTCACTTGGAGTCGAGGCGACCCAGCGTGCTCTCCACCGGTGCGGGCCAGGTGGCGTCCTTGAGGTCGAGGGTGTCGCGAAGGTAGGCCCAGGTGAGCCGCTGGATCACGGCGACCCGCTCGGGGCTCTCGTCCGTCGTCTCCTTGGCTTCGTAGGCGGAGATGCCGCCGAGCGAGTGCTCCGCCCCGTACAGGGTGAGCAGGGTCTTGCTGCCCGGGCTCAGGTGGTAGGCGTCGGTGAACCAGTCCGGCCCTCGTACGGACAGTGGGGAGTCGTCGTGGTCGCCCGCGACGACGAGGGCTGGAGCGGTCATCTCCGCGAAGCTCGGGCTCATGAAGGGGAAGTGCTCGGCCGCGAACGGGGAAAGGTCGGTGCCGCCCCGGCCGGTCACGGCCAGTAGGACACCTGCCTTGATCCGCGGGTCCGAGAGGTCCTCACCGGGGTTGCCGTCGGCGTCGAGGACTCGCGCCCCGAGCAGCGTGCTCGCCGTCTGGGCGCCCCAGGAGTGCCCGGCCACGGCGATCCGGGTCGGGTCGAGGCGTCCGGCGAGGCCGGGGACGGACGACTCCAGCCGGTCGAGCTGGTCGAGGGAGCGCTTCAGGTCGTCGACCCGGATTCGCCAGATCAGCGGCGTCCGGGGGTCGTCGGGCGGAAGGCTCAACTTCCGCGAGTCGAGGTGGGTGGGCTGGATGACGACGAAACCGTGCGAGGCCCAGAAGTCCACCAGCGGGGCGTAGCTGGTCGCGGACTGGCCGAAGCCGTGCGAGAAGACGATGACGGGCAGGTCATGGCCGGTGATGGGTGCGGAGACGCGTAAGTGCAGATCATCGCCGCGGTCGGGGGCGGACAGCGTGATCGGGTGTACTGCGATCACCGGCGTGGGCTCTGGCATTGCGGGCATGGGCGCTCCTCGCGACTTGGCATCGACCTGCCGTTCTGGCAGGCTGGGAGAACGGAACCTGGTTCCGCTAAAAACATACGGAACATGGTTCCGCTTAACAAGGGTTGTGACGGAGGCGACAGTGGGCGGCGCAGGTGGCGAGATGAGTGCTCCGCGCAAGCAGCGGGCTGATGCCCGGCGTAACGAGGAGGCGCTGCTGGAGGCGGCCGCCGCGATGTTCGTCGCCGCAGGAGTCGACGCGCCTGTGCGCGACATCGCCGCCAAGGCCGGCGTCGGCGTCGGCACGATCTACCGCCACTTCCCCACGCGGGCCGATCTCATCGTCGCGGTCTATCGGCATCAGGTCGAGGCGTGCGCGGTGGCCGGCCCGGCGCTGCTGGCGGAGAGCGCCACGCCGTACGCCGCCCTCGCGAGCTGGATCGACCTCTTCGTCGACTTCCTGGTCACCAAACACGGCCTGGCCGAGGCGATGCAGTCCGACGACGCCGCCTTCCAGACGCTGCACGCCTACTTTCTCGACCGCCTCGTTCCGGTCTGCGCCCAGCTGCTCGACGCCGCCGCCACGGCGGGCGAGATCCTCCCCGACATGGACGCCCTCGTCCTCATGCGCGGCATCGGAAACCTCTGTATCGGCGCCGACAGCCCCAGCTACGACGCGCGCCGGATGGTCGGACTTGTCGTCGCCGGCCTGCGGCGCCACTGAGGTCCGACAACGGACGGGGTCACGCGCTCACCGGGCTGACCTTTTCGTGGCCGCGACGCGCAGGAGCGGATTCCCGGCTCGCCGCCTGCGACCCCGGTCCCGATCGTGCTCGCTCGCTGTCGAGGCGGTCCTGAACGCCGAGAGGGCGTGCCTCGGCATCGCCGTGGCGCGCCCCGCCTTCGATCCGCGGCTATCGGCAGTTCCGCCGGCCGGGCAGACCGAGGATCAGCGCCGCGCCGACGGTCAGGTGCATGGCGAGCAGAGCGAGCCGGCTGCTGATGCCGATGCCGCTGCCCAGCGGGCCGGCCAGCGAGAGCACCAGCACGGTCAGCGCGATGATCCGGAATGTCCGGACGGGATGGCCGACCGTCCGCTCCAGCAGCGCGAGCAGACCCCAGGCGGCCAGACCGGCGATCAGCGCGGCCACCACGACGGCGACCGGACCGATGTGCATGGTGGTGTCGCCTTGGCGGACGGCGAGGTCGTTGCCGGCCCACGGGTCGTTGACGACCCACAGCAGGAGTGCACTGGCCGCTCCCGCGGCGACGGTGATCGCACGGCCCGTACGCCGTGCGGTGGTCCTGGTCGGGTAGGTCCGCATCGTTTCGTTCGTCATGCCGATGAGCATCGCGGTCGGGGGCAGGCCGGCACATCGGACCGGGGGCCCCGCCTGTGCTCTCCTAGGAGAGGCCGACCACCAACTTTGGAAGGTGTCGGAGTCCGACACCTGCCGGTTAACCTCCCCGCGTGAACAGGTTCTCGTTCGGGCCGGAGGACTGCGACCACCGGCGAGGCCGGACGGCCGTCGCCACGATGATGGGGGCGTCCGGTGTGCTGGTCGCCGCGACGATCCTGGGCTGGTGGAGTGACCGTTCGCTGGGGCCGCTGTTCACGCTCGACCTGGCGGCCGGCACGCTGAGCTGGCTGTTGAGCCCGCTGATGCTGTGGCGGCCGGTCGCCACCACGGCGGTGATCACCGTGCTGGCGGCGGTGTCGCCGGCGGTCACTCCGCCGGCCACGATCGGCGCGTTCCAGGTGGCCCGGCGGCGGCGCGCCCCGGCGGCGATCGCGGTGGCGGTGGCGGGCGTCGCCGCGCATGCCGTCCAGGGTGCCTGGCGGGCCAACGGTGGCATGTCGTACGGCTGGTGGCTGGCGCTGGTCACCATCGGCTACGGCGCGCTGCTCGGCTGGGGCGCGTGGGCGCAGGCGCGTGCGGCGCTGATCCGGTCCCTGCAGGACCGGGCCCGTCGCGCCGAGGCGGAGCAGGGCCGCCGGGTGGCCGAGGCGCGCATGCTGGAACGCCGCCAGATCGCCCGGGAGATGCACGACGTCCTCGCGCATCGCCTGTCGCTGCTGGCCACGTTCGCGGGCGCGATGGAGTACCGTCCGGACTCCTCGCCGGAGAAGTTGTCGCGGGCCGCCGGGGTCGTCCGGGACGGCGTGCACCAGGCGCTCGAGGAGCTGCGTGAGGTGATCTCGCTGCTGCGCGACGACGATCCGCCGCACACCGACGGGAGGCACCCGCAGCCGGTGCTGGCCGACGTACCGCGGCTGGTCGAGGAGTCCCGCGAGGCCGGCACCGAGGTGCTGCTGCGCGAGGCGGTGAACGAGCCGGCCGACGCGCCTCCGTCGGTGGCCCGCACGGCGTACCGGGTGATCCAGGAGGGCCTGACCAACGCCCGCAAACACGCCGCCGGCCAGCCGGTCCAGGTCGCTCTGCGCGGCGGGCCCGGCACGGGCCTGGAGATCGACGTCCGCAACGCGTTGACGCCGGAGCGCGCGACGCCGCCCGGATGGTCCGGGGGCGCCGGACTGGTCGGGCTCACCGAGCGGGTGCATCTGGCCGGCGGAGAACTCGACCACCAGGTGATCGGTGGAGAGTTCCGGCTGCACGCATCGATACCATGGCCGGCGTGACCTCTCCCGTGCGTGTGCTCATCGTCGACGACGACGCGCTCGTCCGCGCCGGGCTGACCATGATGCTCGACGGCACCGACGGCATCGCCGTGGTCGGCGAGGCAGCCGACGGCGACCAGGCGCCGGCCGCCGCCGACGCGCACTCCCCCGACGTCGTGCTGATGGACCTGCGCATGCCCCGGGTCGACGGCATAACCGCCACCCGTCGCCTGCGGGCCCGTCCGCGACCGCCCGAGATCATCGTGCTGACCACGTTCGACACCGACGAGAACATACTGCACGCGCTGCGTGCCGGGGCCAGCGGTTTCCTCCTCAAGGACACCCCGCCGGCCCGGATCGCCGAAGCGGTCCGGCAGGTCGCGGCCGGCGAACCGATCCTGTCCCCACGGATCACCCGCCGCCTGATGGACCGGGTCGCCGTCCAGGCCGACGCGTACGCCCAGGCCAGGGCGACCCTCGCGGCGCTCAGCCCGCGCGAGCACGACGTCGTGGTGGCGATCGGGCAGGGCTGCAACAACACCGAGATAGCCGCCGCGCTCCACCTGACCCTGGCCACCGTGAAGACACACGTGTCGCACATCCTGACCAAGCTCGACCTGGACAACCGTACGCAGCTAGCGCTCCTCGCCCACGACGCCGGCCTCGCCTGACCAGTCCACCGCAGTGCTGGCCGGTGGTGCGTGCGGCCGGCGACGACCGCGCCCCGCGTACCGCGACGGGTTGAGCCGGTGCGCCAGGGCGACGGCCCGCCCGCGCGGGCGCTGCTTCTCGCAGGAGCGCGGGGTAGCTCCGGTAGCTTCCGGACCTACCCCGCGTGAGCCGGTCTGCGCCTCGGACATGACAGCCGCAACCGGGTCCCTGATCCAGGCCGGAGACCCGCGACGGTCAAGCGGACGGGCCGGTGGCGCCTCCGCCCTCGCCGGGGCCGTTCGTCACTGGCCGGAGGCGTGGAGCTGGGCCACCTCGGCGGCGGAGAGGGCCCGGTCGTAGACGTGCACCTGGTCGACGGCGCCCCGCCAGTAGTCGACGGGGTTGCCGTTGAACTTGGCGCGGCCGATCACGGTGTGGCCGCTGGACGCGTCGCCGACGCAGGAGCTCGCCGTACCCGCCGGCTGGCCGTCCACGTAGAGCGTGAGGGATCCGCTGGCGGCGTCCCGAACGCCCGTCAGGTGGTACCAGCGTCCGGGCTCCGGCGCGGTGGGCGCCAACGCCCGCACCCCGGCGAAGCTGAACGCGAACCGGTTGTCCGCGCCGGAGTACTGGAGGAAGAAGGCGCTGTTCGTGTTGCCGTCCTGGCTGACCGCGGTGGCGAAACCGCCCAGGCTGTCCAGCCGCACCCAGGCCGACGCCGTGTAGCTGCCGCTGGTGTCGAGGATCGCCGCGCCGGTGTCGACGTACTGGTTGACGCCGTTGAGCTGCACGGCGCCGCCGGCCCTGCCCGACGTCCAGCCGGCGCCGTTGACCAGCGTCGCGTCGTGGTCGCCGGCCAGGTCCTCGGTCACCGTGCCGGTTCCTTCGTCCAGCGGCCAGTAGCCGACTCCGGTCAGCCCCGGGGTGCCGGGCGAGGTCGGCGGCACGTTCGCGCCGGTGCCGTCGACGGAGCGGATGATGGCCCGGTTGACGTCCCGTACCCGGGCGAAGTCCATCTTCTTGACCTGGCGGTCGTACGTGTAGAACCCGTTGACCTCGTGCTCGACGTCCGTGGTCTGGGTGTAGACGCCGCCGGAGAGCCCGCACCTGTTCGCGACGGTCAGCAGGTCCTGCTGGTTCTCCACGTAGCGGCGGGTGAGGGTGGCGCTGTCCGGGGTCATCTCGTAGGCGTGCCCCTCGCCGAACCACATGTGACCGTCGACCTCCAATCCGAACCCGCCGTGCTCGCCGTCCACGGCCACCCGGTCCGCGGTCGGCGCCGGCGAGGCCGGGCCAACGTACTGGTGGAAGTCGATCATGTCGCCGCGGCCGGAGTCGCCCCTGGAGGCGCAGCAGTTCACGCCGCTGTGCGCGTTGACCAGCCGGCTCGGATCCTGGGCACCGACCTCGTCGGCGATCCGTCCGGTCGCGGCACGGTCCCACTCACCCCAGCCCTCGTTGAACGGCACCCAGACGGTGATGGAGGTCCAGCTCTGGTGCTCCGTCACGATCTCCCGCAACTGCCGCTCGAACTCCTGCTGCGCGTCCACCGGTGGCGTGCCGCCGGTACGCATGGCGGGCATGTCCTGCCACACCATGAGACCCAACCGGTCCGCCCAGTAGTACCAGCGGTCGGGCTCCACCTTGATGTGCTTGCGGATCGTGTTGAACCCGAGCCGCTTCGTCTCGGCGATGTCGAACCGCAGCGCCTCGTCGGTCGGCGCGGTGTAGATCCCGTCCGGCCAGTAACCCTGATCCAGGGTGGACATGTTGAACAGGATCTTGCCGTTGAGGGTGAGGTAGAGCTTGCCGTCGGCGCCCTTGGCCTTGCCCACCTCGCGCATGCCGAAGTAGGAGTCGACCTGGTCGATCACCTTTCCGCCCTGGCGCACCCGTACCTTCAGGTCGTACAGGTGCGGGGAGTCGGGCGACCACAGCTTCGGCTTCGGCACCGGGACCCGGAGTTCGGTTCCGGCCGGCCCGGAGGCGCGACCGACGACCCGCTTGCCGTCGTACGCGACGGCCTCGACGGTCCGGCCGCTGCCGCTGCCGTTGGCGAGGTGCGGGGTCAGGCGCAGGCTCTCGTCGTCGAGGTCCGGCGTCATCTGCAACCGCTCGACGTGGCTCGCCGACACCGGCTCCATCCAGACGCTCTGCCAGATGCCGGACGCCGAGGTGTAGAAGATGCCGCGGTCCGGTACGTTGCGCTGCTTGCCGATCGGCTGCCACGTCTGGTCGGTGCGGTCGGTGACTCCCACCACCAGTTCCTGGGCTCCCCGGCCGCGCAGCGCGTCGGTGACGTCGGCGCTGAAGCCGTCGTAGCCGCCGCGGTGGGTCGCGACCTCGATGCCGTTGACCCAAACCGTCGTCTCGTAGTCGACCGCGCCGAAGTTGAGCCGCAACCGCGCGCCGCGGTCCCCGACCTGCCAGTTCGCCGGCACCTGGAAGGTGCGCCGGTACCACATCCGGTCCTCGTGCCGTTGGATGCCGGAGAGCGCCGATTCGACCGGGTACGGCACCAGCACCCGTTCGCCGAGCTGCTCGCCGAACGGCGGTGCTTCGCCTTGCGTCGCGCCGGCGAACTGCCACACACCGTTGAGGCTCTGCCACTTCGCTCGGACGAGTTGCGGACGGGGGTACTCGGGGAGCGCGTTGTCGGCGGAGACCTCATCGGTCCACGGGGTGGCGATCGGTGCTGTGCCGGGTTGCCAGGTGGTGTCGGCACGTGCGGCGGTGGGGGCGCTGGTGGCCACGAGCGCGGCGGCCAGCAGTGCGGTGAATACCTTCATGCGTCAGGGTCCCTTTCGCACGACGGACGTGAGGGCGGGCCGGACAACCAGGACAGAGCCGCCTGAGGGAGTCGGCCGGGATCGGGTAGACACCCGTCGATGATCATTGGATAACAATAAACCATCAACATCGATCTAAAGTCAACATGATCCGACCAGATCCGAACACTGAACCAGCAGGATCAGTCGATCACCGCACACCCGTCCGGCGACGCGTCGGATCGTCGCCCGCTGATCTTCGGAAGAGATGAGATCGGCGAGCCGGCCCCGGTGGTCACGGGCACGATCCGCACCCGGCATCAGCTGAACGGCCGGTTACGTTGTGTGAACGCCGGCGGCAAGATCGGCCATCGTGATCATGACGACGGCCGAGGCGGGAGCCTGCCCGCGTTGCGGCAAGACGACCGTGTCAACGCGGGAGGCGATGCCCTGGTGCGCCGCCTGCGAATGGAACCTTGACGGATACGACAGCGCGCGGCAGGCGCCGGAGTTCGGTTGGGCCTGGATCGACCGGCGCAGCCACCGGATGGCCGGCCGCCTGATTCGGCACCAGTACGCGGCCCTGGTCGACCGCCCGTTGGAGTCGTCGGGCCTCGGCCCGGCCGGCGTGGCGACCGCTGCGGCGTCGCTGCTTCTCGTCGTCGGCGTGCTGGCGCTCGCGGTGGTCGGCGTGTGGCTACTGTTCGCCTATCCGTTCCCGAACATCGCCGTGGTCTTCGGGGTCGCGATGATCGGCCTGGCGGTGGCGCTGCGGCCCCGGTTCGGCCGCGTCGACCCCGACCTGGAGGTCCTCTCGAAGGATCAGGCACCCGAACTGCACGCGCTGGTGGAGGAAGTGGCGGCGGCCGTGGGTGCCCCCGTGCCACACGTCATCGGGGTGGACGGCAGCCTCAACGCGTACGCGACGCAGGTGGGGCTGCGCCGGCGACGAGTCCTGGCCCTCGGGTTGCCGCTATGGGGTGCGCTGGACGGGCCGCAGCGGGTGGCGCTGCTCGGTCACGAGCTGGGCCACTTCGTCAACGGCGACGTACGCCGGACGGTGGTGACGCAGCCGGCGCTGACCATGCTCGGCAACGCTGCGGACATGTTCCGTCCGGTGGACTCGGTCCGCGGCGGCGGGCTGGTGGAGATGATCGGTGACGCGCTGGGCCGGGCGTTCTCCTGGGTCGTGTCGCGGCTGCTCTACGGCGGTCATCTCGTGTTGGTCGTCACGGCGCTGCGGGACAGCCAGCGGGCCGAGTACCTTGCCGACGAGATGGCCGCCCGGGCCGCGGGTACGGACGGCGCGAAGCGGCTGCTGGATGCGCTGCTGCAGTCCGAATCATTGGCGCTCGTGGTCCGGCAGGCGTCACGCGGCGGGCAGGGGCCGGCGGCCTGGCAGACCGGAGTCGCCCGGTCGCTGGCGGCCGCCGCCGACACGCTTCCGCTGCTGCGTCAACTCTCCATCCGGGAGCAGAGCTCGCTGTTCGCCTCGCACCCGCCCCAAGGCCTGCGACACCGCATGCTCGCCGCACGGGCCGAGCACGAACCGCGGGTGACGGTCACCGACGCCCGGATCGAACGGATCGACACGGAGCTGGCGCGGCACTACCAGCGGGTCAGCCACGCTGTCGCCTGGTCGGGCTGACCCGGGTCTCGCGCCCCGCCCGCACGTCGGCGCGGTCCGGCCACGGCCGCGTCAGGATCCTGCCGGCCACCGCCCGCGATGCCCACGAATTGCCCACTGATTGCTCGGGTTCTGCCCAAGTCTGTCCGTTGATCTTGCTCCGTCCTCATCGGACAATGATCAAATTCGTGCCGGCGCGCCGTCAGGTGCGGCGCGTTCCGCACGGATCGGGCGAACTCGGGAGGACCCACGAGTCCGCTCGCCGGCACCGGAAACCGAACGGTGCCGCTGGAGTGGAGGAACGTTGTCAGAAAGACGAACAGGTCGAGGCAGGCGCCGGTTCAGCGTCCGGCCCCTGGTCGCCGTCGCGGCGGCCATCGTCCTCGGCCTGACCGCACAACCGGTGGTCGCGAACGCGGCGCCGGCTCGCGCCGCCGTGGACGGCCAGGTTCTCAAGGAGCTGTCGGCCAAGGGCCGCACCAGCTTCCTGGTGTATCTCAAGGACCAGGCGAAGCTGGACACGGCGGCGAAGCTGCGCGGCGACGCCCGCGCCGCCGAGGTACGCCAGCAGCTCACCAGCACCGCCGACCGCACCCAGGCGGGGCTGCGCGGCGTCCTCACGCAGAAGCGGGCGCGGTACACCTCGTACTGGATCGCCAACGCCCTGCAGGTCGACGGCGACAAGGCCCTGCTGGACACGATCGCCGCCCGCCCCGAGGTCGCGCGGATCGACCCGGTGCGGTCGTACCGCATGGTCGAGCCGACGCCCGCGCGGGTCGGGACGAAGGCCGGCACGGCCGCGCCCGAGTGGGGCGTGGCCAGCATCGAGGCGCCCCGCGTCTGGGACGAGTTCGGTGACCGCGGTGAGGGCATCGTGGTCGCCAACATCGACGGCGGCGTCCAGTACGACCATCCGGCCCTGGTCGGCAAGTACCGGGGCAACAACGGCGACGGCACCTTCTCGCACGACTACAACTGGTTCGACCCGACCAACGTCTGCCCGGAGTTCAAGCCGTGCGACACCGGAGGCCACGGCACCCACACCATGGGCACCATGGTCGGTGACGGCGGCGCCGGCAACCAGATCGGTGTCGCCCCAGGCGCCACCTGGATCGCCGCCAAGGGCTGCGAGCGCGAGTGGTGCTCGGACACCTCCCTGCTCCTCGCCGGCCAGTGGATCATCGCCCCGACCGACCGCAACGGGCAGAACCCCCGCCCGGACCTGCGGCCCGACATCGTCAACAACTCGTGGGGCGGTGGCCAGGGCAACCTCTGGTACAAGCAGACCGTCGACGCGTGGCGCGCGGCGGGCATCTTCCCGGTCTTCTCGGCGGGTAATTCGGGGCCGGCCTGCAACACGGCGAACACCCCGGGCGACTACCCGCAGTCGTACGCGGTGGGTGGTTACAACTCGGCCAACGAGGTGTACCAGTATTCGAGCCGGGGCAGCTCGGCGGTGGACGGCGGTATCAAGCCGAACATCTCCGCGCCCGGTGAGGACGTGCGTTCGAGCTGGTTCGGCGGCGGGTACGCGACGATCAGCGGTACGTCGATGGCCGCGCCGCACGTCTCCGGCACCGTGGCGTTGCTCTGGTCCGCCGCGCCGAACCTGCGCCGTGACCTCGCCGCCACCGAGAAGCTGCTCAACGAGACCGCGATCGACGTCGACGCGACCGAGTGTGGCGGCACCGCCGCCAACAACAACGTCTTCGGCGAGGGACGGCTCAACGCGTACCAGGCGGTGGTGAAGGCGCCGCGCGGCGCGGTCGGCCGGGTGACCGGCCGGGTCACCGACTCGTCCACCGGCGAGCCGCTCGACGGCATCCGGATCAGCTCCGGTGAGACGCAGGCGGTGACCGGCAACGACGGCGACTACACGCTGGTGCTGCCGATCGGCGAACACACGGTGACAGCCGGCGCGTACGGCTACGGAAGCAAGAGTGTCTCGGTGACCGTTCCCGCGACGGGCGCGGTCACCGCGAACTTCGCGCTGGACCCGCCGTCGATGGTGACCGTGTCGGGGCGGGTCACCGACGGGTCCGGCCACGGCTGGCCCCTGTACGCCAAGATCGAGGTCGCGGGACGTCCAGGCGGGCCGGTCTTCACCGACCCGATCACCGGTAGGTACTCCTTCACCCTGCCGGCCAACAGCACCTACACCGTCGGTACGACGGCTCACTATCCCGGCTACCAGAAGGTCACCCGCTCCGTGCAGGTGGCAGACGTGGCCAAGACCGTGAACATCAAGGTCCCGGTCGACCACGGCTGCACCGCCGGCGGCTACGCCGGTAGCTACTCGGGACCCCTGTTCGGGACGGAGACGTTCGACGGCGCCGACACGCCGCAGGGCTGGTCGGTGGTCAACCGGACGCAGTACCCGGGGTGGACCTTCAACGACCCGGGGAACCGGGGCAACCAGACGGGCGGCAGCGGAAACTTCGCGATCGTCGACAGCTTCGTCCAAGGGCTGGACGCCCGGCAGGACACCGACCTGGTCTCCCCCACGTTCGACCTGAGGGACGTCCGGGCGCCGTACCTGCGTTTCAACAGTGACCTCTATGCCACGGCCGGCGACGACGTGGGCGACATCGACGTCACCACCGACGGTGGCAAGACCTGGACCAACGTGTGGCACGGGGACGACTGGCGACGTGGGCCCACGCAGGAGCTGGTCGCGCTCGAACCGGCCGCCGGCAAGGCCAACGTGCAGGTGCGGTTCCGGTACAGCGCGGGCTTCGGTTGGTGGTGGGCGGTCGACAACGTCGAGCTGATCGACCGGATCTGCACCCCGACCCCGGCCGGCCTCGTCGCCGGCTTCGTCACCGACGCGAACACCGGCGAGGGGCTCGACGGCGTCACCGTCGTCAGCCCGGACGCGTCCGCCGAGCAGGCGGAGACCGCGGCCACGCCGGAGGACCCGAGCATCTCCGACGGGTTCTACTGGTTCCTCTCCACCCTCACCGGGACCCACACGTTCCGGGCGAGCCAGCGGCCGTACCAGCCACTGTCGAAGGACGTCGAGGTCACCGCGGACCGGCTGAACAAGGTGAACTTCGCCCTCACCGCGGGTCGGCTCACCGTCAGCCAGACGAGCATCGAGGTGAACCAGCCGTACGGCGCCACCCGCAGCACCACTGTGACGCTGAAGAACACCGGCAGCGCCCCGGCGACCGTCGGGACCCTGGCCCGGGCCGGTCAGTTCGAGGTGCTCGGACAGAAGGGTGCGCCGCTGGCCGAACGGAAGGTGTCCGGCGTCACCAGGGCCATGAACGGGATCGCGGCCGGCCGCGACGCGAAGGCCACCGCGGCCACGGCAGCGGCGGCGGCAGCCACGGGTGACCTGGCCTGGAGCCGGATCGCCAACGCTCCCGCCCAGGTCTACGACAACGCCGCCGTGACCATCGGCGGCAAGGTCTACTCCGTGGGCGGCGGGGCCGGTACCGGTACGGAACGTTCGACCTGGGTCTACGACCCGGCGACGAACCTGTGGACCAGCCTGCCGCAGATGCCCCGAGGCCGCAGCGCGCCGTCGGCGGCGGTCGTGGACGGCAAGCTCTACGTCCTCGGTGGCTGGAACGCCGACGGTGCACCGGTCCCCACGGTGGACGTGTTCGACCCGGCCACGAACGCCTGGAGCACGCTCGTCGGCGTGTCCAACCCGGCGCCGCGGGCGGCGGCCGGCACCGCGGTCGTCGACGGCCGGATCGTCGTCGTCGGCGGCTGCCCGGACGGCAACTGCGCGGGCACCAGGAGCGTCGTGGTCTTCGACCCGCACAGCCGTACGTTCAGCACCTGGGCCGACTACCCGGTGCCCGTGGCGTACCTCCCGTGCGGTGCGATCGGCGGCGGCATCTACTGCGCCGGCGGGGTCGACAAGACGCCGTACCGCAACACGTACGGCTACGACCCGGCCGCCGACGCGTGGACGCGACTGCCCGACCTGCCTATCGACCTGTGGGGTTCGCCGAACGCGGTCGCCGGTGGGCTGCTGATCCTCGCCGGTGGGATGACCGCCAACTCGACCGTCGTCACCAACCGCACCGTGGCGTACGACCCGACCGCGAGGGCGTGGCGGGACCTGCCGAACACCCAGGTCGCCGTCTACCGCGGAGCGATGGCGTGCGGGGTGTACAAGATCGGAGGCGGCAGTGACCTGGTGACCGCCGAGTCCGAGCGGTTGAGCGGTCTCGGCGACTGTGGCGCGGGCGGCGTGCCGTGGCTCGACGTCACGCCGGGCGAGTTCACCCTGGCTCCGGGCGCCTCGAAGAAGGTCACGGTGACGGTGACGGCGACCCCCGCCACCGGCATCACGCAGCCCGGCACCTACCGGGCGGAGTTCGGGTTCACGACCGACACTCCGTACCCGGTGCCGGCGGTCGACGTCGAGGCCGGGGTCGCCGCCCCTGCCGACTGGGGCAAGATCCAGGGCACGGTCACCGGTAGGAGCTGCGACGGGACCGTGTCGGGCGTCGGCGCGACGCTCCGGTTCGACCTCGTCGGCACGAACGGCAAGACGGGTTACACCGTCGTCGCCGACGCACAGGGCCGGTACGTCTACTGGCTGCCGGCCGGTAAGTACCAGGTCACAGTCGCCAAGGACGGGTGGACGCCGAAGGTGAAGCGGCAGACGGTCAGCGAAGGGGTGACGTCGACGTACGACGTCGTCCTCGATCCGGCCTCGCCCTGCCTGACCGGGTCCACGTCCGAGGGCCGCCTGCACGGGATGTTCCGGCGCATGTGAGATGACGGTGGCCGCCGGACCTCGATCGGGTCCGGCGGCCACCTCCCGGAGCGCGGGCCGCGACCGCGTCTTCGGGTGACGAGGCGCCGAACCCAGTCCTGACGCAGATCAGGCGTGTTGCGGCTCCTCCAGGTGGTGCGGCCTTCCGGGAGCTGTGAGCGGTGCTGGCTCACCCCCGTGGCTGCCGCTGGCGACGACTTCTCACCTCGAGCCCGGCGTCACGCCGTTCGTCGAACTTGCGGAGCAGTCTGCGTCCGCTGGTTGGCGATGGCCCGCAGGAGGCCGCACGATTCCAGGGAGATACCGATGCCGGAGCCTGAGCCCGTTCCCGACGCCCACGCCGAGGATGCTACGAGTTCCCCGCAGGGACATCTCCCGACATCGACCACCACGACCGGTGGAAGTCCTGGCGTCAGCCGCCCAGCAGGCCCGTACCCGACGCCGCCCTTGCGGTACTTCGACAGATCCGTTGTGGAGGCGCGGGCTCGGTCGTAGGCGACGGTCGGTGCGTGATCTCAGGATGATGGCCGACGGATGGCGGATGATCCCGTCGGCGGTGACCGGGACGATGGTCGTCATGGATCCTGAGCTGGAAGCATTCATTCCGCTTTTTCCCCCGGCCGATCTGACCGACCCGGTCGCCAACCGTAAGAGCCTGGCCGAGTTGGCCGCCGGGGTCCCGGCACCCGACACCGTGGACATGACGATCGAGGACTGCACGGTGCCCGCTGACGTCGACGTGCGGGTGCGGATCTATCGCCCGCACCACGCGCAGGGCGCCATCGTCTGGCTGCACGGCGGTGGGTGGGTCATGGGCGACCTGGACACCGAGCACCCGTGGGCATCCCGGCTCGCGGACGCCTCCGGCGCGGTGGTGATCTCGGTGGCCTACCGCCTGGCTCCCGAACATCGCTTCCCGGCCGCCCTTGACGACACCTATGCCGTGCTGACCTGGACAGCCGAGCACGCGGCCGACCTTGAAATCGACCCGGAACGGATCGCGGTCGGCGGACACAGCTCCGGCGGAGGACTCGCGGCCGCGGTGGTGCTGCGAGCGCGCGACCAGCAGGGACCGCCGATCCGCTTCCAGCTGCTCAACCAGCCCAGCCTCGATGACCGGCAGGAAACGTGGTCGGCACGGCACTTCACCGACACCCCCTGGCTGACTCGAGACAAGCTCGCGACCGCCTGGCGGCACTATCTGGGCTCCGCACCCGCCACGCCGTACGCCGCCCCGGCGCGGGCCGTCGATCTGTCCGGCCTGCCACCCGCCTACATCGGCACGGCCGAGTTCGATCCGAACCGCGACGAGAACATCGGCTACGCGCAGCGCCTGCTGCAGGCGGGCGTATCCGTCGAGCTGCACCAATGGCCCGGCACCTTCCACGGATCGCAGGCGATCCTCTCCGCTGAGGTGTCACAACGGCAGATCGCCGAACTCGGCGCGGCGCTGCGCCGCGCTATGGCCGCCTGAGCCCGGCGTTTCGCGCACGGAAGGTCTTCGTCGCACCCATGGAACACGGAAGGACGAACGTCTTGAAGATCCGACTGACAGCAGGAACAAGCGTCGCCGTGCTGAGCATCAGTGCGGGCATGGCGATGGCAGGCCCCGCATCGAACGCGACCGAGGCCGTGCTGGCTGCCAACACGGCCCCGTCGACCGGCCTCGATCCTGCGACGCTGCGATCCGCCCTGGACAATGTCCACCGCGCGGGGATGCCGGGCGTATACGCCGAGGTACGCGACGGCAGTCAGGTATGGCGCGGCGCCTCCGGCGTTGCCGATGTCGGGACCGGCCGTCCCGTCAGGCCCGACATGCGGCAGCGCGTCGGCAGCGTCACCAAGACCTTCACTGCCGCCGCGATCCTGCAGCAGGTCGAAAAGGGCTCGATCCAGCTCGATGCGCCGATTGGCCGCTATCTGCCGCAGCTGGTGCCGGGCGAGCGCGGCAGAAAGATCACCGTTCGGATGCTGCTCAATCACACCAGCGGTATTCCGGAGTACCTCCCCTACGCGTTCCCGTCACTCAAGGAGTGGCCATCCCTGCGGGACATATCGCCGGAGAGCCTGGACGACAACCGGTTCAGGCAGTTTCGCACGACTGAGCTGATCGAAATGGGACTGGCAGCTCCTGCCGCCGGCGAGCCGGGTGCCACCCCGGGGGTGTATTCCAACACCAACTACCTGCTCCTCGGCGAACTCCTGGAGCAGGTGACCGGCACCACGGCAGAGAAATACATCACCCGGAACGTCATCGATCGCGCCGGGCTCCGGCACACTGAGTTTCCGGCCGGGCCACGGGTCAATGGGCCGCACTCGCGGATGTACGAGGCACTGTTCGGCCTGATCGACCCACCGCGCGACTACAGCGTCTACAACATGTCCTGGGTAATGACCGGGGCCGGCCTGGTCTCGACGATGGAGGATCTCAACCGCTTCTACGACAGGCTGCTACGCGGCAAGATCGTCAGCCGGTCATCGCTGGCGCAGATGCAACGCACGGTTCCGGTCATCAGCCACGAGGGGCAGCAGATCGAGTATGGCCTCGGTCTGCACAAGCTCACAGTTGCCGGATGCAGCACCTTCTGGGGCCACGACGGCACGGCCTGGGGAGCACTGACCACGTCCTGGACCCGCGCCGACGGCGAGCGGCAGACATCCATCGCGTTGAACCTCACGCGGTGGAACAAGGTCGACTCTTCGGGGAACCCGCAATCCCATCCCATCGACGAGGCGCTGTCGGCTCTTCACCAGCGGGCGATGTGCGGGTAGCCAAGACGTGCGGGCGTCGGCGGGAGGGATGACCACACCGACCTTGCCCAGGCAAGGTCGGTGTGGGAGGGCCTGAAACACGGCGAGCAAGAGAGGGTCAGGCGCAGCGAATGATCGCACGGACATGGCGAGGTTGGGCCTCACCGGCAGCAGCGGACGAGTACGAGCACCACTACGAAACCGAGGCAGCCAAGCATCTCCATCAGGTTCCCGGCTTCCGCGGTGCCCACTTGCTACGACGCAACGACGGCGACGAGGTCACGTTCACCTCGATCACGTTCTTCAGCAGCATGAACGATGTTCGCGCGTTCGCCGGCGACGATCCCGAGCAAGCCGTGGTCGAGGAGGACGCCCGCCGCGCTTTGACTCGGTGGGACGAACGCGTCACCCACCACGACGTCGCCGCCGACCTCTGGCCACGACCAGCTTGATTGCGCTAGTGGGAGCGGGTGGAGGTGGCGCGGCCACCGCGTGATCGTCTGTACGGCGCGTGGCGCCGGGTCGCGCGGTGGCGCGACCCGGCGCCGGGTCATGGATGAGGGCCGCGCGCGGATCGTCCTCAGTCGTTGAGTAGACGCCATGCGGTGAGGGCGAGCCTCGCCCGTATCAGTCCAGTGGGCTCGGTGAGGTCGATGCCCAGGGCCTTTCCGAGCTGTCCGAGTCGGCGGGAGACGCTGCTGTGGTGGAGGTGGAGGAGGTCTGCCGCCTGGCGTTGTGAGCCGGTGGCGCAGTACACGTCCAACGTGTCCAGATTTTCTGGATCATCGGCCATGCGAGCGATCGCGGCCACGTCGGCGTTGTCTCGTGCGACGTCGTGGGGTACCCGTGCGAGCAGCGCCAGCGCCCCCAGGCCGCTGTAGTGGACGATTGGCTTGCGTGAGGTGGTAAAGCGGAGGGCAGTGCGGGCTTCCTCCCAGGAACGGTCGGGGCTTCCCGCGGAACCGATCCCCGCGCGTACACCTGCCGGAAACCGCGCCGGGTGCACGGTGGTGGCCAGGATGACGCCGACGTCGGCGAGCGACGCCACCTTCACCGGGCGAGCCGGGCAGACCAAGCCGGCGACTCGATCGAGCGAGAGCCGCGACCGTACGGCGATGACGCGGACCAGCAGGTCGGCGGCGAAACCCAGGAGCCGTAGCGCCCGGCTCCTTGCCGCATCGTCGCTGTCGGAGCTGATCGCGAGCTCTACGAGGGCGGGGTCGGCCATGGTGGTGCGGGCCGGACCGTATCTCTCGACAACCGCCGCTGCGGCGATGGCGAGCCGGTCCAGCAACAGTTCGTCGAGCGGACCCGGCGCGGCGGTACGTTCCAGCCACACGGTGCCGATTTCCTCCTCATCGAGGGTGATCGGTACCGTTGTGGACGCGGGCGGCGGCGGGGCGGTCGCTTGCCTGCCCTCAGGCGACATGCGGGTCGCCTGCCCCGTGCCGTGAAGCCGAATCCCGGCCACGCACTCGGCCAGGCTCGCCGAGGCACGGGCCAGCGCGGGGAGATCCACCCGTCGGCGCATCAGCGTGTCATAAAACATGACAACGCGGATCGCACCTTCGGCGTGCGCATCCAGGTGCGACAGCCGTAGGGCCAGTGCCTCCATGACAGGAGAATAGGTGGCCGATCGGCGCAGACGTAACCGTTCGAGCGGCAGCGCGTGACGCGGCGCCTGCGCCCGGGTGACGCGCGCCGGGGGCGCCGCCTCCACTGTCAATCAACTCGACGCAACGGTGAAATGGTTGTATGGCCTAACCATCAGGTTGTATCGTCGAACCATGGTTGACGGCGATGACGTGGGGACGGCACAGGATGCCCTCATGCGGTTCATCCGCAACTTCGGCCTTCACCAGCCCGACCGCACACCGTGCGGGCAACCACTGCCCGTCTCGGAGGCACACGCCTTGGCGGAAATCGCTCGGGATGGCCACCTGCGGCAGGCCGAACTGACCCGGCGCCTACGGCTTGAGAAGAGCACGATCAGCCGCTTGGTCACCAACCTCGAACGACGCGGCTGGATAACCCGACAGGCCGCCAGCGAGGACGGACGAGGCGTCCTGCTTCAACTCACCGAGGCCGGAGTCACCGCCGCGGCACTACAAGCCGAGGCGCGCCGAACCAGATTCACCACGCTCCTGGCCCGTATCCCTGACGATCAGCGCGCGTCAGTCGTGCACGCGCTGCAGACCCTGGCGGAGGCCGCCGATGAGAAGCCCTGACCACTCCAACATCCGCCGCTGCGCACTCGCCGTGACCGCCGCCCTGGCGACATTGAGTACCGGCTGCGCCGACGGCAGCCGCGAACCGACGACGTCCGCAACCGGGCCCGATCGGCAGGCGCAAGTCGCCGAGCGGGGCGAATCCATCATGCCCTTCGACCTCGACCGCACCACCCACCACTTCACGAAGACCGACAGCGGGGGCGTTCAGACCGTCGTCGCCGACGATCCCCGGGACATCAACCAGGCGACCCTCATCCGACACCACCTGCAGCAGGAGGTTGACCGGTTCCGCCGCGGTGACTTCGCCGACCCCGCCGCCATTCATGGCGACGACATGCCCGGGCTCGCCGTGTTACGCAGCAGCGCCGGCAAGATCGAGATTGAATACGAGACGACGGTTGACGGCGCGCGCATCACCTACGCCAGCGATGCCGTCGAGATCGTTTCGGCCTTGCACGCCTGGTTCGACGCGCAAGTGCGGGATCACGGCATGCACGCCACTCACGGTGCACCGTCCTTGACAGGGTGACCACGCCCCGATCAACGCGCCGCACCCACCCGGGTCGACGATCGCGCTCCCCCTCTCCGACCGGCGGGCGCGGTCGAGCCAGCTGCGCGCGGCCCTGGGCGTTGGCTGGCGGTTCGCGGTCTACGAAAGGGCGAGTCACAGCCGATCGCCGACGAGACGAAGCCGGACGGTTCCAACAACCCCGAGGGCCGCGCGCGCAACCGCCGGGTCGAGGTCCCGTACCAGCGGAAGCCCGCGGCGCATGCGAGAGCGTTCCGGGTGGTCGACCCGGCGGGCGTCACGTCGGTGAACTTCGACGCCGGCCTGTTCGGGAAGATCGAGTCGCGGTGAGTTGAGCCGCCGCGGACGGAGACGCCGGAAGACCGGGTGCCGGAGCACGCCACGCGTGCTCCGGCACCGGTCGGGAGCCGGCCGGCACCGGCCCGCCGTCATCACCTCACAGGTGGGCCCTCAGGTAGGCGCTGGCGGCGACCAGTTGGGCGCGCGCCTGCTCGTCGTCGACGGCGCCGGCGAAGGCCGTGAACCGGTCGAGCGCTGCCCGGGCCTGCGCCTTCAGCCCGGCCTTCGCCATCTGCTCGGCCACCTTGAGCTGCGCCGCCAGGAGAACCGCGCGAGCCGGCGGGACCGACCCCTCCTTCCGGTACCGCTCCAGCAGCGCCCTGGTGTTGGCGTACGTCGCCACCACCTCGAACGACGCCGTCGACTCCGTGACGTTGCCGGCCTTGTCGGTGGCCACCGCGGTCACCCGGTGGGTGCCGGCCGTCGGCGCGGCCGCTCCGCTGACCTGCTTGCCGTCCAGCGTCACCACCACCGACGCGACGCCCGATGCCGGGTCCGCCGCCGACGCCGTGATCGGCAACTCCTCACCGAGCTGGTAGGAGCCGCCGTCCTCGATCCCGCCGAACTTCACTGTCGGACCGGTGGCGTCGACCCGCAACGGCACCACCGACTCCGTCGAGACGTTGCCCGACTCGTCGACCGCCCGGAACCGCAGCTCGTGGGTGCCGTCCCCGCTCACCGGCACCGGCTGCCGGTAGTCGGCCCACTCGCCGTCGCCGGCCCGGTAGGAGATCCGCACCGGGCGGCCGCTGTCGTCCGACCCGGTCGCCGAGACGGTGACCGGCGAGACGTACCACCCGTTGTCGCCGTTCGGTGCCGCCGGGTCGACCGTCACCGACACCGACGGCGGCGTGGTGTCGACCACCCGGAAGTAGTCGAACGCCACAGTCACCGGCGACACCTGCTCCGGGCCCACCGCCATCAGACCGAACGACGTCATGGCGGCGTCGTTGGTCACCGGGTCACCCAGCGACGTCCAGTTGACCCCGCCGTCGCTGATCTCGGCCGAGTAGGTGTTCCCGGTCCGCTTCAGCCGCAGGTCGTACCAGCCGCTCTCGGTCGTCTCCGCGACGTCGACGGACCGGTTGCCGCCGTTGCCGAACTGCCCGTTGCGCTCCGAGACCAACTCGGCCCGCAGATCGGTCGGCGAGCCGCCGGCGTTCGTCGCCACCACGTCGAACTTCACGTAGTTGTCGTCGTCGGCGTACACCAGGAACCCGGCCAGCTGCCAGCGGTGCAGCATCGTCGGCGTCAGCCGGGTCTGGATCGTCCAGTCCCCGTCGGGCAGGTCCTGGAGGATGAAGTTGCGCGGCGAGACGGGGTTGCTGTCGTTGATGTCGCCCGGCTGCGTCTCGATCCGCAGCTGCCCGTCGGCCATCGCGACCTTCGACGAGACGTAGCGCACCACCGCGTTCCACCGGCAGCCGTCGAGCTTGTCGCCGTCGAACTCGTCGCTCGGCGCAATCGAACCGCCGTCGGGCGAGTCGCAGCCCGGTCCCGGCTCGGGCTCCGGATCCGGATCGGGGTGGATCGCCTCGTCCACCAGGCTGAACCCGGAGAACTCCACCTCACTCTTGGCCGAGGTGCTGTGCGCGGTCACCGCGAGTCCGATGTCCTGCGGGCTCACCGCGCCGGCGAGCGTCACCGGGTCACCGACCCGGGTGAAGTTCACGCCGTCCTTGCTCCAGTAGCCGTAGTACTGGCTGCCGTCGCGGACGATCCGCACCCATGCCGGGTAGCTCGTCGTGCTCGCGCCGGTGCTGGCGTCGAGCTGCCCGTTGCCGTCGGTGTCGCGCAACCACTCGAACCCGAGGCCGGCACGCAGCGTCATCGCCGCGTACCCGGGCGAGGTGCCGGGTTGGGTGATGTCGTTGCGGACGATGAGCCCGGCCTTGGCGGAGGCGTTGGTGTTGCCCTGCCGCTCGATCTTCACCGTGGCCGTCCACTCGTTGCCCGCGGCGGCCGGGCGGTACACCGCGCCGTACTGGTCGGTGCCCTGCCACATGTTCGCGCCGCCGGAGTTGATCACCCAGGTGTCGGTGTCCGGCCGGTCGAAGGTGGCGTCGGCGTTGCTGAAGGTCTGCCAGTCCCCGTACAGGTCACCGACCTCCACCTCGACGATGCGGGAGGTGGTGCTGGCGCCCTTGTCGTTGGTGGCGACCGCGGTCAGCTGGTAGCGCTGCTGCGTGGTGGCGTTCCACGTCACCGCGTACGGCGCCGTGGTGTCGGTGCCGATCGAGGTGTCGCCGGCGAAGAACTCGACCTTGGTGATCGTGTTCTCCGCATCGCTCGCGTCGGCGGTGACCTCGATCGCGCCCGGCTCCAGGTCGTCCTCGGCGGTCGGGGCGGTCACCGCGACCTTCGGCTTGCTGGTGGGTGAGACGCCCTTGCCGTCGGCCTCGATGAAGTTCAGCCGCCGCTCGCCGGCGCCGGGAAAGACCGCGTACAGGGTGAAGGTCTCGCCCGGGTCGGTGACGTCGACCGGTACGTCGACGTAGCGGCCGGCGGGCGTCGCCGGCACCTGCGCGGTGCCCAGCAGCGCGCCGTCCGGCGCGCCGCGACGCAGCTCGACGGTGCCGGCGCCGGCCGCGCTGACGCGTAGGACCAGCTTGTCCACGCCGTGCAGGTGCACCGGGTCGTACGACGCCCACGCGCCGTTCTGACCGGTGATGGCGTTGGCGTGGCCCTCCACGTCCCGCGCCGGCGCCACGGTCACGCCCTGGGACGCCTCGAAGAATTCCGCCTCCCGCTGCTTCGGGAACAGCAGCGTGGTGTCCGACCCGGTGAGCGCGGGAATGCCGCCCGCACCACCGGAGTCGGTGTAGCGGCCGTCGAGGGCGTAGAAGACGTTCATGTCGTCGCTGTGCCCGCCGCCGAGGGAGGTGGCCACCATGCCGGTCCGCCCGTGCAGCGGATCCGCTGGGTGCGCGTGTTCGTCGTGGCCGAGCGCCGGTTGGATCACCACGTCCGCGTCGTCGATCTGGCTGTCCTCGGCGTCGGTGACCGACAGCTTCCAGCTGATCTCGTCACCGAAGTCGAAGAACCCGCCCTTCGGGGGCAGTTCGAAGCGCACCTCGGGTCGCTTGTTGCCGACCGTGACGGGCACCGTCGTGGTGCCGGTCTTGCCGTGCGGGTCGGTCACCGTGAGTCGAGGGTTGTAGACGCCGTTGTCGGTGTACGTGTGGGTCGGCTTCTGCTCGGTCGAGTCGACGGTGCCGTTGCCGTCGAAGTCCCACGCGTAGGTCAGCTGCTCGCCCTCCGGGTCGGACGACGGAGCACCGTCGAACCGCACCTCGAGCGGGGCGTGTCCGGAGTCCGGCGTGGCGGTGGCCTTCGCCTCCGGGGAGCGCGAGCCGGAGATGTAGTCGATGCGGTACAGGCCCGAGTTCGGGTTGTCCCGGCCGAAGCCGCCACCCCAGTCGAGCACGTACAGCGAGCCCTCCGGGCCGAAGCTCGAGTCGATCGGCGCGAGGAACTGCTCCTGCGGCAGGAACGGGTTGACCTTCTCGACGTTCCCCTCGCCATCGGGAATGACCGAATACATCTTGTTGCGGGACCACTCGTAGAAGAACGGCTTGCCGTCGTAGTACGCCGGGAACTTGGTGTCCGAATCCAGGTCGGGGTCGTACTGGTAGAAGGGCCCGCCCATCGGGGCGAGCCCACCGCCCTGCGGGATGACCGACGGCACCGAGGAGCGCTTGTAGCCGTACCACATCTTCGCCGGCTTGGCCGCGGGCAGCTCAGTGAGGCCGGTGTTACGGATCGAGTCGTTGACCGGGTTGGCGCAGTCGAAGTAGGCACCGACGGTCACCGGGTTGGTCCGGTAGTCGACGTCCCGGAACGGCTCGTTGTCGCCCATGCACAGCGGCCAGCCGTAGAAGCCGGGTTCGGTGATGAGGTTCCACTCGGCGATGCCGGCGGGGCCGCGGTCGGGGTTGTCGTTGCCGTTGTCCGGCGAGTAGTCGGCCATGCCCAGCGCGCCGGTCCGCGGGTCGATCGAGAAGCGGAACGGGTTGCGGAAGCCCATCGCGTAGATCTCCGGGCGGGTCTTCGCGGTGCCCGGCGGGAACATGTTCCCCTCGGGGATGGTGTACGTGCCGTCCGGCTCCGGATGGATACGCAGGATCTTGCCGCGCAGATCGTTGGTGTTGGCCGAGGTGGCACGTGCGTCGTGGAAGGTGTTGTCGCGTTCCGACAGCGGCGCGTACCCGCCGGACGGCTCGGAGTGCGGGTTCACATCGTCGCCCACGCCGAGGTACAGGTTGCCGTCCAGGCCGAAGGCCAGCCCACCGCCGGTGTGCCCCGGCTCGTCGGGCAACCGCCGCGCGGGCACCTCCAGCAGCACCTTCTCACTGGCCCGGTCGATCTGCGACCCCTCACCCACCGTCAGCCGGGACAGCCGGTTGACGAAGTTGGCCGGATCGGAGTCGTCGCCGCTCGCCGGGGAGTAGTAGACGTAGAGGTGGCCGTTGGTCGCGAACGCCGGGTCGAGGGCGATGCCCAGGAGGCCGTCCTCGCCGCCGGAGTACACCGGGATGGTGATCGCGGTCGACGTGGTCCGGCTGCGCGGGTCGTACACCCGGATCTCGCCGCGGACCAGCTCGGTGAAGAACACCCGGCCGTCGGGCGCGACGTCCATCGCGTACGGCGCGCTGGTGTTCTGGTCCAGCGGCACCCGCTCGAACTTGTCCCAGGTGGTCGCGCCGCAGTCGCCCTCGACCATGCCGGCTGCCCACTTCACCCCGCCGACGATGTGCTGCACCAGTCGCGGCTCGCCGGTGTAGTGCGCACCGAAGTGGCCCATTCCGGTCATCCAGGCGCGGCCGCCGTCGTACGGCTTGCACCAGGAGATCGGGTGGTCGTAGCCCATGGCGTTGCCGCCCGGGTCGTACGTGGTCTCGTCCATGGTGGCGAGCACGTGGGCGTCGCCGCGCACGTTGAGCGCGTAGTTGTACCACTCGTCGGCCCGTTCCCACCGTTGCGGCAGGTGGCTGGTCGACGGGTGTGTGCGGTCCTCGACGCGTACCGTTCCGGGAAGGCCGGGGCTGCTGCCGGTGGCCGCGTGGCCGGGCATCAGCGAGCCGATCATGTTGTCCCACCACGTGTAGTTCCCGCGCATGTCGGTCGCGTTGTGGATGGCGACGATGCCGTGGCCGGCCTGCATGTAGCGCTCCATCGCCGCCTTCTGGTCGGCGGTCCACGGGTCGCCGGAGGCCTGGAACATGACCAGGGCGTCGAAGTGTGCGAGGTCCTCGTCGTTGAAGATCGACGAGTCCTCGGTGTGCTCGGTGGTGATCCCGGCTTCGGCAAAGGCCTCCTGGAGCACCGGAACGCCCTGCTCGATCGCTTCGGCGTGCCGGTACTGGGTGGTCTTCGTGAAGATCAGGACGTGGGCGTCGCCGTGCGAACCCGGATGGGCGGCGGCCGGCGCTGTGCTGAGCATGGACATCGCGAGCGCGGCGGCGACCGGCATCGCGAGCAACCGTCCCCACCGGGGACGCCAGGTCACGTTCATGGGGTGCTTCCTCCCTGGGACGTGAGGTGCTGTCGTGGTCGTGACCGTGCGGCGTGCCGGCGCCGTCGGACCGGGTGAGCGGGCTGGTAGGGGTTAGGGCATCACCGCCTTGAGGAACTTGAGCCCGTCCACGGCGATCGCGTCCTGGCTCGCCGCCAACGGCCGCCAGATGGAGGCCGCGGTGGCGATCGTCGCGTTCTCCGCGGTGAACGACTCGATGCACAGCGGGCCGGTGTAGCCCGCGTCGTCGACCGCGGCGATGATCGCCGGCCAGTCCAGGTGGTCGGTGCCGGGCGTGCCGCGATCGTTGCCGCAGACCTGGACGTGCGCGATCCGCCCGGCGGCTGAGCGGATCGCCGCCGGGACGTCCGTCTCCTCGATGTTCTGGTGGTAGACGTCGAGCGCGAGCCCGCAGTGTGGCAGGTCGCCGATCGCCTCGAGGGTCTGGCCGATGGTGTTGAGCAGGCTCGTCTCGTACCGGTTGAGTGGTTCGACGGCGACCGTGACGCCGGCCGCGCCGGCGTGGTCGACGACGGGGGTGAGGTTGCCGCGCAGCTGCTCGTACGCCGCGGCCCGCTCGCCCGGGGACAGCCGCCAGGTGCGGCCGACCGAGGCGTACGCCGGGCCGGCGATCACCGGCGAGCCGACCGTCGCGGCGGCGTCCACCACCCGGCGCAGGTAGTCCTGGGTGGACCGGATGGTGGCCGGATCCGCGGCGACGAGTTCCCGGCCGGGTGGCATGACGAGGCAGACGGTGGCGCCGAGGCCGTGGTCGGTGAGCACCTGAGCGGCCAGCTTCGGGTCCCAGTCGTCCGGGTCCTCGACCGGGAGTTCGAGCACGTCGAAGCCCCACCCCGCGACCTTGGCCGCGAGGGCGGCCAAGGTCGCGTCGGTCAGCGGCGAGGTCCACACCCACGTGTTGACCCCGAGTCGATGTCCGGTCACTTCCACGGTCCCGGGTAGCCCGGCATTCCCTCGCACCCGCACATCGCGTAGTGCAGCGGCGGCATGTCCTGCTGCACGTACTGCTTGACGTTCTCGCCGGTGATGCGCGGCTGCGGCAGCACCCACTCCTTCGGCACCTGCTCGCCCTTGAGAATCTTCAGGGCGGCGATGACCGGGGTGCGCCACTGGTAGGTGGGGTAGGTCGGCGCGACGGCGGTCAGGCCCTCGTCGACCCAGAGCCGCAGGAAGTCCTGCTGGTCCTCACCGACGAACGCGGGCACCTCGACGCCGGCGTCCTGGAAGGCCTCCACCGCTGCGACGGCGGTCGCTCCGGCGTCCATCCACACGCCGTTGATCTCACCCTCGCGCTGGATGTAGTCGGCCACGATGCTCTTGGTCTTGGCCGCGTCACCATCGGTGAACTCCACGCCGACCACGTCGAGCTCGCTGGCGGCGAAGATCTCGTTGGCCGCCGCCCACCGCTGCTCGAGCACGTCCACGCCGGGCAGGATGCGCAGGGCGAGAACCTTGCCGCCCGGCTTGACCTTCTCGGTCAGGAACTCCGCGCCGTTCGCCCCGAAGGCGAAGCCGCCGATGGGGTGGATGAAGGTGACCGGGCAGCCGGTGTTGACACCGCGGTCGAACACGATCACCGGCACGCCGGTCGCGCACGCCTGCTCGACGGCCGGGGTCAGGGTGGCGGTGGTGTTGGGCGAGATGACGATCGCCGAGCAGTTCCGGCCGCTGAGCGACTGGATGTCACTGATCTGCTTGTCGTCCTTGGCCTCCGCGTCCAGCACCACGAAATCGCTGATCTCCGGGTGTAGCTTCACCTCCTGCTGCATGGTCTTGAGGCCCACCTGCCGCCACGGGTTGTCCACCGCGGCGTTGGAGAAGCAGAGGGTGTACTTCCCGCCGGTCTTGGCGAACTTCGTGGTGTCCACCATCTCCGGCTCGAGCATCTGCTCCCACGGCTTGCCCTCCGGGCCCTGCGGCGTGGCGTTGCGGAACGCGAGCTGCCGGTCGTACTCGGCCTGATCGAAGAACTCCGACTTGCGGGTGTCGGAGCCGGACGACGCGGCGGCGCCGGGGTTGGTGTCCTCGGGCAGGTCGCTGGAGCATCCGGCGAGCGCGAGTACGCTCGCCGCGGCCACCAGGGCCCATCTCTTGGTCATTATTCGTGTTCTCCTCACTGGCCAGGGAACTTCAGGAGGGTGCGGGTTGCGCTGTGTTGCGCTGCTTCGGCCGCGTCCGCAGCCGTTGCCGCAGGCCGCCGCCGAGCGAGGCGTAGGCGACGGCGGCGATGATGATCAGGCCTTGTACCGCCGACTCGAGGGCGCCGCTCACACCGAGCAGGTTCAGCAGCGTGAACAGGGCCTCCAGGGACAGCGCGCCGGCGGCGGCCGCGACCACCGAGCCGCGCCCGCCGCCGAGGAGCACGCCGCCCAGCACGACGGCGGTGATCGCCCGGAACTCCAGGCCGTTGCCGACCTGCGCGGAGACGCCGGCGAACCCGCCGAGCAGGATCGAGGCGACGGCGGCGAGCAGTCCGGAGAGGACGAACCCGAGCAGCCGGAGCCGGTCGACCTGACCGCCGGACAGCCGCACCGCGGCCTCGTTGTCGCCCGCCGCGACCAGCGCGCGGCCGGTTCCGCTGCGCATGAACAGCGCCGCGGCCACCAGGATCGCCGACAGGATCAGCACCGACCACGGGACCTCGCCGAGCACCGGTACGTCCAGGGCGCCGCGCCCGAACGTCCGGAACCCGGCCGACAACGCGCCGCGGGGTGCGCCGTCGGTCCACAGGAAGGTCGCGCCGTCGAGCACGAGCAGCATGCCGAGGGTGACGATGAACGACGGCACCAGCAGTTTCGTCGTGATCAGCCCGTTGACCAGGCCGACCAGCAGCCCGAACCCGAGCACGAGCAGGATCACCGAGGTGGTGGCCGACTCGTTCCCGTCGATGAGCCGGGCGGCGATGACCACCCCGGCGGTGACCAGGGCGCCCACCGACAGGTCGAAGCCGCCGGAGACGATGACGAAGTACTGCCCGATGGCGAGGATCATCAGCGGCGCGGCGCGCTTGAGCAGCGCCAGGTATCCGGACGGTTCGTCGTAGGCGGGGCCGGCGATCGCGAGGCCGACGAGCAGCAGGAGCAGGACGACGAGTACCGGGGCGGTGCCCTCGGCCAGGCGCGGACGCCAGGTCATGCCAACCTCCCCCGGTTGCGGTCGGCCATCATGCGGCGGGCGTAGAGCGCGACCGCGGTCACCAGGACGACGCCGCGTACCACGTCCTTGAAGAACGGGTCGACGGCGAGGTCGTCGAAGATCGTGTCGAGGGTGGCGAGGATGAGCACGCCGCCGATGGTGCCGACGACGCCGCCGCGACCGCCGGCGAGCAGGGTCCCGCCGAGCACAACGGCGGCGATGGACTCCAGGTCGTAGCCGGCGTCCGTGCCGACGTACGGCGCACCGGAGCCGAGCCGGCTCGCCAGGTAGATCCCGGTGAGGCCGGCGGCGACCGAGCACAGCACGTGTGCGGTGACGACGACCCGGCGGGTCGGTACGCCGGAGAGCCGGGCCACCTCGATGTCGCCGCCGACTGCGTACATGTGGTAGCCGGGGCGGGTCCGCGACAGGTACCACCAGGCCAGCGCGGCGACGGCGAGCATGAGCAGTGCCGCGACGGGCAGCGGCCCGATCCGGTCGTAGCCGAGGTGCTGGAAGCTGCGCGGTACGTCGCCGGCCGGTCCGGTGTAGTTGTTCTCGAGGTAGCCGCGCAGGACCAGCGCCACACCGAGGGTGGCGATGAACGCGTTGGCCCTGAGGACGGTGATGACCAGTCCGTTTACCAGCCCTACGGCGGCGGCCACGGCGAGCGCGAGCAGCACGCCGGGTACGACCATGCCGTTCTGCCCGGCCATCGTCTCGGCCGCGAGCAGCGACGTGAGGCCGATCAGGTAGGCGACGGACAGGTCGAGGGACCCGGTGAGGATCACCATGGTCTGGCCGATCGCGACGAGGCCGAGCGCGGTGGACCGGGTGAGGATGTTGAGGATGCCGGCCTGGTCGAGCAGGACCTCGCCGCGCATCCCGACGAGCACGCTGCCGACGACGAGCAGGGTGACGAGCGCGAGGTAGACGACTACGACCGGGGTGAGGCGCGAGCGCACTCCGGGCCGGGTGGCCGTCTGGTCGGCCGGGGCAGCCTTCTCCCGCAGGATGCTCATGCCGCCGCACCTGTCCGGTGCCCGGTGGCGAGTGCCATCACGTCCCCCTCGCTCGCGCCGGCCGGCAGTTCACCCGCGAGCGCGCCGTCGTGCATGACGAGGATCCGGTCGCTCATTCCGATCAGCTCGGGAAGTTCCGAGGAGATCATCAGTACCGCCACGCCGCGCTTCGCGAGGTCGCGCAGCAACTCGTGCACGGCCCGCTTCGCGCCGACGTCGATGCCGCGCGTCGGTTCGTCGACGAGCAGCACCCTCGGTTCGACGGCCAGCCACTTGGCGAGGACGACCTTCTGCTGGTTGCCGCCGGACAGGAAGCGCACCTCCTGGTGCTCGCCGCGAGCCACCACGTTGACCAGGTCGAGCAACGCCGGCACGTCGGAGCGGGCGCGGGCGCGTGGACCGCGCAGGGCGGCGCGGCGTACCAGCAACGTGTTGTCGCGTACGGACTGGCGAAGGGCCAATCCGTCGCCCTTGCGGTCCTCGGTGACCATCGCGATCCCGAGGCGCACGGCGGTGTGGGGTCGGGTCACCCGCCGTGCCACCCCGTCCACCTCCAGCCTGCCTCTGGTGAACGGCTCGACGCCGAAGACCGCGCGGGCGAGTGCCGATCGGCCGGAGCCCTGCAGCCCGGCCAGTCCGACGATCTCCCCGGCGCGTACCTCGAGGTTCAGGTCGCGTACGCGGGCGTTGGCCGCGCCGTGCAGCGCGAGGCGGACGGGCCCGAGGTCTTCGGGCCGGGCCCGGTCCGGGTAGTACTCGCCCAGGTCACGGCCGACCATGTGGCGGACGAGGTCGTCCGGGGTCAGGTCGCGAGTCGGCGCGCAGGTGACGAACCGGCCGTCCTTGAGCACGGTGATCCGGTCGGAGAGGTCGAACACCTCGCGCATGCGGTGCGAGACGTAGAGGATCGCGATGCCCCGCTCGCGGAGCCGGCGGACCAGGTCGTAGAGCAGCTCGACCTCGTGGTCGGCGAGCGCGGCGGTCGGCTCGTCCATGCCCAGGACCTGCGCGTCGGTCGACAGCGCCTTGACGATCTCCACGACCTGCCGCTGAGCGACCGACAGCGACGACACGACCGCGGTCGGGTCGATCCCGTCCTCGCCGAGCCAGTCCAGCAGTTTGCGGGTGTCGGCAACCATCCGCCGGCGGTCGACCTGCATCCGCCGTACGGGCTCACGACCGAGGTAGACGTTCTCGGCGACGCTGCGATGCGGCAGCAGGGTGAACTCCTGGTGGATGATCGCGATGCCGGCGCGCTGAGCGTCGGTGGGACCGGTGAAGGACACCTGGGCGCCGTCGACCTCGATGGTGCCGCCGTCGGGCCGGTGCACGCCGGCCAGCACCTTGAGCAGCGTGGACTTGCCCGCGCCGTTCTCACCCATCACCGCGTGCACCTCGCCGCCGCGCAGGTCCAAGTCCACACCGTGCAGCACGGGTACGCCGAGGAAGGACTTGCTGATGCCGGTCAGCCGTACGCGTGGTGTCGGGTCGGGTGTCATGTGGGCACCTGCGTCCACGCGCCGTCCGAGGCCGCCGAGGCCAGCACCGCGTCGGTGATCCGGACGGCGCGCAGGCCGTCGGTGAAGGTGGGCAGACCGTCCGGGACCTCGCCGCGCACCGCCCGGTAGGTGTCGGCGACGAACGCGTCGAAGCAGTCCTGGTAGCCCTGCGCGTGTCCGGCCGGCAGCCGGACGTAACGCGCGGCGGAGGGGTGCAGCGTCGCCGGGTCACGCAGCAGCGTCCGGCCGCCGTCGCGCCGGCCGATCCACAGCCGTTCCGGGTCCTCCTGGTCGAAGCCGAAGCTCGCCTCGGTGCCGGAGAGTTCGAGCTGCAGCCGGTTCTTGCGCCCGGCGGCGACCTGCGACACCACCAGCGTCCCGACCATGCCGGCGGTGGTGGTGAAGTGCACGGTGGCCAGGTCCTCGGTGGGCGTCCGGTTCCCGGAGGCGCGTTCGTGCACGACCGCGGTGCGGGCGGACAGCCGGCTGATCCGGTCGCCGGTGGCGAACTCGAACAGGTCGCACCAGTGCGAGCCGATGTCGGCGAAGGCGCGTGACGGCCCGCCGAACGCGGAGTCGACTCGCCAGTCGTCGTCGGACGGACGGGACAGCCAGTCCTGGAGGTAGCCACCGGTCACGCTGGAGAGGTGCCCGGCCTCGCCGGCGGCCAGCCGGGCCCGGAGCTCGCGCACCATGGGGTGGAAGCGGTAGACGAAGGGGACGGCGGTCACCCGGTCACCGGCCGCCTCGACGAGCGCCACCGCCTCGGCGCTCCCGGTTGCCAGCGGCTTCTCGCAGACGACGTGCACGCCGGCGGCGAGCGCGGCGGCGACGACCGGGGCGTGCGACGCGTTGGGCGTACACACGTGCAGCACGTCGACCTCGGCGTGGTCGAGCAGGGCGGCCAGGTCCGGGTAGCCCTCGTCGGCGCCGGTGGCCCGCGCGGCGGCGGCGGCGCGGTCGGGTCGCGAGGCCACCACTCCCACGACGCTCGCGCCGGCACGGCGCGCCGCCTCCGCGTGTACCTGCCCCATGAACCCCGCGCCGACGAGCGCAACGCGCAAGGTCTGCCGCTCGGATTCGAGGCCACCGGACGCAGTTGCCAGATCGGCCATAGACATGCGTCGACGGTAACGACCACTTATGCCATGGTCAACCAAAAGTCATGTCGATATCGCGGATAGTTATAAGATCAGCAGAGAAAGTACCCGTACCGGCCGACGTAACATCCCGTTGGTTATCGAACAACGCAAATGATCACGGGATAGTGCATTATGATCCACAGTGGCCGCAGCGGAGCGGCAACCGCATCCATCCACTGTGGATCCGCTGGGGTCCTTCGTTCGCCCGGGCCGGTACCTTTGATGCGTCCCGACCGCCCGGCACTCCCCCGGCCCCGGCCGCCACATCTGACGTGAGGGCAACATGACGGCCGCCGACTTCGGCGTCGAGCCGACCACCGCGAGCAACCCTGAGCAGTACGTCATACTGCTGCGTCGCATCCGTGACCAGTCCGGCCTCGCCTACCGCGAGATCGCTCGCCGGGCGAAACGCACTGGGGACGTACTGCCGGCGAGCACCCTGGCGACCATGCTCGGCCGGCCGACGCTGCCCCGCCGCGATCTGGTGTCGGCCCTGCTACGCGCCTGCGACGTGCCGGACGACCACGTGACGAAATGGCTGGCGGTGTGGGGGCAACTGGCCGCCGCTCGTGCCGCGGCGAAACCCCCGGCCGCCGGCCCCGGTGGCGAGCCGCCGCGGCAGCGGCCCTCTCCAACCACCCGGTCGGCCCGTACCGCACCCGCGAGCGGTGCCGTCGCGCCGAACGTCGACGACCTCGGGCCCGCACCACATACGGAGGGTTCCGCCGTCCTGCGCCTGGTTCCCGCCGGAGGCGAGACCCGATCGGCCACTCGGCGACGAGGACGGGCCGATCCGACCGGCGGGGCGCGCGACGGTGCCGTCGTGCGTGGGTTGCCGTGGAGGTCCGCCGACGTGAAGCAGCCCGTGGACGACGAGCCGGACGTACCCGTCCCGTACCAGCTGCCCCCGCCGCCACCGCTGATGGTCGGGCGCTCGACGGAGATCGACCGGCTACTCGCGGCGGCCGAGGCCGACGCGGCAGTGTGCCTTGTCGAAGGAGCCGGCGGGGTCGGCAAGTCCGCGCTCGCCCTGCACGTCGCGCACCGGATCGCCGAACGTTTCGACGGTGGCTGCCTCTACACCGACCTGCGCGGGGCTGCGGCCGGCATCGCGGCGGCCGAGCCCACGGAGGTGTTGGCCCAGTTCCTTCGTGCTCTGGGTGTACCTGCCGTCCCCGCGTCGCTCGACGAGGCGTCGGCGTTGCTGCGTACGTGGACCGCCGAACGGGGCGTGCTCGTGCTACTCGACAACGCCGCGTCGGCGGCGCAGGTCCGGCCGCTGCTGACCAGCGGTCCCGGATGCACGACGATCATCACCAGCCGGTGGATGCTTCCCGACCTCGACACCACCTCCCGGATCCGCCTCGAACCGTTACCCGACGACGCGGCGTTCGCCCTGTTCACCGGGCTCACCGGCAGCCAGCGAGTGCAGGCGGAGCCGGCTGCCGCGGCGACGGTGGTCCGCCGGTGCGGCGGGTTGCCGCTGGCGTTGCGAATCGTCGGCGCCCGCGCCGCGGCCCGGCCGGACGCCCCGCTCACCGGTCTCGCCGAGCGGGTGGACGACGAGGGCCTGCGGCTGGACGTGCTGGAGGTCGGCGACCTGTCCGTACGGGCCAGCCTGCACCTGGGCTACCAGGCGTTCGAGGACGCGCCGCAGGACGAGCGGCGGCAGGCGGCGCGGCTCTTCCGGTTCGCCGCGCTGCCGGACTGGACGCACTTCACGACGTACGGGTGCGCGGCGCTCGCCGAACTGTCGGTGACGGACGCGGAACGGGCGCTGGACGCGTTGGGCGACGCTCATCTGATCGATTCGGCCGGCGCCGGTCGATACAGGTTCCACGACATCGTCCGGCTCTACGCCCGCGAGCGGGCGCAGGCGGTGGACGACCCGTCCCACCGGGATGAGGCCCTCGGCCGGCTGACCGTATGGCTGCGTTCGGCCACCATCCACGCCGCCCGGCTGCTCTACCCGCACGACCGGCTCGGTGTCGACGGCCCCGCCCCGGTGACCGGCCGCGGGCCGGTCCTCGACGGCACCGACGACGCCTGGGCCTGGTTCGAGCGGGAGCACACCAACCTGTTGCTGATAGCCCGCCAGCAGGCAACGGCCGGGCGGAACCTCACCGAGGTCAACGACCTGGCTCTCATCGCGGTCAAGTTCCTGGACTACGCCGGATACATCGCCGAGCAGCAACAGTTCGGGTACCTCGCGGCCACGGCGGCGCGGCGGCTCGACGACCGTTCGGGCGAGGCGTCCGGGCTCAACATCGTCGCGGTCGCGCTGCTGCGTCAGGGCCGCCTGGACGAAGCGCTGCCGTTGCTACAGCGGTGTCTGACGGTCCAGCGCGAGCTCGGCGACCGGGGCCGCGAGGCCGCCATCCTGAACAACCTCGGAAACGCCCTGCGCGACCGCGGTGACCTGACCGGCGCCCTGCAGCACCTGCGGGACGCACTGGCCATCCGGCGGGAACTCGGTCAGCGGCACAAGGAAGGGTTGGTGCTCGACAACCTGGCTCTGGTATACCAGCGCCTCGGCGACCACTCCCGCGCGCTCGCGTGCCACGCGGCGGGACTCGCTGTCGTCGACCGGGGCACCGATCCGTTGCGTGAGGCGCAGGCGCTGGTCAACTTCGCCGAGACGCTGCTGGCCGCCGGCGACCACCGGACGGCGATCGTACGCGCGGGTGAGTCGCTGGAGATCTGCCGACGTTACGGCCATCAGCGGGGCATCGGCCTGGCGCTACAGGTGCTGGGCGACGCCCACGCGGGCCTCGGAGAACGTGCCGCGGCTCAGCGGCACTGGCGGGAGGCGCTGGGCAGGCTCGACGGGCTGGACCCGCAAGCGGCCGCCCGGCTACGTTCCGCTCTGGCTGCCGAGGGGCGAGACGGTACCTGATCGTTTCGTGACGTGCGGCACGAGGACAGGGCGTGATCGCAGAACCGGAGGTCAGCGCTAGGCTCGCCGGTATGCCGGACACCCAGTACGAAGACCTGCTCCGCCACGTCCTTGCCACGGGCGCCCGCAAGGAGGACCGCACCGGCACGGGCACTCGGTCGATCTTCGGCCACCAACTGCGCTACCGGCTCTCCGACGGTTTCCCGCTGATCACGACGAAGAAGGTGCACTTCCGCTCGATCGCGTACGAGTTGCTGTGGTTCCTGCGCGGCGACGGCAACGTCGCGTGGCTCCAGGAGAACGGCGTCACGATCTGGGACGAGTGGGCGGCGCCGGACGGTGACCTCGGCCCGATCTACGGGGTGCAGTGGCGGTCGTGGCCGACCCCGGACGGCGGGCACATCGACCAGATCGGTGAGGTGCTGCGCACGCTGCGTGAGAACCCGGACTCCCGGCGGATCATCGTGTCGGCGTGGAACGTGGCCGACATCCCCCGGATGGCGCTGCCGCCCTGCCACGCGCTCTTCCAGTTCTACGTCGCCGACGGCAAGCTCTCCTGCCAGCTGTACCAGCGCAGCGCGGACCTGTTCCTCGGTGTGCCGTTCAACATCGCGAGCTACGCGCTGCTGACGCACATGATCGCCGAGCAGGTGGGCCTCGGGGTCGGTGACTTCGTCTGGACCGGCGGCGACTGCCACATCTACGACAACCATGAGGAGCAGGTCCGCACGCAGCTCGCGCGCGAGGCGCGGCCGTTCCCCACGCTGAGCCTGAAGCCGGCCGACAGCCTCTTCGACTACACCTACGAGCACATCACGCTCGACGGCTACGACCCGCACCCCGGCATCAAGGCGCCGGTGGCGGTGTGATCGGGGTCGAGTGGGCGCAGTCGGCCAACGGCGTCATCGGCCGCGACGGCGCGCTGCCGTGGCACCTGCCGGAGGACCTGAAGCACTTCCGCGAGCTGACCTCGGGCGCGACCGTGATCATGGGTCGGCGCACCTGGGAGTCGCTGCCGCCGCGGTTCCGGCCGCTGCCGGGCCGGCGCAACCTCGTACTGTCGCGGACCCCGCAGGAGGGCGTGGAAACCTTCCCCGACCTGCCGCAGGCGCTCGCCGCCGTGTCCGGGGACGTCTGGGTGATGGGTGGCGCGGCGGTGTACCGGGCGGCGCTGCCGTTCGCGGACCGGATCGTGGTCACCGAGATCCGGGAACTCTTCGACGGGGACACGTACGCGCCGGACGTCGGGCGCCCGCCGGACTCCGTCGGAGACTGGCAGGAGTCGTCGACCGGCCTGCACTACCGGTTCCTGACCTGGGACCGAGGCCAGCGGCCGGGCTGAGCGAGCGCGGTGGCCCAACACTGATGCGGACCTGGAAGGGAACCATGCGCAGCTTCGAGATCACCCCGATCGGTACCGTCCAGAACGAGAGGACGGACGTTCAACACACGGACAACTGGGGCGCCGTCCGCAGCACCATCCTCGTCGACGAGCGCTTCGGCGACGCCTGCCTACAGGGTCTGGACGGCTTCTCCCACGTGGAGGTCCTCTTCGTCTTCGACCAGTTCCCGGACCACGGCGACTATCGCGAGCCCAAGCCGAACCGCGGCCGTCCCGACCTCCCGCCCGTCGGCGTGTTCGCCGGCCGCGGCCCGCGCAGACCGAACCGCATCGGGGTGACGTGCTGCGCCATCGAATCCGTCCACGGTCGCGAACTGACGGTGGTGGGCCTCGACGCGGTCTCCGGCACCCCGGTCATCGACCTGAAGCCGGTGATGGTGGAGTTCCTACCGGAGCACGTCACACAGCCGGAGTGGGTCAGCCGCCTGATGTCGGAGTACTTCCGGCCGTGAGGCGCGCTCTCCAGGGCCGGGGGCCCTTGGTGCGGACGGCGACTCGAACCCCGTCGTCCTCCTGCTCACGCGGCGGGCCGACGGCGGGAACGACGGGCCAGGTTCCACCACCAGAGCTGCTGCACGGCGAGGGTCAGCAGCCCGGCCAGCACGATCGCGCACACGTTGATGATCAGTTGGACGGCCGAGCCGCCCGCCTCGTCCCAGACCCCGTACGCCCCGGCGACCGCCACGTTCGCGGCCGCCGGGACCGTCGTGACCGAGATCAGCACACCGACGAGGCTGCCGGACTTCTTCGAGGTCAGCGAGAGCATGCCGGCGACCCCGGCCAGCAGGCCCACCACCCAGGAGAGCGCGTCCGGACGCCAGATGAAATCGGTCAGCGGGCGGTCGGCCAGCAGCATCCCCCGACTGACCAGCCCCATGGCCGTCAGCGCCCAGGTGCTCAGCACCGTGGCCACCATGGCGGCGAGGAAACCCACCACGATGGCCTGAAGCGACCGCCACACCGTGTCGAACCGGCGACGCAGCAGGCCCACGCAGATCGCGGCGAGCGGCCCGAACTCCGGGCCGACCACCATCGCACCGACGATGAGGATCGGCTGGTCGAGCAGCACACCGATCCCGGCGATCATGGTGGCCACGATGATCAGCACCAGGTAGGTGCCGCTCAGTTCGGTCTGCTCACCGGTCTTCGCCGCGATCTCGTCCCAGACCACCGCGTCGGCGCCGCTGCCGGGTGCCTCCCGCGCCGCCCGGTCGGCGGCCACCGAGATGGCCAACTCGACGTCGTCGGCCGCGATGCCGCCCTGCGCCTCCACACCCAGCCGTCGCAGACCCTGCAACACGCTGTCCGCGCTCTCCCGGACCACATCGCAGGTGATGAGATCACCCGCGGGCTGGCGGGCGGCCCCCGGTAGCACCACCAGATGCGTCACACCACGTTCGGCGGCCAGCAGATCGGTGACCGCCGCCGACTGATCCGGCGTCGCGATCACCCTCAGGTGCAGCACACTCTCCCCCTCGTTGGCCGGACGGTCCTCCCTTGCCCGTCCAGCCGTCGCGACTCTACCGGCCGGTCTTCAGCAGGGTGCTGACCGCAAACGGGCCGGGGATGTGCCATGGCCGCGGCACGGTGTCTACCCGCAGCGCGATTCGAACGCACTGTCCTGGGTTCACGCCAGGTGCCTCCAACCGTCGGGCGCTACCGGGCACGTGTTGCCGGATGGGGTGCCCCTGGTCAGCAGCGGATCCTGGGTGCCAGCCGGAGGTCCGTGGGGCCGTTCCGGTCCAGGTAGGTCGAGGCGGCGAACGCCAGGAAACGCTCGGCGTCCGCCGCGGTCGAGGCCAGCCCGAAGGACAGCCGTACCGCACCGCCGGTCGGCAGCCGCAGCGTGGCGAGGTGCTGGTCGATCGTCTCCGGACGGCTACGGATCGAGTGGCGGAGCAGGTCGCCGTCGATGCCGAAGGCGGCCTCGGCCGCGCCCGGGTTGCAGAAACAGCCGGTACGCAGGGCGAAGCCGGCCGTCGACGACTCGACCGCGACGAGCCGCTCGTCGACGAGCGAACCGTCCGGGTGGTGGAAGTTGAACGCCACCGTGCCACCCCGCGCGGTAACGGTCGACGGACCGTAGATCCGCACCAGTGGTCGGCCGTTGCGGTGCCGCAACGCGGTCAGCTGTTCGAGTAGCCATCCGGTGAGCAGCTCGACCCGGGTGTGGATGACCTCGACGCCGATCGAGCCGAGCCAGCTCAGCCCGAACTCCACGTCGGGGATGCTGAGGAAGTTGAGGGTGCCGTCCTCGAACCCCGACTCGTCGCCCATCGGCTGGTGCCAGTCGCCCTGGACGCTGACAGCGCGGATGGTGCCGCCGGCGAACCAGGGGCGGCGCAGCCGGGCCAGCGCGTCACGCCGGGCGAGCAGCGCCCCGACCCCGGTGGGGTAGCCGAAGAGCTTGTACCAGCTGAGGCAGACGAAGTCCGGGCGGACGACGCTCAGGTCCAGCCGGTTCGTCGGCGCGAACGCCGCGGCGTCCAGCAGCACGTCGTAGCCGTGCTGCTGGGCAAGGTCCACCCAGGTCAGCGGATGCTGCACGCCGGTGAAGTTGCTCTGTGCCGGGTACGCGAACAGCCCCGAACCGCCGGGGTCGTGCCGCCGGAGGCGGCCGGTGAGCCGGCCTCGAGCGGTGGTCAGCGCGGCGATCACATCGGGTTCGGCCACCCGCAGCTCGGGCCCGGTCAGCGGTACGTAGCGCACCGGCGCGCGGGCCGCCCGGGCGTACTCCCTCATGCCGTTGACGGAGTTGTGGTTGTCCCAGGTCAGCACGAGCGGGCGACCACGGCCGAAGTCGTACGCCTCGCCGACCAGCCGGCAGGCGCCGCTGGCGTTCTGGGTGAAGATGACCGCGTACTCGGCCGGGTCGGCGCGGAAGAAGTCGAGCACCGCGCGCCGGGCCGACTCGACGAGTGACCCGGCGGCCTCGGAGGTGGGGTTCTCCGAGTGCGGGTTGCTGTACAGGCCGCCGAGCAGCCGGTCGTGGTGGGCGACGATCTGTGCCCGCGCGGCCACCCCGGCGCCCGTGTAGTCGAGGTAGACCCGGCCGTGCCGGTCGAGGTGGCGATACTCGGTGGCGCGCAGCTCGTCGATGCGGGTGGTGCCGGAGTACGCCGTGGCCGCGGCGACACCTGTTTCCGCAGCCGCCGCGCGGGCGTGTCCCTCGGTCGTCATGTGCGGTGCGGCCAATCCGGTCGGTGGGTCGAGCCGTCGGCGCTCACCTCCCGAGCATCGCACAGCGTCGATGTGACGGGTCTGTCGTGATTCTGCGCCGGCGCAGCGGCCCGGCGGGGTGGGCCGTCCCCCGCAGGGCCGATCCGGCTCAGCGCGCTGCGGTCGAGTTTGCCGTTGGGCAGGGTGGGCAGCCGCGGCACCCGCTCGAACACGGTCGGCACGGCCACGGCGGGCAGCCGGTCGAGCAGATGCGCCCGCAGGGTCGCCGGCTCCACCGGTTCGGCGCAGACGACGAACGCGACGCCCTGGTACGGAACGGCGACGCCGGCCAGGAGCACCGCCGGATGCGACATCAGGGCGTGTTCGATCTCGGCCGGTTCGATCCGCATGCCGCCGACCTTGAGCTGCTCGTCGACGCGTCCGTGGTAGCGGAGCAGGCCGTCGGCGCCCAGGCTGACCCGGTCGCCGGTGCGGTACACGGGACCTCCGGACACCACTCCGGGCGAGGAGATGCAGAGCTCGCCGTCGTCGATGGAGACGGTCGTGCCGGGGATCGGTCGTCCGATCGGTACCGGGTCCTCCCCCTGCACACACCGGTGCACGGTGCTCCAGACGGTGCACTCGGTGGGCCCGTACTCGTTGTAGAGCGCCGCGTGCGGCATCCGCTCGTAGTGCAGGTCGACCAGTCCGGGCGGGCAGCTCTCGCCGGCCACGATCACGGTGGACAGGCTGGGCATCGGCGCTCGTAACGCCAACCGGTACAGCGACGGCACCATCAGCGTGTGCGTGGGCCGGTGCGCGGCGCCGGCCCGCACCAGCGCCCGTACGTCGAACGGCCGCGCACTCGGGATGATCAGGGTGCCGCCGGTGCACAGCGTCCAGTAGATGCCCGCGACGGAACTGTCGAACGAGATCGACGAGCAGAGCAGGAACCGCTGCGGCGGCGGGCCGTAGTACTCCAGACGGGCCTTGGTCGAGTAGCTCAGCGCCGCCCTCGACACGGTGACCGGCTTCGGCACGCCCGTCGAGCCACTGGTGAACATGGTGTACGCGTCCGGCCCGTCCCGCCACGGCGAGCAGCCGACCGGCGGCAGTGACGTCAGCAGCTCCTCGGTGAGGATGACGCTGGCGCCGCCGGCCGAGATCATCAGTTCCCGGCGGGCCGCCGGGAAGGCCGCGTCCACGGGGACGTACCGGGCACCCGCCCGCAGGACCCCGAGCATGGCCACGACGGCCCACCGCGACAACCGGGTGTGCACGATCACCGGGTCACCGGCGGTCACTCCCCACTGTTCGAGGTGCAGGGCGACCGCACTGCTCAGGCCGTCCAGGTCCGCGTACGTCAGGGCCTGCTCGGGATCCACCACGGCCGGCGCCTGGCGGCGCGTGCGCAGTTGGGCGGCCAGCGCGTCGGGGATCATCGTCGCCTGCCCACGACCGGCATCCGCTTGATTCCGTGCAGCCAGGCCGACCGGACGCGCTCAGGCTCACCGGTGGGCTCGAAGGAGGAGAAGGTGGCGAACAGTTCCTCGAAGAAGATGCGCAACGTCATCCTGGCCATCGCCGATCCCAGGCAGTAGTGCCGCCCGTCCCCGAATGCCAGATGCCGGTTCGGGTGCCGGTCCGGGTGCAGCGTGTCCGCGTCGGCGAAGACTGCCTCGTCGCGGTTCGCCGACCCGAGCCACACCACGACCGGTTCCCCCGCCGCGACCGGTACGCCCCCGACGCTGGTGTCCCGCGTGGCCAGTCGCATGAAGTGCCCGGCCGGCGTGGCGAACCGGAGCGCCTCCTCGACCACGCGGTCGATGCGCTGGGGATGCCGGGCCCACTCCTCGTAACGCCCCAGGCGGATCAGCTCGGCCAGCGCCACGCGAGGCACGTGCGGGATGGCGGCGGCGCCGCCGAGGAGCACGCTGTAGCAGTTGGCCACGACGGCGCCGGGACGCAGCGGCATGGCTCCCAGCAGGTCCACCAGGTCCCCGCGTGGCTGCCGCCGATGCTCGAACAGCAGGTTGAGCAGGTACGCGAACAGCTCCCGGTGGCCGCGATCGAGGGTCGCGGACGGGCCGTCGGGCAACATGACGTCCCGGTCGTGTTCGGCCACCGACATGGACACCCACCGGGCCAGGTCGGGCCAGTCGGCGGCCCGGATGCCCATCAGCGGCTTCAGGAAGGCCAGCGGCAGGGTCGAGGTGAGCTCGGCGAAGTCCAGGTCGCCGCCGGCCGGGCGGAGCATCTCCCGTACGAAGGAGCGGATGGCCGGTGCGTGCCGCGCCACCGCGCGGCCGGTCATCTGACGTTGCAGCGGACCGCGGATGAGTCCGTGTCGCGGCGGGTCGCTCGCCGCGAACTGCTGGTCGCGCGCCGGCTCCGGCCGGCCGATCATGCTGAGCATCACCCCGCCGGTGGAGGTGAACCCGGCATGGTCGGTCAGGACGGCTCTGACGTCGGCGTAGCGGGTCACCGCCCAGAAGCCCGACCGGTCGTCGACCGGGTGCCAGCCGACCGGATCCCGACGGCGCAACGCCCGCCACACGGCGTGCGGGTCTCCGACGTCGTACAGGGCGGGGTCGGCGAGGCCGGTGCCGCCCCGGGGGCAGATGTGGTCACCCGGCGGGCTGCTCATGCGGCCAGCACCTCGTCGACCAGTTCGGCGATGGTCGGCTTGAGGAACAGCACCGCCGCGTCGACCTCGATGCCGAACTGCTCGTACACGTCCATCAGCAGGTCGGCGGCGAGCAGGGAGTCGCCGCCGAGGGCGAAGAAGTTGTCCTCGACGCCGACCGGCGTGATGTTGAGCTTCTCGCTCCAGAGCCGGGTGAGCATCGCCTCAAGCTCGGGTCGCGTGGGCATCGATCTCCTCCCATCGGTCGACGAATCGCCGTATCAACGCGCGCATCTCGGTGTCCTGGTAGGAGCGGCGGTAGCGCACGCAGGCGGTGTAGTTGCCGGACGCTGCCGGTTCGAGCCAGAACGCCAGCCCGTTTACGGGCAGCACCGGCCCGCCCAGGCCGAGCCCGGGCGGGACCGTCAGCGGTTCGACTCCGGCACCGTCGGGCACCTGGATGACCTCGAACTGGGCCAGGCTCGGTCCCCCCTCGGCGAACAACGCGTCGGCCTGCGGTACCGCGTCCAGCAGCAGCGGAAACGGGATCTCGTTGGCGTACGCCTCGGCGAACGCGTGGTGCACCGCGCCCACGGTCGGCGGGCCGAGCCGTACCGGCAGCACGTTCATGTAGAGCCCCACGGTGTCCCAGTCGGATCTGCGTCGGCCGTGGGTCAGCACCGGGACGACGGTCTCGTTCTGGTGGAGCGGGCCGAGGGCCCGCGCGAACGCGGTGAACAGTACGACGAACGGCGTGCTGCGCACGGCCCGGGCGACCGCACCCGCCCGCTCCTGGGTGATGCCGCTCGGTGCCCGGATCTCCGCCGTGCCGAGCTCACCGCCCGTACCCGGGGCCAGGGCCGGGACGTCGGTGAGCATCCGGGTCCAGAACGGCTTGAACCGGGTGACCCGGTGTGGCGGGTGGGTGGCGGCACGCTGGTGGTAGTACGCGGGCGCCGGTCCGCTGCCCGGTTTCAGGACCTCGCGGACGAGCAGCCGCATCGACCACGGGTCCGAGACGTCGTGGTGGGCGACGAGCAGCAGTTCGGTACCGGCCAGGTACGCCCAGAGCAGGCATCGCGCGTCTGGCGGGTACCGGCCGGCGGCGGCCGCCGCCCACACGTCGTCGACTGTTCGCAGCGGAACCGGTCCCTCGCCCAGCACCGGGTGCCGGGCGACGAGGGCGTCGAGGGCCTGCCGCAGCGCGGCGGGGTCCGGCTCCGCCGGCAACCGGATCCCGCCCAGCGCGACGAACCGGTCGGCTTGCGCCGGTCTGCCCGCCCAGGACAGGATGCGCTGTCCGAACGGCTGGTCATGCACGTCGTCCTCCTCCGGTGGCCTTCCCGGCCATGTCGATGGGTACCTGCTCGCGCCGGGCCGGCTCCGGTGCCGGCGGTGTCGGGGTGTCCCGCTCGGGGCTCCCGTCCGGCAGGTCACGCTCCCAGCGCAGGGGTGAGAAATAGAGCCAAAGGCCGGAGGCCCACACCCCGGCGGCGGCGATCCAGAGCGTCGGCCGTACCCCGAGCCAGCTGCCCAGCAGGCCGCCGGCCAGGGCACCCACCGGCATCACCCCGAAGATCACCCACCGGACCGAGGCCGTCATCCGCCCCAACAGTTCCGGCGGGCACGCCCCTTGCCGGTAGCTGACCGCGGCGGCGTTGTAGATGGCGAACAGCGCACCCATGCCGGCCATGCCGACCGTGTAGGCGACCGGACCCCAACCGGGTTGGGCTGCCGGTACGAGCATTACCGTCCAGCCGAGCCCCAGCGGGGCGATCCAGATGATCCGCGCCGTGCCCACCAGGCGCGCCAGCCGTGCGGACAGCAGCCCGCCGGTGATCCCACCCAGCGTGGTCAGCGCCATCACCGCCCCGACGGTCTGTTCGCTGAGATGCAGGTCGCGCACCAGGTACAGGACGGCCAGCGCGAAAATCATCTGACTGAACAGGTTGAGCGACGCCGAGGCGGCCACCAGCCTGGGCATGATCGGATGGCGGAACACGAAGGACAGCCCAGCAGCCAGCTCACGTCGGAAGTCCGGCCGGCGGGTCCCGACCGGTGGTTGTTCCGATCGCCGGATGAACAGCAGGGACACCGCGTTGACCAGGTAGGCGAGCGCGTCGACGCCCGCCGTGCGCGCCACCCCCAGCGCCGACGCCACGACGCCGCCCGCGCTGTATCCGGCGATACGCGAGACCGAGTACGTGGTGGCGAGCTTGCCGTTGGCGTCGAGCAGCTGGCCGCCGGGGACGACCGCCGGCAGGAAGCTCTGGTGCGCGGTCTCGTACAACACGGTGCAGACGCTGGACAGCAGCGCCACGATCCAGAGGTGGATCATCGTGACCCACCCGGTCCAGGCGCCGACCGCGACGGTTGCCACGAGCCCGGCCCGGGCGAGGTGGCAGACCACCATGACCCGGCGTTTACGCATCCGGTCCACCCACACCCCGGCGGGCAGGGACAGGAACAGGTAGGCGACCATCCGGGTGGCGCTGAGGACACCGACCTCCACCGCTGAGGCGTCCAGGACGGTGACCGCGAGCAGCGGAATGACCAGCAGCGAGACGGCGTCACCGACCTCGCTGAGGGTCCGGCCCGACCACAGCACCATGAAGTCGCGGTTGCGCCACAGGCTCACGTTCATCGCGCGTCCTCGACGGAGCGCAGCAGAAGATCGACCATCGCGGTCAGGAACCGTTCCACGTCCGCGCGCCCGTACCCGTCGCGCATCACGCGCAGGGTCAGCTGCACCGACGGGTACGCCCTGGCCACCAGGTAGAAGCTGGCCCCGCTGTAGGCACGGGGTGGGAGCCACTCGATGCGCCCGGGCGTGACCTCGGACGGCTCGGGGTCGGCGTCGTCCGGCGGCGGAAGGAAGGTGAAGTAGCTGCCGTGGTCGAAGTCGTGGGTGCCCACGGCGAACGGGTCGTACACGCCGTGCCGCATGGCGTTCACCGCCGCGACGTTGACCTCGCGGGCCACCGGGCCGAGTGGGCCGCCGGGATCGCAGGAGGCCAGCATGGGCACCCACTGGGTCATGGACGACACCAGCCGCCGCACCGACGGCTCCAGACGGTTCGCGGACAACTGCCACAGCAACTGATCCGCCACCCCCGTGCTGGCGGCCAGTACCTGCGCGTAGACCGCGAGCAGCAGGTTCGGCAGGGTCACCTGGAGGTGCTGTGCCGCACGGCGCGCCGCGCCGTACGGGATGCCCGTGTGGGCGTGCGCCCGCAGCAGAGCACCCCGGGACACCGGTGTCCGGGGCACGGCGGTGACCATCTGCCGGCGGTACTCGCCGGCCGCGGTCAACCTGTCCCGGAACGCGTCGCTGCGCTGCCGTTCGGCCAGTTCACGCGGTGCCGGGGCGGCACGGAGAGGTTCGTCGCGCAGCAGGGCGTAGAAGTCGGACTCCAGGGTCCGTACCGCGGCGCCGTCGGCCGCGATGTGGTGGATCACCAGTTGAACCTGCGGTGGCTCGTCGTCGCAGGTGTGGACCCAGGCCCGCCAGGCCGGCTGCTCGGTCAGGTCGAACGGCTCCCGGACCGACGCCTGCGCGAACCGCACGAGCGGGTCGCGCAGGACCGCCTGGCGCACCTCGCCGGGCTCGTCGGCGGGGCGGTAGACGGTGCGCAGCGACTCGTGCCGCAGCGCCAGCGCGGTGAGGGTGTGCCGGACCTGCTCCACGGTGATCCCGGCGGGGATCGGCCACGCGAGGTCGAGGTTCGACTCCCACAGCTGCTCGGGTGGGCGCACCATGAGGGCCTTCCACATGGAAAGTTGCCCCATGGTGAGCGGGTAGCTGCCCTGAATCCGCATGAATCCTCCAGCTCTGCGCGGATGGGTGGCCACCTCGCGGTGACCACCCACCGTGGTTCTCGTGCTCTCTCAGCTGGCGCAGTCGTCCTTACGCATCGCCGCACCTCCTCTCGTCAGCGCCGTCGATCTCCTCCGGTGATGAGGGTGGATCCGGAGGTGCATCGCGGGATGATGGAGCTTCGGGGTCAGGTCCAGCTGACGCCACGCTTGCCGACGCTGCGCATAGCGTTCCTCCCCTCTGATGGGGCGGCCCGTGCCCGCCCGGTGAACTCAGCGTCGGCCGCCGCCGGACTCCGCGACAGGGCTGCCGGCGATCGAGGTTGTTCGAAGTTGTTCGAGCGGCGCCGCGGCCGTCACCGGCGCGGCCGCACGCTGCCGCCGCCACAGCGGTACGAGAGCGAGGACCAGCGACGCACCCGACAGTCCGCTGAATCCGATGACCGTGGTGGCCGCCCAACGGTCCGCGGCCATACCCGCCACGACCATCGCCATCCCCTGGAACCCGCTCAGACCGGTGATGGCCACGCCGAACGCGCGCCCCCGGTACTGGGCCGGCACGGCCCGGCCGAACAACGCGTTCAACGGAATGGCGAAGGCGCTGGCCGCGCCCGCCGACACCAACAGCGACAGCACCACCCACAGCGGCGGGGCGAGCCAGACCGCCGCCAGCACCCCGGCGGCGAGTACCGCCAGGGGCAGGACCAGTCGCGCCCGAGTCGACGGTGGGCAGAGCCGGGTGAGAGCCACCCCGCCGAGGGCCATCCCCGTCGGCGCCGCCGCCAGTAACAGTCCGACCGTGCCGGCGCCGCCGCCGTACTGGCCGGCCAGCGGTGCCATCAGCCCCTCCGCGGCGTAGGTGAACGCGCTGGCCGTCCACAGCACCAGGACGTAGGCGCGCAGCCGGGGATCGTTCCAGATCACCAGGAGACCGGCAGCTCGGCCGGGACGCGCCTGGCTCGCCGACGGGCGGGGTGCGGGGCGGCGGCGGACGCCGATCATGATGAGAAGCGCGGAGAACAGGAACGTGCCGGCGTCCACCAACAGGGCGCCCCGCAGCGACAACAGCGCCACCAGACTTCCGCCGACGGCGAAACCGAGCACCTGCACGACCTGGGCGAAGATGTTGTCCACCCCGTTGGCCACCGGATACCGGTCACCGTCGAGGACCTCGGGCATCAACGCGGCCCGCGCGGCGACGAACGGCGGCCGCAACAGGTTGACCGCGAAGAGCAACACCACCAGGGCGGGTGCCGCGAGGCCGGGCAGCGCCGCCAACGGGATGAGCGCCGCGCGCGCGAGGTCACACCCGACCAGGACCCGCCGCCGGGGGAACCGGTCGGCAAGGCCGGACAGCAGCGGTCCACCGGTGAGCCAGGCCAGATAGGAGCTGGCGTACGCGGCCGCGGACAGCGCCGCCGAACCGGTGCCGGTGTACACGAGGTACGCAACGGTCACTGCGGTGAGCTGGTCCCCTGCCAACGACAGCAGGTACGCCCCGAACAGGTAGCGGTATTCGCGCACCGCGAACACCTCTCTGTACGTCGCGGCACGCTCGGTCACGCCGGCCCCCGTCCTACCCCACCACCGGTTGTCATCACGGCGGTAGGTGCAGACCGTAGCCGCGCCATCGCCGTGCCGGCCGGCTGCAGGCGTTCGAGGTCGTTCGGATCCGTTCGCGCTGAGGCACGGGCTGGCGTGGCGTTCCTAGGATCGCGACGTGGACGAACGGTGGGAAGAGCTCCACCCACGGCGGCGTAATTTCATCACCGCGCTGATCGCCGTGATCGTAGCCGCCACGTTCATGTGCTGCGTTGCCCTCTACAACGGCACTGTTGCGATAGAGCTCGCGACTCGCGGCATCACCACCGAGGCGACCGTTGTCCAGGTCGACCGCTTCCAACGTGGCAGCAACGTCATAGTCGAGTTCACTGCCCAGGGCGGTGACACCGTGAGCGTGGAGTGCACGAGTTGCAGCCCCGAGTTGGGCGAAGGTGACCGGGTGCGGATCCGCTACAACCCCGAAAACGTTGCCTCGGGCGTGGAGGACGCCGAGAACCAGGGTGCTCGACGCGTCGCACTGTTCGCGCTTGCCGCGGTCGCCGTACTGCTGTCGGCGGCCGGGTTCATCAAATGGCGCCTGGCCCGCGAACGCACGTCCGTCTGATCCGACGTGCTCGCCGGCAACCCCGACAAGCTCCGGCCGTGGACGACGGGGCAGCAGCAAGACGAGGGCCCGACGGCAGCACACCGGCCGCCCGGGCACCAGGGCCACCGAGCGAAGTAATAATCAATCTCGTCCCGGTGCGCGTCCGGGCACAATCAACGCCGTGCTCGCCGCCACCCGCGCCCTGCTGGCCTCGCTCGATCCGCTGCCCTACCGCAAGCGGATGAACCGCCTCGCGGAATGGGCGCGTACCGTGCCCGACCGCGCCCAGGTCTGCGTCGACCTACGCGAGCAGGGCCCCTACGAACGGCATCTCGCCCTGATCGCGGCGATGGTGGCCCGGGACGCCGACGGCATCGCCGCCGCCACGCGCGACCCCCAACCGTCCATAAGGGCCGCCGCGCTCGCCGCCGCGCTGCGCGCCGGCCTGCCGGTTGGTGATCTCGTCGATCGGCCCGCGACGGAGCGGCAGCGTGTCTATCGGACGTTGCGCCGCCGGCGTGCGCCCGCTGTCGCTGAGGCGCTGATCAGCGAGGTCCGGGCCCAGTTCGGTGACGAGGAGGCCGCCGCGCTGCTGCCGGCCTGCGGCGCCGATACGGTACGGGAGTTGCTGCCCGACCTGGAGCACGCGCTCAACCTCGAGCGGCTGGTCCGCTGGCATTCCGGCCCGCTGCTGGACCGGATCCGCGAGCGGCTGGCCACGGCCCCGACCGAGTTGCGCGGACGGATCTGGGGCGAGGCCGCCGGAGCGGTGCTGCGATGCGACCCGGCTCAGGCGCTCGACCTGCTCGAACGGTACGCACCCGAGGGGTCGCTGCCCGGCCCGCTGCGCGCGTACGGACGGCTCGCGGCGTACGACGCGATTCGCGTCGTACGCCTGCTCACCGCGCCGAGCCGCGCGGCCTGGCTGGGGCGGACCGCGCTGCCCCCGGCTCTGCTGCGGCGCCTCGCGGCGCTGCCCACCGACGAGCTGGCGCCGCTCGCCAGCCGGTTCCGCGAACAGAGCGGAGGACTGGCCGCGCTGCTCGACGCCGTCGCGCCGGGCAGGCGCGGAGAGCTGTACGGCCGGGCGCTGGCGGAGGTCGACACGGCGGTGTTGATACCGGCTGCCGAGATCATGGACGTGCTGCCGGCGACGGCCCGGATCCGCGAGGCGACCCGGGTGTTGGGTCTCGCGAGGATCCGTGAGCGGGAGTCCGAGGTGCGTGTCTGGAGCGCGTATCTCGCCTGGCCGGACGCGTCCGCGGCGCTGCAGGCCGCGTTGCGTTCCGGTGACGCCGACGAGCGGGCGCACGGGTACGCGCTGCTGGTGGCGGCCGCCCGCCGCTCCCGCGACCCCCGGGCGGCGGCCGAGGTGATCGTCCGGCTGGGCCGGCTGCGCAACGAGCAGGATCCGGTACGAGCGGCCGCCCTGAACGCGCTGGCGAAGATGGCGCCGCTGCTCACTGCTGACACGGCCGTCGGGCTCACGCAGCTGACCACCGACGCGGTCGACGCCCGCGACGCGTCCGCCGCCACCACCACGGCGCTGAGCACGCTGGCCGTCGCCGTCCTGCAGCACCACGTCGCGGTGCCGCAGCTTCGCGACTGGGCGCTGCTGACGATCGACCTCGTCAACACGAGCGCGAACGTGCCGGTACTGCGCCGCTTCGACACGGTGCTGCGCCGCGGCCAGGAGACGCTGGTCTTCGAGCGGCTTCGCGGCTGGGTCGAGGCGGGCATCGCTCGCGGCCGGTACGGTCCGCTGTTCGCGCTCACCCACGCGCTCGGCAAGCGGGCGCGGCAGCTGCCGCAACTGCAGGATCTGTTGCGTCGGGCGATCGGCCCCGGCACGCTGCCGTCGGTGGCCCGGACGGCGATCGGGTTGTGGCTGGACGACCCGCGTACCCGGTCGGACCGGGTCGCCGAGGTGCTCGACATCGACGCGACGGCGGTGACGATCCACGAGGTGTGGGCGACGATCTGCGTGTCCCGCACCGACCTGCTCGACCCGGTGCTGGACCGCCGCCCGAGCGGCCGGTTCGTGGAAGCGGGGACGCGATGGGTGCCCGCCTGGGCGTCTCACACCGAGCGCTGGCTGCCCCGCCAGCAGGCCCGCTTCGTGGACCTGCAGGAGCTCATCATCGCCGACGCCGGGCAGGGAGCGTGGCGGCGCGCGGCGGCGATCCGGGCCGCTGCGGGCGTATCCGGCGCGGGCCGAGAGCTGGTGCTGCGTCACCTCGACGCTCCGGAGGTGGCGATCGCCGAAGCGGCACTGGGCGCGCTGGTCTGGACCGACCGGCCGGACGAGGCGCTGCCGGTGCTGCTGCGGTACGCCGACAGCGACCGGGCTCGGGTCGCACTGTACGCGGCCGGCCGGGCCGCCCGGCACGTTCCGCCGGCGCGTCTGGCCAATGGGCTCGGCCAGTTGGTGACCGGGGCTGTGAAGGTCACGAGCCGGAAGGAGGCGGCCCGGCTACTGGCGCGCTACGGGCCGCCGCGGATGATGGCGACGCTGCTCGACGCGTACCTGAACCCGGACACGCACCGCGACGTCCGCGCGGCGATCGTCTCCGCGGCTCGGCAGCGGCTGCGGACCGAGGCGAGTTGGAGCATCCTGCGTACGGCGGTCGGCGGCAGCCGGGAGGAACGGCGCGCGGTCCTGAGCGCGTACCCGTACACGATCCCGGAGCGGCACCGCCCGCGATACGGCGCACTCATCGTCGAGGCGTGCCGCAGCACCGACCGGGAGGTCCGGCGCGCCGCGTTCGGCCAGCTCGGGGAGTGGGCGCCGTGGCTGGTCGGGGTCACCGAACTGATCGTGGACCGGCTCTCCGACCTCGACGAAACGATGGTGAACATCGAAGTCGCCAATCTGCTGAAGGCCGGCGGCGACGCAGTGCTCGGTGTCGCGCTGACCCGGCTCGTGGACCGTGACGCGGACGACGAGCATCCTGGCGACCCCGCGTCCGACCGTCCGGCCCGACGCCGAATCGAACTTCTCGCGCGTGGCGCGGTCGTCCGGTCCGGAAGCCGGCCGGTCAGTGCTGACCGGAGCGCACTTGTCGAATCGGCGCGCTGGCTGGCCGGCCATCCCGCCTTCTTGGGCACGGCCGCCGGGCTGCTGGTCGACCTCGGCCGGCTGGACAACCTGGACGAGGTCGCCGCACTGTGCGCGGGCCGGCCCGTCCTCGCCGTCCGCACCGCCGAACACGTCGGCGCACGCCTGCGCGGCCTTCACGAGTGGCCCGACCCGGCGATCCTCTCCGGCACCGTCACACGGTTGGCCGGGCGCGGCGATCTCGCCGGGGGGCTGTTCGCGGTGGCACTGGTCCGGCACGGGGCCGGCTTCGGCTGGCAGGCCCCATGGCGGGATCTGCTGCTCGATCTACGCCGGCACGTGGACGCCGACGTGCGCGATGAGGCGTACGCCGTCGACATGAGCTGAACGCCTCGATCCGGCAGCCGGCGGTCCCCGACGCTTCGAACCCTGCAACCATCGGCGAACCGCATGCCTTGACCGGTGCCCCACACCGCCGTCCGCGACCGGCTTCGGTTGCCGCGTCGGCCTCAGCCCGGTGGCTGCGTGGCTGCGTCGCCGGTCTGCTCACGCCACTGCCCGCTGTCGGCCCGGACGAGACGCTGCACCATCGAACGGGCCTCGTCCTCGGTGTCGAACTCCCAGCGAAGCACCTTGCCGGTCTCGGAGTCGCCGGCCCTGGCCACGACGTGCCAACGGACCTCGCGCGCGAGCCACACGTCACGCCGAGTGAGTCGCCCCCACACCCCGTTCCACCAGCGCGCCACCAACTCCTTCGCCACCCGCCCATCGTACATATGTTCGATCCCGGGTCGGCGGCTGGTCCCCGGCCGTACCGCCCGCCGATTCGTTGATCTCCGCCGTCGACCGCAACGGCGGGTAACCGGGTGCGCGCCTGATGGATACCTGCCGCCAGGCGCGCACCCCCCGTTCAGCAGCAGCGGGGCGTGGCTCCGCTGGTTGCCAGCTCCTTTTCCGCCTCGGCGCCGCTCGCTTCGCCGCAGCGGCATTCGCCCTCGGTCGCCTTGGCGAGGGTGTCGGCGTCCGCCTTGACGGTGTAGACCTCCCAGGGCTCGCTGCCGGGACCGCGTACCCAGACCTTGTCCTGGAGGGCGTAGCAGCACTCGGTGTCGTTCTCCTCCAGGGTGATCAGACCGGAGTCGGCGAGGCGCCTGGTGGCGGCGTCGACGTCGTCGGTGCTGAAGACCTCGACGCCCAGGTGGTCCATGACGGTGGGCCGGTCGGCCTCACCCTCGATGAGTACGAGCTTCAGGGGCGGGTTCTCGACGGCGAAGTTGGCATAGCCGGGACGGCGCTTCGCCGGCTCGACGCCGAACAACTTCGAGTAGAAGGTGACCGAGCTCTCGAGGTCGGATACGCGCAGGGCGAGCTGGACACGGGACATGGTTCCTCCTGGTGGCGAGCGTCAGCGGACGAAGGCGTTGGTGAGCGAGGTGGTGCGACTGCGCTCGCGGTGGGCGTCAGCGCGGCAGGCGGCGGTGCACACCTGGCCGCACGACTCGCACAGCGTCAGGCCCCGGACGTGGTCGGCACGACGACGGCGGATGAGCTTGATCATCGCTTCCCCTCCTGTCTAGATGGTTTTCGAATCAGCCCCCACTGTTGCAGCCTGTTTTGACGTCTGTCAAGCTAGAGAAATGTCGAAACAAAGTCTGCCGGTCGTGGACCTCCAAGCGGTCGCCTGCTGCGCCCCGCTGGCGGTCCGCCCGATGGACGCCGAGCAGGCGATGGTGGTCGCGCCGATGTTCAAGGCCCTCGGCGACCCGGTCCGGCTGCGGCTGATGTCGATGATCGCCTCGGTGCCGGAGATGTGCGTGTGCGATCTGACCCCGGCGTTCGACCTGTCCGGGCCGACCATCTCGCACCACCTCAAGGTGCTGCGTGAAGCCGGCCTCGTCGACTCCGAACGGCGCGGCACGTGGGTGTGGTACCGCGTCAAGCCCGAGGCGTTCCGCCAGCTCGGCGCGCTGCTCGACCTGCCCGCCACGACCGCCCCCGCCGACGCGTGAGCCGCACCCTCGCCCGCCACGCGTCAGCTGAATTCGTCGGCACCGCGCTCCTGGTCGCTGCCGTTGTCGGGTCCGGGACCGCCGCCGCTCGGCTCTCCCCCGGTGACGTCGGGCTCCAGCTGCTGGAAAACGCTATCGCCACCGCGTTCGCGCTGGGCGCGCTGATCCTCATGTTCGGGCCGGTGTCCGGCGCGCACTTCAACCCCGTCGTGTCCGCCGTCGACTGGTGGCTCGGCCGCCGCGCTGACACCGGCCTGACTGGCTCGGACCTCGCCGCTTACACCGCCGCACAGGTCACCGGCGCGATCGCCGGTTCCGTGCTGGCGAACCTCATGTTCGACCTGCCGGCCGTCGCCTGGTCACAGACCGACCGCACCGGCGGGAACCTGTGGCTGGCCGAGATCGTCGCCACCGCCGGCCTGGTCGTCCTGGTCTTCGCGCTCGCCCGTAGCGGCCGGACCGCCACAGCGCCTGCCGCGGTGGGCGCCTACATAGGTGCCGCCTACTGGTTCACGTCGTCCACCTCGTTCGCCAATCCCGCAGTCACCATCGGCCGTGCCTTCACCGACACGTTCGCCGGCATCGCCCCCACCTCAGTGCCCGGCTTCGTGGTCGCCCAACTCGTCGGCGGCCTGGTGGCCGTCGCCGCGCTCGCCGCCTGGTACCCCCGAGCCCAGCGCGCAGCTGACTCCGTTGTCATGCCCCACCTCGCCCAGGAGACCGAAGCGCGATGAGCGACAAGCCCAGCGTCCTGTTCGTCTGCGTCCACAACGCCGGCCGCTCCCAGATGGCTGCCGGCTGGCTACGCCACCTCGCCGGCGACACCATCGAGGTCCGCTCGGCCGGCAGCGAACCCGCTGAACAGATCAACCCGGTGGCCGTCGAGGCCATGCGCGAGGTCGGCATCGACATCACCGACCGGACCCCGGTGCGTCTCACCTGGGACACGGCCGAAGCCAGCGACGTCATCATCACCATGGGCTGCGGCGACGCGTGCCCCGTCTTCCCCGGCAAACGCTACGAGGACTGGAAACTCACCGACCCCGCCGGACAACCCATCGACGTCGTTCGCGAGGTCCGCGACGACATCCGGAGTCGAGTAAGCGGCCTGCTCGCCGATCTCCAACAGCGGCGGTGACCTCCGGCGGGCCGGAGCGCCGGCAGCTACCGTTCAGACCTGAGACCTGACGCGCCGGCGATGGCTGCGCCCTCGACGCGAAAAGCCGACACCGACGGCAAGCCGCGGATGCGGGGCCTGCCGCCGGTATCGGCGAACGGAGGGGAAGCGGCTCAGGCGCAGGTGATCACCGGGGTCGCCCAGTCCGCGTGGTCGTAGTTCTGCCCGTCGACCGGGTCCGTACGCAGCTCGACGACATCCACACCGTCGACCGCGACGTCGAGCGGGACACCGGCGCCCGCCCCGGTGGCCTCGGCGGTGGCGAGACCGACCCCGTCACCCCAGACCTCGAACCGGACCCGGCCCTGGTTGCCGACCTCGTCGTCGATCCCGACCGTCACGGTGAACCGGCTGCACCGCGAGTCGAGGAAGTACCCGATCCGGCTCGGCGCGTGGCTGCCGAGGCCCTTCTCGTGGACGGTGCCGGCGATCGTCAACGGCCTACCGTCCCCGGCCGCCGTCTCGCCGTTGCTCCGGTCCCGCTCGACCGGACCCCAACCGTTCTCCGCGTACAGCCAGGGCAGGTCGGACAGGTACGACGTACCGGCCGGCGCCGGGGACGCCACGGTGAACCGGCCCGCCGCGGTGCCGGCGAACACCCGGTCGCGCCAGATCCAGCTCGCGCTCGCCGTCAGGTCCACCGGACCGAGATCGGGACCGTCCGCGGTCAGCCGCCAGGTCGCCGTGCCGGTCCGGCCGGGAGCGATCGAGCCGAGCTGCGTCGGTCCGGTGGCCGTCGCGGTCCAGTCCACCGGAGCGGTGAGCGCCAGCCGCGCCCTCGTCACGGCGGTCGTACCGTCGTTGTGGACCGTCACCGTGACCGTGTTCGCCTCGCTGCCCCCGACGTACGGCTGGGCCGGCGTCACGTCGACGGCGACCATCGGCGGCAGCCCGGCGGTGCCGCCGGCGCTGACCCGGAGCATGACCGCGCCGTGGCCGGGGACCTGGGCGCGCACCCGTCCCCCGGAGGCCGCTGTGGTGTCGGTCCACAGGTCCCGCACCCGGTATCCGGTGGCGGCTCGTGGCAGCCCGAGTTCGGTCGCCGTGGTGCCGATGGTGGCCGGCGCCGACGCCCGGTTGAGCAGGACGACGGCGACCGAACCGTCGGACATCCTCTTGGTCCAGACCTCGCTGTCGCCGTCGTCGCGCAGCTTCGCGCCCTGCCGCCCGCTCCAGTCCTGGTTGACCGCGAGCACGTCCGGATCGGTGAGCTGGTTGCGCGCCCACGCCGGCATCGAGCGCACGTCGTTGCCCGCGATGAGCGGCGCGTTCAGCAGCGCCCACAGGCTCATGTGGGCACGGCTCTCGCCCTGCGTCAGACCGGGATTGCCGACCTCGAGCATGTCCGGGTCGTTCCAGGCGCTCGGGCCCGAGTACGCCTCCAGCCCGACCTGCTGGTCGAGGAGCGACATCACGCTTGACCAGGAGTCGGTGATGTCGCCGGTGGTGCGCCACAGGTCGCCGCCGACCGAGTCGCCCCACAGCCACGGATCGTTCTCGCCCCATTCGCAGATGCTGTAGACGATCGGCCGGCCGGTCTTCGCCAGCGCGTCACCCATCGCCTTGTAGCGCTCCTGCGCGGGGACGCCCTGGTTGTTGCAGTTGTCGTACTTGAGGTAGTCGACACCCCAGTCGGCGAACGTCTGCGCGTCGAGGTCCTCGTGGCCGAGGCTGCCCGGCATGGTCCGCGCGCAGGTCTCGGTGCCGGCACTGGTGTAGATGCCGAGCTTCAGGCCCTTGGCGTGCACGTAGTCGGCCAGCGCCTTGATGCCGCTCGGGAAGCGCTCGTGGTGGGCGACGTAGGTGCCGGTGACGGGGTCCCGCTCCTTCTCGGCCCAGCAGTCGTCGATGTTGACGTACTCGTAGCCGGCAGCCGCCATTCCGGAGGCGACGATCGCGTCCGCCGTGTCGCGGATCAGCTTCTCGTTGATGTCGCAGCCGAACGTGTTCCAGCTGTTCCAGCCGAGGGGCGGCGTCTGCGCCAGCTCCGACCCGGTCGGTGCGGAGGCCGTCCGCGACGGCGGCACTCCAGGCGGTGGCGCTCCCTGCGACGGCGGAGCGGCGGCCGCCGGGACGGCTAGGGCGAGGGCGAGGGCGAGGGCGGTGACGACTGTCCGCATGGCGGCTCCATAAGGGCGGCGGGTGCGAGTCGGATCCATCCGCGACCATAGATGCCCCTGAGTGAATGAGTCAAGAAGTGTGCGATCGTGTTGAAAAGGAGGGGCCGTGCTCACCGCTGCCCGGGTCGAGCCGGTCGAAGGGCACCAGCGTTGCCGTTGTATTGGTCTGCTCATCCTCTGCGTGTACCGCCACAGTGCACCCAGGCCATGCCATGAAGCCGCCCCCGCCGCCGATGCCATTGGCTTTGGTCAGTCGCACACTGACGCCGCCATCCTCCACGTAGGCCGACACCGTCCACCTACCGAGTGGGAATAACGCCGCGACCGCGCCGAGGAGGCCAACGGCGTCGCGTAGGTGCGCGTACACCTGGAAGCTGCAGCCGACGCCCAGGCAGCGCCTTTCCTCACCCTCGGCCGGTCAGGCGTTCTGGTACGCGACTCAGGATGACTGGCGCGCGGCGTGGGTTCGGATGAGCCCCTCGACGCCGCGCAGGAAGGTCTCGGAGATCAGCACCGGGTCGAAGAGACAACCGGCCGCCATGGCGCCGTCGCGGAGCATGACGAAGTGCCGCGCCGCCGGCTCGGCCTCGCTCTCCTGGATGTCCGCCAGCAGGGCGTTGATCGTCTCGAGGAACCACTGCCGATGAGCGAGGACGGCCTGGTGCACGGCGTTGTCGGGGTCGGGATACTCCGCGACGGCGTTCAGGAAGGCGCAGCCGCGAAAGCCGGCGGACTGGATGTCGCGGGCGATCGACTCCGCAATGGCCTGGAGGGCGTCCGCCGCCGGCCGGCCGGCGGCGGACGCCGTTTCCACGTGGTCGCGGATGGCTTGATCGGCCGCCTGCAGATAAGCGACGACGAGATCCTCTTTGCCGGGGAAGTGACGGTAGAAGGTGGCCCTGGTCACTTTCGCCTCGGCGATGATCCGGTCGACGCCGACCGAGTGGATGCCCTCCGCGTAGAAGATCCTGGTCGCCGTGGCGAGGAGTCGCTCTCGCGCCTCGGACGGCCGGGCCCCGGTCTCGCTACGCATCATGCCTCCCACATTAGCGAACAGAACGTTCGGTCAGGGCCTTCGGACGACCGCCGATCCGCACCCCGCCGGCCACGATCACGCCCGATGCACCAGCCCCCTCCAGCTGCACAGCGGCAGCGCAGCAGCAGGTGGGTAGAACGTTCGGTCTTGACAGGGCGGTGCGCGGTCGCTACGTTCGATTATTAGACAGAACGTTCGTTCTACAGGGTGGTATTCCGGCCGCAGCCCGTGCTGGTGGCGGTCCCCCTCAGGAACCACACCGAAAGGATGACCATGACCACCGTTGCCACACCCGGCATCTCGACGACGGCCTCCGCCCTGCGGCGGCTGTACTTCGTCCGCTTCGCGTTCGCCATCGTCTGGGCCGGCCTGGCGTTTGCGGTCGCCAAAGACCTCAACCCTCTCGCCGTCACGCTCTTCGTGATCTACCCGCTCTTCGACGTCGCCGCCGCCATCGTCGACGCCCGCGCATCGCGAGCCACCGGGTCACCAGCCCTGTTGTACGCGAACATCGCCGTGAGCCTGCTCGCCGCGATCGGCCTGGCCGTCGCCGGCACCTCCGGCATCCCGGCGATGCTGCAGGTGTGGGGTGCCTGGGCGATCGTGGCCGGGCTGATTCAGCTGGTCGTGGGTGCCACCCGTCGCAAGATGGGCGGCCAGTGGCCGATGATCATCAGTGGTGGCATCTCCGTGCTCGCCGGTGGGTCGTTCCTCGCGGCCGCCTCCGCGGAGAGCCCGGCGCTGACCAACGCGATCGGCTACGCCATCCCCGGCGCCATCTTCTTCCTCATCTCGGCCATCCGCCTCGGCCGGGCCGCGAAGGCGAACTGACATGGGAGACACCACCTGTGACGTGGTCGTGAGCGGTGCGGGACCGGTCGGGGAGAACGTCGCCGACCGGGTCGTCGACGACGACGGGACGCTGATCGGCGACGGTTGGCTGTAGGCGGCTGGTGACGTCGACCGGCGGGTGCTGCTGACCCATCAGGGCAGGTATCAGGGGCGCGCTGTCGGTGACGTGGTCATGGCGCGGGCGAAGGGCAGTGCGGGAAGGTCGACGACGGCCGGTGGGGCCGGCACTGGGCTTGCGCACTGCGGGGCCAATCCGTCGAGAGCGTCGGCGGGCACGGTGGGTGGGCTCGATTCGGCGCTTCGGGCCTGTCGATCCGAGGCGTCGACACGGCACTACTCGATGTCCGAGAAGAGCCCCGTGATGGTCACGTCCGCCTGCGTGAGCCCGCCGAAGACGGCACCGGCGACGGGCGTGGCGACCGCGGCGGAGGCATCCTCATAGCTGTCGAAGTACAGGTCGAGGATCCGGTACGCGGGGGTGGCCGTGCCGTCCTCCTTCGGCCACACCTTGGCCGATTCGACCCGTCGCAGCTTCGGGAACGTGTCCACGGCCTTCCGCACGTCCGCGTAGACCCTCTCGAACTCGTCGGGGTTCTCGGGGTTGCCGATGATCAACGTGATTTTGGTGGGCATGGGTGCGGCCTTTCGTATGCGTTGTGGGCGATGGCGAGGGCACTCGCCTACGCGCCCTGCCCCTGGTTCTGCATCAGGCCGCCATCCATGAAGTACGTCGACCCGGTGACGTAGTCGGCGTCGTCGCTGGCCAGGAAGACGGCGAGCTTGGCGATCTCCTCCGGCTGCGCGGCCCGCTTCCAGGGGATGGACTGCACCTGCTCCTCCAGGAACTTCGGGTCGTCGATCGCCCGTTGGTTGAACGGGGTGAGCACCATGCCGGGCCCGATGTTGTTGACGTTCATACGCATCGGGGCGACTTCCAAGGCGATACTCTTCGCCAGTTCCAGCATGCCGCCCTTGCTCGCGTCGTAGTCGGAGCCGCCGGCCCGGGCCACCTCCTGATGAATGGAGGTGATGTTGATGATCTTCCCGTGTCCGCCCTGGTCGCGACGATGCTGGATGAACCGCCGGCAGCAGAAGAACATCCCGTACAGGTTGGTGCGGATGGCCCGGTCCCAGGTCGCGGTGTCCAGGTCGGCGACCGGGATGCCGGAGGCGTCCACGCCGGCGTCGTTGATCAGAATGTCCAGCCGGTCGAACTCCGCAAGGGCCTCGTCGAACATCGCCTCCACCTGGTGCTCGACGCTGATGTCGCCCTGCACCACGACAGCCCGCCGGCCGGTCTTCTCGATCTCGGCCTTCGTGTGGTTCGCGCCCGCGTGGTCGTGCAGGTAGTGCACCACCACGTCGGCGCCCTCCCGGCCGAACTCGATCGCCGTGGCCTGTCCGATGCCCGAGTCGGAGCCGGTGATCAGTGCGGTCCTGCCCGCCAGTCGTCCGGCCATCAGCACGCTCCCCTCCGTAGCTGCCGCATCGCGCCGGGCGTACCCGCTCGCCGTACCTCTAACCGAGCGGGATCGGCCAGGTCTACCGGGCATTGCGGCGGTGTGGCGGCCAGTGTCCCCGCACCGCGACGCGCGGCTTGCCCGACCGGGGGCCAGATCACCGCCCGGGTGGCGCGACAGGTCCGGTTGACGGTTCCGTGCCGGACTCGGACTGGCCGATGGCCCAGGCGGCGTTGATGAGGCCGATGTGGGACAGCGCCTGGGGAAAGTTTCCGATCAGGCTGCCGTCGCGGCGATCGATCTCCTCGGACAGCAGGCCGAGGTCGTTTGCGCGGGCGGTGACACTCTCGAAGATCTGCTTCGCCGCGTCGAGCTGCCCGGCCATCGCCAGCGCCTGAGCCAGCCAGTACGAGCAGATGATGAAGGCGCCCTCCTCCCCCGCCCCGGTCCAGCGCTGCACGAGGTCGCCGCGCCCCAGTTCCCGTCTGATGGCGTCAACGGTGGAGACGATCCGGTCGTCGTCGCCAGGGAGGAACCCGATGATCGGCATGACGAGCGCCCCGGCGTCGAGATGCTCGGATCCGAACGCGCCGGTGAACGCCCCGCGCGCGGTGCTCCAGCCGTCGGCGAGAATCGCCTCGCGGCACTGCTTCATGGCGTACGACCACCGCGGGACCTGCGCCTCGGCGTTCAGGGCCGGTGCGAGCTTGACGGCCCGGTCCAGGGCCACCCAGCAGAGCAGCTTCGACGTCAGGTAGTGCCGCTCGCCCTCGCGTCCCTCCCAGGTGCTGGCGTCGGGCTCCCGCCACGTCGCGGCGGCCTGGTCGGCCAGTGAGCGCAGCAGGCCCACGGCGGCCGGCGAAGGGTCCGCGAGTTCGTGCCGCAGGACCCAGGTGCACTCCAGGATCTCACCGAGGACGTCGAGTTGCTTCTGCTGCCAGGCGTTGTTGCCGACGCGTACCGGTCGGCTGCCCTGGTAGCCCTCGAGGTGTTCCAGGGTGTGTTCGGTGAGGTCCCGCTCGCCACCCACGCCGAACATGATCGGCACGTGGTCGCCCTCGTTCAATGATCCGATGGAGGCGGCCATCCAGTCGAAGAAGCGGTGCGCCTCGTCGGGACAGGCGGCGACCCACAGCGCCCTGAGGGTGGCGCTGCCGTCGCGCAGCCACCCGAACCGGTAGTCCCAGTTCGCCGCGCCGCCGACCTTCTCCGGCAGCGAGGTGGTGGCTGCCGCGACCACTGCACCGGTCGGTTGGTAGGTCAACGCCTGAAGCACCAGGGCGCTGCGCCGGACCTGTTCCCGGTAGGGCCCCCGGTAGTCGTGGTGGATGCGGTCCCAGGACTGCCAGGCGACGACGGTGTCCCGCAGTGCGGCGCGCCCGTCGAGCGGCACGATCGGCGGGTCGGCGGCCCGGCGGTGGTGCAGGGCGAACACGGCGCTGTCCCCCGCCTCGAGGGTGAACCGCCCGGTCACCAGCGAACCGTCGACGGCGAGATCTCGATCAGCGGTCAGGATCAGGCGGTCGGCGGCTCCGGATATCTCGATCCCCACCGGCGTTCCGGCGACCGTGGGATTCACCAATCCGTACTCCGGCCGGGCCGCGACCTCGACCGCGACGTCCACCGCGCCGTCGACGACCTCGACCTGCCGTAACAGGACGTGCGGAGAGGTGTAGCCGATCCGGTGGCCACGTTCCCCGGCACCGAGGCTGAGGGCGTCGGTCAACCACAGCACGCCGCTGTCGGTGTGGAACTCCGTGCGCAGCACCATCGTGCCGTCGAGATAGTGACGGGAGGTCGTGTACCGCCCGAGCGGTCGTATCGACCAGAATCCGCCGGTAGCGCCGAGCAGACGCGCGAAGACGCTCGGCGCGTCGAAACGCGGCGGGCACCACCAGTCCACGGACCCGTCCGAGGAGACCAACGCCGCGCCGTGACTGTCGCCGAGAAGCGCGTAGTCACTGATCACAGCCACGCCCGGCTCGTACCCGCAGTGGCGCTCGCTAAGCCCGGGGTTGCCCGCCGGCGGCCGACTCGGGCCGCAGATGCCCAGCAGCCATCGCCCGTTGACGGCAGAACGCGTACCCCAGGGTCGGTTGCGCGGGCATGGCGATCATCCACCTAAACGAATGCGTATAGGTTATTTCCTACTAGGTGTAGGATGGGGGCATGGCACGAGCGAACCTGACCTCAGCGGTCGTCATCGCGGCGGCGGCGGAACTGGCGGACCGAGAAGGGTTCGACGCGATCACCCTGTCTGCGCTGGCCCGCCGCTTCGGGGTGCAGACCGCGAGTCTCTACTCGCATGTCCGCGACCGGTCCTCGCTGCTCGACGGCGTGCACGAGCTGGCACTCGGCGAACTCGCCGACCGGGTCGCGATAGCCATCGGCGGCCGCTCAGGCCGAGACGCGCTCATCGCTCTCGCCGACGCGCACCGTGACTACGCCCGCCAGTTCCCTGGCCGCTGGGCCGCTCTGCAACGCCCGGCCGCGTCATCGACCGTCGACTCGGAAGCGGCCGGTCACCTTGTCGCGCTGACTCTGGCGATGCTCCGCGGCTACCAGTTGCCCGAGGCCGAGCTCGTGCATGCCACCCGGCTGCTCGGCGCCACCATCAACGGTTTCCTGGCGCTCGAGGCGAGCGGCAGCCTCAGTCACCGCGAGCCCGCGACTGACGTCTCGTGGCGTCGCGCGCTGGATGCGCTCGACACCGTTTTCCGCTCCTGGCCGACCGATAGGCAATCCTGATGCAGATCCTCCCCGAGTTCGTCCGCGGCGTCGCCGAGGTCGAGGTCACCCCACGCGGCATCCGGCCGCACCGGCTACCCGCCTGGGTACGCGAGCAGTTCCCGGACGGTCAGCTGCTCTCGATGGAGAGCCAGCCGTCCGGCGTACGCATCGTGTTCCAGACGACGGCGAGCGCGTTCGACCTGGTGACCCACCCGACCTGGATGGCCTACACCGGCGCCGAGCGACCACGTGGGCGCATCGACGTCTACGCCGACGGGGAGTTGATCGTCCGCGACGTGCTCGACGGCGGCGATCGGGTCGAGGTCGACCTCGTCAGTGGCCAGACCGCGCTGCACGTCGGTGAGGCGCACACGACCACGGTCTCCGGCCTGGCCGCCGGCCGTCACCGGGTCGAGGTCTGGCTGCCGCACAACGAGACCATCGAGCTGATCGAGCTGCGGGCCGACGCCCCGATCGAGCCGGACGACGCCAGGCTGCCCCTGTGGGTACATCACGGCAGCTCGATCAGTCACGGCTCGAACGCGCTGGCCCCCAGCGAGATCTGGCCGGCCGTCGCCGCCCGCCATGCCGGCGTCGAGCTGCGCAACCTCGGCCTGGGCGGCAGCGCCCTGGTCGATCCGTTCCTGGCCCGTGTGATCCGCGACGCTCCGGCCGACTACATCAGCGTCAAGCTCGGCATCAACGTCGTGAACCTCGACGCGATGCGGCTCCGGGCCTTCGTCCCCGCCGTCCACGGCTTCCTCGACACGATCCGCGACGGCCACCCGGAGGTCCCGCTGCTGCTGATCTCGCCCCTGTTCTGCGGCGTCCACGAGGACACTCCCGGCCCGGGCGCGATCGACCCCGCCTCGATCGGCACCGACCAGGTGCGTTTCGTCGCGACCGGAACACCCGGGGACGTCAACCTGGGACACCTGACACTCCAGGTCATCCGGCGCGAGCTGCGTTCGCTGACCGACCGTCGCGCCTCCGACAAGAACCTGCACTACCTCGACGGCACCTTCCTGTACGGCCCGGCCGACGCCGTCGAACTTCCGCTGCCCGACGGCCTGCACCCGAGCGCCGAAGCCCACCAGCGCATCGGTACCCGATTCGCCGCGTACGCCTTCACCGGCGCCGGCCCCTTCGCCCGCTGATCCCGGCCCACCGCCGGCCCGACCAGCACTTCAGTCGTGGTCTGTCGATTCGGTGTCTTCGCTGGTGGCCGTGAGTTCCGAGCCCTCGGGTCGATTGAGCGGTGAGAACCGCCGCGTAGGCCACTTCGGCGCTTCTCGGCAGGCGCGGCACGTCAGGCAGTCGGTGGTCGCGGTAGGTTGCACAATCATGGCCACGACCGCCGATGTCCGTCGCGAACTCGCCGGCCTCGCCGACCCGGAACGGGCGAGAGGGTTGAGCCGGTTCCTGCAGATGGTTCCCGGCGGGTACGGCGAGGGCGACAGGGCCATCGGTGTCTCCGTGCCCGAGCAGCGCAGGGTGGCTGCCCGGTACTGGCGCGAACTTTCCCTCACCGAGACGGCGAAGCTGCTGACCAGTGGCGTGCACGAGGAGCGGCTGACGGCGCTGTTCATCCTGGTGCGCAAGTTCGCCAAAGGCGACGAGGAGCAACGGAGCAAGGTCTTCGGCACCGTTCTCGCCAACACCGGGCACATCAACAATTGGGACCTGGTGGACTCGTCCGCGCCGTACATCGTCGGTCCCTGGCTGATCGACAAGGACCGGAGCGTCCTGGATCGGTTGGCCGGCTCAAGCCTGGTGTGGGACCGGCGCATCGCCATCATGGCGACTTTCGCCTTCATCAAAGCCGGCGACTTCCATTGGACCTTCCGACTGAGCGAGAAGCTCCTATGCGATCCGCACGACCTCGTCCACAAGGCGGTGGGCTGGATGCTGCGCGAGGTGGGCAACCGTGACAGGGCGGCGGAGGAGGAGTTCCTGGCCCAGCGGTATCGGGCCATGCCCCGAGTCACGTTGCGCTATGCGATCGAGAAGTTCGAACCGCAGCGACGTAGGGACTATCTGTCTGGCACGGTTTAACTGTTCGGCTCATGCCCGGGCAGCGGCAGCCGGCGCGACGCCGGCGCAAGGAGGTGCCGACCTGTTGCGCTGCCGGCCTTCCCGGTGACACGGCCCGTACCCTGCTCCATCGCGTTTTCCGCACCCGGATGGGCGGCGGATCGCGGAAATCCGGCAGGATGCCGTTTAACACCGAGAGAATGCGGGAGTCAGCCGGGGCAGCCCTGCTCGGCGGTGTCACGCGGGCTGATCTGGCTGCACCGGGAAGGAGACGTCGTCGGATGAGCACGATGCGCGCCGTGAGAGCCCACTCCAGAGGCGGCCCGGAACAGCTCATGTACGAGCAGGCGCCGCGACCCGAGCCGGGGCCCGGTGAGGTGCTGGTGGCGGTGAAGGCGGCTTCCATCACCCCTGGCGAGCTCACCTGGGGGGCGACCTGGACGCACAACCCGGACGGCTCAGGCCCGGAACGCACCCCGATCATCCCGTCGCACGAGTCCTCCGGAGTCGTCGCGGCGTGCGGTGCGGGGGTGGAGAGCCCTGCCGAGGGGGAGGCTGTCTACGGGTTGATTCCCTTCACCCGTGACGGCGCGGCCGCCGAGTACGTCACCTTGCCTGCGGCCGTCGTGGCGGCCAAACCCACCACCGTTGACCACGACCACACCGCGGCGCTCCCACTGGCCGCGCTGACCGCCTGGCAGGCGCTGGTGGACCACGCCGACCTGCAGGCCGGCCAGCAGGTGCTGGTGCAGGGCGGTGCCGGCGGGGTGGGGAACTTCGTGGTGCAGATCGCGGCCGGTCTCGGTGCGCGGGTAAGCGCCACAGCGTCGGCGGCCGACCTTGATTTCGTCAAGGGCTTGGGCGCCGAACAGGTCATCGACTATGCGCATGACCGCTTCGAGGATCAAGTCCGCGATGTGGATGTCGTCGTCGATCTTGTGGGTGGGTCGACGCTGTCGCGATCCTGGTCGGTCCTGAAGCCGGGCGGCATCCTGGTCGGCATCGCTGCGCCTCCCGACCAGCAGGAGGCGGCCCAGCACGGTGCCCGCGGGGTGTTCTTCGTCGTCGAGCCTGAGCAGAAGGCGTTGCGTTCCATCGCCGAGCTCGTCGACAGCGGCCGGTTGAAGCCGGTGGTGGACCGCGTGCTGCCCCTCGCGGAGACCCGCGCAGGTTACGAGGCACTCGAAACGGCCAAGCGCCGCGGCAAGATCGTCATTCACGTCGCCGACTGAGCGTTCGCGGCCCCACCGCCGGGACAACTCGCGCTCCTCCGCGACTAAGCGACCAACCCGCCCCTGCGCGTAACGATCTGGCGCTGAGGCCTCCCCGCCGGGGCAGGGCTCGCCGCCCGATGTTCCGGCACGACGTTCAGGTGCGGCCGGTGATCCCATCCAGGATGGCGGTCAGGTTGTGCTGAAAGGTCTCCTCGGCGTCGAGGTGGGCGCCGTCGATGACGAGCCGGGCGACGATGGGATAGCGACCCGTCTCGAGCATGCGTGTCAGGTAGGGCCCGAGGGCGGTCTGCCAAGCGGTCACGTCGGTGCCGGTTGAACGGGCGGTGCGGCGCTCGGTGATCTCCCTGCGGAGCGCTCCGACGATGAAGGCGTTGAGGGCCCCCACAACCCGCTGGAGATCGTCGATGCTGCGCACGCCAGGGGCCTCGTTGAGCGCCGCCGCGGTGGATTCGCCCACGGCGAGAGCGTGCGGCCCCAGGTGCGGCCTTCCGCCGAGCAGGTCGACGAACCACTCGTGCTCAAGAGCGGCATCGCGGGTCCGGTGAACGATGTCCAGCACCGTGGCGCGCCACTCGGAGTGCCGGCCGGCCTCGGCAATCTGGGCATAGACGGCATCGACCATCAGATCGAGCAGCTCGGACCTGTTGAGCACGTAGTCGTAGAGCCGCATCGGACCAACACCGAGTTCTTTGGCGAGCTTGCGTATCGATAGCCCGTCGAGGCCGCGTACATCGGCGAGCCGGATCGCCGCGGTGGCGATCTTGGCGCGGCTCAGCGGCACCGGCGCCGCCCGCGGTTGAGGCTCGGGCCGTTCCCAGACGGGCAGCGGTGCGATACCGTACGGCGTATCCATAAGATACAGCGTACGGTAACGAGGTTGAGGATGCGAATCGCGATCGTCGGTGGTGGCCTCGGTGGCCTGACGCTGGCCCGAATCCTGCACCGGAACGGCATCGACGCGGTGGTGTACGAACGCGAGGCGAGCCGATCCGCCCGATCACAGGGCGGATCGCTCGACCTGCACCCGGAGTCCGGGCAGAAGGCCCTGGCCGAGGCGGGCCTCGCCGGCCGGTTCCGGGCCGAAGCACGCCCCGAAGGCGAGGAACATCGCATCCTCGACCCGGCCGGACGCACCCTCGTGCACCACAGGCCACGACCCGGCTCCTTCTCCGGACGCCCAGAGATCGATCGGAGCGCACTGCGTGATCTTCTGCTCGATTCGCTCCCCCGCGACGCGGTGGCCTGGCAGCACCGGCTCGTGGCGGCGACGCCAAGACCCCACGCAGGCTTCAAGCTGACGTTCGACGGCAGCCGCAGCGCCGACTGCGACGTCCTCATCGGCGCGGACGGCGCACGCTCGGTCGTCCGGCCGCTGCTGACCGACGCGGCACTGTCCTCCGTGGCCACCTTGGTGGAGCTGACCATCAGCGACGCCGACCGGCGCCACCCCGATCTCGCCGAACTGGTCGGCCCCGGGAACCTCTGGTGTGTCGGCGTGAACCAGATCCTGGCAGCGCAACGGCTCGGCGACGGCAGCATCCGCGTCGGGATCTCCCTACCCCCGGACGATCGGCACCCGGGCGCCTACCGCAGCAAGCGCGCTCTGCTGGACATGTTCGACGGCTGGGCCCCCAACCTCACCGCGCTCATCGAAGCCGCCGACGGCCCGCCAATCCCACGCAGGATCGAGGCGATGCCCACCGGTTCGCGCTGGGCCCACCAGCCGGGCATCACCCTCATCGGTGACGCCGCGCACCTCATGCCGCCGGTCGGCGAGGGCGCCAACCAGGCCATGCTCGACGCCGCCGAACTCGCCGCCGAACTCGTCAGCAACCCCACCGATCCCGACTCGGCGATCCGGAGGTACGAGGAGGCGATGTTCAGCAGAACTCACCCGATCGCCGAAATGTCCGCACGCGTCCAGGCGATGATGCTGTCCCCCACCGCGGCCGACGACATCGTCCGCTTCTTCACGCCGCGACCCACCGAGCCGGCACCCGCGGACTGACGACGCGCGACCGTCAGCGATCCCGACGAGCGTTGAGCCGAGCGGCCTGGCGCGTCAGGTGGTCGCGCTCCGCGAGGTTGGGGGCCCTGCGAGCCGCTTCGGCGTACAGCCGTGCCGCCGTCGTCAGGTCACCGTCGCGCTCGTGGAGGTACGCCGTCACCGCGGCATGGCGGGGCAGTGCGTCGTCCAGCGCCGCGAGCGCCGCCAGCCCGGCGCGCGGTCCGTCCGCCTCACCGACGGCCACCGCACGGTTGAGCCGGACGACCGGGCTGTCCGTCAGGCGTGCGAGCTCGTCGTACCACTCGACGATCTGCACCCAGTCGGTCTCCTCGGCGGTGGGCGCGTCGGCGTGCAGTGCCGCGATGGCGGCCTGGGCCTGGAACTCGCCCAACCGATCGCGGGCGAGAGCCGCCTGCAGGATCTCGACGCCCTCGGCGATCGCGGTCGTGTCCCATCGACTGCGGTCCTGCTCGGCGAGCGGCACCAGGCTGCCGTCGGGCGCGGTCCGGGTGGCGCGTCGGGCGTGGTGGAGCAGCATGAGGGCGAGCAACCCCGCCACCTCTGGGTGGTCGATCGCGGCCGCGAGCTGCCGGGTGAGCCGGATGGCCTCGGCGGCCAGGTCGACGTCGCCGGAGTAGCCCTCGTTGAAGACCAGGTAGAGCACCCGCAGCACGGTGGCGACGTCGCCGGGCTGGTCGAACCGCACGCCGGAGACGGTGCGCTTGGCCCGGCTGATGCGCTGTGCCATGGTCGCTTCGGGCACCAGGTAGGCCTGGGCGATCTGGCGGGTGGTCAGCCCGCCGACGGCGCGCAGCGTGAGCGCGACCGCCGACGACGGTGTCAGCGACGGGTGCGCGCACAGGAAGTAGAGCTGGAGTGTGTCGTCCACCGCGCGCGCGGGCCCGGGCGCCGGTTCCTCGTCGACGAGGTCCTCGCGGCGGCGGCGGGCGGCGTCCGCCCGTGCCGCGTCGAGGAACCGGCGCCAGGACACGGTGACCAACCAGCCCTTCGGGTCCTGCGGTGGGTCGGCCGGCCAGACGCGAACCGCCTCGACCAGAGCGTCCTGCACGGCGTCCTCGGCCGCCGCGAAGTCGGCTCCGCGGCGGACGAGGATCCCGAGCACCTTCGGCGTGAGGCTCCGAAGCAGTGCCTCGTTCATGTCGGGGTCACTCCGTGATGGTGGGCGGCTCGGTCAGGAACGGACGCAGCTCGAGCCACTCGTGGATCGGCTTCCCACCCGCACCGGGAGCGGCCGACAGCTCCCCGGCCAGTTCGACGGCGCGCTCGTAGCTGTCGACGTCGATCACCATCCAGCCGGCGATGAGGTCCTTGGTCTCGGCGAACGGGCCATCGGTGACCGGCGGGCGCCCCTCACCGTCGTACCGGACGAACGTCCCCTCCGGGGCGAGCGCCTGGGCGTCGACGAACTCGCCGGTTCCCTCGAGCCGAGCGGCGAAGTCGCGCATGTACTGCATGTGCGCCGAGATCTCCTCCGGCGTCCACTGGTCCATCCGCACGTCGTTGACCGCAGCCGGAGCGCCGCGGTAGTGCTTGAGCAGCAGGTACTTGGCCATCGTGGTTCTCCTCGGTGCTCGTGCGACCCGTTCTGGTCACGTTCACCCCGGGGACGGAGCCGGTCACGGATTCTCGACATCGCCGCCGGAACTTTTTCGACGCCCGTGGACGAGCCTGGGTGAGCTGTTCAAGCGTCGCACGCCGGCCATGGCTGGTCGGAGAGGGTCCACAGCCCCGATTGCCCGACGTCGGACGAGGAGTTCTCCACGGCTGAGCGGCAAGCCGCATCTGAGCCGACTGTTCTCAACCCCGCAGGCCAAGCTGACGGTACAGCGCGGCTGGCGCGGCCGTCGCTCCTTCAGGCCGGATGACCTCGACTGCTGTGCCGAAGGCGCTGTAGCGCAGGGACGCGTCCGGAATGCCGTTGGCTGCTGGCATCACGAAACTGACGAGCCGACCGTCCGCATCCAGCGTCGCGCGGAACGGGTGGCTGCCTGCGCTGTCAGGGAACGTCTCGCCGGGGCCCGGCTGGAAGTTGATGCCGTTGCCCGCCCGCATTCGGGTCACGTCGATCGTTCCGGTGACGTACGGGGCCGCTGCTCGTGCGGTGACGACTGCGTCGATGAGACGTGCCGAGCCGCCCGGGTCGTTCTTGCCCGGAGCAAAGCCGACGGCGAAGTCCGGCGGCACGCGGGTCGGGTCGAGGACCATCCACCGGTGGCCGACACCAGGAAGATCGGCTTCACTCTTCAGGTAGATCTCGTCGTCGATCAGCCGGATCTCGACAACCCGTCCGGCCGCCGAAATCGTGATGGTGGCACGCTTGCCGACGGTGTCGACGTGCGACAGGGTCGTGACCTGGCCGGCTATGTCGGTGTCGACGCGGAAGCTGGTCTGGTCGATGAACTCCGTGCCGGAGCGCAGGAGATCCATCGCCTCGGCCCTCGTGGCGGCGTCGGTGCTCTCAGGCGACCCGGAGGGCCGGCCGTCTCCTGCGCTCGTGCCGACCGAGCACGCCAGTAAGAGCAGCATTCCTGCGACAACCCCGCCGAGCCGCGCCCGCGTCATGGCCGCATGCTAGACGGCATTCGCAATCCGAGGCGGCACGCACCGCGGGCCTTCTCGGGACATGACTGTTGTCGGCCGCACGAACGCAGCCGCGGCCCAGAGGCAGTCCGCGGCGCCGCCGCTGAAGCTGGCGGGAGCTGCATTGACGACCGCCGCCCGGAGGATGCACCGGCAAGATCTGAGGGTTGACGTCTCGTACGGGTGAAAGCCACGCGATGTCCGTCGCAGCGTGATACCAAGTTCGGAAGAGACAAACCGGACGAGAGGGCTGTGACGCAGACACGGTGGGGGTGGATTCTGCGTAGCCAGGAAGGCCCCCGCCGAATCTCCTACCTGGAACTGCTCTTCGACCTCGGTCTCATCGTCGCGCTCACCCGGCTGTCCGACCGCCTGACCGGCGATCTCAGCTTGGACCATGCGGTGGAAACCATGGTCCTGCTCGCCGCCATCTGGTGGGTCTGGACGGTCACGGCGTACACCACCGACTGGTACGACCCCCGCCTGCCAGCGGTCCAACTGATCGTCCTCGTCGTGTTGTTCGGCGGATTGCTGATGTCACTGGCGATCAGCAGCGCCTTCGAGGGAGTCAGCGGGATCGCCTTCGCCGGGGCGTACGTGGGCCTGCACCTGTGTCGCGGGCTCGTCCTCATCGCGGCCCTGCGCGGTCACGCGCTGCGGACGCGGTCGCTGCGGGTGCTCATCTGGTTCTGCCTGACCGGCGTGCTGTGGGTGGTCGGCGCGTTCCTGCCCAGCCCGATCCGGCTGGCGATCTGGGCGACGGCGGTCCTGATCGACTACACGGTCAGCTTCTTCGGGTATCCGCTGCCTCGGCTGGGCCGTACGAGCAACGAGGAGATGCGGGTAGCGGGCGAGCACCTGTCGGAGCGCTACCGGCAGATGTTCATCGTCGCCCTGGGCGAGATCATCTTGGTAGGGGTACGGCGTTACGGAGACCCCCCGTTCGTCTCGCTGCGGACAGCGGCACTGATCCTCCTCTTCGTCATCACCGTGACCATGTGGCGGATCTACATCGTCTACGTCGCCGACCATCTCGCCACCGGAATCGACGAGGCCACCAGTCCCGGCCGTTTCGGCCTGGTCGTGGCGTACGCCCATCTGATCATGGTGTCCGGCGTGGTGCTGGTCGCCGCTGCTGGTGACATCGTCACCAGGAACCCCATCGGGGAACTGAACGCCATCCAGTTGGCGATCGTGGTCGCCGGCCCGACGGTGTTCCTCGCCGGCCGGACCTTGTACGCGCTGGCGGCGTTCCGGGCGATGCTGTGGCGAATGCCCATCGGTGTGCTCGTCCTGTCGCTGCCGGCGCCGATGATGAAAGGGCTGCCGCCACTCGCGGTCGCCGCCACCATAACCGCCGTGATGGCGGTGATCGCCTTCGTGCCGCACTACGGGCGGTCGGTGTACCGCACCCGCTGGCACATCCGCACCCGCTGGTGACTGTGGGCCTACCGAACACGGCCCAGCCGGATGACGCGTGACCGGACGCCCCGCGGTCGCACGATACGCGGCACCAACTTCCGCACGGCTGCGAGGAACGCCGCGACACCCTCACCGGGACGTCTGTCACCAACCGTGGAACCTCCCGAGCATGATCCGTAGAGTTACCGCAGCCACCCGGACCAGCGCGAGAGCCAGGAGCGTGACCAGGAATGAAGATCGGGTTCGTTGGGCTCGGAGCGATGGGCCAGGCGATGGTGGCCAACCTGCTCGCCGCCGGTCACCCCGTCCAGGTCTGGAACCGTTCGCCGGAGCCGGTGCGGGAGATGACCGAGCAGGGCGCCACCGCGGCCGCCGACCTGGCCGAGATCTTCACGTGTGACGTGGTGCTCAGCGCGCTCAGCGACGACGACGCGGTCACCAGACTCCTCCTCGACGAGGATCTGCTGGCCGGCGCCCCTGCCGGCGCCGTGCACGTGAACACGGCGACCATCAGCAGTGAACTCGCGGCCCGCGCTCATCAGCGCTACGCGGAGCTGGGCCTGCGCTACGTCGCCGCGCCGGTGCTGGGCAACAGTGAGGTGGCCCGCGCCGGAAACCTGACCGTGCTCGTGGCCGGCGAGGCCGAGGCGATCACGGTCGTCCAGCCCCTGATCGACGTGATCGGCCGCCGCACCTGGACGATCGGCGACGAACCCGCGCGGGCCAATCTGCTCAAGATCATGGTCAACTACCTGATCGCCTGCTCTATCGGGGCGATGGCCGAGGCGACCACCGTCACCGAGGCCGCCGATCTCGACCCGAAGCTGCTCATCGACATCGTCAGCGAGCATTTGTTCACGGGTGTGGTCTTCCCGAACTACGGCCGGTTGATCGGCGCCCGCGAGTATGAGCCGGTCGCGTTCAAGCTGGCGCTCGGGCACAAGGACGTGAACCTCGCGCTCGACAGCGGGCAGGCGCACGGGGTCCCGTTGCCGCTAGGTGGAGTGCTGCGCGACGCGTTCATCGACGCCATGGCGCACGGGCAGTCCGAGCAGCACTGGGTCGCTGTCACCGAGGCCGTACGACGTCGTGCCGGTCTCGCGCGGGAATGAGGCGCGGAGCCCGTAGCCGTCCGCCGCGCGATGGTCACCTTCTGACTCGAAGGCAGGTGGATCAGCGCGATGGCCGGAGCGCCTCGAACCGTACGCCGGTGGCCTGCTCGGACAGTTTCCAGAGGCGGCGACCGTTCTCCGGATCGGTCGCGGCGCGCGACAGTTTCCCCGGTACGGGGTAACCGCGTAGTTCGCCTGGCCCGCCGGGGACGACGAGTTGACCCGGGCGGGCCGAGGCGTCGGTGGCGGCGAACAGTTGGGGCAGGGCACCACGGTCGGCGGGCTGCGCCAACAGCGGGTTGCCCAGCCGGCCCAGCACCAGCCGCCAACCCTTGGTGGTGGCGCTGAACTGCAGGTTCGTGGCGGTGTAGCCAGGGTGGGCCAGGATGCTGCGAACGGGGCTGCCCGCGTCGCTGAACCGACGGTGCAGCTCCCAGCCGAAGATGGCGTTGGCCAGTTTGGACGAGTTGTAGGCGCCCATCGGCGAGTACCGCCGGGTGTCGTCGAAGGGCAGCCGGGCCCGTCGGTGGTTGACCGAGGTCACCGTGACCACACGCGGGTCACGGCCGGCTAGCAGCAGGTCGAACAGGAGGCCGGTGAGGGCGAAATGCCCGAGATGGTTCGTGGCCAACTGCAGCTCGTGGCCCTGCGGGCTGAGGGCGTACGGTGTGGCCATCGTCCCGGCGTTGTTGATCAGGACGTCCACCCGGCGGTGTGACGCGTGCATCCGGTCGGCGAACTCACGGACCGAGTCGAGATCGGCCAGGTCGATCCGGAGCACCTCCCAGCTCGTGCCGGGTGCCGCACCGAGCGAGGCGGCGGCTGCCCGACCTTTCGCCTCGTCGCGGACGGCCATCACCACGTGGGCGCCCCGTGCGACGAGCGCCCGGGTGGTGACCAGACCGAGTCCGCTACTGGCTCCGGTGACGACGAAGGTGCGTCCGCTCAGGTACGGGATCCGGTCCGCGGTCCAGCGATCAGCATTCATGCGTTCTACGGTGCTATCGATGGCACTCAGTGTCAAGTAGTGCGCGGAATGCCGAAATGGGCATGGCATAGCATCGGTGCATGGCAACGAGGTCGGACACCACGCTGGCCGAACGCAAACGGCAACTCGTCGCCGAGGAGCTGCGCAACGCGGCCCTGATGCTGCTGGCCACCCGCGGCTTCGACGCCGTCACGGTCGACGACATCGTCGCGATCGCGGGCATGTCACGGCGCACCTTCTTCCGCTACTTCGCCTCGAAGGAGGACGTCGTCGTCCGGTTCCTCGCCGACATGGGCGCGGACGTCGTCACCGAACTCGCCGCCCGGCCGAAGAACGAAGCACCATCGGTCGCGCTGCGTCATGCCATCTGGCGACCGCTCTCGGGCTGCGCCGACCAGCCCGACCACGCCGAGCGATCCCGGATCGTGGTCCGGCTCATCCTCGACACCCCCGCCCTGCACGCCCGCTGGCTGGAACGTCAGATCCAGTGGCGCAGCGGGCTGGCCGCCGAACTCGCCGCCCGCCACGACCTCGACCCGAGCACCGATCCGTACCCGCAGATGGCCGCGGGCATGGCCATGCTGGCCCTGGACGCGATACTCCAGCAGTGGCGGCCCGGCGACGACGAACATCGCCTGGCCGAGCTGACCGACCGCGCCTTCGCCGTGGTGGCGCCGGCGTTGGACGCCGGCGCCGACAAGCGCCGAGCGGTCGGCCGGGCGCCAGATCTCCTTCTCGCGCCCTAGCGGGCGGGTCCGGCCTCGGCCGAGCGCTCGGCGACGACCACCGAGATGCCGTCGAGCACCCGCCGGAGACCGAACTCGAAGGCGTATTCCGGCCCGTAGGCCGCACCGTGCGCCTGCCCGGCCGCCGTGCCGACCCGAGCGGCCGTCGGATAGCTACCCGCCTTCATGAACTTCTCCAGCCAGGGGGCGTGCAGCTGCCACCACTGGCCGTCTGTCATGCCGGTCTCGCGTTCGAGGTCGGAGACCTCCGAAGCGGCCCGCGCCGAGTTCTTGGCGTGCCCGAGGACCAGCGTGAGTACGGCGTCCATCTCCACGTCGTCGAGCCCGATGCCGGCCACCGCGTTCAGCTCGTAGTCGTACTTGGCGAGCATGTTGGGACCGAGCACGGGCCGGCTGGTCTCGGCGCGCAGCATCCAGGGGTGTGCGCGGTAGAGGGCCAGGTTGTCCCGCGCGATCCGCTCCAGCTTGCCCCGCCAGCCATCGGGTACGTCCGTCGGGCGTTCCATCTCCCCGTAGAGCGTGTCGATCATGACGTCGAGCAGTTCGGCCTTGCCGGGCACGTATGTGTAGACGGACATCGTTCCGACACCCAGCGCCTCGCCGACGCGGCGCATGGTGAGCGCGTCGATCCCCTCCGCGTCGGCGATCTCGATCGCCGCCCGGACGATCCGGTCCACACTGAGCCCGGGCCCGGCGCCGCGGCTGGTCGGCTCCCGGGTCCGCCACAGAATGGCCAGGCTGCGGGCGGGATCCACCTTGCTCTTGCGTTCCCTCGACATGGTGGCGTCATCGTACCGGCCGCCTACCGTATGACGTACGGCAATGGCAGGTCGGCCGCCGGGTGAGGGTCGGACAGAACCCGAACACCGCACGGATGTACGACCCCGACCCGGGGGACTCGCCGCCGTGGACGACTGGCGCCGGTACGGCGGGCGACCCGGTTCCTGACCGACGTGATCAGGCGCGGCGGCGACCGTGTCAGGGTGCACGGGGGACGTGGCCGACCAGCAGCAGTCCAGGACCACCGTCGGGGGTAACGGCAGCGTCATCAGGGCGGACGGTGAGGAGGGTCCATCCGGCAGCAACATCCGGTATTCGAAGCCGTTGCCGCTCGTGCCGTGCACGCCGATGGTGAGGATGTCGTACGAGTCGCGCTGGAGCGTTTCAACGAGCGCGGGCAGCGAACGGACCCGCACGAATCTCACCCGCCCGACGTCGTGCAGCTCCTGCAGCTTGGTCGATTCGGCCTGGGCGCCGGGCAGCTCGTCATCGAAGAAAGCCCCAACCGTACGGATGGCGATCAGCGCTCGCGCGAACCCGATGAGTTCCCGAGATCTGAAGGCCGCGAGGAAGTCCAACCCTGCTGGTGCCCCGACCAGAGACACTGGGTGCCCCCGAGCGCGTCACCGGACCGGCCCCCACCGAGGTACCGCCACCTCAGCGAGCTCAGCTCACCTTCTGGAGGTACTCCATGGCCACGACCAGCCATCCCAACCAGACACCAACGCCTCCTGAGCCCGCCGACCACGATTCGGTGCTTCCTGAATTGCGGGAGATGTGGTGGGAGACCGGCATGCGGGCCCGCGCCGGGGCCGGCCTGTTCGCCGTATTCACCGAGCTGCCCCGCCTGGTCTGGTCCGCCGTCGCGGTGAGCTGGCGCGCCGACCGGGTGCGGACGTCCGTGGTGGCGGCCACGACGGTGGGCGCGGGCGTGATGTCCGCGTTCGGGCTCCTCGCGGCCCAGCGCGTGCTGGTGGAGCTGTTCGCGGGCGGGCCCACCGCGGACAAGGTGATCGCCGCACTGCCGGCCCTGCTCGCGCTGGCGACGGTGACCGCGCTACGTGCCGGCATGGCGGCCGCGATGGGGTACGCGCAGAACGGCCTCACCCCGAAGGTGGACCGCGAGGTGGAGCGGGGTCTGTTCGAGGTGACCACGGCGGTGCGGTTGGAGGCGTTCGACGCCGACGCGTTCGCCGACGACATGGAGCGCGCCTCTCGCGGCGCGGAGTCCACCACCGCCTTGGTCCAGGCGTCGATGAATCTGCTCGCCGGCCTCAGCGGCGTCCTCGCGGTCGCCGTCGCCGTCATGGTGATCCACCCGTTGCTGCTGCTTGCCCTGCTCGTGGCCACCGTCCCGAACGGGTGGGCGTCGCTGCGCGCGGGGCACCTGCGATACCAGACCTACGCGGCCGGGTCGGTACGCCGGCGGCGGCTGTGGCTGCTGCACCGGCTGATGGCCGAACGCGTCTCGGCCCCCGAGCTACGCTCCTACCGCCTCCGCGGTTTCCTGCTGGACCAGTACGACCGGGTCATGGGCGTCGAGACCAACATTCAGCTCGCCCTGGCACGCCGGGTCACCACGACCACCACCATCGGCGCGATGGTCGGCGGGATCGCCACCGCTGTCGTCTACGTCCTGCTCGGCCTGCTGCTCATCGACGGGCAGATTCCCCTGGCCGCCGCCGCGACGTGCGTGATCGCCGTCCAGTCCGCGCAACGCTCCCTCGCGGTGGTCACCTTCCAGATCGATCGGGTCTACACCGAGGGGCAGCACTTCCGCGACTACACCGGTTTCATGACCCGCGCCGCCGACTACCTACCCGCGCAGACCGACCCGTCCACTGCAAAGCCGGCGCCGGGCCGGCTGCAGGAGATCGCGTTGGACGCGGTGAGCCTTCGCTACCCGGACCGCGACACCGCCGCCGTCGAGCAGGTCAGCCTGACCATCGCGGCGGGACAGACGGTGGCGTTCGTCGGGGAGAACGGCTCCGGCAAGTCAACCCTCGCCGCCATGATCGCCACCCTGCGTACCTCCACCGCCGGCACCATCCGCTACAACGGACGGCCGGCGGCGGACTGGGACATCGACGCGCTGCGGGACCGGATCGCGGTCGTCACGCAGGAGTACCACAAGTGGCCGTTCACCGCCGCCACGAACATCGCCATCGGCGACATCACCAGCACACCGTCTCGGGAGGGCATTCAGGGCGCCGCGGCCCGCGCCGCCGCACACGAGATGATCAACGAGCTGCCCCACGGGTACGAGACGCTGCTCGACCGCACCTTCGCCGGTGGCCAGGACCTCTCGGGCGGACAGTGGCAGCGCATCACCGCCGCCCGCGGGTTCCTCCGCGACGCCGACCTGCTCATCATGGACGAACCGTCCTCCGCCCTCGACCCTCGCGCCGAGGACGCGCTCTTTCAGGCCATCCGCGACCGGCAGGGACAGGCGACCACCATCCTCATCACCCACCGGCTCGCCAACGTCCGCCACGCCGACCGCATCTACGTCCTGCACCATGGCCACCTCGTCGAGGCCGGCACGCACGACGACCTCATGGCCCTCGGCGGGCGGTACGCCGAACTGTTCACCCTCCAGGCCTCCGGCTACGGCGCCGGCCCGTCCGCCGGGCCACTGCCCCGGCAGACCGCCACCGCCTGAGCGCGCGCCATGACACCGTCGGACCCGACGGAGCCCACCCCACCGGCCTCGATGATCGTGCGCGGCAACTCGGGCAGCGGGGTTGGCGGCCACTCGGCGTTGCGGGTCTGACCGAAGCTGCGATTGACGCCGTGTTTACGCCGTGGCCTGATAGCCGGAGGAGGTCGCCATGGCGGTCGAGGACGGCACGAAGGTACCGCGGCTTCCGCCGCGCTGGTTCATCCGTACGGCCTGGTCGGTCCACCGGGCCCTGTATCGAGTCTTCGGCGGCCGGATCGGGATCTGGCGGCCACGCGCGGACCGCTGGGGCACGTTGCGGCTGACCACCACGGGACGGCGGAGCGGACAGCAGCGCAGCGTCATCGTCGCGTACCTGGAGGACGGACCGAATCTGTTCACGCTGGCGATGAACGGGTGGGGTGCGGGTGAGCCCGCCTGGTGGCTCAACCTGCAGGCACATCCGGATGTGACGGTCGACCTGGTCGGCGGTCGACGGCTGGTACGCGGTCACGCGGCGACAGGCGACGAGCGGTCGCGGCTCTGGGCCCGCTGGCGCGAGATAGACCCGAACATCGACGCGTTCGCGACGCTGCGGTCGTCGGAGACCGCGGTGGTCGTCCTGGAACCCCGTCCCGGTGTCGGACCCGACGCCGGTTAGCTGACCAGTTGACGGCCAGTCATCGCCGCCGGGACCCCTCCCCTCACCCGCTACAGCAATTGAGCTGTCAGGTTGCGCGAGGGCGTCGTACGCGTGGTGATTAGGTACTGTCGCGGCCATGAGCGGTGAGGCGCCGGTGCGGGTGGCGCTGCGGGTCAGTGACGTGAGCGCGGCCACGACGCTGTATCGAAGCTTCGGCTTCGTTCCGGTGGGCACGGTGCCTGGCCGGGACGGTGATGTCGTGATGGCAATCCTGCGCAGGGGTCCGTTGCAGTTGCTGGTTGACGCACTGGTAGGCATTCCGTTCCCGGACAGTGTGCGGGAACGTCAGACGAAGCTCGGTCCACGCGGTCTCGGCGTGGTCATTGGACTGGAAGTTGAGGACGTCGAGGAGGCGGCGCGGCGTTGCCAGGCTGCAGGGTGCGTCATCGGTACCGGTCCGGTGGATGCGCCGTGGGGCGAACGGTACGTCGAGTTCGAAGACCCGTACGGCTACGCGTGGAAGCTCTTCCGGCTGACCGGCTCATCGGACGACGGCCTGCATGCCGTCCGCGATGCGTGGTTCGGGCAGCCGGGTTCGCCAATGGCCGTCGAGCACCATGAATGACGCCGTGCACCGCGGCCCTCCCCCAGCGGAATGGCCAGCTCACACAACTGATCCTCGCCGAGGTGGCACCGGCTGCCGGGGCGCGTGCCGGTCGACCACTGTCGAGGGTCGACCGGCCGACCGGCCGACCGCCGGGGCACGGGCTTCGGAAGCCCATGCCCAACGGCGGACGGCCGGACGCTCATTGTCGCCGGTGTCGTGCCGCGTTGGCCGCCGCGAGGCCGGAACCCGTCACCGGGTCTGCACGCGGATGTCGTCCGGCCAGTGCATCTGGACGCCCAGGTCGGCCAGGGTCGCCTGGAATTCGGCACACAGCTCGGGCTTCGACCGCACCGCGCGGGGCGGTACGCCTCGCTTGATGCTGAACGCGGCCAGCGCTCCGGCGGCCTCGCCGACGTTCCACTCGACCGGGTGCAACCGGTAGCAGCCGTTGGTGATGTGTGTGACGCCGAGGGACTTACCGGCTGCGACGAGGTTCTCCAGCCGGACCGGCACCAGGGCGCCGAGCGGCACCTGGAAGGGGTACGTCGCGATGTCGAGGTAGCCGCGTCCGGAGGTGCTCGGGTGCAGGTCGATGCGGTAACAGCCCACTCCGACGCTGTCGTCGAAGGTCTCCGCGCTGGTGGCTCCTGGTCGGGCTTCGACGCCGACGTGCTGCTCGAGGACGGTGAATTCGGCCCGGATGCGTCGCGCCTCCCGGATGTACGGGGCGGCGGCCAGACCGTCGGTCGTACCCAGCACGTCGCCGTTGGGACGCAGCATCGGATAGCCCGCCCCGCCGTCCGGGCGTGGCGCCTCGGTCTGCAGCCAGTGGACGAAGGAGAGGGTGAGCTGCCGGGCACGTTCGAGACCCGCGGCGCGTTCCGGTGCGGAGACACCGGTGATCGGGGTGAGCCAGTAGTCGATCTGCGGCCAGTTCACGAGGGTGATGTCGGGAACGGCCGGGTTCACGTGCTGTCCGTAGCGGATCCGGCGGAACGTCCAGAGGTCACGTTCACCGGGCGCGCCGAAGAGCGGCCGTCGCAGCGGCTTACCGGTCTCCGGCTCCTCGGTCACCCAGCCGAGTTGCGGGCCGGGCCAGTGCGCGGCGCGGTAGCTCTTCCAGAAGTCGTACTCCTTCGGCCGGTCGATCGTGTGGTCCTCGCCCGGACGGAGTTCGAGCGCGACGCACCAGGTGATGGCCTGCTGGTCGTGCGGGTCGGCCGGACCCGTCAGCGCGTGCAGTTCGCCGGTCTCCGCCGTGCTCTCCGCTCCGAGGACGTGCTCGCAGCCGGTGAGCGGCAGCAGGTCACCCTCTTCGGTGGCGTCGAGGACGTAGCGGGCGGTGATCCGCACTGTCGCGCCCTCGCGGGTGTCGGTGAAGGTGACGGCGTCGACCCGGTCGAAGGTGACCTCCGCCGAGGCCGGCTCGTGCCGGGTGAGCAGCCGCACCTGACCCATGCTCAGCCAGGGTTGCAGCATGTCGCGGAGGACTTCGTGCACGACCGTCGGCTCGGCGGCCAGGTTGCTGACCCAGGCCTCGCCGGGGTTGAGGTGTGCCGCGGCCAGTGCGGCCGGGGTCAGCGGGCGGTTGCGGCGGTATGCCTCGCGTACCGCGTCGCGCATCTGACGGTAGGTCGCGGTGACGCCGGTGTGTTCCACCCAGGGGTGCTCGTCCGGCGGAACCGCCTGGGCGGTGAGCTGCCCGCCGATCCAGTCGGTCGAGTCGGTCAGGATGACGGTCTGTCCCAGCCGTGCGGCTGACTGGGCGGCGGCCACGCCGCCACAGCCCGCGCCGACGACGAGGACGTCGCAGTCGAGTTCCATGTGAATCTTTCGGTCGGGGGGGTCTAACGGGAGTTGGCGTGCGCGAGGCTGTCGGTGATCTGGCGCCGCGCCAGCACGTACGCCAGAAGCACCGGCAGCGTGCTGATCGCGGTCGCCGCCATCTGCACGTTCCACAGCGGATGCCCTGTCGCGTCGGTGTACGCGGTGATCGCGACCGGCACGGTGAACAGCTCCACCCGGTTGAGGAAGACCAGCGGTTCCAGGTAGGAGTTCCAGCTCGCGAGGAACGCGATGATCGCGACGGCACCGAGCATGGGCCGGGCCAGCGGCATCGCGATGTGCCAGATGATGCCGAGCCGGCCCAGCCCGTCGAGTTGGGCCGCCTCTTCCACCTCGGGTGGCAGGGATTGGAAGAACTGCCGGATGAGGAAGGTCGCCATCACACCGGTGGCGCCGAACACCGGCAAGATGATCAGCGGCACGTGGGTGTCGACCAGATTGGCCAGGCGCAGCATCTTGAACAGCGGGATGAGGGTAACCTCCGCCGGCAGCATCAAGGCGCTGAGCAGCAGGAAGAACAGCAGGTTGCGGCCGGGGAACCGCAGCCGCGCGAACGCGTACCCGGACAGCAGCGACAACGCGCAGGTCAACGCGGTGACAGCCGCCGCGATGTAGACGCTGTTCCAGATCTGACGGGCGAACGGCTGGAGGCGGAACACCTCGCTGAGGTTCTCCCACGCCACGTGCTGCGGGATCAGGCGCGGCGGGTACGAGAAGATCTCGGCCGGCGGCTTGAGCGCGCTGGAGGCCATCCACAGGAACGGGAAGACCAGCGGTGCGACGGCGAGGACGAGCAGGACGTACAACAGCACGCGCAGCGCCACGGGCCGAAAGCGCGCCGCCCGGCCGGATGTTTGATCACTCACTGTGCACCCACTTCTTACGCGCCCACCACTGCACGGCCACCAGGCCCAGCGTGATCACGAACAGCACCACGGCGAGCGCGCTGGCGTACCCGGTGCGCATCAGTTCGAAGCCCTGCTGGTAGATGGCGAAGGCGAGCACCGTGGTGGCGTGGGACGGGCCGCCGTTCGTCATCAACATGATGTAGTCGAAGACCTGGAACGAGCCGATGAGCGTGATGATGACGACCACGAGGGTGGTGGGGGCGAGCAGTGGCAGGATCACCCGTCGTTGAACCTGCCATTCGCTGGCTCCGTCGAGACGGGCCGCTTCGACCGCCTCCTTCGGGATGCTGCGCAGTGCTGCCAGGAAGATGACGGCCTTGAGTCCGACGGTCTTCAGGGCGGCTACCACGGTCACCGCGGCCAGCGCCGGCTTCGCCTCGAACAGCCAGTTCGGCCCGCTGATCGAGAAGACGCTGAGCAGGCTGTTGACGGTGCCGCCCTCACCCTGCAGCAGGAACCTCCACACGACGGCCCACGCCGCCTGCGACGTCACCACGGGCAGGAAGGCGAGCGCCAGGAACAGCTGCGCGCCGCGCAGTTTGCGGTGCAGCACCAGTGCCAGGAACAGCGACATCACGACATTGATCACGACCAGTCCGGCCGAGAAGATTCCGGTGGTGACGACGGATCGCCAGAACGCCGGGTCCTCGCTGACCATCGTCTGGTAGTTGTCCAGCCCCACCGACCGAGCATCCGGGGCCAGCAGGTTGCTGTCGGTGAAGCTGAGCACCAACACCGTGATCAGCGGGATCAGGACGACGACGAGGAAGCCCAGCATCTGCGGGCTGATCAGCAGGTACGCGGTGAGCGTCTCTCGCATGCGCCTCGTACGCCTCACCGAGCGCCCGGCCTGCGCTGTCCGGCCTTGTGTGGCGCGCCCCGATACGGGCCGGTACGGCGACGGCGGCGCCGTCGCGGACTTTGTGGTCATGGCGTCAGGACCCCGCGACGTCGCGCTTCAGCAGCGGGTCGAGCTGCTGGCACAGATCGTTCATGACGTCCTGCGCGTTCGCGTTCTGTGCCCAGAGCTTGTCGAAGACGGGAGCCGAGGTTTGCAGCACCTCGGGCCACGCGGACGGGTACCGGAACGGGTAGCCCTTCTCGATGCTCGACACCAGCACCGGGTCGATCGCGTCCTTCGGCAGCGGGCCCTGAGCGTAGATCTGCTCTGCCTCGGCGAGTACCGACTTGCGGGCCGGCGGGAAGAAGGACGCCAGCTTCTGGGTGCCTTCCTTGCCGCTGAGGTACTTGACCAGTTCGGTGGCGAGCTTCTCGTGCTTGCCGCCCTTGAAGGCGACCAGGCCGGCCTGCCCGGTGAAGTTGACCGGGCCACCCGGCCCGGCGGGCAGCGGGGCGACTCCCCAGTCGAAGCCCGCGCCCTTGAGCTGGCTCAGCCGCGAGGTCTGGGTGAAGGTCACGGCGGCCTTGCCGGCGAAGAAGTCAGCCTCGTTGCCCGGCGGTACCGCGGTCTTGTCCGTGAACGCCATCGCGCGGTACGCCTGAATCGCCGCAACCGACTCGGGCGAGTTGAGCTGGCACTGGCCCGTGTCAGGGTCGAAGACCTTGCCACCGTAGGCGCGGATCAACGGTTCCAGGGTGGTCCAGACGAGTTTGCCGTAGATGCCGCCGTCGTTGCTCTGGAAGGCGTAGCTTCCGGTGGGCAGCGTCGGCTGCACCTTCCGGCCGAGGTCACTCAGGGCCTGCCAGGTCCAGCCGCCGGTGGCGGCGAGCTTCGCGGGGTCCTGCGCACCGGCCTTGGCGAGCAGGTCCTTGTTGTAGATGGTGAAGAACGGGCTGGTCGAGAACGGTACGCCCCACACCTGGTCGCCGCTCTGCCAGTTGGTGAACGAGGCCGGCACGAAGTCGTCGAACTGGTACGAGGCGTCGTCCTTCAGCTGCGGCCCGAGGTCCACAAGCTGGCCGTTCTTCGCCATCCCGACCGCGTCCGGGGCGCCCATCCACCCGAGGTCGGGCGGGGTGCCCCCGGACAGCCGGATGGAGATCTTGGTGAGGTAGTCCGCCTGGGGGATCGACTGGATCTCGACCTTGCCACCGCCGTGAGTCTTGGAGAACTCGGCGGTGAGGTCGTTGAGCAGCTTCAGTTGGTCGGGGTTGGTGGTCCAGACAGTCATGGTCATGTTGTCTGAACTGCCGCCGCTGTCGCCACTGCCGACACCGCAGCCGGTGACGGCGAGGGTGGCCGCCACCGCGGCGCCGAGCAGGGGGGCTCGGAGTCGTCGCATGCTGATGGTCCTCCTGGTGCGAGGGGATTGGGGATCTTCAGGAATGTCGGATGGGTGTGGTTGTCAGGGGTCCCGTTCTAGCGGGGAACGGCGGTGAGGGTTCGGCCGGGCGCCTCGGGGCAGGGCACCAGCCGGCAGCCTGGCGGCGCGCCCTCCAACTGGGCGAGGAGGTCCTCCACCGCGAGGTGGCCGATGCGATAGCCGGGGACGGTGAAGCCGGACCAGGGGGTGTCGGCGCCGTCCTCCTCCGTCAGACCCGCCACGGCGAGCGACAGGTGCGCGTTCCGGTCCGCGCCCACCTTGGTGGCGAGTCCGCCGACCAGTTCGGCGTACTCGCTGTTCTCCAGCATCAGACCGGTCACTCCGGCGTCGAGCAGCCGGTGAAGCAGCGCCTCGTCGACCTCGGAGACGGGTGCGAAGTGCAGCTGTGCGTCCAGTTCGCTGGCGGTGATCGCGGAGAGCCTGTCGATCGAGGCGGGCAGGCTCTGGTCCGCGCCCAGGTATGCGATCTTCCGATGACCGAGGGCGGCGAAACGCTGCGTCAGCGCGCGGGTGGCGGCTGCGTAGTCGGGGGCGACGCTCGGGACCTCACGGCCGTCGGCGAGGAAGCGGCGGCCGATGAAGACGAAGGGGTACTGGTCGGCGGAGAGCTGCTCCAGTTCGGCAGGGATCTCGTCCCGGCCGAGCAGCACGGCCGCGTCGGCCAGCCGCAGCTTGTTCTCTCCGGAGGCGTAGATCGTGCGCACTCCCCCGCTGTTGCCGTCACGCCGCCCGGCGGCGCTCGTGAACAGCAGAAGGTCCTGGTCGTGCGCCTCCGCCGCCTCCTCGATGCCGAGGAGGAACCGGTGGTAGAAGGTGCGGTGCGCGACGGGGAACACCTTCTCGTAGGTGAACACACCGATGATCTGGCTACGACCGTTGGCGAGCCGACGTGCGAGTGGGTCCGCGCGGTAGCCGAGCTCCCGCGCGATCGCGAGAACCCGTTCGCGGGTGGCCTCGGGAATGCCGTCGGCCCGGTCTCGCAGAATCATCGACACGGCCGCCTGCGTGACGCCGGCCTGCCGTGCGATGTCCGCCTGCGAGACCCGCGACCGGCCGCTCCGCCCCGATCCGCTTATGCGCATAAGCGGACGCTACGCACGGACATTCGAGCGGTCAACCCGTAGGCAGAAATTTTTTTCGGGCCGCCGGAGCCACCCGGCGTCGCCGCGGTCGGAGATCAACATCCTCGCGCCGTGGATCTTCCCGGGCCGCGTCACCGGTGCGGCGACGCCCGGGCAGCGAGCGCCATCGGCTCGCGCCTCCCGTCCCAAGGGGCAGGCGGCGACGCCTGCAACGGGCGATTCGGCTACACCTGTGGATCACTAAACTGCGGCGATGGCGACCCCTGCCCCACTCCACCCGCCGGCTCGACCGTCCCGGTCCATGCGGGTTCCGCTCCGGACGCTTCCCCTCCTGGTCCTCGCCGGGGCACTGCTCGGTGCGGCGGTGACCTGGCAGGTGACCCGCGACAAGGGTGAGCCGGCGATCGTCCGGGGAACGGTGACCGGGGTGAACTCCGACGGCACGGCGATCGGTTTCACCGCCGACAGCGGGAGTCGCGAAGGTGAGGGGCTGGCGCTGATCGCGGACGTCCCTTGGACCGACGCCGCAGGCGTGTTGCACGGCGGCACCCGCCCCACCTGTCTGCTCCCCGGGTCATCCGGGCAGCGGCTCGAGCTCGGAATCCTCGACGTCGGCGGTCGCGGCGACTGGCCGTCCAGAGCCGTGGTGTGGGTGCACTGCCTGAACTAGGAAAACCGCGTAGTTACCAAAGGGAGATCGTTGTCGGGTGGCCCGCGCACCGGTGGCGCTCTTGGATGGAGAGAAGTAAATCAATCGATCGAGTGAAGGAACTTGCAGACCCGGACCACCGCGTAGAAGGGGATCACTCGTGATCGACGCCCATCCGTTCCGATGGAAGCACCGACTGCCGACCGCCGCCGTCGCGCTCACGCTCAGCCTCGGGGCTGTGGTCGCACCCGCCACCGGCGCCGCCGCCGCGGAACCCACCCTGCCCAGCGGCAACACCGCGTACCGGACGCTGGCCGATTACGAGAGCGACATGGCCGAGCTGGCCGCCCAGCACCCGACCCTGGTCAAGCCGATCACGCTGCCCTACAAGACGACCTCCGGCCGGACCGTACGCGGCATCGAGATCAGCAACAACGTCCAGGCGAACGACGGCAAGCCGGTCTTCGTGGATGTGGGCATGCACCACGGCAACGAGTGGCCCAGCGGCGAGCTGACCCTGGAGTTCGCCATCGACCTGGTCGAGAACGCCCGCGACCCGTACATCGCGGACCTGCTCGACCGGGCCCGCGTCGTGGTCGTGCCGGTGGTGAACGTCGACGGATTCGTCCGCAACCGCCGGCAGAACGACACCAACACGGACATGAACCGCAACTACGGTCTGGGTTGGCTACCGCTGTCGTCGGCCGGCGCCGCCCCCTGGTCCGAGCCGGAGAGCAGGAACATCGCGTGGTTGCTCTCCACGAGGCAGGCAACGGTGTTCAACACCCAGCACACCTGCATCCAGGTGGTGCTCTACCCGCCGCTGCAGCTCGCCGCCGGACCGGCGCAGGACACACCGCGCCTGCACCGGCTCGCCTCCGCCGTCGCCGCCCAGTACGGGCCCACGTACCGCGCGCTGCCCTCCGCGGAGGACTACGAGACGACCGGTGAGGCCATCGATTGGGCGTACTACGCCACCCGCGGCCTCTCCATCACCAGCGAGACGTGTCCGAACGCCGGGGCGGCCCGGACTTACCAGACGCAGGTCCTCGACACGTACGCCGCGCACCGCGGGGCGATGCTCGAGGCCCTCGAGACGACCGCGGACTCCGCCGAGCACGCGATCATCGAGGGCAAGGCGCCGAAGGACGCGGTGCTGCGGCTCACCAAGTCGTTCGAGATGTACACCAGCCCGTACGCGCAGCCCGACGGCAGCGTCCGGCCGACGTCGTTCACCACCACGCTGAGCTCGGACCTGGACGTCGTGCAGCCGAACGGGAAGTTCCGCTGGGCGGTCAACCCGTCGTACCGGCCCGCTCCGGCCTACCAGGCCGACGGCGTACGCGGAAACCGGACCGGCTTCTACACCGAACCGTGGATCCTCACCTGTGAACGGCCGGACGGCACGGTGCTGCAGACCGCCCGGGTCAACGTGGACCTCGGCGAGCGCGTCGAGGTCGACCTGCAGCAGTGCAAGCGCGACTTCCACCGCAAGGACCTCGGTTGAGGTCCGACAACTGACACACCGACGACACACGGGGCGGCAGAATCTCTTCTGCCGCCCCGTGTCGTTCAGATGATGGACTACGGCAGGCTCTGCTATCGGATGGGTGGGTCTGCAGTGCCGCGCATCGACCCTCGCCAAGGTCCGTCGATTCTCGGTGAGCGGGTCCGACACTCAGGGAGAGACAGTGGCGGATAGGACGAGCGATTCTTCTGTTCTCCTCACCCGGCCGCGTCCATGGCGGATGTCTCCGTCGTGGCTGGGAGTTCTCGTGGCGGTCGGCCTGGTCGCGGCCGGCGCGGCAGCGCTGGCGCCGATCAACAGCGACTTCTACCACGTCTGGATCTACAACGACCCGCAGACCAACGAGGAGCTGCACGAGGAAGTCATGATCGAAGTCTTCATGGCTCACACGTCGGGCTTCTTCTGGGGTCAGATCATCGCACTGATCCTCGGGGCGTTTCTGGCGGCGAGGGTGCGGGGGATGTCGCGGGCGTTGGGGTCGGCCGTCTGCGCCGGTCTGCTCCTCGCGGCAGTCGACTTCGCGGTGGCCTGGCAGTCGTCCGCAGGCGTCCGGCAGCGGATCGCGTGGTGGACCGAGAATCACCCGGGGTTCCTACCCACCGACCCGCTTTCCGATGGCGGGTTTCACCATGTCCTGGCCGTCGGGCTGGCCTCGTTCCCGGTCGCGGCGATCGCCGGAGTCGGCCTCGGCACCCTGATCACGCCACTGCTACGCCTACCCGCTGTGGTCGTGGCGATCCTGACGGTCCTGGCCGCGGTGCCGTACGGTGCGTTCGCCGCGGTATCCGGTTGGTTCGCCGCAGCTGCCGACGGGGAGCCTGTGGCACTCTTCGTTCTGCTCGCGCTACTGCCGCCGGCGGCGGTCACACCTTCCGCGGTCCGCACCGCCATCGGTGACCACGGCGACGCCTTCACCAACACGATGCTTGTCAGTGGCGTTGTCTGGGCGCTGCTCCTGCTCATCGCCGGCCTTCTCGCTCGACACCGCCGATCGCGATCAGGGCGCTGACCGGCGGAGAGGCGCGCCGGCTCCGGGCTCACCGAGGGCTCGGCCAGCTGGTCGAGCCGGCGGCCCCAGCCCCGCGGCCGTGGCCCGCCGGCGCTCCGGCGCGGGACTCATCGGGAATCGTCTCGGCAGATGCCTATGTGGCGCGCCGCGGACTTCGTGCATCTGCCTGATGACGATCATGCGGCCGTTTCGTAGCGTGCGGTGATGGTCGCGCCGGCGCGCCAGGAGAGCGTTGCCCGCCGGCCGGATGAGGAGGCAGGTCTTGAGGACGATCATTCCGGTCGGCGCGGTGATGGTGATGCTGGCCGTGACGACGCCGGCGATCGCCGCCGAGCGGGTGGAGACGCCGACGGTCACCGTGGCGGACGGAGTCACCCAGCCGGTGTTCGGATATGCCGATGCGATCCGCGAGCGGGTCTGGGTCGACACCGACTTCGACAGTGACCGGGACGGCATCAAGGACGTCGTCCGCGTCGACCTCATCCGGCCGGCCGCCACCGAGCAGGGCCTGAAGGCCCCCGTCATCATCGACAACAGCCCGTACTACACCACCTTGGGGCGCGGCAACGAGTCCGAGCTCAAGGTGGACACCGACGGTGACGGTCTTCTCGACCGCTGGCCGCTGTTCTACGACAACTATTTCGTGCCCCGTGGCTACGCGATCGCGCTCGTCGACATGGTCGGCACGGCCGGCTCGACCGGCTGCCCGACCATCCAGGGTGCGAACGAGAACGCCACCGGACCGGTGGTGGTCGACTGGCTCAACGGCCGCCGCAACGCGCACGACTCCAACGGCGATCCGGTGGTGGCCGACTGGCACAACGGCAAGTCGGGGATGATCGGAAAGTCGTACGACGGGTCGCTGGCGATGGCCGCGGCAGCGTCCGGCGTTGATGGCCTGTCCACCGTTGTTCCCATCTCCGGCCCGTACAACTACTACGACTACACCCGCGGCAACGGCATCGTCACGCGGGGCAACAACTATCTCGGGTCGCTCGCCCGGACCATCACGGCCGACGACTCTGCTCGTCAAACGAAGTGCGCGCCGGTCTGGAACGAGATCGCGGCCGACGACGGCGACGAGCACGGCGACTACACGCCGTTCTGGCACGAGCGGAACTACCTGGACGACGCCGCGAAGATCAAGGCCAGTGTGTTCCTCGTGCACGGCATACAGGACGACAACGTCCGAGCTGATCACTTCAGCAAGTTCTGGCAGGCACTGAAGACGTACGACGTGCCGCGAAAGCTGTGGGTCGGCCGCGTCGGCCACATCGACCCGTTCGAGTTCCGCCGGGAGGTCTGGGTCGACACGTTGCACCGCTGGTTCGACTACTGGCTCCAGGGCATCGACAACGGGATCATGAGTGAGCCGGGAGTCGATGTGGAACCGTCCGTCGGCGTCTGGGAACAGCACGCGGACTGGCCGATCCCCGGCACCGGAAACGTCAACGTCTGGTTGCGTTCCGGGGCCGACAGCGCCGGGGACCTCGCACTCACCCCGGCCATGGGCGCGCCGACGACCCGGACGTTCACCGACAACCCCAGCCAGACCGAAGCCGCTATGATCAGCAACCCGGATCAGCCGGACGGGAACCGGTTGGCCTTCCTGTCCCCGCCGCTCACCGAGGACCTGCGCATCTCCGGCACCCCCGTCGTCAACCTCACCGCGTCGTCGAGTCTCGACGAGGCCTACTTCGGCGCGATCCTCGTCGAGTACGGACCGAGCACGCAGAACAGCCGATCCGGCGACGGTGTCCTTCAGACGACGCTGCCCGAGCAGTGCTACGGCGAGTCGAGCCCAGCCGACGACGGGTGCTACCGGCCCATCGCCTACCGGCCGACCGACGTCACGCAATGGCGGGTGACCAAGGGGATCCGCGACGGGCAGAACCGGGACTCGGTCGCGGCCCCCGAGCCGATGACGCCCGGCACGATGTACGACATCAGCATCCCCCTGCTGCCTGAGGACTACGTCTTCTCCGCCGGCAACCGGATCGGCGTCATCATCGTCGGCAGCTACCGCAGCTACTCGGCCGAAACGCTCGCGTCGCGACCGGACGTCACCGTGAACACCAAGGTCAGTCACCTCTCCCTGCCGGTGCTCGGCGGTCAGCAGGCCGCCCGCCGAGCCGGGATCCCGCAGCGCTGACCAACCGCTGACTCCCGACGACGACCAGCAAGAGGCACCCTCGCCCGGGGGTGCCTCTTCTGCGCTCGGTGGTGGACCATTCTCGGCGGGATCCGAGACCCATCCCAGCAGCTCGGGGGCCGATCACACGGTTCACCTTCCCTGCCGCCGACTCTGAGCGGTCCCTTCGGGGCTGCTGATGGGCTCGGTGATCGCGCCGGAGCCGCCGACGGGGGTCAAGGGCGCGCGGGGTAACCAAGCGCGGTCAGCAACTGGCCGTGCAGGTCGGCGTTGGAGTACAGGCCACCGCCTTGATCGCCCGCGTGTCCTCCGGTTCGATCGGTGAAACGGCCGCCCGCTTCCTCGACCAGGAGGATCCACGGCGCGTGATCCCAGACGTAATAGCGCTCGACCAGGAAGGCATCGATCTGGCCCCGCACGAGCTCGACGAGCGGAAGGGGGCTTGCCGGTGCGTGGGCCACACCCGGTGGGAGATCAGCGCCGGACACGTCGTCCAGAGCTTCGAGTCGAGCATCGGCCAACACCGAGGTGGCGCTGACCGCAAGGCGCTTCGTCTCGGCCTCCTCGCGGGGCCAGGACGACTCGAAGGAACCACCGCCTCGGGTCGCCCACCAGCAGCGGCGCAGCGCAGGAGCGGTGACGACCGCGAGCTCGATGCTCCCAGCGACCTGCAGCGCGACGTGGATCCGCCAGTTCGGGTCACGCCGGCTGAAGAACGACGTGCCGTCGATCGGGTCGATGATCCAGACCCGCTCGGACTCTCCGACTCGACCGAACTCCTCGCCGAGGAGTGCATCGTCCGGCCTCGCCGAGGACAGCGTCTCGCGAAACAAACGCTCGACCGCCCGGTCGGCTTCCGTGACCGGTGTGCCGTCAGCCTTCAGCGTTGCCGGAACGCCAGACTCGAAATGAGCGAGCGCGAGTTCCGCCGCCAGATCCGATGTGTCGAACGCGAGTCGTAGGTCATCGGCGCGATCCACGAGCATCGACGCTATCAGGCCCGCGTGGCCCTCAGGACGCCCGCCGACGACCTGTTCCGCCATCGGTGCCTCGCCGTACGCACAGGAGCGGACGGCCGAATACGCCCGACCGGGAGACGCAGTTCACAGCCTCTGGGTATCACACCTTGCCGGGCTACCTCGTCATTACCACGTAGGGATCAAATCCTCCTGCGCGGAAGGAACATCGTGAGCTCACCGGCGGAAAGGCTTCGGCGCGACTTCGGCGGCGACATCATCGAACCGGGTGAGCCGGAGTACGAATCGGCGAGGCACTCACCGTTCGCTTCCGGTAGTCCTGCCTATGTCCTGCGCCCCAAGGACGTCAGCGACGTGCAAGCAGGCGTCCGGTTCGCGGCCGGCGCGGGGCTTGCGCTGGCCGTGCGGGGTGGCGGGCACAGCTTCCCGGGCTTCGGCACCAACGACGGCGGCGTCGTGATCGACCTCAGCCGGCTCACGAGCGTGCAGCTCATCGACAAGGAACGCCACCTCGTGCGGATCGGTGGCGGTGCCACCTGGGGTCAGGTCGCTGCCGCTCTCGCCCCACACGGCCTGGCGATCTCCTCGGGCGACAACAAGCGGGTCGGTGTCGGCGGGCTGACGTTGAACGGCGGCATCGGCTGGAAGGTCAGGAGATACGGCCTGGCCATCGACAACGTGGCCGCCGCGGAGGTGGTCACCGCCGACGGAGTCCTCGTGCACACGAGTGCAGCGGAGAACCCAGAGCTGTTCTGGGCGATTCGCGGCGGCGGCGGGAACTTCGGGATCGTCACCGCCTTCCAGTTCGTGGCGCACCCGACGACGGACGTCTTCTTCGGCAGGATCGCCTTTCCGGCATCCGAGGCGGCCAGCGTGCTGCAGGGGTGGGCGGACTACCTCCGTACCGCGCCCGAAGCGCTCACCTCGACTGTGAACCTCGCCAATCCACTCGCGGGCGGACCTGAAGCACCGGTGGAAATCTACGTCGCCTTCGACGGCGATGACCCGGCGCCCGCGGCACAGGCCATCGACCCGATCCGCCAGCTCGGTACGGTGATCGACGACAACGTGGCGCTGCAGCCCTATGCCGACACGCTCGTGGACGGCGTGGCCCCACCGCCGGGAATTCAGTTCCTGAGCCGGAGCGCGTTTGTCGACAAGGAATCGGTATCCGAGGTCCTGCAGATCCTCAGCGAGGTCGGAACGTCCCAAGGGTCACCGCTCATCGCCGTTCGCAGCGTCGGCGGTGCGGTATCCCGGATCCCCGGCGACGCCACCGCCTACACGCACCGCGAAGCGGAGTTGATGGTCGTGACCACCGCAGCGGGTCCGGAACCGGTCGTCGGGGCGATTCGTCCCGCGCTTGAGGCGATCTGGCGGAGACTCGCGCCGCACACCAACGGCGCCTACGCGAACTTCCTTGGCAGCGCCACGGACGAGGACGTCGCGGCGATCTATCCCGCGGAGACCTACCAGCGGCTTGTGGCGGTCAAGCGTCAGTACGATCCCACCAACCTGTTCGCCCACAACCACAACATCCGGCCGCAGTAGGCAGTTCGGGGCCAGCTGCGTCGTTTTCTCCGGGCGGCCGGTCCGCTGGTCGTCACGCCTGCCGGTCAGTGCCCTTTCCGCACTGACGGTGCCGCTGGTCGCTGCGCGTGCCGGGGGATGATCGTGGCGACTGGCTGAACGTCCTGGCCAGAGTTAACCTTCTGAACATGTTCGGACAGGTTCTCAAGCTCAAGCACGAGCGGGTCGCTGAGCAGCTCGCCCGGGAGATCCGTGGTGGCCGGCTGGCCCTCGGCAGCCAGCTGCCCGGCGAGCATGCTCTCGCGACCCGGTTCGACGTGAGCCGGAACACTGTCCGCCAGGCCCTCGCCGACCTGATCCGCCAGGGGTTGATCGAGACCCGCTCCGGCAAGGGATCGTTCGTGACCTTCGACGGCCGGACGATCGACGACCGGCTTGGCTGGTCCCGGGCCCTGGCCGAGCAGGGCGTCCCCACAACCGTACGCATCCTGCGTCTCGAGCTGGTCCACGAGCCCGAGCTGGCCGAGCGGTTCGACCTGCAGTCAGCCGAGTGCGTCGCCGTCGACCGGCTCAGGTCGCTCGACGAAGGCCGGGCGATCTCGATCGAGCGGAGCCTGGTTCCTGCCGTCGGCCCGCTGCGCAACCTGCCCGAACAGGGTCTCACCGGCTCCCTGTACGCGGCGCTGCGCTCGGCCGGGCTCACGCCCGTGCAGGGCGAGGAATGGGTGGATCTGTCCCGGGTGACGCAATCGGATGCCGAGCTGCTCGGTTGCGCTCCCGGTGATCTCTACCTGCGCACCCAACGGCTGAGTCGGGACGCGCGGGGTGAATTCGTCGAGTACGTGGAGAGCCTGTTGAACCCCGACCGGTTCCGGCTGCACCTGCGCTTCGGAGAGGCGTCGGAATGAGTACCCCGTATCCTGCTGTGCCGATCGAATCGCGAGCCGTCGGGGCCCTGACCGGGCTCGCCGTCGGCGACGCGCTCGGCATGCCGACCCAGTCCATGCCGCGCGAGCGGATAGTCGCCCGCCACCGCCGGTTGGCCGGCTTCGAGCCGGGCCCCGCGGACCAGCCGATCGCGCCCGGGATGCCCGCCGGCACGGTGACCGACGACACCGAGCAGGCGCTGCTGCTCGGGCGGCTGCTCCTCGACGGTCGGGGGCACGTCGACGGGCACCGCCTCGCCCGGGCGCTGCTCGCCTGGGAGGACGACATGCGCCGGCGTGGATCGCTGGACCTGCTCGGCCCGTCGACCCGGGCGGCGGTCGCCGCCGTGGCCGCCGGCCGTCCCCTCGAGGAGGCCGGCCGGTTCGGCACGACGAACGGGGCAGCGATGCGAATCGCGCCGGTGGGGATCGCCGTACCCGCGGCCGACCTGGACCTGCTCGTCGATCGCGTCGTCGAGGCGAGCTGGGTCACCCACAACACCGGCGTCGCCCTGGCCGGCGCCGCCGCGGTCGCCGCCGCGGTCAGCGCCGGCCTGGACGGTGCGGACACCGCGACCGCCACGGCGACGGCCGTGCGGGCGGCGCAGCTGGCCGCGGGACGCGGCAACTGGATCGCGGCGGCGGACATCGCCACCCGGATCGCCTGGGCCGCCGAACTGGTCGCCGGCCGGACGCCGGACGAGGCGGCCGACCTGATCTACCGCCTGGTCGGGACGAGCGTGGCGACGCAGGAGTCGGTTCCGGCGGCATTCGCGGTGCTCGCCGTTCACCCCGACGACCCGTGGCAGGCCTGCCTGCTCGCGGCGGGTCTCGGCGGTGACACCGACACGATCGCCGCCATGGTGGGCGCCATCGCCGGCGCCGGCCACGGAGTCGAATCCTTCCCGGACACCGCACGGGAAACGATCGCAAGAGCCAACCATCTTCCACTGGCAGAACTGGCGACCCAACTGCTCGCCCTTCGTCAGCCCCGCTGACGGCCGGCACCCGCAGGGAAAGGCAGGACGACGATGTCCACGACGGACCTGGCCGGCACGATTCCGGCCGACACCAACCGGGTCGGCGCCATCGAGACCCGAGGCATCGAACCGGTGCCCTCCACCGAGCGCACGGGCGGTCCGGGCCAACTTTTTTGGGTCTGGTTCGCGGCCAACATCTCGATCCTGGGACTGCCGCTCGGCGCCACCCTGGTCGCGCTGCGCGGCATGAACATCTGGCAGGCGCTGCTGGTGGCCGCGATCGGTTCCTTCGGTTCGTTCGCCCTCGTCGGCCTGATCAGCGTGGCCGGGAAGTGGGGCGGCGCGCCCAGCATGACGTTGTCCCGGGCGATCTTCGGACCGCGCGGCAACCACGGGCCGACCGTGATCTCGTGGCTGTCCCGGGTCGGCTGGGAGACGGTCAACACGACGACCGCCGCGTACGCGCTGCTGGCACTGCTGGACATCGCGTTCGGGCTCACGGCGAACCCCGTGCTCACGGTGATCAGCCTGCTGGCCTTCGTGGCGCTCACCCTGGTCGTCTCCGGTCTGGGGCACGCCACGCTGGTCTGGATCCAGCAGTGGGCGACGTACGTCTTCGGCGCGTTGAACATCGTCGTCGCCGCGTTCCTGATCACCCGGGTGGACTGGCACGCCGTGCTCGACGCCCCGGCCGCACCGCTGAGCGTCGTCATCGCCGGGATCGGTGTGATCGCCGCCGGCACCGGCATCGGGTGGGCGAACGCCGGCGCGGACATGGCCCGCTACCAGCACCGCAACGTGCCGGGCGGGCGGATCGTGGCGGCGGCCTCGGCCGGTGCCGGGATTCCGCTGTTCCTGCTCATCGGGTTGGGTGGTCTGCTCTCGGCCGGCGACGGCACCCTCGCCTCCGCCAGCGACCCCGTCTCGGCGATCCAGGTGATGCTTCCGTCGTGGATGGCGGTGCCGTACCTGCTCGCCGCCTTCGGCGGCCTGCTGCTGTCCAACAACCTCTCGGTCTACTCCGCCGGACTGACCATGATCACCCTCGGCATCCGAACCCGCCGGGTGGTGGCGGTGGGCCTGGACATCGTGCTCACCCTGGCCGGTGGCATCTACTTCATGCTGATCGCCGGGAACTTCTACGGGCCGTTCATCACCTTCATCTCGCTGCTCGCCGTACCGATCACCGCCTGGGTGGCGGTATTCCTGGCCGACATGCTCTTCCGGCGCGACTACGACCCGCGCGGGCTGATGGACACCACCCGGACCAGCGCCTACTGGTACCACGGCGGGTTCCGCTGGTCGGCCGTGCTGCCGTGGCTGGCCGGTACCGTCGTCGGTCTGCTCTTCCTGACGGCCTCGACCTCGGCGGACGACGTCTGGTTCAGCGGACCGCTCGCGGATTCCTGGCTGGGCACCAACGGCCTCGGTTGGGTCGCGGCGTTCGTCGTCGCCGGCGCCCTGTACCTGCTGTTCGGCGTCAGGAGCGCCCGGCGCAGCGGCACCGCAGGGCAACGCGGGGACGCCCGGCCCGAGGCGGACGCAGAGGACCGCACCGCCGGGACACGGCGATGACCGGGCCGTCGCCGCGGCTGGTGCACACCGGCAACGTCGTCGTCGACGTGGTGATGTACCTGCCGCGGCTGCCCGAGGTCGGCGGAGACGTCCTCGCCTCCAGCAGCCGGATCACCGCCGGCGGCGGGCTCAACGTCATGGTCAGCGCGGCACGCCAGGGACTGTCCGTGGCGTACGCCGGAATGCACGGCACCGGACCCTTCGCGGACCTGGCCCGCGAGCAGCTGGTCCAGGCCGGCCTCGAGCTGGTCCAGCCGGCGCTGCCGGATGTCGACACCGGGTTCAGCGTCGCGCTTGTCGACCCGAGCGGGGAACGCACCTTCGCCACGAGCGTCGGCGCGGAGGCGCAGCTCGGACCGGCGGACCTGGCGCGGGTCGACCTGCGACCCGGCGACGTCGTGTACGTCTCCGGCTACAGCCTGGCCTACCCGTCCAACGGCCCGGCACTGGCGGCCTGGCTACCGACGATCCCCCCGGAGGTCACCGTCGTGATCGACCCGGGTCCCCTGGTCGCCGAGATCCCCTCCCCCGTGCTCGCGTCGGCCTGGGAGCGCGCCGACTGGTGGAGTTGCAACGAGCGGGAGGCCCAAATACTCACCGATCAGGCCGCCCCGGAGGCGGCTGCCGCAGCTCTCGCGATGCGCGGCGCGCGGGCCGGCGTGGTGGTCCGCACCGGGCCGCAGGGCGCAGTGCTCGCCACCGGCGGCCGAACCCTGCGGGTGCCGGCCTTCCCGGTGGCCGTGGTGGACACCAACGGCGCCGGGGACGCCCACGTGGGCGCGTTCGTCGCGGCCCTCGTGAGTGGTCTCGACCCGGTCCAGGCCGTTCGTCGCGCGAACGCCTCCGCCGCGCTGGCCGTCACGCGGCAGGGACCGGCGACCGCTCCGACCGCCGTGGAGGTCGACGAGTTGCTGGCGGCGCATCCGGCTCGGTGACCGCGCGCCTGGTAGGCGACCGCGCGGGCATCCCGGCCGGCCGGTATCCGGGTACTGCCGGTCGTGGTCAGCCCGGATTGGTCCACGTTCCGACGGGCCGGTGACGGTCCGGGAACGGTCGATGTTCCAGCCCAGACCGACGATCAGCCGTCGGGCCCTGGAACGTCAGCGCTGGTGGCAGGCGTGTCGCGGCAGGGACGCCACCTCCACTTCGGACGACGACATCGTCCTGCCGCAGAAGACCCGGTATCCGGTGCCCGGCCAACGGCGATCCGGTGCCGGCCAACGGCGATCCCGTCCCGCCGACTCGCGATCCCTCGGGCCCCCTGCCTCGGCCCGCACAGCGCAGCGTTTGCAATCGGTTTCGCGCAGTTGTCACAGCTAGAACCAAGTTCCAGCGGGGCGTCCTTCGACTTCTTGACGAAATCGATTCCATCCTGTTCACTACGAGCCACTCGACCCCCGAGCGAAGGCGCTGGACCCATGCCGGAAACCTGCACCACACGGTTTCGTAACCACCTGCGGTGTGGTGCGGGGCCGGTGTCGGTGGCCGCCATGCATCCGCGGCCGAACCCTGATCTTGTCGTTGCTCCCGGGGGTCGCGACCCCTCGCCACAGGTCGCGGCCGGGTCAATCGTCTGAAAGTTGGTCGGCAGGCGGTTCGGCGACGAGCCGCAGGACAGGAGGAGCAGTGCCTCGACGGCGTAGCACACTCGCGTTGGCGATATCAGCGGCGGTCGCGGCGTCCCTCGCGCTCAGCGCGTGCGGCAGCGGCGGCGGCGGCGCCAGGACGGAGGGCGGCAAGACCGTCATCACCTTCTGGCAGCAGAAGTTCGAGGACTACCAGCAGGCCTGGTTCAAGAAGCAGGTCGACGCCTTCAACGCCTCGCAGGACAAGGTGAAGGTCGACTACCAGGTTCAGCCGGCCGACACGTGGGCTCAGAAGCTGAAGGCCGCGCAGGCCGCCGGCAAGGCCCCCGACGTACAGACGACCAGCTACGGCAACATCCCGGCGGCGGTCACCAATGGCGAGCTCGCCGAACTCGACGGGCTGCTTCCGGCGAGCGCGTTCGACGACATCAAGGACAACGTGAAGAGCTTCGTCACGTTCAACGGCAAGCGCTACGCGTATCCGATGCTCGTGGAGCCGTCGACGGTGTTGTACTACCGCACCGACCTGGCCGCCGCGGCGGGCCTCGACCCGAAGAACCCCCCGAAGTCGTGGGACGAGCTCGTCCAGTGGTCGACCAAACTGACCACCCCCAAGGTCAAGGGCATGACGATCGCGTCGGCCGCCCCGGACCTCGCCTGGTCGAGCTGGGGCTTGCAGTACAACGCCTGCGGCCACCTGCCGATCGCCGACGACTGGTCGAAGGCGAACGCGACCGATCCGTGCTACGAGAAGCTGCTGCAGCTCTACAAGACGCTCTACCAGGGCGGCCTCATGCCCAAGACGCCGAAGGTCGGGTACGCCGACGGCGCCTCCTACGGCCAGGGTGAGGTGGCCATGATGGCCGGTGGGTCGTGGGTCGTCGGCCAGCTCAAGGCGGAGTTCCCCAACATGATCTCCAAGACTGCGGTGGCGCCGTTCCCGTCGATCGACGGTGACCAGACCAAGACGACCGCCACGCTGGGTGGCTGGACCTTGACCGTCGACGCCAAGTCGAAAGCCAAGCAGCAAGCCGCGCAGTTCGTCCAGTGGCTGCTCGCCGGCGACCCGGCGATCATGGCGGACTTCTTCAAGACCAGCGGCTTCTCCAAGTACACGGTGCGTACCTCCGTGGACCAGGCGCTGGCCGGCAACCCGGACGCCTCGTCCGACCCCTTCATGAAGACGATTTCCACGAAGGTGGTTCCGTACGGCAAGCAGGAGCCCGCCTACCCGTACGACATCGCCCTGGCCTTCGGGACCGCCGTGGAGAGCGCCATGAAGGGCACGGCGAGCATCCCGGACGCCCTGAAGAAGGCCGACGAAAAGATCAACGACGTCATAAAGAAGCAGTCTCTGGCCGGTACCCAGCCTCGGCGATGACCTGACACGCCCCGGTTCCCGGGGACGTGGCCGTGTCACGTCCCCGGGGATCGATCGATTGCGAGGGATGAGCGTGGCTCTGCTCGACTCAAATCGTGCCGCGGCTTCGCCGAAGGCCCCGGGGGCGGTGCCCCGGCGCGTCGGAGCGCGGCGCCAGGACAATCTCACCGCATACCTGATGATCGCGCCCATGGTGGTCCTGCTCGGCGTATTCGTCATGTGGCCGCTGGCTTACTCGGTCTACCTCAGCACGTTCGAAATCAGCTTCTACAAGGCGCCCAAGTTCGTCGGCGCCCAGTTCTACAAGTACGTCCTGGAGAGCGCGGACTTCTGGCACTCGATCCTGATCGGCCTCTCTTACGCCCTGCTGGTCGTACCGACAGGAATCGTCATCGCACTGCTGTTGGCGAGCTTCATCAAGACATTGAGCAAACGTGTCGCCGCCTTCATGAAGGTGACGGTCTACCTGCCGGCGGTCGTGTCGACCGTCATCGCGTCGGTCCTGTTCACCTTCATGTACCAGGACGCGGGTGTGGTGAACTGGTTCCTCAGCCTGATCAACCACGCCCCGATCGCCTGGCTCAACAGTCCGCAGTGGGCGCTGCCCGCCATCGCGGTGCCGGGGATCTGGCTCGGATTCGGGATCACCACGCTGATCCTGCTGGCGGCCTTGCTCGACATCCCCGACAGTTACTACGAGTCGGCGATGCTCGACGGCGCGAATTTCTTCCAGCGCCTGCGCTACATCACCATTCCGCTGCTGAAGAACGTCCTGCTCTACCTCTTCGTCACCGGGTTCACGCTCGCCATCCAGATGCTGGACCTGCCGCTCATCATGACCAACGGCGGCCCGACCGGCGCGACGACGACCCCAAACTTCTACATCTTCAACAGCTTCCGTGAGCTCACGCCCTACGCCACCAGCTACTCGCTGACCGCGTCGCTGCTGCTGTTCGTCGTGCTGGGCGCCATCTCCATCGTCATCTTCCGGCTGATCCGGTCCGACAAGGCCGTCGACGGCTGACCGGGAAGGAACCGCCATGCCTGTAGGCACATTTCGCAGGGCCGGCTCGGCCATGCTCGTCGTCCTGATCGCCGTCAGCGTGCTCTTTCCGCTGGCCTGGATGGCGATCGCCGGATTCAAGGGCAAGGACGAGGTCCTTCGCTCACCGTTCCAGTTCTTCCCCGACATGTGGCGGTGGAGCAACTACACCGCGATCCTGAAGGATCACACCTTCACCCGCGCGATGATCGTGACCTTCGTCGGGGCACTCATCTTCACCGTGCTCAGCCTCGTCGTGAACTCCATGGCGGCGTACGCGTTTGCGCGGCTGGAGTTCAGGGGCAAGCGGTTCTGGTGGGTCTACTGCATCATGCCGATGTTCATTCCGACGATGGCGATCCTGCTGACGTCGTTCGTCGTCGTGTCGAAGCTCGGAATGCTGAACACCATGGCCGTGCTGATCATCCCCGGGGTCGCCTCGGCCGCACAGATGTTCTTCCTACGGCAGTACTACCTGAACTTCCCGATCGCGGTCGAGGAGGCCGCGATGATCGACGGCGCGAATCGCTGGCAGGTCTTCCTACGCGTGTTCCTGCCGCAGTCGGCCGCGCCGTTCGTGGTGGTCGGCATCGCCTCGTACCTGGCGTACTGGAACGCCTACGTGTGGCCGATCCTGACCATCACCGACCCCAGCTTGACCCAGATCATGCAGTTCCTCGGCACCTTCCGCTCCGATCGCGGTAACGACTGGGGCATGCTGATGGCCGGATCCACGTTGGCCTCACTGCCCACCGTCCTGCTGTTGCTGATCTTCCAGCGGTACATCGTCAACGGCGTACGCATCTCGGGGATGAAATGACGACGCCTCTCGACCGGCCGCGCTACGACCGGGCGACGCTGCGGCCGGGCATCGTCCATTTCGGCGTCGGCGGGTTCCACCGGGCTCACCAGGCTGCCGTCCTCGACGAACTCATGAACATCGGCCTCGCTCACGACTGGGCCGTTTGCGGGGTCGGCGTCCTGCCCGGCGACGCTCGGATGCGCGACGTCCTGATCGCCCAGGATCACCGGTACACGCTCCTGCTCAAGTACCCCGACGGCACCCGCCGGGCCCGCGAGATCGCCGCCATCGTCGACTACCTCTACGCCCCGGATGCCCCGGACGCCGTCATCGAACTGCTGGCCGACCCGGGCGTACGCATCGTTTCATTGACCGTGACCGAGGGCGGTTACTACATCAACCCCACCACCGGAGATTTCGACGACTCCGATCCGCTGGTGCGCCACGACCGGCAGCCGGGCGCGGTTCCGCGCACCGCGTTCGGGCTGATCGTCGCCGGTCTGGTCCGCCGCCGTGCGCGCGGCGTTCCGCCGTTCACCGTGCTCTCGTGCGACAACATTCCGGGCAACGGCAACGTCACGCGCAGGATGATGGCCGCGTTCGCCTCCGGCATCGACCCCGAGTTGGGCCGCTGGATCGCCGGCGCCGTCGCGTTCCCGAACTCGATGGTCGACCGGATCACTCCCGTCACCACCGACGCCGACCGGGAACAGATCGCGGCGGAGTTCGGCGTCGCCGACGCCTGGCCGGTCGTCGCCGAGCCGTTCCTGCAATGGGTGATCGAAGACGACTTCCCGCTCGGGCGGCCGCCGCTCGAGCGGGCGGCCGGCGTACGCCTCGTCGACGACGTCGAACCGTACGAGCAGATGAAGCTGCGCCTGCTGAACTGCTCGCACCAGGGCCTGTGCTACTTGGGTCACCTGCTCGGATACCGGTACGCCCACGAGGCGGCCCAGGACCCGCTGATCGTGGATCTACTGGCGAGGTACATGCGCGAGGAGGCCACGCCGACGCTGCATGCCGTGCCCGGCGTGGACCTGCCGGCGTACCAGGAGACCCTGCTCAGCCGTTTCGCGAATCCGCACATCCGCGACACGATCGCGCGGCTGTGCGCGGACTCGTCGGATCGGATATCGAACTGGCTGGTACCCGTGATCAGGGACCAGCTCGCCGCGGGCCGGAGCATCCGCCGATCGGCAGCGATCGTGGCGAGCTGGGCTCGTTACGCCGCGGGCATGGACGAGCAGGGACGGCCGATCGACGTGGTGGACCGGCGCCGGGACAGCGTGATGGAGTACGCCGCCGCGGCCCGCACGGACCCGGTGGCCTTCCTGAAGCAGAGTGACGTGTTCGGAGACCTGGCCGTGGACGAGCGGTTCGTTGCCGCGTACCGATGGGCATTGGATTCGCTGCACCGCGACGGTGCCCGGGCGACCCTCGCAGCGCTGGCCGATTCCTGAGACACCGCGGCTGCTGTCCGATCCCAGCCGAGTGCGGCGGGCCGACGACCGGCCCGCCGCACCAACCGGCTGATCACGTCCTGGTGAGGGAGAAGTCGTCGAGCTGGATCCAGATGTCTCCGCTGTCGGTCCGCACGCCGGCGTACACCACCACGGAGGTGTTGGCCCTGCTGTTGAAGTTCACGACGATTCGCGTCCACGAGCCGATCGCTGTGTAGTGGGCCTGACCGATCACGGCTCCGGACGGTGTGCGGACACCCAGGAATCCGGTCCGGCTGTTTGAGGATGTGCGGACGAAGCCGGTCAGCTGGTACGCCGTGTTCGCCTCGACCGGAACGGTCTGGTGCACGTCCTGCCAGCCCCGGTTGAAGCGGGCGAAGCCGTTGCGGTCGCCGGAGTAGCCCCAGCGCGAGTTGTCGATGCCGCAGTTGCCGCTACACGCCCAGGTGCCGTCGGTGCCGGTGCCGGTGAGCGCGCCGCGTTCGAAGCTGGGATCGCCCACGAGGTTCGGGGCGACGACGGCGCCGGTCGCGTCGATCCGCACCTTCATGAGGTAGACGTTGTACGGATTCCACTGGGACATGGTGAAGTAGAGCGTGCCGCCGGAGCTCCACGGGTGCAGGAAACCGCCGTACAGGCCCGGGTAGTCGGCGGAGCTGACCACGATCTGGGCGCCGCTCCACGGCCCCTGCGGGCTGGTCGCCGTCCGCAGGACGATGTCCTCGCCCTGCAGGTACATCATCACCCACCGGCCGATGGAGGAGTCGTAGCGGACCGACAGCTCCGAGACCGGCGCGTCCACCACGGCGACCGCGGCCGCCTCATCGTTCGCGATCCAGGAACTACCGTTCCAGTACTGGTACGCCGACTGCGTCAGCATCTGCGCCTCGGGAACGCGAGCCAGGTAGGCGTTGCCGTTGCGACCGCTCGGGGTGCCGAAGACGTAGACGTAGCCGCCGCTGCGGGCGAACGCCTGCTGCTGGAAGGTGTCGGTGAACGACGGGTTGTCCCAGGTCGGCGTACCGGTGGTGGACCAGGTGTCGCCGTTGTCGTCGGAGTATGCGATCTGCGCGTAGTTGGTGTCCCACTGCCCGGGTGGACCCCAGTGGCGCACCGACATGAACGACACGTACTGGCGGTCGCCCACGGCGATGCCCGCAGTGGGGATCTTGGTGACCTCGCCCGTGCCATCCGGCTGGTGCAGACCGGGCAGGATCTCGCGGGCCCGGCCGTCGGGGCCGGTCACCGCGCTGGCGAAGTCCATGCCATCGCCGGGCGTCGTGTCCGACGAACGCAGCAGGACGTTGCTGCGCCAGTTGGCGTCGCCGCTGCCCAGGACTCCGCCGCCCGGGCCGATCCAGGCGTCACCGAAGGTGTCGCCGAAGGCGGTCAGGACCTGGCCGGCGTTGTTGTCCCACATGATGCCGAGGTCGGTCGCCTTGACGTTCCAGCGGCCGTAGGTGTCGTTGGGCGAGTCCGGGCCGGTGATCTTCTCGATCAGGGTGGCGCTGGTCCTGGCGCTCGTCGCGTAGGTCGGCCCGGTGGTCACGAGGAGCGCCGCGCCGGTCAGGCCGGCGGCGACCACGAACGCCGTGGCCGCGCGGGATTTGGATCTCGGGCCGCCGGGGATGAGTCTGAACACGAAGTGGTCCTCCCTGTACCCGGAACGCCCGCGCCTACCGGATGTAGACCTCCGGCCACGTACGTGGCCGGAGGGCCGGCGCCCCGTCGTCTCTGGGCCGCCGCGGTCAGGCGGGCGGTCGGGGCGGTTGCGCGCCCAGGTCCGGCACCGGTGCGCTACCCAGGTGAACCTCCATGTCATCGGCGCTGGGCGTGCGCGGCCGGCGCGCGGTGGGCCGGTCGAGGTAGAACAGGGCGGTGGACGCGATGTCGTCGCGCAGCGGCAGGTAGCGCCAGCCGGAGCGCCAGCCGAGCGCCTGGATGTCGACCCGCAGCCGCTCGGCGAAGTGGATCGGGTCCGGCAGGTGCCAGCGGTACATGCCGAAGCGTTGCTGGCTGACGTAGAGCCCGTCGGGGCGGATCACCTGCGGCATGCCGAGGTAGGGCGTGGAGAACTCGGTGTAGCCGCGGCCGGGGACGTCGAAGTTCCAGGCGCCGCCGAAGTAGTCCTCCGTGCCCGTACCGCAGATCGTCGGGTAATCGTCGTCGGCGTCGAGGTAGAACTTGATCTCGCCTTCGCCCCACCAGCCGTTGCTGTTCACGCCCCAGGCGAGATACGTGCCGACGTAGTGGCCGGCCCCAGTCACTCCCTCGATGATCGTGTGCGGCTTCAGGTACTCCAGCGGGTTGCTACGCCGCCACTGTGCGTGCAGGTACCCGAGGCCGGAGTAGTCGCCGCCGATCTCGTAGGTGATCTGGTAGTAGACGCGAACCGGGACGGTGGACAGGTTCTCGAGCGTCAGCCGGGCGCCGTCGCGGAACGGCATGGGCCAGTAGGAGTTGAAGCCGCCGTTCGGGTTCGCGGCGATCATCTGCGAGTTGACCTGCGTGAATTCGCCCCAGCCGGAGCAGAAGAAGTCGCCGTAGGGCACCTCGATGGCGGGCTCCTCGGCGCCGTCCCAGTACGCCCGGAACAGAAGTGTGCGCCAGTTGTCCTTGTGCGTGGTGATCCAGATGTGGTTGATCTGGCCCGCGCCCGAAATCGTTGCCAGGTCGAAGGTGGCACCCGCCGCGATGTCCACGCTCGGCGAGATCTTCCAGCCGGGTCCAAGGTCACGCGCGCACTCGGCGCCGGTGCCGGTGGTGGCGCGACCCCCGCCACCAGCCGACCCGTCGAAGTTCTCGGGACTGATCGACCGTGTCTGAACCGACCGCAGGCGTGCGATCGTGGCGAGGTCGGCGTTGGCCATCGTTCTCCAACCGGGTTGTCGGCGCGCTGGTTATACCAGGCGGGGGTGCCTGTCCTTGCAATCGATTTCACTACGCTAGAGTTGCGTGGCGGCCGTGTCAATCGTCTGTCACCCCTGCCGGCCGGAACTCCCGTGGCCCAGTGAGCACCCCTGAGGAACGTGATGGCAACGATTTACGAGGTCGCATCGATGGCCGGTGTGTCACCGTCGACGGTCTCCCGCGTGCTCAACGGCCAGAACGTCTCCGCGGAGAAGGCCCGGCGCGTACGCGAGGCGGCCAAGGCGCTCTCGTTCACGCCCAGCCGTATCGCCCGTACCCTGCGACTGCAGACCTCCGAGGTGATCGCGCTGGTGATCCCGGACATCGAGAACCCGTTCTTCACCGCCATGGCCCGCGGCGTCGAGGACGTCGCCCAGGCTGCCGGATACTCGGTCGTGCTCTGCAACTCCGACGAGGATCACGCCAAGGAGGCCCGGTACCTGGACATCGCCATCGAGGCCAAGATGGCGGGTGTCATCCTCGCCGCGGCCGGCGACAACTGCGACCTGAGCGGGCTGATCGAGCGTAATCGCCCGGTCGTGGCGGTCGACCGCAGCCCCCACGGATTCGACATCGACGCCGTGATGGTGGACAACCGGGCCGGTGGCCGGACCGCCACCGCCGCCCTGCAGAGCCAGGGCTTCAGCCGGATCGCGTGCATCACCGGCCCACGCGATGTCGAGACCGCCGTCCATCGCGCCGACGGCTGGCGCGACGCGGCCCGCACCACGGGCCCCGTCGACGAGCGCTATCTGAAGTACGCCGACTTCCGGGTGGATGGCGGCAACAAGGCGATGCGTGAGCTGCTCGCCATGCCGGAGCCGCCGGACGCCGTGTTCGTCGCGAACAACCTGATGGGCGTCGGCGCGTTGCAGGTGCTGGCCCAGAGCGGCCAACTGCCGCCCGCGCTCGGTGTGGCCGTCTTCGGCGACCTGCCGTTCGCGCCGATCGCACCCATGGCGATCACCGTCATTCCACTGCCGGCCCGGCGCCTCGGCGTCACCGCCGCGAACCTGCTCCTCGACCGCATCAACGGCGACGACCAGCCGCCGCGCACCATCGTGCTGCGCAACCAGGCGGCGTAGACCGTCGACCGGCTCGCATTCCTGGTGCGACGCCGTTGACGAGTGAAATCGATTTCTGCCAGGGTGTAGCGCATGCAGAGCCACAGAGCCGTGATCGGGATCGACACCGGCCCCTCCGGCAGCAGAATCCCGCTCGTCGACCAGGGCGGTGCGCGATGAGGGTCCACGGTCCCGACGCCACCGTGGCCGCGTTCCCCCTGGGCGGGATCGGAACCGGAAACGTCTCCGTGGGTGCGCGGGGTGACCTGCGCGACTGGGAGCTGGCCAACCGGCCAGACAAAGGCGCACAGTTGCCCTTCTCCTTCTTCGCCATCCGCGCCGCGCGAACGGGACACCCGCCGGTGACGAAGGTCCTGGAGGCGCGGCTGCCCGGGCCGCACGAGGGGGATCAGGGGTACTACGCGGGCAAGCTGGCCGGGCTACCGCGGCTGGACGGCAGCCGGATGCGCGGCGAGTACCCGTTGCTGCGCATCGCCTTCGAGGATGCCGAACTGGGCGTCGATGTCGAGCTGACGGCCTTCACGCCGTTCGTGCCGCTCGACGCCGATGCGTCCGGCATACCCGGGGCGGTGCTGCGGTACGAGGTCACCAATCCGCTGCCCGAGCCGGTGGACGTCACCATTGTCGGCTCGCTGGCGAACCCCGTCGGCATCACCGGGCACGACGTCTTCCACTTCCCCCGCTACGCCGGCCAGCCGGAGATCGCCTGGCTCGACGAGCCCCGGCTGCGTGGGCTGCGCTTCGGCACCGACCTCGCGCCGGACGACTTCCGTTACGGCACCGCCGTGCTCGCCACCGCCGACCCCTCGGTGACCGTCAAACCCCAATGGTTGTCCGGCTTCTGGCAGGACGGCGTACAGGCATTCTGGGACGACCTGCGCGAGGACGGGCGCCTCGAGACCGAACCCGAGTTCAGCCTCGATCAACCGCCCTATCCGGACTGGTTCACGAAGCTGCGCGTCGGGTCGATCGGCATCGTCCACCGGCTGCCCCCAGCGGGACGCCAGGCGTTCGAGTTCGTGCTCACCTGGCACTTCCCCAACCGGCACCGGGCCTGGCAGGGCAACATCAACCTCGACAACACCCACGCCGACCAGGTCGTCCGGAATCATTACGCCACCTCGTACGACGACGCCTGGGCGGTGGCCGCGCACCTGGTGGACAACCTCCCGGAACTCGAATCGCATACCCGGAACTTCCACCGGGCGCTGTTCGGCAGCTCGCTCCCGCCGGAGGTGATCGACGCAGCCACCTCGAACCTCGTCGTACTGCGGAGCACCACCTGCTTCCGCTTGGCGGGCGGCCGATTCGCGGCGTGGGAGGGCAGCTTCGACCACTCCGGCAGCTGCGAAGGCACCTGCACACACGTGTGGAACTACGCCCAGGCGGCGGCCTTCCTCTTCCCCGAACTGGAGCGCGACGCCAGGCGTACCGAGTTCCTGCACGAGACACGCGCCGACGGGCGGATGAACTTTCGTGCCAACAGCGTCTTCGGCAACGCGCCGTGGGACTTCCACCCGGCCGTCGACGGCCAGCTGGGCGCGGTGATCCGCCTCTACCGCGAATGGCGGTTCAGCGGTGACGACACCCTGCTGACGCAGTGCTGGCCGGCGGCGAAGCGGGCGGTCGACTATGCGTTCCGGGTGTGGGACTCCGACGGCGACTTCGTCCTGGACAGCCAGCAGCACAACACGTACGACATCGAGTTCTACGGCGTCAGTTCACTGGCGAACTCCATGTTCTTCGCCGCGCTGACGGCCGCGGCGGCGATGGCCGCGTACCTCGCCGACGACGAGACAGCGACGCGCTACCGGGAGGCCGCCAGGCTCGGCGCCGAGCGCATGGACGCGTTGCTCTTCAACGGCGAGTACTACGAGCAGCACATCCAGGACGTCGACGAACGCCGCTACCAGTACGGCACCGGCTGCCTGAGCGACCAGGTCTTCGGTCAGCTGCTGGGCCACCTCGCGGGGCTGGGCCACGTGCTGCCCGCCGACCATGTCCGCAGCGCGATCGCCGCCGTCCACCGGTACAACTTCCGGCCCGACCTGACCGGCCAGCACAGCGTGCAGCGCACCTACGCTCTCAACGGCGAGTCCGGCCTCGTGCTCTGCTCATGGCCGAACGGCGGCCGGCCGCGCATTCCCTTCGTCTACTGCGACGAGGTGTGGACGGGCGTCGAGTACCAGGTCGCCACCCACCTCGTGCTCGAAGGGCTCGTCGACGAAGCCCTGCAGATCGTCCGCGGGGTCCGTGACCGCCACGACGGCATTCGCCGCAACCCGTGGAACGAGGTCGAATGCGGCAACCACTACGCCCGATCGCTGGCCAGCTGGGGAATGGTCGTGGCGCTCGCGGGGGCCGACTACGACGCGCCCACCCGCACGCTCACCTTCCGGCCCCGGCTGCGGCCTGACCAGCCGCCGGCCGCAGGCGAACCGCACGCGGCGGCCGGCGAGATGCGGCTGCCGTTCACCACCGGCACCGGCTGGGGAGAACTACGGCTGACCACCGGCGGCGCCGAAGTCGAACTGCATGCCGGCCACCTCGATCTCCACAGTCTCGTCGTCCACCATCCGCGACTCGGGCGCCTCGCCAGCGGCCCCGTCCTTCTCCATACGCCCGACATCCACCAGCTGCCGCTTCGGGAGGATCACCCATGACCGCGTACGTGCCCGTGCCGAGCGAACGTCGCCGCGGCGAGGTGAACGGCAAGTGAGCACCTTCGGCAACCTCCCCCTGACCGAGGGCCCGTGGGTCCGCCCCACCGCCGAGCTGCCGGCCGAACCGCGCTGGGGCCACGCCGACGGCCTGCAGATCGGGCTGGCACCGCTGCCCGGGCCCCGCGGACTGATCCGCGTCTACGCGCCCTACCTGGGACATACCAGGGAGCGGGTGGTGAACTTCTTCGCAATCGAACCCACGCCGGCGGGCGCCGACGAACGGGGCTACTCCGAGCTGGAGTGGAGCGAGCTGGACGGCGCGTCTGGAAAGCGTCTCTGGTCACTGGACGATCCGGCGGACACCCAGCCGACCGACCCGCTGCACCCGGCTCGCGGAGTCGTCGACAAGGACGGCGGAGTCGAGCGGTTGACCGTCTTCATCGGCTGTGAACGCTTCGCCAACGGCGCGGACGTGTATCTCCGCGCCACCTTCCGCGCCGACCGCCCGCACGAGGTCGCCGTCGCGCTGTTCCGTCGCGACAGCTCGGTGCCGCTGAATCGGGCGACAATCTCGGCGACGATGGGCAACTGGGCCCGGCTACGTCGACTGCACCTCGCGGACCGAGTGGTGACGCCCAAGGAGCTGTGGCCGGGCTTCGGCGGTGACGGTTTCACCGTGCACGCCCGCTTCGGGCTCGCATCCATGCTGCGGGAAGCCGACGGCGCGGCACTCGTCACGGCCGAACCCGATGAGGAGTTCCCGGCCACTGCGGCATACGCCGAAGGCACCAGAGACCATTGGCACTACCTCGGCGAGCGGGCGGCCCAGAGCTGGCGGGCGCCGGCCCCGGGACCGGACCTCGAAGTGCTGGTGAACGGGCGATTCTGCTACTGGGCATCGCAATCGCCCATACCTGGCGGCACCTCGTTCGAGAACTTCGAGCTCAGCGAGCCGTTCGTGGACGGCCGCGAGTACGTCTTCGCCGTGCAGCCCATGGGCTGACTGCCGCACTACGTGTCGACCGCGGACACCGGCGAGGTCGCCGACCTGAACGGCCGATGCAGCTGCCACTCGCCGCACTAGAGCCCTGGCGCGACGGTCGCTCCGGCTGTCGGTTCGTCCGCCGTCGGGTCCTCGGTCGGGTCCTCGGTCGGGTCATCGGTCGGGTCAGCCGTCGGCCCCTCGGTCGGCTCCACGGTCGGTGTTGCCGTAGTTCCGCCGGTCGGCGCTGCCGTCGGTTCCCGGGTAGCGCTTCCGGACGTGGTGGGGTGTGGTTTCTCCGAACTGCTCTCGCCTGAGGGCGTAGGTCTGCCCCCTGTCCCCTCGCCTGCGGAACCGGTGGCAGTCGGGACAGCGGATTCAGGCGCTCGAACCGGCATGTCGGCAGGACTGCGGGTGGCCGGTTCGCCGCCACCGGCGCCGGGGCCAGGCTCCCCCTCTTGTGGCGGCGCCGGTGTCGGCGCTGCGGGTGGCACGGACGGTCCGCCGGTCGGGCCCGACATCATCCCGGTGGGGTCAGCGAACACCAGGACGGCAGCCACGGCGGCCAGCGCTCCGAGAAGCACCGCGAGCGTCGTGTTTCCGCGTCTGGCGGCCTTGCTCGACGTACCGGCGAGGGTCGGCTGAGGGGCGGCCAGGTGCACGGTGGGTGGCCCGGTCGAAACCACCCCGGCGGTGCCCGGCTGCTCGGATGAGTCCACGAGGGCCTGCGCTGCGGTGGCCATGGCCGCCGCCGTCGGGAACCGGCGAGCTGGCTCCTTGGCCATCGCGGTGGCCACCAGCTGCCGGACCTCCGCCGGGACGTCCTCGGGCAGCGGCGGCGGTTCGTCTTCGAGGTGCTGAATTGCCACCGCGAGGGCGTTGTCACCCTGGTACGGGGGCCGACCGGCGAGGCAGTGGTAGACGACGGCACCCAGTGCGTAGATGTCGATCGCCGCTGTGGTCTCGTTCTTGGACACCTGTTCGGGCGCCATGTACAGGGCCGTGCCGAGGACCTCGTTCGTTCCGGTCAGACTCGCCGTGTCCTGCGTGACGGCCACCCCGAAGTCAACGAGTACGACGTGCCCATCGGGCTCGATGATCAGGTTGTGGGGCTTGACGTCACGGTGAATGACCCCGGCGTCATGGGCGGCCTGCAGAGCGCGGGCGGTCTGTGCCGCGACCGACATCGCTTCGGCGACGCTCAGCCGGCCGGCCTCGGCTATCCGCTCCGACAATGGCTGTCCCTGCACACATTCCATCACCAGGTAGGCGACCGGCGCTCCCGACCGGGACGTTTCGCCGTAGTCGTAGACCTGGGCGACACCCGGATGGCGCAGGGCCGCCATGGCGCGCGCCTCGCGGCGGAACCGTTCGCTGAAACCCGCGTCGGCGACCAGGCGGGGATGCAGCATCTTGACGGCCACACAGCGGTCCAAGGTTTCGTCGACGGCCCGCCACACGTCACCCATCCCGCCGCTGGCAATCGTTTCGACCAGGCGGTAACGGTCTCCGACAAGTTGTCCCACAGTCGGCATGACCATCCCCTACCCCGGACTCGCCCACCTCAAGCACCGCGGCAACGCCGTCGGCCAGGTATGGGCCACTGCGGGTCAACCTGCCTGGGTGAGCGTGCACACCGGCGGTGGCCAGGAGCCGATGGCGCCGCTGGGCGATGCGCAGATGCAGGGCGGACGGCTGAGGGTTGCCTACGGCGAGGTGACCATCCAGAACGCCCCGCGCGTGCGACGTGGAATGAATACGCCACTCAATGTGGAGCAGACCGCGGGCGTTGGTCCAGTGCGTCACCGGACCAACGCCCGCACGTCGAACGTTCGCCTCACAGTCAGTACAGACTGGTCGAGCCGGAGCCGGTCGTCGCGGCGGCTGACGGGGCGCTCGTGGTCGATGGCCCCGCGGCCGCCCCTGCGTCTGGCTTGATCACGTGCCACGTGCCCAGCACACCTTCACCGTTGGTCTGGCCCGGCGCCCTGTCCTGCGTGTAGCGGTACGCCGGGTGCCCGTCGTACACGGCCTGCGTCGAGCCGTCCGGACGCGAGATCGTGCTCAATTTGCCCGGCAGCGTTGTACCGCTCGCGGCGCTCGGCATGCCCGTAACCGGCGGCCACAGCGCCGCGCACTCCCCCGTGCACGCAGACGACGTCGGGGTGTCCGGGTCGAACCTGTAGAGCGTGAAGCCATGCGAGTCGGTCAGAACCTTGCCGAGAGACGTGTCCGCGGTGCCGAACACCGCGCCGGACGCGCCACTGCCAGACGATGCGGAAGCCGCCGGCTGCGACGCGGACGACGCAGCCGAAGCGCCGCCGTTCTGCTGAGCACATCCGGCCAACGCGGCAAGAGCCGCAACGGTCGCCCCGACGCGGACAACATGAGTACGCCTGTTCATGACAGTTCTCCCTCATGAGCGGTGGAACTTTCCATACTGAGCCCACGCGGATCAGCCAAAATCGGTTCGGAAGGTGTGATCCACCAGACATCCGGCACGCCGAACAGGGGGTCCTGCCGGCAACGCGGTCGTCGGGATATCGCAACCGGCCGCTGACGGTCCGCCTATTGGCGCTGCGAGCGGGCCGAATGCCGTACTCCCTGCGGCTGATGGCGAAAGCGGATGCGGCCGCGGTCGTCCGCCGTGGGCGCGACGCGGGGATCATGATCAGGGCGCTCAACCTTCATGACGCCCGGCAGCAGGACGGACCGACGACCCCAGAGGGCACCGCGGCGCCTCGTCTCGGCTCGGCGCCTGCTCGAGCGCGTGGCCGGCCCGATGAACACCTCGTGGCACCGCCGCCGGACGATGTTGAGACTGCCGCGAGGAGACTCCGGCCGCCGCACAATTGGCCCGGCCCCTGAAGAAGGGACCGGGCCAAACCGACGACCACCGGTTCGTGGCCTACTCGGGGAGCGACGTGCCGGCCTACTTGGGAACGTAGACGTGGACGACGATCCCGGAGTCGAACCGGTCGACGTCGGCCAGCTTGAGGTGAGTGGTGTCGAAGCCGGCGCCCTCGAACAGGCGCTTGCCGGCGCCGACGACGACCGGGAAATACCAGAAGTGGAACTCGTCGACCAGACCGTGCTCCACCAGAGTGCGGTCCAGCTCGCCGGTGCCCCACTTCAGGATGTTCTCGCCCGGCTGCTCCTTCAGCTTGGCGACCTCCTCGGCCACGTCGCCTTTGATGAGGGTCGCGTTCCAGGTGGTTTCGGTGAGGGTCCGCGACGCCACGTACTTCGGCAGGCTGTTCATCCGGTCAGCCTCCGGCCTCGTACGTCACCGCCCCAGCAGCAGGGCGTCCGCCGAGTTCATCAGCGTCTCCGCGTAGCCGGCGTGGCTCGCGTCCCAGTACGGGTGGCCCCAGTGCTGCGGCTCCGCGCGGGACGCCGTCGAGGGGCGGGTGTCGTCGATGACCCCGTCCAGCGACACGAACGTCGACTCGATGAGCTTGCGCATCCTTCTACTCCCTCAGATGGTGCCGACGGCCGTCTGGTACCGCCTGCCTGATGTCACAACACGTGACCCCCGAGTCGCGCACGCGGTTTGCCATTTCATGGACACGCTCCTTGACCGTTGCCTCTGTGGCTACAGCGGGCGCGCCGCTTGGGCTGGTGGCAGTGTCTTGCGGAGGATGTAGTTGAAACCGAACTCGGTCTCGCTCGTGCGGACATCGGTGTATCCCAGTTTGAGGTAGAAGCCGTGAGCGGTGATGCTCGCACCGGTCTCCATGCGGTCGTACCCGTCGCGCGCGGCCGAGACTTCCACCTGCTGCACGAGTTGACGGCCAATCCCTCGCCGGGCGAAATCGGGATCGACGAACATCGTGTAGACCTCGTTGCCCACTCGGGAAACGGTGCCGACCACCACCCCGTCGCCCTCGGCCACGTAGATCAGGCGGCTTGCCGACAACTCGATGAACCGCTCGGCCGTGAAGTGCGCGCACATCTTGTCGATGACGTGTTGGGGATAGTCGCGGCTGTTCACTTCGCGCAGGCATCTCTGAACGATCTCGGCGATCCGCGGTGCATCGCCCGGGCGGAATAGACGGACCTTGATCGCCACGGCGCCTCCTGGTGTTCGGCAGGACTGGCCAGAGCATTTCAGATTCGGCCAGGCGCCGTTGCGCGCCCGCTATCGATCACGCCAATCGTGACCCCGGCCATCAGCTGACGGGGTTCGATCCGCAGTGGACCGAGCGATTGATGCCTTTTGGACTGCCCAACGTCGACGCCTACGCGCTCAGGCTGCGACGGAGACATCAGCTTGGCCTGGCTCGACGACCTGGTCAGGAGGAACGGCGGTGTGAGCTTCGGGCACCTGGACGTGCCCGTGCCCTGCTGTCGTGCCGTGGTCAAGCTGGACAGCCTGCGCTACGAGGAGCCGATCGGCTTCGCCTGGTTCGAGATCAGCGCCACGAATCCAACCCGGGCAAAGTACGAGCTCGACGCCGAGGAACTCGCCGTAGTGGCTGGACTCCTTGGCCATCCTGTTACGCAGATCCTCGCCCACTACTGAGGACAAACGTCCTGCTGCCGGCAGGCCAGCCGACTCCGACGTATCCGCTCATCGCCGTTGTCCCCTTCGCACGGACACTGCCGTGCGGGTTGGAGCCGGCTGGCACACCCTCTAAAGCTTCCTAGGACATTAACTTCCGGAGACCAGGGATGCCATCAGGCTCGACGCGCCCCTCGGGTCGTTGCTCAGGTCGGTCAGGCGGCCGGTTCTCCGGTGGGCGACCGGTGGCCTCCGTGCGACGCGACCAAAGCGTCCGCCACGACCTCGGCGTCAGCTTCTGCCACCTCCGCCGGGTACTCCGGCAGCAGGTCGTCCCAGACGACCAGCCACGACCCGTACAACTGGGCCTGCCCCTCGGGCCGAGCGAAGAACCAGACGTGCAGGTGGGCGCCACCATCTCCGAAGCGGTAGACGTGGGCCCGCGCCACGTGCGGCAGCGCCTGCATGTGGCGCACGATGCGGGTGCTCAGCAGCCCCAGTTCGGCGGCCAGTTCGTCAGGTAGATCCGCCATGTCGTAGTGATCGCGCGGATGAAGCATAAGCACCAGCGGGACGCCCACTCCGGCGATCCGGACCAGCCGCCAGTGATCGTTGAACCAGATCCCTTCGTCCCGATCGCGGCAGGCGTTGCAGTCCGACGGATCCTCGCCGTGTCGCGGCGGCTCGGGAAGCACCGGCGGGCGTAGCGGCGCCACGCGCAGACCGTCCGGCTCGAACGGACTGATGTCCCATCCCGTCATGCGTGCCAGCGGAAGCCGACGCTCGCTGTCCGCGACGGCGACTGCGTGGTCATAGAACTCGTCGGGTCGCAATGCCATGCGGCGAAGACTAGTACGACAAGATCCCAAGAGATCTTCAGGCCTCAAGCGGCGCCGATCAGGCGCAGGGCCGGCTCGCGCAGTTCGGCCGGGGCGACATCCGGGTGGCCGGCGTTGAACGGCGGGTCGGGCGCGTACTCGATGGCGAGTTGGACCGCCTGCGCGGTGACGCGGTCCCGCATCAGCGCGAGGAGCGTGAGGGCCATGTCGATGCCGGACGCCACCCCGGCCGCAGTGACGATCTTGCCATCGGTGACCACCCTTTCGCTGACCGGCTCGGCACCTACCGTCGCGAGCCGCGACAGCCAACCCCAGTGTGTGGTCGCCCGCCGGCCCTGCAGCAGGCCGGCGGCGCCGAGCAGGAACGAGCCGCTGCACACCGAGGTGGTCCAGGTGCTGTGTTCGTGCGCCTGCCGGATCCAGTCGAGCAGAGCCGCGTCGGCCATGGCGGAAAGCGTTCCGGGACCACCGGGGACGAGCACCACGTCCGGCTGCGGCACGTCGGCGTAGGTGGCGGTCGCCGTCAAGGCCAGGCTGCCGACGTCATCGACGACCGCGCCGGTCGCCGCGGCGACGAAGGTGACCGTCACGTCCGGCGCGAACGCCAGCACGGTGTACGGCCCGACCGCGTCGAGTGCGGTGAACCGCGGGTACAGCGGAATCGCGACGTGCATGCTCAACTCACCTTCGCTTGGAACCGGCGCCGGTAGTCGCCGGGAGAGATCCGCCAGTGCCGGCGGAAGACGCGGTACAGGGTCTCGGACGCGCCCAGCCCGGACTGCCGGGCGACGGCGTCCAAGGGTTGGCCGGTGACCTCGAGGAGCCGGCGCGCGGCATCGGCCCGGCTACGCTCGACGTAGCGGCCCGGCGAGATGCCGGTCTGCTCGGTGAAGACGCGGGAGAAGTGTCGCTCGCTCATCGCGGCCCGGCGCGCCAGGCTGGGGACGCTGAGATCGGCGGTGGGGTTCTCGTCGATGTACGCCTGCAGCCGCCGCAGCGGCTCGTCACGCGGTGTGGTGGCACGCATGGCCGTGCTGAACTGGCTCTGCCCGCCGGGCCGATGCAGGTACACGACCAGGCCGCAGGCGACATCCCGGGCCAGCGCGTGGCCGTGGTCGGCGGCGACGAGCGCGAGTGCGAGGTCGACGCCCGCGCTGGCGCCGGCCGACGTCCAGACCGGCCCGTCGTTGATGTAGATCGGGTCATCGTCGACGTCCACCTCGGGGTACCGCTCGGCCAACTCGCCGGTGGCCAGCCAGTGCGTCGTCGCCCGGCGTCCGGCGAGGAGCCCGGCCTCGGCGAGCAGGAAGGCCCCGTTGCAAACGGACGCCACGCGCCGCGCCGAGCCGGCCAGTCGGGCGATCCCCTCGATCAGGTCGCGGTCGCCGAGTCGGTCCGGCACGGCCAGCCCACCCACCACCAGCAACGTGTCGACGGGTCCGTCGATGTCCGCGATCGCCGTGTCGACGTGCGTCGTAAGGCCGTTGTGAGCTGGGACGGTGCCTGTCCGGACAGCGGTGACTTCCAGCCGATACCCGCGTGTCGGCGACAGCAGGCTGGCCGTGCCGAACACGTCGGCGGGGCCGGCGAGGTCGAGCAACTGGAACCCGTCGAACACGACGAGCACGACGCGGCGGTGCATGCGTCCATGCTCACTGGCCCGGCGAGATGGCGTCAACGACACGGATATTGCACATTGCGCCACGCTCGGGGTCCGGCCCCCGACCGCGGGACGCACGAAAGCGGAATCATCTTCCATCCCGGGCGCGCGGCGGACGCTCGCGACCTAGCGTCGTCGGCATGAGCATCGCGCAGCAGACCGTGTGCGGCGAGGCCGGGTCATGAAGGCGGTCGTCTACCACGGGCCGCGCACCGTCAGCGTCGACACCGTCGAGGATCCCCGCATCGAGGACCCGACCGACGTGATCGTGAAGATCACCTCCACCGCCATCTGCGGTTCGGACCTGCACATGTACGAGGGCCGTACGAAGGCGGAGCCCGGACTGGTCTTCGGCCACGAGAACATGGGCACGGTCGTGCAGGTCGGCTCCGGCGTCGCGTCGGTGAAGGAGGGCGACCGGGTGTCCATGCCCTTCAACGTCGCCTGCGGCTTCTGCAAGAACTGCCTCGCCGGCTACACGGGGTACTGCCTCACGGTCAACCCGGGCTACGGCGGTGGGGCCTACGGCTACGTCGCGATGGGGCCGTACCGCGGCGGGCAGGCCGAATACCTGCGCGTACCGTTCGCCGACTTCAACTGTCTCCAGCTGCCCAAGGGCGGTGAGCACGAGAACGACTTCGCGATGCTCGCCGACATCTTCCCGACCGGCTATCACGGCGTCGCGATGACGAACCTGCGTCCCGGCGAAACGATCGCGGTCATGGGTGCGGGGCCCGTAGGGCTGATGGCCGCCTACTCGGCGGTGATCATGGGCGCGGCGAAGGTGTTCGTGGTCGACCGGGTACCGTCGCGCCTGCAGCTCGCCGAGTCGATCGGCGCGATCCCGGTCGACTACTCGAAGGCCGACCCGGTCGAGCAGATCCGCGACCAGACGGGCGGCGACGGCACCGACAAGGGCGTTGACGCGGTCGGCTACCAGGCCACCGCGACCAGCGGCGAAGAACAGCCGGCGAGCGTGCTCAACAGCCTGATCGAAATCGTCCGCGCCACCGGCACGATCGGCGTCATCGGGTTGTACGTCTCGCAGGACCCGGGTGCACCCGACCCGCACTCGGCCAACGGCGAACTGCTGTTCCGGGTGGGCAAGCTCTTCGAGAAGGGCCAGCGGTTCGGCACCGGGCAGGCCAACGTGAAGGCCTACAACCGGTACCTGCGCGACCTGATCATCGCCGGTCGGGCGCGGCCCAGCTTCGTGGTCAGCAAGCAGATCCCCCTCGACGACGCGCCCGACGCGTACGCGCGATTCGATCGCCGTGAGGAGGGCTACTCCAAGGTGGTCCTCAAGCCCGCCGCCTGAGCCGACAAACCGACACTCACTCGCAGGGAGCATCCATGGCGACCGTCAACCTCGCCGACGCCCGCCGGATCATCGAGGCCGCGGAGGCGCGCGCCGCCGAGATCGGTCAGCCGATGAACATCGCCGTGGTCGACGTGGGCGGCAACCTCGTCGCTCACGTACGCATGGACGGCGCCTGGACGGGCAGCATCGACATCAGCGTCAACAAGGCGTGGACGTCGCGGGCGTTCGACATCGCGACCAAGGAGCTCGGCGCGAACTCGCAGCCAGGGCAGCAGTTCTACGGAATCCACGCCAGCAACCACGGCCGCGTGATGATCTTCGCCGGCGGTATCCCGCTGCGCCGCGGTGGCGAGGTGGTCGGCGCGGTCGGCGTCAGCGGCGGCACGGGCGAGCAGGACCAGACCGTTGCCGAGGCGGGCGCGGGCGCCCTCTGACGGTTCCTCAGTGCACGGAGCCCTCGGGCGCAGGCGCCCTCTGAGGGGTTCCGTGCCCCGGGAAGCTCGTGGTGCTGGCGCGAAGGACCGAACCGCGGCCGCGCGGATCAATCTGCGCCCACGCGTCCGACACCGTAGCCGGCCTGTCGCTGCGCCCAGGGCAGTGATGCCAGGGGGCCCGGCACCAGCTGGTGCCGGGCCCCCTGTTCGGTCAGCGCTTGTGGGGAAGCTTCAGCTCGAAGGTCCCGGGGCCGACGTTGCTGAGCGTGGTCGTGTTCGCCGCGACGTACCGGTCGAGGTACGGGGAACGATCACCCTGGGTCGGCACGTCGAACCGCGGGTCCTGCACGTCGAGGGCGAGCCGAGCGTCGGAGACCTTGATCGTCTGCCCGGAGGGAACGTCTCGCCAGCCGGATGCGCTGACGGTCCCGATCTGCACCCCCAGCCGATGGCCTGGCTCGAACGTCCAGTCCGTCGCCTTCAGCTCGACCAGGGTCGACCGGCTGCCGTCCAGCAGCGCGGCGTTCTCGTTGAACATCGTCGCCGTGCCGTCCGGCGCGACGTCCCACAGCCGTACCAGCACGTTGCCCTCGCCGGTGGTCTTCAACGTGACCTCCGGCGTGGCCGTGATCCGCACCTGCTCGGCGACGGGCGTGGAGAAGGTCCAGAAGTTGTTGCCGGGTGCGCCGGCGTTCTCCGTCTGCACGGCTGCCAGCGGGCCGGACGACGGCGCGTCCTCGATGTCCCAGCCCTTGGCCTGCGGCGGCGACGCCAGCCGAGCCGTGCTCTGTGCGGCGCCGCCGTCGTCGACGTACCGCCCCGGCGACAGCCGCACCCGGTACGAGCTGTCGGCCTTCGGCCAGGTCGCCTGCGCCCGCCAGTTGGCGAGGCTGTCCTCGATGGCGAACGCCGGGTCGGTCACCGACGGCTCGATGCCGCGCAGGTACTGGTCGTAGAAGCGCATCACCTCGTCGAACCAGCCCGCCCGTCCCATCCTGAGCCGGCCGTCGGCGGTGGTGTCGTTGCCGCGGACGTGCTCCCACTGGCCGAGCCAGCCCCGTTCCGGGCCCTTGTGGTTGTCGAGGTACTGCTCCATGTCCTCGGGCTTGGTGTTGTCCTCGATGAAGCCCGACGTGACGAACAGCGGCGTGTGGGTCCCGACGGCGCGGGTGGCGAAGTCGCGGGCCCGCCAGTACGGCGACATCGGATCGGGGTCCTGGGTGTCGGTCTGGTTGTTGCTCAGGCACTCGGGGTGGCTCGCCTCGTACTGCGCGTTCGCCTTGTAACGGTCGCTGTCATCAGGCAGCGGCGCCATCGTCGCGATCGAGCCGTACCCTCGTGGGCTGCTGGTCGCGTTGGACCGCGGCACGCCGTTGCTGAACAGGTAGTTGTACCTGTTCCACGTCGGTTCCTGGGCGACGATCGCACGCAGCGGCTTGAGCTTGAGGACGTTGGCCGCCAACCCGGTGTTGGCGTCGTACGACTTGCCGTACATGCCCACCTTGCCGGTCGACCAGGGCCGGCTGGCCGACCATTCGACGGCTGCCTTGATATCGGCCTGCTCCCCTGGCCCGAGGAAGTCCAGGCATCCGGTGCTGCCGCCGAAGCCGCGCAGGTCGACCATGACGAAGGTGTAGCCGCGGGCCATCAGGTCGGCGCCATCGATGAAGTCCTGGAAGCGGGCCGAGGGTCCGACCCGGTCCCAGCCCTCGGGGTCGGTCTGGCCGGCGTGGGCGAAGTAGGGGCCGATCGAGAGGATCACCGGCGTCTTCGCGTTCGCCGGCAGGTGCGCCGGGCGCAGCACGTCGGCGTGCAGCTCGACGCCGCTGCCGTCCGAGGACGGGAAGTACGCCTCGGTCCACGCGGCCCCTTCGGGCACCCGTGGGTTCTCCTCGTGGGTGATCGACTCGTCGGCTGCCGCAGTGGCTGTCCCGGCTGCCTGCGCCGCCGCGGGCGATCCGCCCGCGCTGACGGTCGTGATGATGGCCAGTGCACCGGCCGCCGATACGGCCGACACCTTCCTGCGAAGGTTCATCCGTCCTCCCCGTGACGAGCTCCAGGCGATGCCCCGCCCGGCTAGCCATCGAGGCTAACGGATCTTCACCTTCCTGTCTCCCATCGATTGCCGGTTTGCGGCAGCACCGCGCGCTTGACCGCCTCGCTGTCGTGCAGCGAGTTCACCATGACGAAGTCGTGGACCGAGCTGTGAACCACCGCCGGTTGCGTCCGCAGTTGCCGAGGTCGGTACGCCAGGGCTTGGCGCTCAGCGCATAGCTGATCTTCTGATTGGATGTCCAAGATGGCCGGGATAAGCGCATGACGACGGCGACCCTAGCTGAGGCAGAGTTCCCGCCCAGACGGGTGGCCGGACGGGGGCGTGGCTGGTATCGGGGCGACTGTCACGTGCACTCGCAGCGCTCGCATGGCGGTGAGCTGACGCCGGAGCAGCTTGCATCTGCCGCCCGTGAGGTCGGGCTCGACTTCATCGCCATCACTGAGCACAACACTGCGGACACCCATGGTGCCTGGGGCTCGCTCGCCGGTGACGATCTGCTGGTGGTCCTTGGCCAGGAGATCGTCACCGACACCGGACACTGGCTCGCGTTAGGCATAGAGCCCGGCCAGGTCATCGACTGGCGCTACAACCAGCGCGATGGCCTGATCGACCAAGCCCTGAATCATGTCCATGAAGCCGGTGGTCTGTGCGTCGTGGCCCACCCGCACGCGCCGTACCCGTCCGGCGCTTTCATGTATCCGTTCCAGGGATTCGATGCGGTCGAGGTATGGAACGGGCTGTGGAGTTCGGACCTGCCCTGGAACGCTGACAACGAGGCGGCGGTGGCCGAGTGGGGCCGCGGCCTGGCGGCCGAGGTACACCACGGGCGTTGGCGTCCAGCGATAGGCAACAGTGACGTACATCTGCGAGGTCAGATCGGCACTCCGCAGACGGTCGTGCTGGCCGAGGAGCTTGGCATCGGCGCCGTGCTCGCCGGCATCCGGGCCGGGAAAACCTGGATTGCCGAGTCGGGCGCGGTTCGGCTGTCGTTCACCGCCCGCGCCGGCGACCGCAGCGTCGGGATCGGTGAGCAGCTGGACAGCGACGGCGCGCCCATCGTGGCCCGGGTGAAGGTGACGGGTGTGCCGGCCGGCACGGTCACCTTCCACACCGACCGGGGCGCGGTGCACCGCGACGTGTTGCCTCAGGAGGGCGCAGGCACGATTGACTGGCACACCAGCGCCGAGGAGTCGATGTTCGTCCGCGTCGAGGTACGCCACTCCACCGGGCACATGGCGGCGATGACCAACCCGATCATGATCTAGAGCCACGGCAGTGCGACCCCGCGGCAACAGCTACCGGTTCGGTTGCACCATCGGCGGCATTGAACTCGGCCGCTTTGTCGGGCTGGGGCGAACGAGAGTGCCCGCTGGTCTCCTAGCCTCTTCCGGGGCCGGAAACGCGTTCAGGGCCACCCCCTTTTTCGGGGTGGCCCTGAACGGAAAGAATGTCCGGCGGTGTCCTACTCTCCCACACCCTCCCGAGTGCAGTACCATCGGCGCTGGAGGGCTTAGCTTCCGGGTTCGGAATGTTACCGGGCG
>NZ_FTNF01000006.1 GCF_900156065.1 Micromonospora avicenniae | reverse complement strand
AAAGGCACGAAGCCAGTCAGAACAAGAGTCACGTCCGCTGCCGCCGACCATCAGCCCACCACCTGCGGGACCGACCCCGCCAGCCTCACAGTCAGAACAGCACGGTGGCCAGCGTGCCGACCGGGCGAAACCCGCAGCGCTCGTAGACCCGGCGGGCGGGCAGGTTGAAGTCGTTCACGTAGAGGCTGACCGTCGGCGCGACGCGCAGCAGGGCGTCGCGGACCACGGCGGCCATGGCCGCGGTGGCGATGCCCCGGCCACGCCACTCGGGCGCCACCCAGACCCCCTGAATCTGCGCGGTGCGCCGGGTCACCACCGCCAGCTCGGCCTTGAAGATCACCCGGCCGTCGACGAAGCGGGCGTACGCCCGGCCGCCGCGTACCAGCTCGCTGACCCGCCGCCGGTAGCTGCGCCCGCCGTCCTCGGCCAGGGGCGAGACTCCGACCTCCTCGGTGTACATCGCCACGGCCGCCGGGAAGAGGCGGTCGACCTCCCCAGCCCGCACCCGGCGCACCTCCGGATCGGCGGGGATCACCGGCAGCGCCTCGGTGGCCAGCAGCGGCTGGTTCGGGCGTACGTCCCGGGCGGGCCCCCACACCTCGGAGAGGCGGTCCCAGAGCCCGAGGACGGCGTCGGCCCGGCCGACGATCGACGAGCAGAGCCGCTCCTCGCCGGCGAGCAGGTCGGCGAACGCCTCGACGGCCGGTTCGGTGGCGAGCACCGGGGTCAGGTTGCCGCCCAGCCAGCAGATGGACTCGAGGTTGCGCCGGGCGCCGTAGCCGAGGATCCGGCCCTCGGCCCGCCACCAGGAGAGACCGCGCGCGGCGACCCGCTCGGCGACCTGCGCGCCCGCGTACGGGTCGAGGTCGAGCAGGCGCTCGACCGCGCGTCGTTCCGATTCCCCCAGTTGCCGTACCGGCACCGTCAGCACGCCTCCAGCGTGCCAGATCCGCCCCCCGGCCCGCGGGCTGAGTACCGACTCCGCGTCAGGCGGCCAGTGGTACGGCCACCCGGGTGCCCTCGGCCCACCGCACCACGGGGGGCACCAGCGCACCGACGAGCAGGAAGAACACACCGAGGACCAACCAGCCCGGTACGCCCCACCCGACGGCGAGCGTGGTCACCACCGCGGGCGCCACCATCGATCCGAGCTGCATGCCCATCCCGTACGCGCCCTGGTACTGCCCCTGGGCGTTCGCCGGCGCCAGACCGAACGAGATGCCCCAGCCGGCGGCGGAGTGCCACAGCTCACCCACCACGTGCACCAGCGCTCCGGCGAGCAGCAGCACCACGGCGACCGGGCCGGGTACGCCGCCACTGGCGGCGAAGAGCAGGCAGGCGACCGCGATCACCACGCCGGCCCGACGGGCCGCTCGGCCGGCCCCGGCCAGTTCCTCGGTGCCGCGTGAGGCGCGGACCTGGAAGAGCACCACCATCACCGTGTTGACCAGCATGCAGGCGGAGATCAGCCAGTGCGGTGCGGTGGTGCGCTCGGCGATCCAGAGCGGCAGGGCGATGTTGAGCAGCCCGAAGTGCATCGACATCAAGCCGTCGAGCACGGTGAAGGCGAGGAACGGGCGGTCCCGCAGGGCGATCAGCCGTGGCCCGTGGCTGGGCGCCGGGACCGGCGGGACGACCGGCAACCGGAGCAGGATCGCCGCCGCGACCAGGTACGTCGCGCAGTCCAGCAGGATCAGCGCCACGTACGCCGTCCGGGTGTCGGCGGCGAGGCCGACGCCGGCGACCACCGCACCGACGGAGATTCCCACGTTGGTGACGGCGCGCAGGTAGGCGCGGGTTCGTACGCGCTGCTCGGCGGGGACCGCGCCGGCGATCAGCGCACCCCGGGCGCCCCGGTTGGCCGCGTCGGCGATCGCCATGAGCATGCCGACCACGAGGAAGGTCGGGAACGACCGGACGCCGACCAGGGCGGCGGTGCACGCGGCGGAGGCGAGCAGCGCGGCGAGTTGGAGGCCGCGCGGGCCGTGCCGGTCCGCGAGGTAGCCCATCGGGGCACTGGCGATCAGGCTGACCAGCGCCGTGAGGGTGAGCCCGAGCCCGACCTGAGCCACGGTCAGTCCGACCGAGCGGGTCAGGAACAGAGCGCTCGCGGTCAGCCAGGTGCCACGGCCGACGGTGTTGATCAGGGTGGATAGGGCGAGGGTCCGGGCCGGCCCCGGGTCGGGAAGCAGTCGCACGACCCAGAGCCTAGCAAGACGTACGTACGGTTTGTACATCCTACTTGTCGACGACACGTTGCCGATATATCGTCGATGCATCAGCGATACGCCAACCAGGAAGAGGAACCATGCGATTCGATCGACGGCACCGCGTGATGCACGAAGCGATGCACGAGGCGCTGCACGGCGCCATGCGGGGGGCCGCGCACGGCGCGATGCGCGAGGTCCGGATGCGGGGCGGCTTCGGCTTCCCGCCCGTCCCGCCGATGCCGCACGGCCCCGGCGGCGGTCACGGCTGGGGCGGGCGCGGGCGCGGCGGCAGGCGACACCGCCCGAACGTGCGCGGAGCCGTACTGGCGCTGCTCACCGAGCGGCCGATGCACGGCTACGAGATGATCCAGGAGATCGACTCCCGCACCGGCGGGGCCTGGCGGCCCAGCCCGGGCTCGATCTACCCGACGCTCCAACTGCTCGAGGACGAGGGCGTCATCGCCGCCGCCGAGGACTCCGGCGGCGGGCGGAAGCGGTTCACCGTCACGGACGCCGGCCGTGCCGAGGCGGCCGAGGCCGCCGAGAACCCGCCGTGGGCGGAGCTGGCTCAGGACACGGTGAACAGCTGGCACGAGATCCGCGACGCCGGCACACAGGCGATGCAGGCACTGCGGCAGGTGATGATGACCGGCACCGACGACCAGCGTGAGCGGGCCGCCCAGGTGCTCGCCGAGACCCGCCGCAAGCTCTACGCCATCCTCGCCGAATCCGAGTAACCCCCTACCCCCTCGCCCACGAGGGGCCAAATACACGGAAAGAGTGGTCATTCCCGCAGGAATGACCACTCTTTCCGTGTAAGCGTGCCCCGCCGTTGCGGGGGGGGTGTGGGGTTAGTGGACGGTGACGGTGGGGGTGGTGGTCAGGCCGCGGAGTTCCTCGGGGAGCTCGGCGCCCATCTCCTCGGCCAGCCGGAGCGCCTCCTCGATCAGCGTCTCCACGATCTGCCCCTCGGGCACGGTCTTGATGACCTGCCCCTTCACGAAGATCTGCCCCTTGCCGTTGCCGGAGGCGACGCCGAGGTCGGCCTCCCGGGCCTCACCCGGGCCGTTGACGACGCAGCCCATGACGGCGACCCGCAGCGGCACCGGCAGCCCCTCCAGGCCGGCGGTGACCTCCTCGGCGAGCTTGTAGACGTCCACCTGGGCGCGTCCGCAGGACGGGCAGGAGACGATCTCCAGGCCACGCTCGCGCAGGCCGAGCGACTCCAGGATCTGGCTGCCGACCTTCACCTCCTCCACCGGAGGCGCGGAGAGGGAGACCCGGATGGTGTCACCGATGCCCTCGGCGAGCAGCGCGCCGAACGCCACCGCCGACTTGATGGTGCCCTGGAAGGCCGGGCCGGCCTCGGTGACGCCGAGGTGCAACGGGTAGTCGCACTGCTCGGCGAGCTGCCGGTACGCCCGGATCATGACCACCGGGTCGTTGTGCTTCACCGAGATCTTGATGTCCCGGAAGCCGTGCTCCTCGAAGAGCGAGCACTCCCACAGCGCCGACTCGACCAGCGCCTCGGCGGTGGCCTTGCCGTACTTGCTGAGCAGCCGCTTGTCGAGCGAGCCGGCGTTGACGCCGATGCGGATCGGCACCCCGGCGTCGCCGGCCGCCTTCGCGATCTCCTTGACCTTGTCGTCGAACTGCCGGATGTTGCCCGGGTTGACCCGGACAGCCGCGCAGCCCGCGTCGATCGCGGCGAAGACGTACTTCGGCTGGAAGTGGATGTCGGCGATCACCGGGATCTTCGACTTCTTCGCGATCGCGGGCAGCGCCTCGACGTCGTCCTGGGACGGCACCGCGACCCGGACGATCTGGCAGCCGCTGGCCGTGAGCTCGGCGATCTGCTGCAGCGTGGCGTTGACGTCGGCGGTGAGCGTGGTGGTCATCGACTGCACCGACACCGGCGCGCCGCCACCGACCGGTACGGAGCCGACCATGATCTGGCGGCTGGCCCGGCGCGGCGCGAGCGGCGGAGGCGGCACGGGAGGCATACCGAGGCTGACTGCGGTCACTTCAAACACTCACCTTGAGAAGAGCGTGATCGGGTTGACCACGTCCGCGGTGATGGTCAGCAGCGTGAACACGCCACCGATCAGGATCACCGCGTACGTGAAGGGCATGAGCTTGAGGTAGTCGACCCGCCCGGGGTCGCGGCGACCGACCCGGGCGTAGATCCAGGAGCGGGCCCGTTCGAACCAGGCGATGGCGATGTGGCCACCGTCGAGCGGGAGCAACGGCAGCAGGTTGAATACGCCGATGAAGAAGTTCAGCGACACGAAGAGCATGAAGAAGACCAGCCAGGCGTTGTTCTCCACCGCCTCGCCGCCGAGCCGGCTGGCGCCGACCACGCTGATCGGGGTGTCGACGTCCCGCTCCCCGCCGGTGATCGCGTGCCAGAGCGCCGGGACCTTCTGCGGGATCCGCTGCAGGGCCTGCAGGGTGCCGACGGCCATGTCCCCGGTGAAGTCGGCGGTGGCGCCGAACGCCTCGACCGGCCCGTACGTCACCCGGGTGGGCGTGCTGGGGATGAGCCCGACCCCGAGCGCGGCGACCGGGCCGACGGCGCCGTTCGGGTCGTCCAGCGGCGGTCGTTCGGTCCGCGCGAGCGTCGCCCGGGTCTCGGCCGGCTGCCCGTCGCGGACGTAGCCGATGGTCGCGGTGCTGCCGGGCTGGACGCCCCGCAGCGCGACGAGCAGCTCGCCGTAGTTGTTGATCGGCTGGCCGTTCAGTGAGGTGATCCGGTCGCCGTCGCGGAGGTGAGCCCGGGCGGCCGGGCTGGCCGCGTCGCCGGGCGCGCAGGACCGGGCGGCGTTCTCCGGCACCACGCAGTCGCTGAGCGCGACGACCGCCGGCTCCTGGCGGATCTGCTCCTCCGTGCTCGGGAAGTTCGGGTTGGGCAGGCCGGCGGAAATGGCCAGGATCCAGAGGGTGACCAGGGCGAGCGCGAAGTGTGTGATCGAGCCCGCGGACATCACGATCGTCCGCTTCCAGACCGGGTAGCGCCACATGGCCCGCGGCTCGTCAGCCGGCTCGACGTCGTCGTCCTGCGGGGTCATCCCCACGATCTTGCAGAAGCCACCGAGCGGAACGCCCTTGACGCCGTACTCGGTCTCGCCCCGCTTGAACGACCAGAGGGTGGGACCGAAGCCGACGAAGTACTTGGTGACCTTCATCCCGAACGCCTTGGCGGTGATCATGTGCCCCGCCTCGTGCAGGCTCACCGAGACGAGGATCGCCAGGGCGAAGAGCACCACCCCGAGCAGGTATGCCATCAAGCTCCTTCCACCGCTGCGGCGATGATCTCCTGCGCATGCGTGCGCGCCCACGACTCGGCCGCGAGCACGTCCTCGACGGTACCTGGTTCGCCGAAGTCCGGAGCGTCGTCCAGCACCCTCGCGACGGTGTCCACGATGCCGAGGAAGGGCAGCCGGCCGGCCACGAACGCCTCGACGCACTCCTCGTTCGCCGCGTTGTACACGGCCGGCCGACAACAGCCGGCCTGGCCGGCCGCCTTGGCCAGGGCGACCGCCGGGAACGCCTCGTCGTCGAGCGGGGCGAACTCCCACGTATGGCTGGTCGTCCAGTCGACCGCCGCGGCTGCGTCGGGCACCCGGTCCGGCCAGCCGAGGCCCAGGGCGATCGGCAGCCGCATGTCCGGCGGGCTGGCCTGCGCGAGGGTGGAGCCGTCGACGAACTCGACCATCGAGTGGATCACCGACTGCGGGTGCACCATCACCGCGATGTCGGCGTACGGGACGTCGAACAGTTCGTGCGCCTCGATCACCTCGAGCGCCTTGTTGACCATCGTCGCGGAGTTGATCGTGACAACCGGCCCCATGTTCCAGGTCGGGTGCGCCAGGGCCTGCTCGGGTGTGACCTGGGTCAACTCGTCGCGCCGCTTGCCCCGGAACGGGCCGCCGCTGGCGGTGACGACCAGCCGGCGCACCTCGCCCCGCGTACCGCCGCGCAGGCACTGGGCGAGCGCCGAGTGCTCCGAGTCGACCGGCACGATCTGCCCCGCCCGAGTAACCGCGGCCTTGACCAGCGGGCCGCCGGCCACGAGCGACTCCTTGTTGGCGAGCGCGAGCGTACGGCCGGCGCGCAGCGCCGCGAGGGTCGGCGCCAGCCCGAGCGAGCCGACCACCCCGTTGAGAACCACGTCAGAGGGCCACTGGGCCAGCTCGGCCATCGCGTCCGGCCCGGCGATGATCTTGGGGAGTTTGAAGTCGCCGCTGGCCCAGCCGCGCCGGCTGGCCTCGGAGTAGAAGGCGAGCTGGAGGTCCTGGGCGGCGGACGCCTTCGCCACGCCGACCGCCTCGACACCGAGTTCGAGGGCCTGGGCGGCGAGCAGTTCGACGTTGCCGCCGCCCGCGCCGAGCGCCACCACCCGGAACCGCTCCGGGTTGCGCCGGACGATGTCGATGGCCTGCGTGCCGATCGAGCCGGTCGACCCGAGCAGGACGAGTTCTCGCGCGGAAGTCACCCGGCCATTCTTCCCCAGCCGCGCTGTACGTCCGCTGAGAGCCTCAATCTTCCCCGCTGACCTGCTCGTGAGCCGCCTGCTGGGAGGTCTCCCGCTCGGCGGTCTCCGGCTCGTGGGCCTTCTCGTCGGTGTCCTCGTCGCCGGCTTCGCGGGCCTCCTCGTCGCCGGCCTCCTCGTCGAGCAGGTCGGCCGGGTCGACCGAGAACGCGAAGGGCTGCCGCATCTGGAAGGTGCCGCCGGCCGCGGCAGCGGCCACCGGCCGGTACTCCCCCTCGGTCAACTCGAAGAGCGCCATCGAGGGAACCCGGTTGCGCAGGTCGACGCGGAGGAAGAAGGGCACTCCGGCGGCGGCGTACTCGCGCGGGCGGTCGATCACGTCCTTGCGCCGACTGCCGGGTGAGACGATCTCCCCGAGCAGCAGAGCACGGTCGACCGTCATCGTTGTCCGACCGCCACCGGGCGCGTCGAGCACGGCGATGTCCGGAATGAAGAGGTCGTCACCCGAAACGATGTTGACCTCGTGATAGAGCCAGAATCCCGCTCGCCGAGCCGCCCGCTTCAGCAGGTAGGCGAGGTCCAGCTCGACGTTCTGATGGTCGTATCCGGCGTGTGGGGTCACGATCACGCTTCCGCTCAGGACCTCAACCTTGGGGCCGTTGGTCTCCGGCAACAGGTCGAGGGCGAGCTGAGCGGTCCACGGCTCGTCGTGCCACCGCAGCACGTCGAACGACGGCTCGGTGGACTCGGACGCCGGCTCGGGCGCGAAAGCGGCCTGGGCCATCCGGCTCACCCCCTCGGTGGACGTCATCGTGAGCCCCAGACTAGTGCCGCCGACCCTCCGACAGCAGGTCGCACAGGGTGTCCGGCCAGGGCAGTTCGCGCTCGCACGATCCGCCCACCCACCTGCCGCCCGCCGCACGCCGCACGCCGCACGCGACTCTGTCATCAAGTGGCCGGGCATCGACAGCCGCGAACGGCGTGTCGTGGGGTTCGGGTCTCCGGGACACCACGACACACCGAAGTTAGGTCGGACAACCTGGGGCCGTTCCGGCGACACAAGAACCACGACGGGGCCCCGCGCCGTCAGACCGTGATCGCGGCGTCCGCCGGAAGGAGGTCACGTCCTTTGAGGAGGCCGGCGAGGGTGTCGCGGTCGGCCGGAGTCAACCCGGCGATCGGGACCGGAATGACCTGCTGCCGGTTGACCTTCAGCAGCAGTTGGCCGGGGATCGGCTCGACCGACTCCAGCGCCTCCCAGCGGATCAGGCTCACCATCAGTGCCGAATCCATCCGCACGCCCTCGGCGGAGAACTGCCAGGCGATCGGTATGCCGTACAACTTCCAGCTCGCCCGGACCCCGCTGCGCACCAGCAAGGACGGCAGCGCCCAGATGATGATCGCTCCCACCAGCCACCCCACTGCCACCACCGGCTCGTCGCCGAGGAACAGGGTGACCGCGGCCGGCAGGAGCAGGATGAAGCCGCAGGCCGTGAAGAGGCGAAGGGCCCAGCGCATCGTGCGGCGCAGCGCCTCCGCCAGCAGACGTCGGTCCGGCTGCGTCTCGAAGCTGATCATCACAGCGGCCGACGATACGGCGTCTTCGTCCTCGCCACCGTCCTGCTGGCTCGTGCATGAATTCGTGAGCGACCACCGCCGCGCGATGACCTCGGCCGGTCCCGCACCGGAGCGCCGGGTCGACGGGCCGGAGAAGCGCCCGCTGACCTCATCGACAAGGGCCGCTATCCGGTGAACGCGGAGCGGCGGCTCTCCTCGCCTGCCGGAGCGTCGGATTCCCGCAGGCCGTAACGGCGGTAGACCCGGCCCAGCGGGCCCGGGGCCCACCAGTTCCACCGGCCGAGCAGCCGCATGGTGGCCGGCACCAGCAGCGCCCGGACCAGCGTCGCGTCGACCACGATCGCCACGATCATGCCGACCCCGATCAGCTTGATGTACGCCATGCTGCCGCTCGCGAAGCCGGCCACCACGACGATCAGCAGAAGCGCGGCAGCGGTGATGATGCGTCCGGTTCGCTGGAGTCCCGCGGCCACCGAGGCCGTGTTGTCGCCGGTGCGATCCCACTCCTCGCGCACCCGGGAGAGCAGGAACACCTCGTAGTCGGTGGCGAGCCCGAAGAGCACGGCCAGCATGAGGATCGGGTTGCTCGGTTCGATGAAGCCGGTCGGCGTGAACCCGAGCAGGTCGGCGAGGTGACCGTCCTGGAAGATCCAGACCACGACGCCGAACGACGCGCCGATCGAGAGCAGGTTCATCAGCACCGCCTTGACCGGCAGCACCACCGAGCCGAATGCGAGGAAGAGCAGCAGCAACGTCGCGCCGGCCATCATCAGCGCCATCCACGGCAACCGGGCGCCGAGACTGTCCAGCAGGTCGCGGTCCGCGGCGGGTCGACCGCCGACCAGCGTCTCCGCCCCCGCCGGGGCGGGCAGGTCGCGCAGCGCCCGCACCAGGTCCTGGCCGGCGTCGCCCGTCGGCTCGCCGGGGTAGGTGACGGTGAGCAACGTGGACTCGCCCCGGCTGGCCGCGATGCTCACCCCGGTCACGCCGGGCACCCGGGCGACGCGGTCGGCGTACGGGCGGACCGCGTCGGTGGGCACGCCGGAGACGAGCACCTCGACCGGGGCCACCGTGCCGCCGGGAAACTCCGCGGCTATCCGCTCGGAGACCACCCGAGGCTCGGCGCCCGCCGGCAGCACCCGTTCGTCGAAGCCGCCGAACGTGATCCGGAGGAACGGCGTGGCCAGCAGTACCAGCAGAACCGCGACCCCGACCAGGTAGCGCACCGGACGGCGCATCACGCTGCGCGCGATCCGGGCCCAGGCGCCGGTCACCGCGTCCGCCGCCGGCCGCTCACCCGCCGTCCGCCGCCGCCACCTCGGCGGTACGCGCACCGCGTCGATCCGTGGGCCGAGCACCGCCAGCAGGGCCGGCAGCACGGTCAGCGCCGCCAGCATGGCGACCAGCACCGCGGCCATCCCACCGAGGCCCATGGACCGCAGGAACGACTGCGGAAAGATCAGCAGGCTGGCCATGGCGAGCGCGATGGTGAGACCGGAGACGAGCACGGTACGGCCGGCGGTGGCCATGGTCCGCCGCACCGCCTCGGACGTCGAGTGCCCGGCGGCCAGTTCCTCGCGGAACCGGCTCACCATGAAGAGCGCGTAGTCGACCGCCATCCCGAGGCCGATCAGCGTGATCACGTTGATCGCGAAGATCGACACCTCGGTGAAGAGGTTGACCACCCGGACCGCGATGAAGCCGCCGAGGATCGCCAGCCCGCCGATCAGCAACGGTGTGGTCGCGGCGACCAGCCCGCCGAAGATCAGCACCAGCAGGACCAGCAGGATCGGCATGGACAGCAGCTCGGCGCGGGTGATGTCCTCGGTCGTGCGGGTGTTCGCCTCCTCCAGGAACGGCACGTTCCCGCCGGTCTGCGTACGCACCCCGGGAGTCTCCAGCGCCGCACGCAGCCCCCGGTACGCGGCCGACTTGCCGTCCTCGTCGTCCGCCCGGAGCTGAACGAGCGCGTACGTGGCCCGCCGGTCGGCGGCCAGCAGCGCGGGCGCGCCGGTGTCGTACCAGGTGGTGACCCGGCTGACCTCCGGCCGCTCGCGTAGCCGGGCCACTGTCGCGGTGACCGGGTCATGGAACGCCGGCTGGTCGGCCGTGGTGGTGTCGCTGGACCAGAGAACGATCACGTCGGCGCCCTGTGGCCCCAGTTCGTCGACGATCCGCTCGTACGCTCGGCTGGATTCGCTCGCCGGGTCCTCGAATCCCCCGCCGGTGAGCTGCCCGAAGACCGCGGTGCCCCAGGTCGCGCCCACTGCCGCCAGCAGCACCGCCGCGGCGAGCACCACCCAGCGCCCCCGTACCACTGCCCGTCCCCACCACCCGAACACCCCGCGCCTCCCTCCAGACCACCCCAGCATCGTCCCGCACTCCCCCTCCGCCCCGTCGATCGTGGAGTTATCGCTCAGGAAAGCGCTCCCAGTAGGCGATAACTTCATGATCACGACCCCGGAAGGGGGCGGGAGAGCGGGTGGGGAGCGGGGGTGGGGGCTAGGGTGCGGGGGCATGAGGAGTGAGCTTCCCGGGCGGGCCGACGTGGTGATCGTCGGCGCCGGCCACAACGGTCTCGTGTCCGCCGTGCTGCTGGCCCGCGCCGGGCTGGACGTGCTGGTCCTGGAGGCGTCGGACGTCATCGGCGGGGCCGCCCGGACGGAGAACCCGTTCCCGAAGGTGCCCGGACTGCGCCACTCGACCGGCTCGTACCTGCTCGGGCTGATGCCGCCGGAACTGCTCGCCACGCTCGACGTGCACATCCCGGTGTTGCGTCGCGACCCGCACTACTTCCTGCCCACCCCGGGCGGCCTCGGCTCGCCGTACCTGCTCTTCGGCAGCGACACCGCGGCCACCCGCGCCCAGCTCACCGAGCACTTCTCCGCGGCCGACGTGGCCGCCGACGACGCCCTTCAGGCGGAACTCGCCGCGCTCCGGGAGGACCTGGCGCCGGCGTGGCTCGCCGAGCCGCTACCGGTCGAGGAGACCGCCGAGCGGTACGTCCGTCCCGCCCTGCGGCAGGTCTTCGTCGACCTCGTACGCGGCTCGGTCGCCGACTACCTCGCCCGCTTCGACTTCCGCTCCGAGCTGCTGGTCAGCATGTACGCGGTCACCGACGGCCTCTCCGGGCTGAACGCCGGCCCGGACGATCCCGGCACCGGGCACAACTTCCTGGTGCACAACATGTGCAGACTCCCGGGGTCCGGCGGCACCTGGATGATCGCCGAGGGCGGCATGGGCACCGTCTCGCGTACCTTCGCCGACGCGGCCCGGGCCGCCGGGGCGCGGATCCTGACCGACACGCCGGTCCACGCGATCACACTCGACGGCGGCGCCGCCAGCGGAGTCGTCCTCGCCGACGGCCGGGAGGTGGCGGCCCGGGTCGTGCTCGGCGCCTGCGACCCGTACCGGCTGATGGACCTGCTCCCCGACGGCGCGCTCCCGGCGTCGCTCGGCGAGCGGATGGCGGCGGTCCGGCGCACCGGGAGCACCCTCAAGCTGAACCTGGCGTTGACCGGGCTGCCGCGCTTCTCCTGCCTGCCTGCGGACGCGCCCAGCCCGTTCGGCTCGACGATCCACCTGCTGCCCGGCTCGGCCTCACTGGTCGGCGGGGGCGGCGAGCCGCCGATGGCGGCGCTGCGCGCCATGTGGGACGACGTACGGGCGGGGCGGCTACCGGCGGAGCCGACCATCGAGTGGTACCTGCACACGACCGTCGACCCGTCGCTCTCCGATGCCGGCGGGCACCACTCGTCGGCGCTCTTCGTCCAGTCGGTGCCGTACGAACTGGCGGGCACGACGTGGGAGGCGGCGCTGCCCGGCTACGTCGACCGCCTGGTGGAGATCTGCGAGCGGTACGCGCCCGGCACCGGCGACCTGATCGCGGACGCCGTGCCGCTGCCTCCGCCCGGCATCGAGGAGCACTTCGGCATCACCGGTGGTCACATCCACCACGTGGACAACACTGTCTCGTTCACCGACCGGATGCCCTACGCGACAGGGGTCGACGGCGTCTACGCGGGCAGCGCCGGCTGCCACCCGGCCGGCAGCGTGATCGGCGCAGCCGGCCACAACGCCGCCCGCCGCATCCTGCAGGACCTCACCCCCTAACCACCACCCACCCGCCCACCCGCGCCCACCCGCCGCGCACCCGCGTGATCATGAAGTTGTTGCTCTCCGTCACGGCGTGCCGCGACAATTAGCTTCATGATCAACGCCGGGGACCCCGACGCCGGGCGGCCGGTCGACGCCAGGGGTTTCCGACGTGGCAGGGCCGGTCGGGGTGGTCAGCGGGCGTAGGAGGGCAGGTCGCCGGGGCCGCGGATCAGGTAGAGACCGACCAGCAGGAAATAGAGGCTGAGGCTCAGGATCGGGTTGACGAAGACGAAGGCGAACGCGACCACGTAGAGCAGCGGCCCGAGCAGGAACCGGCGCGCCACCGCCCGGGCGAGCCGGGGATCCAGGTCGGTGTGCAGCAATCCCCGGCGGCGGGCCCACCACCAGCTCAGGTTGAAGAAGAGGGCCTCACCGAGGACCGCGCCGACGTAGAGCCCGGCGCTGAGCCGCTGGTCGGCGGGGCTCCCGCGCAGGTGGTCCGCGAGCAGGTCGGCGGCGAACGGGATGGCCGCCACGAAGAGCAGCAGCGACAGGTTGAACACGAGCAGCACCTGGTCCACCCGGACCACGTACCGCCACATGTTGTGGTGGGTGAGCCAGACCTGACCGACGATCGCGAAGGTGATCACGTACGCGAGGTAGGCCGGCCACTCGTGCCGGAGCGCGCCGACCAGGCCCGACCCGTCGGTGCGGGCCGGGCCGAGCTGGAGCAGGTCGACAGCCATCAGCGTCAGCACGATCGCGATGACCGCGTCGCTGAACGCCTCCACCCGGGAAGCGTCCCGGGCCATCTCACGGTCCCGTCCGTACCGGTACCGCGACTCGTCGTCCCCCTCGGTCACGCCCCGCTCCCGCCGGTCATGGAATCGTGGGACCCACTACGGGCGCACCACAGCTCCATGATCGGTGCCGGCGGGGCGGGGCGGGAGCGGAATCAGCTGGCGGCTTCGGGGGTCGGGGCGGCGTCGGCGCGGTGCGCCCGGATCTTGTGGCCGACGCTGGTCAGGCAACGGCCGCTGGCCAGGTCGAACCGCCAGCCGTGCAGCTGGCAGGTGAGCTGGTCCCCCTCGACGATGCCGAACCGGCTCAGGTCGGCCTTCAGGTGTGGGCAGCGTCGCTGCACGACCCAGTCGCCGAGGGTGATGTCCTCCGCGTCGACGGCCCGCTCGTGCTCGTCGTACCAGCCCTCGGCGTACTGCAGCCGCTCCTCGGAGAGGCACTTGAAGAACGCGTAGACGAACTCGTTGTACTGGCCGATCCGGGCCGCCGAGAACCGGCAGGACAGGAAGAGCGAGTTGACCCAGTCCACCTCGTCGATGAACAGCAGGTGCTCGATCAGCGCCCGCTCGGTACGGAACCGGTAGCGGACCTTCTCGTCCGCGTACGGCCGGACCTCCTTGCCCGGGAAGTCCACCACGATGGATTCGACGCTCTCGCCGTCGTAGCCGACCAGGTCGAAGCGGACCGGACCGCCGACCCCCTTGGCCAGGTAGATGGACTCGTCCAGCAACGGCTCGATGCGACGCTTCATCTCACCGAGCACGTCGACCTCGGGGTGCCGCCAGGACGCCTTCTCCGCCTCGATGATCGGACGCTTGCGCTCCCGCATCTCCTCCAAGTGGGCGACCTTGTTCGCGAAGAACTCCTCGACCGGCACCGGGTGGGTCGTGGTCGCGCCCTCGGTGGTGACCTCGGCGACGCTGCCCGGCAGCAGCACGATGCCGTTGGTGCCGCCGACCTTGGCGTACTCGGACAGAAACACCGACTGGTCGGGGAAGATGTTCCCCTCGTCACCGAAGATGTCGTTGAACTGCCACAGCTCGTCGTCGAGGAAGCACGGCGGGCCGGCGATCGGGAAGACGTGGTCGGCCTTCAGATCGTCGATGTAGCGCCAGGTGCGGTCGAACTGCCGGTCCCGCTTCTGCTTGCCGAACGCGGTCTTGGCCGCCTGGGGCAGCTCGTAGACCATCGGGTACCAGATCGCGCCGCTGAACTGGAGCAGGTGCGCGTGCACGTGACCCAGCTTCGCGAAGACGCTCAGGTCGGTGGGGCGGGCGTCGTTCTGGTTGAGCAGCCGCACCCCGTCGTACTCGACCCAGAGGGAGGAGTCACCGATCGGACCGTCGGTCGGGCTGGTCAACGCCTGGATCATGATCTTCAGGCCGCCGGGCAGCTCGACGACCTGCTCGTTCGGCGCCTTGATGAACTTGGTGAAGCCCAGCGCCCGGAACTCGTCCTCCATCTCCGAGGTGGGGAACTCGGGCAGCAGCACCGTCGCGTCCTTCGAGACGAAGTCACGCAGGTGCTTGGCGTCGAAGTGGTCCCGATGCAGGTGGGAGACGTACAGGTAGTCGACCTGGCCGAGGGTCTCCCAGTCGAGCTGCGAGTTGTCGGGGAACGGGAACCAGGAGGCGAAGTAGGCCGGATTGACCCACGGGTCGCACAGGATGCTGCCCGCGGCCGTGTCGATCCGCATGCTGGCGTGCCCGGTACCGGTCACTCGCACCGCAGTTTCCCCCTCAAAAAGACGTATCAAGGTGTACGCCAAACGCTACCGGAGTGACTGCGGCCCCCGGTCCGCGACGCCGGTAGTGCCGTCCCGCCCGCCGGCTGGACGCTCCGGTCGCTCTCGGCCGGCCGCCGGTCGTCGGCTTCCCCGCCTCGTACACAGCCCTGGGTGGCGTCCGATCGCCCGCACGGGTCACGCGTGCCCCCGTTCAGGTCGGACCCTGCGCCGAGGCCGGTACGGGGCGTGCCAGACTAACCGGAGATCCGATCGCGAGGGAAGGACCGACAGTGGCAGGAAGCGAGCCGGTAACCGCGCCAGATCAGCACAAGCCCGGACACCGCAAGTCCGCACGGATCGGGGCGGTGCTGTCGGCGGCGGTGTTGGTGATCATGGCGTTCTGCGGCAACCACGAAGGCAAGGTCGAGGACATCTGGCTGATCGGCCTGGCCGCACTGCTTCTGGTCATCGTCATCGGCGACGCCGCGTTGCGTCGTGCCGGCCTGCGGTCCTGATCCGGCGGCGGGTCCACCCGGTGTGACCACGCGCGAGGGCCCGCCCTTCCCGATCGGGTAGGGCGGGCCCTCGTCGTGCGCGGCGTGGCCGTCCGAGCCACCTGCAGCTCGGCGTCAGCGGCCGAAGAGGATGTCCTGCACGTCCTTGAGCGCGGCGTCGACCTCCGCCTCGAAGTAGCCGCCGGGCACGAGGCCGAAGCGCAGAGTGTCCAGGTCCTTCGGGTTCACCGGCATCGGATTGCGGCCGGCCATCCCGCCGAGCAGGCTCTCGAAGAACCGGTCGACCTGGTCCGGGTCGTACCCGCTGCCGAAGCGGCGCACCTGGAAACTGCGCCGGATCTGGTCGACCCGGTAGAGGTCACTCCCGGGCGGACCGGCCATCGGCGGACCACCGACCGGGGGGCCGGCCATGGGGGGCGGACCGGGCACGGCCGGCGGGCCACCCATCGGTGCCCCACCGAAGCCCTGCTGGGGCATCGGCGGCGGGCCGGCCGGGCCACGACGCATATCACGGGGATCCCGCTCGGGCATCATCTCGCGCGGGTCCCGCTCGGGCATCCGGATCTCGGCGGTCATGTCGGGGCGGGCGCGTCGGCCGGCCTCGAAGCCGTCGAAGCGTGGCTCCTCCGGGCCGTACCCGCTCGGAGCAGAGGGCAGGCCGCGCTGTGGAAGGGGCGCCCCGCCCGGGCCGCCAGGGCCCATCGGCATGCCGGGGCCGGGACCGGCCGGTGGGCGCGGGCCGTCGTAGCCGCCGCGTGGGCCGTCGTACCCGCCGGAGAAGGCGCCGGTCGGCTCGTCGTAGCGGCCGTATCGATCGGTGGGCGGGCCGGCCTGCGCGGGCATCGGCCGAGGTGGCAGTGGCGGCTGCGGGACCGGAGGCATACCCCGCTCGTCGCGCATCGGCGGACCCATCCGATCCGGGGGACCGAGTCGGTCGGGCGGGCCCATCCGGTCCGGCGGGCCCATCCGGTCCGGCGGGCCCATCCGATCCGGCGGACCCATCCGGTCCGGCGGACCCATCCGATCCGGCGGACCCATCCGATCCGGCGGGCCCATCCGATCCGGCGGACCCATCCGATCCGGCGGACCCATCCGATCCGGCGGACCCATCCGATCCGGCGGGCCGAGCCGGTCAGGCTGACCAAGCCGGTCGCCCATGCCGGAGTCCCCGCCGCGCCCCGGTACGCCGCCGCGCTCCTCCAACTCGGCCAGCTGGCGCTCGACCCGGTCGAGGTGCAGGTCGACCTGCCACTCGTCGTAGCCATTGAAGCGGACCCGGAAGACGACGTCGTGGACCTCCTGGGAGGCCACGGGCGCGCCCACCGGCTGGCCGGCGAGCGTCGCCTCCACCCGGTCGAGGAAGGCGTCCACCTCGTCGACCTTGTATCCCCGGCGGACCGCCTTACGCCGGAAACGCTGACCCTGACTCGCCACTATGTCTCCTGGTTTCCTTCGCCCCGCCTGGTCACGCCGATGCCGCTGCGGCGCGGTCGATGTCGCTGTCCTCCGCGGCGGCGAGCTGCCCACACGCGCCGTCGATCTCGCGCCCTCGGGTGTCCCGCACCGTGGTGGACACCCCGGCGGCGCGCAGGCGACGAACGAACTCACGCTCGACCGGCTTCGGGCTCGCGTCCCAGCGACTGCCCGGCGTCGGGTTGAGCGGGATGAGATTCACATGGGCCAACTTGCCGGCCAGCAGCCGCCCGAGCAGGTCGGCACGCCACGGCTGGTCGTTCACGTCCTTGATCATTGCGTACTCGATCGACACGCGGCGTCCCGTCCGGGCGGCGTAGTCCCACGCTGCGTCCAGCACCTCGGCTACCTTCCAGCGCTGGTTGACCGGCACCAGTTCGTCGCGCAGATCATCATCGGGGGCGTGCAACGACAGCGCAAGGGTCACAGAGAGGTCTTCGCTGGCCAGTCGGCGGATCGCCGGCACCAGACCGACGGTGGAGACGGTGATGTGCCGCTGGGACAGGCCGAGCCCTTCCGGGGCCGGGGCAACCAGCCGGCGGATCGCCGCGACCACCCGGGAGTAGTTGGCCAGCGGCTCGCCCATGCCCATGAAGACCACGTGCGAGAGGCGGGCCGGGGACCCGGCCACGGCCCCGGAGGCGGCCACGCCGGCGAGGTAGACGGCCTGGTCGACGATCTCCGCCGTGGAGAGGTTGCGAGTCAGCCCCGCCTGGCCGGTGGCACAGAACGGGCAGGCCATGCCACAGCCGGCCTGGCTGGAGATGCAGACGGTCACCCGGTCCTGGTAGCCCATCAGCACGCTCTCCACGAGCGAGCCGTCGTGCAACCGCCACAACGCCTTACGGGTCGCGCCGTCGTCGCAGGTCAGCTCCCGAACCGAGGTGAGCAGCCGGGGCATCAGCCGGTCGGCCAGCCGTTCCCGGGTGGCGGCGGGCAGGTCGGTCATCAGCTGCGGGTCACGGACCAGCCGGCCGAAGTAGTGGTTGGAGATCTGCTTCGCGCGGAACGCCGGCTCGCCCAGCTCGGCGACGAGCGCCTGGCGGCCCGCCAGGTCGAGGTCGGCGAGGTGCTGCTGGGGCATGGCGGCGCGACGCGCGGACTTGTCGGGCGCGGCGGGGATCAGGGGCAGGCTCGTCATGGCTGGTCCAGTCTGTCACGCCGAACGGCGTACGCACCTGTCCGGAGGTGCCGAACCGACCCCGCCCCTCTGGTCAGGGCACCGACGGCGCGGCGACACACCCCGCCGTCGTCCCGGCGACGCACCCCGCCGACGCCCCGCGAACTCACCCGGCCACCGGCACCAGGACAGCCAGCAGCAGATACGCGACCGGCACCGCGAAGAGGATCGAGTCGAGCCGGTCCATCAGCCCGCCGTGCCCGGGCAGGAGGTTGCTCATGTCCTTCACTCCGAGATCCCGCTTGATCATCGACTCGGCGAGATCACCGAGGACCGCGGCGCAGGAGACGGCGACACCGAAGAGCGCGCCCCACCACGGGGCCACGTCGAACACCTGCCAGATGAGCAGCGCGCTGCCGAGCGCTGCGGCCGTCAGCGACCCACCGAAGCCCTCCCAGGACTTCTTCGGGCTCACCGACGGGGCCATCGGATGCTTACCGAGGAAGACGCCCGCGGCGTACCCGCCGGTGTCGGAGAGCACCACCGCGATCAGGGTGGCCAGGATCCGCCACGGACCGTCGTCGGGTGCCGCCGCGAGCAGTGCCGCGAACCCGCCGAGGAACGGCACGTAGACCGCGACCAGGGTGGCTGCGGTCAGATCACGCTGGTAGCCACGGGGCCCGTCGCCCAGCCGCCAGATCATCGCGCCGAGCACGGTGACCAGCAGGCCCAGGCTGAGCGCGTCCGGACCGGCGAACCAGGCCAGCCCCACGGTGAGCGCGCCGCCGGCGATCAGCGGCACCAGCGGCGGGTTCGCGCCGCTACGCCGTACCGCCCGGGCCAGTTCCCAGACGCCGACGCACACGGCGGCGACGATCACCGCCAGGAACGAGGGCTGGTAGAGGAAGAGCGTCAGCAGGATGACGGCGCCGAGCCCGAGACCGACGCCGATGGCGGCCGGCAGGTTCCGTCCGGCCCGGCCGGGCGTCTGCTGGGTGGCGGGACGCTCCGCGCTGGCCCGTCGCCTGCCCGGCCCACGCCGGCCCCGGGGCGGTTCCGGCTCGGGATCCGGGTCGGCCGCGATCTCCGCCCGGACCGGCTCGAGTTGCGCGGTCGGGAAGCCGGAGTCGTCGTCGTACCGGACGTGGCCGCCCGTGGGCGCGACGTCGTACCGTCCAGCCGGTTCGTCGGGATACCCGCGCTCGTCGGTGCGGCGCGGGTCGTCGTACCGCTCCCGGTACGGGTCGCGGCCACGCTCGTCGTACCGGTCCGGGTGCGGGTCGTCGCCGTACCGCTCGCGGTGCGGGTCGGGCCGGTACGGGTCGCCATCGCCGTACGGGTCGGGCCGACCCTGGTACGGGTCCCGCTCGCCGTTGCGCTGCGGTCCACCTCGGTGGGGGCGCGACGGGCCCGGGTGCCGCCCGTCGTCGTACGGGTCCGGCGGATACGGCGTGCCACGGTCGTCGTACGGGTCGGCGTGCGGCCGGGACCGGGTCCGCGGCTCGGCGTGCAGCTCCGAACCGGGGCCGGGGTTTCGCGCCCACCGCCCCGGATCGACCTCCGGATCAGGCCACGGGAGGGCCGCCGGCCGTTCCGGCCGGTCCCAGCCTCGGGGTTCAGCGCCGCCGTAGGGGTCGAGGTGGGACATCACGCACCGCGACGCGGCACGAGGACCACCACATGACGCAAGACCACAAGCATCCCCTACACACGTACGACTGTTCCTCCGGATTGACCGACCCGAAGGGCGGTCGATCCCCGGCGTTCACCGTCGGGTGGCCGGGAATCGTGCCGAGCCTACTGCACCGGCCGCCCGGGCACGGCGGACGAGGCGCGCGCCGACAAGGCGCCGCCGCCGGGCCGGCGGCCGCCACGGAAGGGCGGGATAGGCCTGCCGGCCCATCGGCGAGCCGCCACCGCAGCCGCCGATCCGACTCCTGCGGTGCCCGATCAGGTACTGACGCCACACACGGTCGCATGGTCCGCTGGCGCTGCGCCGGCTCCAGCCGGCGCGTCTCCACGGGGAAGGGAGCGCACGTGTACAAGGTCGGTCTGGCGGTGCTCACAGCGGCCGCCACCGTGCTGGCAGCCGGTTCGCCCGCCACCGCGGGCACGACACAGCCCAGGATCAGCATCGAGCACCGCGCCAGCGAGTTGTACCTGTTCCAGCCGCCGTTCCACGAAGAGACGTACCCGGCGACCGCCGTCACCGGCATCGCCCGAAACTGCCCCGACGGCGACTACCTACTGTCGGCTTCCCTGGTGCAGGACGGCCTGCCGACGCTCTGGGCCACCTCGGGGCGTGGTGCCGGCGAGGTTCGGTGCGACGGTGGCACGGCGACTCTCTCGATGGGCTTCACCCGGCTCGATCCGGTGCTGCGCCCCGGTCGGGCCACCGTCCGGTTCGCCCTGCGCGACGCGTACACCAGCGAGCAGTTGACCGAGACCACCAGGACCGTCCGGATCCCCTGCTGACGTACACGACGAGGCCCGTTCCCGACGTCGGGAACGGGCCTCGGATCACCTGCGGTGCCCGACGGGCGCAGCGATCACACCTCGAGCAGCTCGGTTTCCTTGTGCTTGACCAGTTCGTCGACGGTTGCCACGAAGCGCTGGGTGAGGTCGTCCAGCTCCTTCTCGGCGCGGCGGCCCTCGTCCTCGCCGGCCTCGCCGTCCTTGACGATCCGGTCCAGCTCCTCCTTGCCGCGGCGGCGCACGTTGCGGATCGCCACCTTGGCTTCCTCACCCTTGTGCCGGGCCACCTTGATCATGTCGCGGCGGCGCTCCTCGGTCATCTGCGGGAGCACGATGCGCAGCTGGTTGCCCTCGTTGTTCGGGTTCACACCGAGGTCCGAGTCGCGGATCGCCTTCTCCATGGCATTGATCTGCGAGTTGTCGTACGGCTTGATGATGGCCATGCGCGGCTCGGGGATCGCGACGGACGCCATCTGGGTCAGCGGCGTGGGCGTGCCGTAGTAGTCGATGATCACCTTGGAGAACATGGCCGGATTGGCCCGACCGGTCCGGATCGCGCCGAACTCCTCCTTCGCGTGCTCGATCGCACGCTCCATCTTCTCCTCGGCCTCGAGGAGGGTGTCGTCGATCACCGGTCTCCTCGCCTCCTTCTGTTGCTCGTGGTGGGCTCTGCTGTGTGTCGGAGGACCGCTGTCGTCGCCGGGGCGACCGCTCAGGCGGTGATCAAGGTGCCGATCTTGTCGCCACCGACGGCGCGCACGATGGTGTCCTCCCCCTGCGCGCCGAATACCAGCATCGGCAGGCCGTTCTCCATGCAGAGGCTGAACGCCGCCGCGTCCGCCACGCGAAGGTTGCGGCGCAGTACCTCGGAGAAGGTGATCGAGTCGAACTTGCTGGCGGTGGAGTCGATCCGCGGGTCGGCGGTGTAGACGCCGTCGACGCCGTTCTTGCTCATCAGGACCACGTCGGCGTGGATCTCCAGCGCACGCTGCGCGGCGACCGTGTCGGTGGAGAAGTACGGCATGCCGGCGCCGGCGCCGAAGATGACCACCCGCCCCTTCTCCAGGTGCCGGATGGCGCGCAGCGGGATGTACGGCTCGGCGACCTGGGCCATCGTGATGGCGCTCTGCACCCGGGTCTCGATCCCCTCCTTCTCCAGGAAGTCCTGGAGAGCGAGGCAGTTCATCACGGTGCCGAGCATGCCCATGTAGTCGGCGCGCGCCCGGTCCATGCCGCGCTTCTGCAGCTCGGCGCCGCGGAAGAAGTTGCCGCCACCTACCACCACCGAGACCTGTACGCCGCGACGGACCACCGTGGCGATCTGCCGCGCGATGGCCTGGACGACGTCCGGGTCGACACCGATCGCGCCACCACCGAAGACCTCGCCGGAGAGCTTGAGCACCACCCGACGAGCCCGGCCGGGCGGCGGGGCGGTGGGGTCTTCCACCGCCAGCGTCCGGTCATTCACAACCTGCGTCATCCGACCCGCCCTCTCCCACACCGGCGCGCCGTGCGCCGCGTACCGCGAAACTGCCGTTGCCGACCCTATGGGACGAGGAGGCCGCGGTGCCTGTCACGTACACCGGCGACCTCCTCGTCGACGTTCCCTACCCACGGGCGCCGAGGCGCCCGGTGGCGGCTCAGGCCTGGCCGACCTCGAACCGCACGAAGCGGGTGACCTCGATGCCGGCCTCGGCCAGCACCTGCTTCACCGACTTCTTGTTGTCGGTGACCGACGACTGCTCCAGCAGGACGAAGTCCTTGAAGAAGGAGTTCACCCGGCCCTCCACGATCTTCGGCAGGGCCGCCTCGGGCTTGTTCTCCTCGCGGGCGGTCTGCTCGGCGATGCGCCGCTCGGACTCGACGACCTCGGCCGGCACCTCGTCACGGGTCAGGTACTGCGGCCGCATCGCGGCGATCTGCATGGCCACGCCACGCGCGTCGGCGTCGCCGGCCTCGTCGGTCTTGCCGGCGTACTGCACCAGAACGCCGACCGCCGGGGGCAGGTCCTGCGCCTTGCGGTGCAGGTAGACGGCGGTGGTGCCGTCGAGCTTGGCGAACCGGTTGAGGACCAGCTTCTCGCCGATCTTGGCCGACTGCTCCTGGATCAGGTCGGCGACGGTCTTACCGTCCAGCTCGCTGGCGAGCAGCTCCTCGGCGTTGCTGACACCGGCCCGGACACCGTGCTCGACCAGCTGCTGGGCCAGCGTGATGAACGATTCGGTCTTGGCCACGAAGTCGGTCTCGCAGTTGAGCTCGAGCAGCGCCTGGCCGGAGTGCGCGATCAGACCGTTGGCGGCCGTGCGACCGGCCCGCTTGCCGACGTCCTTGGCGCCCTTGACGCGCAGGATCTCGACGGCCTTGTCGAAGTCGCCCTCGGCCTCGGTCAGCGCCTTCTTGCTGTCCATCATGCCGGCGCCGGTGAGGTCGCGGAGCTTCTTGACGTCCGCGGCGGTGAATTGGGACATGGCTCTCTCTTCGATGTTGAGACGACGTGTGGATGGTCGGAGGGGCCGATTACCCGGATCCGGGCCGAATGTGCCCGCCCGGGCTGCCGCTGCCCGCCGTCGGCACGGAACCGACGGCGAGGCAGCGACGTACGGTCACTCGGCGGCGGTGGCCGCCGCCGGCTGCTCCTGCTCGTCGGCCTTCTTCGGCTCCTCGAGCAGCTCGCGCTCCCACTCGGCCAGCGGCTCGTCGGAGGCGACACCCGGCTCGGGCTTCTCGTCGGTGCCACGGCGCCGGCCGGAGCGGGCGATCAGGCCGTCCGCGACGGCGGCGGCGACGACCTTGGTCAGCAGCTCGGCCGAGCGGATCGCGTCGTCGTTGCCCGGGATCGGGAAGTCGACCTCGTCCGGGTCGCAGTTGGTGTCGAGCACCGCGATCACCGGGATGCCCAGCTTGCGGGCCTCGTCGACGGCGATGTGCTCCTTCTTGGTGTCGACCACCCAGATCGCGGCCGGGAGCTTCTGCATGTCCCGCAGACCACCCAGGGTGCGGGTCAGCTTCTCCTTCTCGCGGGAGAGCTGCAGGGTCTCCTTCTTGGTGTAACCGGCGGCGGTGCCGCTCAGGTCACCGAGAGCCTCCAGCTCCTTCATCCGCTGCAGCCGCTTGTACACGGTCTGGAAGTTGGTCAGCATGCCACCGAGCCAGCGGTGGTTCACGTACGGCTGGCCGACCCGGGTCGCCTGCTCGGAGATCGCCTCCTGGGCCTGCTTCTTGGTGCCGACGAAGAGGATGCTGCCGCCCTCGGCGACGGTGCCGCGCACGAAGTCGTACGCCTTCTCGATGTAGTCGAGGGTCTGGCGCAGGTCGATGATGTAGATGCCGTTGCGCTCGGTGAAGATGAAGCGCTTCATCTTCGGGTTCCAGCGCCGGGTCTGGTGCCCGAAGTGGACACCGCTCTCGAGCAGCTGACGCATGGTCACGACGGCCATGTGGGTACTCCTTGTGTTCCCTGGTTGTCCCGCCCGGCCGGCGGCCGGGCGTCCTGGCACCCGGTCGGCGGCCATGGTGGGCCCGACCAAGATCGGGACCAGGGAGGCCGTCGCCCCACGACGAACCGTGGAGAGGGCACGCGAGGTCGACCGCGCGAGGCGGTCGCCAGTCGACCAGTGTACGCCCCCTGCCCGCTCCACAGCCCGCGGGTGCGCGCCGGAGCGCGCGGCTCCGGCGCGCGTGATCAGCCGGCCGCGAGCGCGGCCGCGACGAAGAGCACCAGGGCCACGGTCAGGTAGGCCGTCGGCGGTCGCAGCCAGCCCCGACTCCCCTCGGCCAGGGACAATCCACCGGTACGGAGCCCATACAACCCGATCGCGAAGATCGGCAGGCCTGCCACCAGGAAGGTCCCTGCCACCACGTTCCCGGCGGAGACCGGGTCTCCGGTCACCCCGTTAGCGAGCAACCGCAACGCCGGGGCCTCGAAGACCACGACCAGCAGCGCGAAGAAGATGGCCAGAACCGGACGGCGCGTCCGGTAGACCCCGTCGCCGGTCGGGCGCGCAGCGTCCGGCAGGCCACCCGACGGGTACGTCGGAGAGTCGGTCCGCGGCGCGACCGGCGGCATCACGCCCGTCGGCACGTCCAGCGGGTGCGGCGGCTCCGCGGCAGCGGTGCGGGTGCTGCTGGGTGATTCCGCCCGGTTGGGATCCACGATCGGATAGCCCCCCATTGGCGACGGCTGCACCGGGTCGGCGGCCTCGGCCGGGCCGGCGGTCACCCCCTCCCGCGCCACGTCCGAGCCCACGCTCTCGCGGGCCGCCCGACGCCCGATCAGCTCACCGGAGACCTCCACGCCGGCGGCCTCCCGCGCCGCCCGACGCCCGGGCAGCTCACCAGAAACCTCCACGCCGGCGGCCTCCCGCGCCGCCCGACGCCCGGGCAGCTCACCAGAAACCTCCACGCCGGCGGCCTCCCGCGCCGCCCGACGCCCGGGCAGCTCACCAGAAACCTCCACGCCGGCGGCCTCCCGCGCCGCCCGACGCCCGGGCAGCTCACCAGAAACCTCCACGCCGGCGGCCTCCCGCGCCGCCCGACGCCCGGGCAGCTCACCAGAGACGTCGGTGTCCGTATCGGCCCGCGCGGCACGGTCCGCCCGGCGGCCGACGGAATCCACCCGTTCGTCACCGCTCGCACCCATCGTGCCGAACGGCACCACCTCGTCCTCCGACCGCACGGCCCGACCCGGCTCGTCGTGCAGGCGCGAGTTGACGGGGAACCGGGCCGACTGGTCGTCCGCGCGCGTCGCCGCACCGAAACGTGCCGGATCGTCGTCCCCCCGCGAACCCACCGGCAGCCGCACCGGTTCGCCCGCGGCGCTGAACCGCTCCGGCTCGACAGCGCCACGTCGCCGCGGTTCCCGCTCGGTGACGCCGAACCCCGGGTCCGTCGCCCCGAACCGGGCGGGCTCGGCGTCCGCACCGAAGCGGGCCGGCTCGCGGTACGCGGCGCCGTCGCCGTACCGGGGCTCCTCGGCGGCACCGCGCTGCTCCGGTACGCGGACCTCCTCGTCCCGGTGGCGCTCGTCCGGGCCGGGCCACTCCGGCTCGTAGCCGCGGTCGCGCTCGTCGGCGTACCAGCGCAGTTCCTGATCGTCGGGAAAGCTCCGTCGTCCGTCCACGTCCGGCACCGTATGCGACCCGGTTCGAGCGCCGTCAGCCCACCCCGGCCCGACGATTTGCCGGCGGGCGCTCGCCGGTACATACCGCTCACCGTCGGTGGCAACGGCTCGACCGACGTTCGTCCGGATACCGGTGTCGTATCCGGACGAAGCGCCGACGCCGCCGGTCGTCGTCTGGGCGCGCCGCAGGCCGGCCAGAGACTTCGACACACGCCATAGCACGGGGACCGCTCGATCGTCTGGCTGTCCACAACGGCACGGTCGTCCACAGCCAGGCCCACGCGGGGTCGCCCGACCCGGTCCAGAGGCGGCATCGTCCCGGCCCATGACGACGCGGAACCAGGCGGTCGGCGCGTACGGCGAGCGGTGCGCCCTCCGGCACCTGATCGGAGCGGGACTACGCCCGGTCACCCGAAACTGGCGCTGCCCGGCCGGGGAGATCGACATCATTGCCTGGGACGGCCCGGTGCTCGCCTTCTGCGAGGTGAAGACCCGGCGGGGCGGCGCGTTCGGCAGCCCGGCGGAGGCGGTCGTACCGGCCAAGGCCCGTCGGCTGCGTGGCCTCGCCGCCCGCTGGCTGGCGCAGACCGGCACGACGGCCGACGAGATCCGCTTCGACGTGCTCTCGGTACGGCTCGCCGACGCAGGCCCGGCCCACGTCGAGCACCTGAAGGGCGCGTTCTGAGATGGACGGTCGTGCCGTACGCACGGGTGCTGGCCGGTGAGTTACGCGAAGGTGCTCTGCGTGGGGCTGGTCGGGATGGCCGGTCATCTCGTGGAGGTGGAGGCCGACCTGGCCGCCGGACTGCCGGCGGTGGTGATCTCCGGGCTACCGGACACCGCCCTGCACGAGGCCCGGGACCGGGTACGGGCGGCCGTGGTCAACTCGGGTCAGCGCTGGCCCAACCGACGCATCACGTTGAACCTGCTACCGGCCACCCTGCCGAAGTTCGGCTCGGCGTTCGACCTGGCGATCGCGGCGGCGCTGCTCGGCGGGTCGGGTGAGCTTCCGCTGCTCCCCCTGGAGCGGGTGGTGATCCTCGGCGAGCTGGGCCTGGACGGGACCGTCCGACCGGTACGCGGGGTGCTGCCGATGGTCGCCGCCGCGGCCCGGGCCGGGATCGAGCGGGTGATCGTTCCGGTGGGGAACGCGGCCGAGGCGGCCGTCATCCCCGGAGTGCGGGTACGCGCCGTCGACACGCTGCACCGGCTGGTCTCCTTCGTACGTGACGGGTCCCCGTTGATCGAGCCGCCCGTCGCCGACCAGCCGCCGGTCGGCGACGGGCCCGATCTGGCCGACGTGGCGGGGCAGCAGCTGGGCAGACGAGCCCTCGAGGTGGCCGCCGCCGGAGGGCACCACCTGGCGTTGCTCGGGCCGCCCGGCGCCGGCAAGACCATGCTCGCCGAGCGCCTTCCGTCGATCCTGCCCGAGCTGGACGACGACGCCGCGTTGGAGGTCACGGCGCTGCACTCCATCGCCGGGCTGCTCCCGCCCGGGGGTCGGCTGCTGCGCCGTCCACCGTTCCAGGCGCCGCACCACACCGCGACCGTTCCGGCAGTGCGCCGGTGGTGGGTGCCGGGCCCCCGGGCACCCTTGAGCCCCGGCGACGGGGGCCGGGGCTCAGGCGGGCGGGCGGGCTACCGGGGTCGGCCGTAGACCCTCCCCCGGTTCGGGGGCCGCAGGTTCTCGGTCCGGTTGTGGATGGCCGCCCGGACGGCTCCGAAGGCCACCCCCGGGGCTCGTTTCACCCGGTCGAGGTCCTCGACGACTCGGGCGACGATCGCCAGCCGACTTCGGGCATCGAACAGCTCGCGGCGGGCCAGCAGCAGCGACGATTCGAGGCCCTTCACTCGTTCGCGCAGCCAGGCCAGCTCGGTTTCAGGGTCCATCATTGCCTCCTGGGCTCGGTCGGGTCGGGTGGCACCCCCGCCCGCCGGGCCGAGCCTCCAGCAGGCGGGGGGCCTGTGATCCATCGGACACCCGCCGTTACCCCCTTGTCAATCTGTAAGTGACAACTGTAAACGGCGTGTCGTGCATACGTTCGGGGGTGTGAGGCGACCGCGCTTGTACGGACCGGGCGAATTGGCGGCCCTGTTCAACGTGTCGCGGCAACGGGTCCTCCAAATCACCCGCCGGCCCGGCTTCCCCGAACCGCTCGCCCGTCTGATCGGCATGAACGTCTGGGATGCAGACGAGGTTGACGAGTGGGCCCGGCACCACCGCCCACCCCGCCCGACGGATGGGGACGAGCAGGGCTGACGGATGGGCCCGTCCGGGCATCCCGGAGGCCCACGGAGACACGGGAGGGCCCGGGGGCGGATGTCCGCCCCCGGGCCCTCGTCCTGGCTCCCGTGAATCAGTCGGAGCCCTCGGCCGCCCCCTCGAAGTACCACGACAGGTCGGGCTGCACCCCGAGCGCGTCCCACACCGCAGCCGCGATTTCCTGTTCGACGTCGTCCATTTCGTCGTCGGTGCTGGCCGCCGCGTAAAGCTCGGGGTTCCGGGCGGCCAGCACGGACATCGCCAGCACTGCGATTTCAGCCTCGGTCACGGGGGCGAGGCCCTCCTCGGCCCAGTCGGCTGCCACCCCGAGCGCGTGCCGGATCTCCTGCGGGTCGATCGTGTTCATTTCAGTTCTCCTCCTGAATGGTGAACTTCCCGGCGGCTGCGGTCTTCGCTTCGCCGCTGCGGGTGGTGTAGCTGGCCGCCCCGGTGGCCGGGTCGATCGTCGCCCCGGCGTAAACGTGACGGCCGACCTTGATGGCGACCACCCGAGGCTGCGCCTTGGCCGCCTTCTTCTCGGCCCGCCGGGCGAGCTTGTCCAGTCGGCCTCGGATGCCGGACTCCACCTGGTGGCCGAACCCGAACAGCCGGGAGGCGGCCAGCGGGTCGCCCTCGCGGGTCTGGTCGTCCTCGGTCCAGCGGACCCGGTAACCGGCGACCCCGGCGCGGATGAGCAGGCTCTTCAACTTCGCGTCGTGGCCCTGGGCGAACCGTCGCGGGACGACCTTGGTGCAGCCGGTCGTCTCGGTGACCGTCTCGCCGTCCAGCACGGCGAACGACTGGCAGGCGCAGGGGCGGGGGGTGCCGGGCTTAGTCCGCTTGGCCATTTCATTCTCCCTGGGGTGTGGGTGATTGCCTCTAGGGAAAATCCCACCATGTGGGACGGTCGGCCCACAAGATCATCGATCACCCCGGGCGTGTTCATGCGGCCCCGATATAAGCCGAGGCCCGGCAGGAGCGAACCCCTGCCGGGCCTCGTGAACCGCCCGGGTACCCCGACCAAGGAGCCGGGCGATCCGATCAGGTGACGTTGAGCAGCCGGAACGCGTTCGGCACCACGACGTCCGAGCCGGTGCGGAAGTAGAGCACCAGCCCCCGCTTACCGCTCGGGCGACCGGTCGCCGGGTCCATCAGGTTCGGAATCAACTCGATCGTGGTTCCGATTCGGTCCACGATGACGAAGTTGGAGAAGTCGCCGTAGGCCAGGATGTAGTTCTCCTGGGTCGCGTTGACCGCCCCGTCCATGTTCGACAGCTCGTGGATGCTGCGGTTCAGCAGCCGACCACTGCCCAGCTCCGGGAACAACCGCGCCCCGGCGGTCGTCTCCATCTGCGCCATCGTGTTGATGGTCGGCAGGGCGGCCACCCACTCCGACCGCGCGCTGAACCGGGGGGCCTGGGCGTTCTGCAGCGCGTAGACATCGCTTGCCTTGAAGGTGTCCGCCGTCCCCGAGGCGACGACCGACGAGCCACCGGCGGCCACCAGCGCGGTGATCAGGCCCTTCGGCTGACCGACCCCGGTGCCGGTCGTGTAGGCGGTGTTCATGAGCTGGTCGGCCGCGTCGAGCGTCAGCTTCGTGATCTCGGCCTGGAAGTCCCGGATGTCCATACCGATCTCGTACGAATACGGCACGAAGGCGTCGCCCAGGAACACCGGGATGTTCGGGTTCGCGACGACCGGCGGCTGCTCCGACATCGCCCGAGCGGTGTTGTCGGCACCGAGCCACTCGGCCGAGATGCCGGTCGAGGTGATGCCCGACCACTGGCTACCGACCGTCTGGACGACCCGGGAGATCCGCCGCAGCGGGTTGATCGAGCCGGACGAGCTGAGCATGATCGCCGGGTCGAGCACGACCGGGACCATGTAGCCACCGGCCCCGCCGGTCGCCTCCGCCATGTTCGCCCGCATCTCGACCCGGAGCTGCTCAGCCTGTCGGTACGCTTCCTGCTCCTGCGGAGTCCAGAGCATGTGACCCTTCTGCGGGTCGGCCAGCATCTTGCCGAACGCCGAGCGGTACGCCTCATTGCCAGCGACGACGACCCAGCGGGCGGCCACGTCCTGGTCGCGGGCGGTGCCCTGCTTGGTCACCAGGTCGGTCGCCTTCTCAGCCGCGTGGTCCGGCAGCTGGCCCGAACGGTGCAGCGTGTCGAGCGTCCGCTTGGCCTGGTCGCGGGTCGACCCGCCGAACGAGGACGAGATGTCGCCCGGGTGGCCGGTCCGCTGGGTGCCGTACTGCGCCCGGGACGCGTTAACCCGAGCCAGTCGAGCATCCTGCTCCTCGCGCTCGTTCAGCACTTCGAGGGCCGCCTCGTTCGCCCGCAGCTCGGTGTCGAGCCTGTCCAGCTCGGCCCGCTGCTCGTCGGTGAGCGGGTTCTCCTTGGTCACCGCGTCGAGGATCTCGCGCGCCTCGTCGGTGATCGTCTTATTGCGGGCGACAAGCTTGTTGCGGTCCATTGATTTACCACCTCCCGCGACCCGGTTTTGGCCCGAAGTCGCAATGCGAATCGACTGGGGGTCCGGGTGGCGGGCCGGGGCGAATGCCGGGTGCCGGGCCGGTAGCGGGAGTTGGGGCCCCAGGAACCCGGGGCCGCCACTCCTCCCGCTCGCGCTTGGCGGTGGCAGCTTCGGCAGCCCCCATGGGCTGGGGGCCTTGGAGCCGAGCTTTAGAGCCGTCAAGGGGAAGAATGCAGGCCCCCCTCGCGCCAATACCGCCTCGCGCTTGAGCCCAGGAAATCACGCGGTTTAACGAGGCTCGGTGTCAGATTCGGTCGCTGTAGTCCTCGAAGCCCTCAGCCTCGGGGGCGGCCAATGCATCGGCCAGCCGCTTCGCCCCCCGATCCTGGTTGCACGCCTGGCCGCAGGTCTGACACCTCGCGTCGAACAGCTCCCCGCCGGGCCCGACCTGGTTTCGGTTCCCGTGCGCCGGCCGCATTCGAGTCGGGTCCGGCACCTGGTTCGGACGGTTCGCCAGCGGATCGAGGTGGTCGGCCTGCGTCGCCCCCGGGTGCCCGCAGAGGTGGCACACCCTCCCGTAAAGATTGAACATCGCCGCCCGAGCCTCCCTGACCCGGCGGTGAGTTCTCGCGTTAGCCGCCATCCACCCAGGACATCAGACGACACCAGGCGGCCAGCCACGGGATGGGGTCGTCCGGGCCCCCCGGAGCCCCGCCGTCGGCCTCCCGCCCCCGGGTGCGGCACGACATACCCCCGGGCCCCCGGAGCGGCCAAGAGAACCGCCGGAGAGCCCCCCGAGCTTCCGGGGAGAGAAGAACGGAAAGTAGCGGGGTTTCCGTTTGGGTGTCGGCTCAAAAAGCGAGCGGCTCGCGGCTGCACTTGCGTCCGCAGGTTTGGCAGCCGTTGACTCCGTGCCTCGGTCGGGCCAGTTCGGGGTTCAGCGGCTGGTCGGGCCAGGCGGCCAGCGGCACGAGGTGACCCACCGAGTCGGCTCCGTCGTGTTGGCAGACGAAGCAGGCCCGTCCCCACCGGGCGTAGACCGCAGCCTTCCACCGGGTGTACGGTCGCCCGCTTCGGTGTCGCCGACCTGTGAGTGTCCCTCTGCTGCCTGGCATGTCCCCAGTCGAGCAGGGTGCCGGGCGGGGGGTGTCGGCAAGGGGCAGGGGGTAGGTAGGCGGCCAAGCGAACGAGGGTGGGGGGTGTTGTTTTTCGTCTCCTCGTTTCGAATGCCGGAGCTTCTTCCCGCCCCCACCCCTCTGGGGGGTGGGGGCCGGGAAGGAAGCCCGGCCGGGGCATTGCTGGCTGCCTACTTCCCGTCGCTTCCCGGGAAGTCCACATATGCCCTGACCGGCCACGCTGCACCCGGAGGGCCCAGGCTTCCCGCCGCTTCCCGCCCTCCCCGGGAAGTCCAGGCCCATTACCCCTATGGCAACGGCTTCCCGGGAAGACCGGGAAGCCGTCTGCTACTCGTCGCTATTGGGTTGTCACCCGCGGCCGATTCACCGTTCGGGGGCTGCCAGCCTCGGCACCGGGGGCCGGGACTTACGGAGCTTCACCGCGTCCTCGACCGCCTTCTTCGTAACCTCGCGTCCCGCCTCGGCCAGGGCCTTTCGGGCGGTCGGTGACCCGGCCTCGTGCGGCACGCCCAGCTCGTCAAGCCAGGCGATGATCTGCTCCTGACCCTCCCAGCGGATCGGCTTGGCCGCCTTCAACACTGCCGACTCACCCTCGGGGTCGAGGCCCAGCGACAGGGGCTCGAACTCGGCCGCGTTCTTCTGCTTCGTGCACTTCACCTTGATGATCTTGTCGTCGTCCATCTGGCAGAACATGACGACATCGGCCGCCCCCTCCTGCGAGGACGAGCCCCGGGGCACCGTCCCACCCCGGGCCGGGTGGTGAACCATCACGACGGTCGCCCCGAGCTTCTGGATCTGGTTCGCCTGGTGGATCAGCTCGCCCATGGCCTTGCTGTCGTTCTCGTCCAGCCCCCGGGTGACCCGGGCCTGCGTGTCGAGGATGACCAGCTTCGGCCCCAGCTCGGCGACGATCTCCCCGAGGGCTTCAAAGCTGCCAGGCTCGCCGACCTGCGGCGCGTGGGCGAGGAAGCGAACCCTGCCCGTGACCTGGCCGCCGCTGAACCGGGACCGCCAGGCTCGGGCGCGGGCCTGCACCCCCTGGTCATCCTCGGCCGCGACGTAAAGCACCGGGCCCGTCTCGGCGATCTCATGTCCCCACCACTCGCGCCCGGTGGCGAGGCTGTAGGCGAGGTCGAGCGCGACGAACGTTTTACCGTTGCCGGGCTCGCCGATGATGTAGGCGAGCGACCCCCGGGGCAGCACCTTGTCCACCAGCCAGTCGACCGGGGGCCGCTGGTCGAACTCGTCCTCACTGAACAATGCGGCCTTGAGAGCGAGGTACGCGGCCCCCTCTCGTGGGCTCGCCGGAGCCTCCGGGAGCGGCACCCCCATCGACATACCCGCCGGGGCCTCCCAGGGCGTCCCCGTGGCTCCCGGGGGCATCGTCGGGGCCTCCGGGACGGGTGCCCACCAGGACGGACCGTCGAAGCCCCCGGGCCCCGGCCACAGGTCGGGGTGGTTGGCGAGCCGCCCCGCCGTCTTCGGGTACCACGACTCAGCCCGCAGCTTGTCCAGCTCCACCCGCTGCTCTCCCTCGTCCATGTCCTCGAACCCGGGCACCCAGCAGCCGAGCCACACCCGCTCGCCGGGGGTCGTGTCGTCCAGCCAGCAGAGCGGCTGCTGGCACCAGCAGACCGGGCCCTCGCAGTGGTGGCAGTCGGGGCAGTTCTCCGGGTCACTGCATCCCTGGCAGCCCGCGAAGGTGAAGACGTATTCGGTCCAGTGGGCTCCGACCTCGGTATCGGCGGTCGGCCGACTGGTCTCAGTGGTAAGGCTCATGATTGGCTGGCTCCTGTCTGATCCGCCCCTGCTCAGGGCTTTTGGTTGGGCGTCGGGCCCGGGTTGCCTCCCCGGGCCCGACGCATACCCGGGCTACTTCGGCTGTTGGCTGGCCGCCATCGCTTGTCGGACGAGGGCCAGCAGGGCGGCCACACTCGCCCGCACCTCGGCCATCCGCCGTTCGGCCCGGGTCACTGCTTGATCCGCAGTTCGGTCGCGAGCCGGTACCGGTTCAACAGCAGCCCGTCGGGCGTCCGGTAGTGCTCGACGCTGAGGTGGCCCTCGTCGGCGAGCCGCCCGAGTTCACGCTCGAACTCGGCCTGGCTGACACCGCTTCGGCGCATCGCCCCCCGCAGCGGGTGGTAGTCGATCAGCCCATCCGCCCGGACCATCCCGGCGTCGGCGAGCATGTGCACCAGGACGATCCGGGCATGGCTACTCCTGCGGACGCTCAACACCAACGGGCCCTTGCCCCGCCCGGTGCCCCGTTTGGTCCTCGGCTTGGTCCGCATCACGACACCCCCTCGACCAGCCGCCGGTAGTAGCTCTCGCTGACCCCAACCACCGAGACGATCCGGTCGGTGTCGAGCTGCTTGAACGGCACCCGGACGACCCGCAGGGGCTTCGCCTCGGGCTGGGCCTCGACCGCCTCGCTGGCTGCCGATTCGGGGTACTGGTCGGTCGGGATGGCGATCACCCCTCCGGCTTCCAGGACGAGGCGGCAGCGGTCGGCGAGGTCCTCGCAGAGGCAGAACACGCCGTGGTCGTTCTGGTCATGCCCGAGGAACGCGACCACCCGGTTGGCGGACAGAGCCCCGGGGACGAGGAATTCGACCGCGCACGCCTGGTAGAGGTCCCCGAGCCAGTTCGCCGGGGTGGCGACTCGGCGAATGTGCTGGCAGCTCACTCGGCACCACCCTCGGGCAGCGTGGCCGCCTTCCAACCCCCGTCGCCGTCCTCCGGCTCGGAGTCGTAGTCGTGGTGCGGGTCGAGGATCGCGAGGGCCCCGGGCTCGCCGACGACCGGGTACCAGCCGTCACCGTGCGGAGTGCCGACGATCGCGGCGAGGGTCGTCCCGTGCTCGTTCGGTCGGGTGAGTCGGGCGACCAGCTCGGGCGGCAGGTGGCAGGGGTCGACGACCAGCAGCCGACCGGAGTCGACCGGGACTCGCCCGAGGTCTTCGGCGCTCATGCGGCCACCCCCGCCGGGGTGATGCCGACGGCCGGAAGCAGTCGACGGATCCGCTCGACCTGCTCGGCGGTCGGGGCGGGGGCGGAGTTGATCAGGTCCTCAAGTGCCAGCTCGGCGCGGACGACCCGGACTTCGGTCCTGGCCGCCTGCGTCTCCGGCGCATCGGGTCCGAAGTGGGCGATCCGACTGCCGACGGTGGCCCCGGCCTTGGTGTGCCGGGCGTCACTGGTCCACGGGATCGAGCTTCTGGGCTTCGCCATCTCGACGGAAATCCTTCGTTCGAACGAATAGGATTTCCGCAGGGGTGTGGATGGCCCGGGGTGTCCCCCGTACCCCTCTAGTGGATCACACGGTTTATGCGCGGTGCCAGTTGATCCGGGCGAGCACCCGGTGAACACATGTCGGCTTGCGGCACTCGTCGCACCACCGGTTCGTCGTCACCTTGCCCACCCGAAGCTGCCCGACCAGGTCCGGCGACAGCACCTCCCGGGCGACCGCTCGACGGGCCGACATCGGGGCCGCCTCCAGCCGCTCCCGGATGTCGCCCCCGGCGTTGAGGAAGGCGGCCAGCGCGGGCGGGGTGGACAGCTCCCGCTCCTGCCGTACGAGCTGCTCCTCTTCGGCCATCCACTTTCGTTCGGCTGCGCCGGCCGCCTTGATGGTGATTCGTTCGGCTGCGAGGTCCGCCTCAAGCTCGACCAGGTTCCGCCGGACCTCCGCCAGCCGTGCCCGCACCCGTTCAAGCTCCGGACTGCCGCCCCGGCTGCGGGTCAACTCCTCGTAAACGTCGGGCCTGCTGAGGTACCCGACGATGACGTCAAACGCGATCCGGTCGAGCAGCTCCTCACTCACCTGAATCCCGCAGTTCGCGTGGCACCGGTAGTGCCAGGGCTCGCCCCCGCGCTGGGAGGTCGTCATCGGGGCAACGCACCGGTCACACATCGCGATCATGGACAGGAAATGCCGCCCCTGCCCGTCGCGGTTCGTCCTGCGGGCCGGGTTGTTCAGGATGCTCTGTACGGCGTCGAACTGCTCCGGCTTGACGATCGCTGGCCATGCGGCCTCGTAGACCTGGCCGCCCCTGCCGTTCGCAGCCCGGGTCGAGTGCCGACGGCGACCGGCGTAGGTGTCCCGGGTCGCCATGCCTCGGACGACCTGCTCGGACAGCGGGCGGCCAGCACGGGACCGCACCCCGGCGTCTCGCAGGTCGATCGTGACCGAGCGCAGGGTGTGCCCCGCCTCCAGCCGGTCGAAGATGTCCCGGATGACCTTCGCCTCGTCGGGGACGATGACCTGCCGCAGCAGCTTGCCCGTCTCGGGGTCGTACTCGCGGCGGTAGCCGTACGGGGCCTGCCCGTGCATCCACCCGGCTCGGGCCTTCTGGCGTACGGTCCGCTTGACCCGTCGGCTGGTTTGGGCCGACTCGTACTCGGCCCGCACTGCCCCGGTGAGCAGGGTCGCCCGGTCGTCGGGGTCGGCCGGGTCGTACATCTTCCCGACGTCGGATACCCAGACTCGCACGCTGGCCGCCTCCAGCAGCCGCAGGGCCGGGGCCCACTCATCGACCTGGCGGCTGAACCGGGACAGCTCCCACAGCCCGAGGATCGACGCGCCGAACGTGCCTGCCCGCAGGTCCGCCAGCAGCTTGGTGAAGTCGCCCCGGACTTTCTCGGCGTACTGGCTGGCCGAGATCCCGTCGTCGGCGTAGGGCTCGCCGAGCTGCCAGGCCCGCTCGCTCGCGTCCTCGTCCAGCTCGGCTAGCTGCTCCTTGACGGACTCGGACTGGCCACGTTTGTTGTCGCTGACTCGCAGGTAAGGCCGCATTACCTCGTCGGTAGGCATGATCGAATCTCATCACGGCGCTTAGCGGCTCTGGAAGACCCCCACCACGGGCGAAGCGCCGGAGTGCCGTCGCTGGTCGGCGGGGGCTCTGGGCTCGCCCGCCCGGGCGCGGTGTCGCTGGCCCATCGCGGGGTGCTGTTCCTCGACGAGGCACCGGAGTTCAGCAAGGGCGCCCTGGAGGCGCTGCGCCAGCCGCTGGAGCACGGCCGGGTCCAACTCGCGCGCAGCCGGGGCGGCACCGAGTACCCGGCACTGACACAACTGGTGCTGGCCGCCAACCCCTGCCCGTGCGCGAAGCCCGCCGGCGACGCGTACTGCGAGTGCAGCCCGCTCGCCCGACGGCGGTACCTCGGCCGGCTCTCCGGGCCGCTGCTGGACCGGATCGACGTCCAGGTGCAACTGCCGGCGGTACGGGCCGCCGAGCTGATGGCTGGTGAGGGAGACCGGGAGTCGTCGGCGGCGGTGGCACGCCGCGTGGCGACGGCCCGAGACGCGGCCGCCGAGCGGTGGGCCGGGCTCGGCCACCGACTCAACGGGCAGGTCCCCGGGCCGGACCTGCGCCGGCCACCGTGGCGGCTACCCGGGTCCGACACGGCGGAGTTGCGCGCCCGACTGGACTCCGGCTCGCTCTCGGCGCGGGGCTTCGACCGGGTCATCCGGCTGGCCTGGACCATCGCGGACCTCGACGGGCGCTCCCGGCCGGTCCGGGACGACGTGCTCGAGGCCATTCAACTGCGGACGGGAGATGCGACATGAGGGCGCAGATATTCGAGCCCGGTGCGGACGTGCCTGATGCCGGCACGCCGCGGATCGGAGTGCCGGCATGAGCGAGCGAATCATCGAGCTCGGTGCGGACCTGCGTCGTGCCGGCACGGCAGCTGAGCGTGGTGCCGGCACGAGCGAACGGGAGGAACGGACGCTGGCCCGGATCGCGCTGGCCTGGCTCACCGAGCCGGGCACCCGGTCGGTGTGTCAACTGGTGGAAGAGCTCGGCCCGGTGGCCGCGCTGGAGTTGCTTCTCGACGGTGGTGCGCCGGACCGGAAGCTGCGCGCCACGGTGGCCGCCCGGGTTGCCGGGGGCGACCCGCGCGCCGTCGCGGCCGAGGCGGTGCGACGCACGGAGCGACTCGGCGCGCGCATCGTCACGCCGGAGGACGAGGAGTGGCCGGCCCGCCTGGTCGATCTGCACCGCCTCCACCTGACCGAAGCCCAGCGCCGGGTGGACACGGAGACGGCGCCGCCGCTCTGCTTCTGGGTACGAGGCTCGTGGCCGCTGGCCGAGGCGCTGGATCGTTCGGTGGCGGTGGTAGGTGCCCGGGCCGCCACCGGCTACGGCACCCACGTCGCCACCGAGCTCGGCTACGGATTGGCGGACCGGGACTGGACGGTGGTCTCCGGTGGCGCGTTCGGTATCGACGCCGCCGCGCACCGGGGTGCGCTCAACGCCGGCGGCCTCACCGTGGCGGTGCTCGCCTGCGGCGTGGACCGGCCGTACCCGATGGGCAACGCGGCGCTCTTCGAGCGGATCGCCGACACCGGACTGTTGGTGAGCGAGTGGGCACCGGGTTCCGATCCGTTGCGGCCCCGGTTCCTCATCCGCAATCGGGTCATCGCCGCCGGGACGGTCGGGACGGTGGTCGTGGAGGCGTCGGCGCGCAGTGGCGCGACCCAGACCGCGCACCGGGCTCTCGCCATCGATCGGCCGACCATGGCGGTGCCGGGCCCGGTGACGTCGGCGATGTCCGTCGGCGCCCACGAGCTGCTGCGGGATCACCCGAAGACGCGCCTGGTCACCGGCGTGGCGCACGTGCTGGAGGAGGTGGGTCGGATCGGCGTGGACCTGGCTCCTCCGGCACGCGGGCCGGACCGCCCCATCGACACGCTCGACGACGACGCCGGGTCGGTGCTGGAGGCGATGCCCCGCCGCGGCACGGTCGGCGTGGAGCGGCTGGCGGCTCGGGCCGGCGTGGACGTCCGGACGGCGATGCGGAAGCTGTCCCTGCTCGAGGAGCTCGCCATGGTGGTCCGCCGCGATGACGGCTATGCGCTGGCTCGTCCGCTCCGGCCGACGGCTGACCGCCCCGCGGGCCCGTAGGCTGTGCGCCATGCCAGCCGACGATCGGCCCGCACCGAACGGTGGTGCCCCGCGCCGAGGTGGTGCGGCGGCGCAGAGCCGTGCGGCACGAGGCACCCGGGCGATCCATCAGGCGCTGCCGCCTCCGCTGCGGGACGCCGTCGACGAGTTCGCCGATCACCTGGCCCGGGTCCGTAACCGCTCCGCGCACACCGTGCGGGCGTACGTCACCGACGTGGTGTCGCTCCTCGACCACGCTGCGCGGATGGGTTGCGTCGACGTCGCGACCGTGGACCTGGCCGTGCTGCGCAGTTGGTTGGCGCGGCTCCGGACGGCCGGCGCGGCCCGCACCTCGCTGGCACGGCGGGCCGCCTCGGCCCGGGTGTTCAGCGCCTGGGCACACCGGTCCGGCCTGCTGCCGGCCGACGTGGGCGCCATGCTGGCCAGCCCGCGGGCGCACCGGGAGCTGCCCGGCGTGCTCCGCGCCGATCAGGCGGCCGCGCTGGTCGAGGCCCCCGGGCGACTCACCGGCGGTGACGGCGTCGATGATCCTCTGCTGTCGCGGGACCGGGCGCTGCTGGAGCTGCTCTACGGCACCGGCGTACGGGTCAGCGAGGCGTGCGGGCTGAACCTCGCCGACATCGACCACGGGCGCCGGGTGATCCGGGTGCTCGGCAAGGGCGGCCGGGAGCGGGCCGTGCCGTACGGGGTGCCGGCTCAACAGGCGCTCGACGACTGGGTACGCCACGGCCGCCCGACGCTGGCCGCACCACACTCGCAGGACGCGCTCTTCCTCGGCGCGCGCGGCGGTCGGCTCAACCCGACGACGGCCCGCCGGATCGTCGGCGGCTACGCGGAGGCGGCCGACCTTCCCCGGACCAGTCCGCACGGGCTGCGCCACTCGGCCGCCACCCATCTGCTGGAGGGCGGCGCGGACCTGCGTGCGGTGCAGGAGCTGCTTGGTCACTCCTCGCTGGCCAGCACACAGATCTACACGCACGTCTCGGTGGAGCGGCTGCGTTCCGCCTACCGCCAGGCCCACCCCCGCGCCTGACCGATCGTCGCCGTCGATGATCCACCCACCGTTACCATCACGGGGTGAGCGTCCCGCAGCCACCGGAGCCGATTCCGGGTGCCCGCCTGCTCTTCTCCCTGGATCCGGCGGTCAGTCACCTCAACCACGGCTCGTTCGGTGCGGTACCGATCAGCGTGCAACGCGCCCAGCAACGGCTGCGCGACGAGATGGAAGCCAACCCGCTGCGCTTCTTCACCCAGGGACTCGTCGATCGGGTGGCGCACACCCGCCGACACCTGGCCACCTTCATCGGCGCGGACCCCGACGGCACGGCGCTGGTCAGCAACGCCACCACCGGCGTCGCCGTGGTGCTCCAGTCGCTCGGGCTACGCCCCGACGACGAGATCCTGAGCACCGACCACGGCTACGGGGCTGTCGCGCTCTCCATCCAGCGGGAGTGCCGGCGTACCGGGGCGACGAGCCGGGTGCTGCCGGTTCCGCTGGCCGCGACGAACGAGGAGGTCGTCCAGGCCGTGCGGGACGCTCTGCGCCCCGGCCGGACGCGCCTGCTCGTCATCGACCAGCTCACCTCGTCGACCGCCCGGCTCTTTCCGGCCGCCGCGATCGTCGCGGTCGCGCACGAGCACGGGGTGCCGGTGCTGGTGGACGCGGCGCACGTGCCCGGGATGCTGCCCACTACCGTGACGAGCATCGGCGCCGACTTCTGGGTGGGCAACCTGCACAAGTGGGCGTTCGCGCCACGCGCCTCCGCCGTGCTGGTCGTGGCGCCTCAGTGGCGGGACCGGATCGAGCCGCTGGTGGTCTCCTGGGAGCAGGAGGCCGGCTTCCCGGACCGGTTGGAGTGGCAGGCGACGCAGGACTACACCGCGTGGCTGGCCGCCCCGGTGGGCGTATTCACGTTGCGTAGTCTCGGCGTCGAGCGGGTACGCGCCCACAACGCCCGGTTGGCGGCGTACGGCCAGCGGGTGGTCGGGGACGCCCTCGGGGTGGCGCCGGAGCTGCTGCCGGAGCCCGGCGGACCCGAGGTCGCCATGCGGCTCATCCCGCTGCCGCCCGCCCTGGCCACCACCATCGACGCGGCGCGGGCGCTGCAGCAGCACATCGCCGAGCGGCTCGCCACCGAGGTGGCGGTGATGTCCTGGAACGGCCGGGGCTGGCTGCGCCTCTGCGGGCAGGTGTACAACCGGGCCGACGAGTACGAGCGTCTGGCCGTCCGGCTACCACCGCTGCTCGCCCAGCGCTGAGGGCGTCCGCCGGCCACGTGCCGGTCGGCGGTCGTGCCAGTCGTGCCGGTCGTGCCGGTCGTGCCGGTCGTGCCGGTCGTGCCGGTCGGCGATCGTGACTCGTCGAGCGGAAGCAGCCGGACCGGCCCGAGGCCGAGCAACGCGAGCGGGTCGAGGTACTCCTCGCCGCGGCGCAGCCCCCAGTGCAGGCAGGCCGCAGCCGGACAACCTGCGTGACCGGCCTGCACGACGCCGAGCGGCGCACCGGCGCGGACCGGATCGCCGGCGGTGACCGTCGGCCGTACCGGCTCGTAGGTGGTCCGCAACCCGTCGGTGTGCCCGACGGTGACCACCGGTCGCCCGGCCACCATCCCGGCGAACAGCACGGTGCCGGGACCAGCGGCGCGCACCGGCGCACCCACCGCGACAGCGAGGTCGACGCCGCGATGCCCCGGCAGCCACGGCTGGGGCGGTGGGTCGAAACGCCGCACCGGCCGGGGTGGCCCGTCGACGGGCCACCCGAACCCGCCCGCCGCCGGCACCGGCGAACGGCTCGCCCGGACCGATCCGCCGCCCGGCGGGCCGTCGCGACCGGCGGACGGGGCGGCCGCGACCGGCGGCGTGACCAGGAGGAGCACGACGCTCACCGGTACCAGCAGCCAGCGTCGCGCGGTGGGGCCCCGCCGGCGGGGACGGCGCTGCGCCGGGTCCGCATGACCCGGCGGGGCGGTGCGGGGACCCACGGCGGTACGGGGCGGCGGAGGCGGTCGCATGGGTCGCAGCCTGCCCCACTGCCGGCGAGCAGCGCTTGCGCTCGTGCCTCCGCTGTGGACAACCGGACGTCCTGTGGACAGTGCCCGATCGTGTGGTCGCTGTGCTAGGTTTCGCGCTCGCCAAGGCTGGCGCGGTGACTCGGGACTGGTACGGCTGGCACGACGACTACGACCGACCCGGTTCGGCCCTCGCCCGGTGACTGACCGAGGCACGACGGCAGGTCCGCGACGCGCTGGACCAGGCCCCCGCCGGCCCGCCGCGCGCCGTCGGGCTCTCCGCCGGCCAGGGCGGGGACCTGATCCCCGTGCTCGCCGCCCGTCCACGCCGGGACGACGTGACGGCCCGCCTGGTCGAGCTGGATCCCCGCGACGCCGAGATCGCCGCCGCTGCGGCGCGGGCCGCCGGCCTGACCGGGCCGCAGGTGGTGGTGGACGACGCCGCGGCGCGAACGGGAGACGCGGCGGCCGGCACGGTTGTGTCGTCCACCACGCCCCGCACTGCTGCGGGTGTACTGCCGGGCGGCGACCCGTCCTAAGCTGGGGCGGGCACGGTGGAGCAGCCGCCGTGGGGACGGGGGTATCACCGTGACGGCCGTTGACGACCTGGATCTGCCGGCTGCGACCGAGGTCAGCGGTCCTTCCCGGCTCTCCGAACCCGGCGCGGGGATCAGCGCCGAGGAGCTGCAGCTGGCGGCCCGCAACCACGGCATCCCGCTGGAGGCGTTGCGCTACGACGTCACTCCGGCCGGGCTGCACTACCTGCTGATCCACTACGACATCCCGGAGCTGGATCCGGCGACGCACGCGCTCACCGTCGACGGCGCGGTGGACCGGCCGCTGACCGTGACCCTGGCCGAGCTGCGCGAGCGTCCCCGGGTCACCCGGCGGGTCACCCTGGAGTGCGCCGGCAACGGCCGGGCGTTGCTCGAGCCCCGGCCGGTGAGCCAGCCCTGGTTGGTGGAGGCGGTCGGCAACGCGGAATGGACCGGCACGCCGCTGGCTCCGCTGCTGCGCGAGGCGGGCGTCGCCGCGAACGCGGTCGACGTGGTGTTCACCGGCGCGGACCACGGCATCGAGCGCGGTGTCGAGCAGGATTTCCAGCGGGCGCTCCCGGTCGCGGACGCGCTGCGTGAGGAGGTGCTGCTGGCGTACGAGATGAACGGCGCTCCGCTGCTGCCGCAGCACGGCGCCCCGCTGCGGCTGATCGTGCCCGGCTGGTACGGGATGGCGCACGTCAAGTGGCTCCGTTCGATCAGCGTGGTGACCGAACCGTTCCAGGGTTACCAGAACGCGCAGGCGTACCGGCTGCGGCAGGACCCGGACGACCCGGGGGTGCCGGTGACCCGGATCGAGCCGCGCGCTCTGGTGCGCCCGCCCGGTTTCCCCGATTTCATGTCCCGCACCCGGGTGGTCCGGCCGGGACCGTGCACGGTGGACGGCCGGGCCTGGTCCGGTCACGCGCCGGTGGTGTCGGTCGAGGTGAGCACGGACGACGGTGCGACCTGGGCACCGGCCATTCTGGACGAGTCGACCGACGGGGATTTCGCCTGGCGGCGTTGGCACTACGAGTGGTCGCCGCAGCCGGGCCGGTACGTCCTGAGCGCGCGGGCGACGGACGCGTCGGGGCGTACCCAGCCGGTGGAGCAGCCGTGGAACCGGGGCGGCTTCGCCAACAACATGGTTCAGCGCGTCGAGGTGGCGGTAATTCCGGAGTAACCGCCCCCGACCGTCGATACGGTCGGCGGCGACCGGGTCCAACGGGGGCGGCCGTGGATCTGGCAGGCCGGCGGTGCCAGGCGAGATCGTCGGTCCGGCGTACGCGGCGGCGGGTGGGGACTCCGACGCTACGATGCCCGGCGGCGACCGTCGGTAGGGAACCCGCGGGTCAGCCGCCGAAGCCCGAGTCGGCGGGGAGCGAGATGTCCGGCTTCTCGAGCTCCTCGACGTTCACATCCTTGAACGTCATAACCCGCACGTTCTTGACAAACCGAGCGGGGCGGTACATGTCCCACACCCACGCGTCGTGCATCTCGACCTCGAAGTAGACCTCGCCGTCGGAGTTGCGCACGTGCAGGTCGACCTGGTTCGCCAGGTAGAAGCGGCGCTCGGTCTCCACGACGTAGGAAAACTGGCGGACAATGTCGCGGTACTCCCGGTAGAGCTGCAGCTCCATCTCGGTTTCGTACTTCTCGAGATCTTCCGCGCTCATCGCTCTCCGCCTTCCATGACCACATCTTCCCCCACCGGCGCCGACGGTCGAGGCCGCTCGCCCAACGCCACGCCGACGGTACTCCCTGCCGGGCAGGCGCGCTCCATCGGCTCGTCCGCCCCGTCGAGGAGCGCGGCCGGTCCCTCGCCTGAAGGTGCTCCCGAATCGTCGCCCAAAAGCGCTCGCGGCGCCTCCCGGAACACCACCGCGCCATCGCCGAGGAGCGGGCCCCCGCCGTCGCCGAAGAGTGTCTCGGGAGCTTCGCCGGTGGGCGCGCGGCGGCCGGCCGCCACCGGGCGACGGGCCCGTGGGGGGCTCCCGTCCCGACCCGACACGCTCGCCACGTTCACGTACGAGAAGCGGTGCTCGCGGCACGGGCCGTGTTCGCGCAGCGCGGCGGTGTGCTCCGGCGTGATGTAACCCTTGTGCTCCGCGAAGCCGTACGCCGGGTACGTCCCGCCCAACTCCACCATGATCCGGTCCCGGGTGACCTTCGCGAGCACGCTTGCCGCTGCCACGCAGGCCGCCACCCGGTCACCCTTCCAGACCGCCAGGCCCGGCACGTCCAGCCCGTCCACCCCGAACCCGTCGGTCAGCACGTACTCAGGTCGGGTGGTGAGCGACGCGAGCGCCCGGCGCATGGCGGCGACGTTGCACACGTGCAGCCCCCGGGCGTCGACCTCCTCGGCCGGGATGATCACCACGGCGTACGCGAGCGCCCGGGCGACCACCTCGTCGTAGACCCGCTCCCGGCTCGCCGGGGTGAGCAGCTTCGAGTCGGCCAGACCCTCGATCTCGCCACGCCGCCCCTCCGGAAGGATCGCCGCGGCGGCGACCAGCGGGCCGGCGCAGGCCCCCCGGCCGGCCTCGTCGGCTCCGGCCACGTGCTGGAAGCCACGCCGCTGCAGCGCCCGCTCCAACGCGTACAGCCCGGCCTCCCGGCGCACTATCGTGCGCGGCGGGGTCAGCATGGCGCGCCGTCCACCGGTCCGGCTGCGGAGGCCGCGCCCTCGGCGGTCGGGCTCGCCGGCTCGTCCGGGGTCCCGAGTACGCGGGACAGGATGGCGACCAGGTCCACCGGGTAGTACAGCTCGTCGCTCGCCGCCAGCTCGGCGGCCGACCACCAGCGGTGCCCGGTGACGCTGGCCTGCTCGACGTCGTCGAAGCCCGCCGTGTCCACCTCCCACGACGGCACCCGGACCAGGAAGAACTCCTGCTCCTGGCGGTACCAGACCCCGTCGAAGGGGTACTCGATCTCGTCCTGCCAGACCGGCTCACCCAGCTCGGCCGGGGTCAGCCGGAGCCCGGTCTCCTCGGCCAGCTCGCGCGCCGCGCCGGCGGCCGGGGGCTCGTCCGAGTCGAGCCCGCCGCCCGGGGTGAACCAGTACCGGTGCTCGGGGCGAGCCGGATCGAAGCCGGCGAAGAGCAGCACCCGGTCGTCCGCGTTGACCAGAAGCACCCGGGCCGCACGTCGAGGGGTGTAGACGGTCACCGCCCCAGCCTGCCAGACCGGCCGCCCATCGCCCACGCCCGCCCGGGGCTCAGGAGTTCGGGATCGAGTCGTACTGTTCCGGCACGCTCAACCACCTGGCCCGGTTGACGGGCCAGAAGATGGTGAAGGCCCGCCCGACGACCTCGTCCTCGTCGATGGTGGCCGCGGTGATGTCCTGGCCGGACTGCTGCCAGTGTTCGAGCGAATCGCCCGAGGCCGACCGGTGGTCGCCCATCACCCAGAGCCGGCCCTCGGGCACGGTGATGTCGAACTCCTGGTCCGCCGGCCTGTCCTGCTGCCCGTCCTTGGAGAAGATGTACGGCTCGACCAGCGAGTGGCCGTTGATCACCAGATGGTCCTGTTCGTCGCAGCAGACGACGTGGTCGCCGCCGACGCCGATGACCCGCTTGATGAAGTCCTCACCCTCCCGGCCGCTCCACTCGACCGGCGCCTTGAAGACCACGACCTCGCCGCGGTGCGGCGACCGGAAGTCGTACACCAGCTTGTTGACCAGCACCCGATCATCGATCTGGAGTGTGTTCTCCATGGACTGGGAGGGGATGAAGAAGGTCTGCAGCACGAAGAAGCGCACCAGCACCGCGACCAGGATGGCCACACCCAGCAGAATCGGCAGTTCCTTCCAGAAGGAGCTGCGCGGCTTGTCGGTCTGCTCGTCAATCACGCCAAGGAGCCTACGTCCCCCGGCTGAACGGCACCGACCGGAACGCGCGAGAACGGCCCAGCGCGACCGTGAGCGGCAGGATCAGCAGCACGCCACCGTCGGGGGTCGGCCGTACCGGAGGCGGACCGGACGGGGATGCGACAGCCGGGCCCGAGACGTCGCCGAACGTCGCCGGGACGGGAAGCGTGCTCCACCGCGACGACGGCCAGACCACCAGGAAGGCCCGCCCGATGACGTTGTCGATCGGCACCGGCCCCTGGCAGCGGGCGTCCTGGGACACCAGTCGGTGGTCGCCCATCACGAAGATCTGGCCCGGCGGGACCACCACCTCGTCGAAGCGCCGCGACCGGCACTCCTTGGGGTTGGGCGGGACGTCCAGCGGAGAATCCCGGATGACGTACGTCTCGTCCAGCGGCGTGCCGTTCACCGTGACCCGGCCCTGCTCGTCGCAGCACCTCACCCGGTCCCCCGGCACGCCGATGACCCGTTTGATGAAGTCCTTCTCGCCGGGGCGGCTCACCCCGACCAGGTCACCCACGGTGCGGCCGAGCTTGTCCACGAAGCCGATCTGCTGCTCCCCGTCGACCTGCGGCGCCCAGCGGTCGGTACCCCGGAAGACCACCACCTCGCCGCGCACCGGGTCGCGTACGTCGTAGACGACCTTGTTGACCAGCACCCGGTCGCCGACGAGCAGCGTGTCCTCCATGGAGCCGGAGGGGATGAAGAAGGCCTGGAGCAGGAAGGTGCGGATCAGCACCGCGAGGCAGAACGCGACGACGAGCAGCAGCGGCAACTCCTGCCAGAGCGGCATCTGGCGGCGGGTACGGCGGACCCGGCGGCGCCAGGGGTCGACCGTGCCGTCCTCGTCAATCGACTGCGCCACGCCACTCCCCAGTCCCCAGAAACGACACCACCGCCCGGGAGCCTCGGTGAGGCTCCCGGGCGGCAGTGAACGACTCCCCGCTGAGTCGCGGGGCGATGGCCTCGCTGCGCCCGCGCCGCCCAGGGTAGTGCGATGGGTCCGGCGTGGCATAGGTGCAGCTCAGGCGTGGCGAGCGGGAAGTCAGCTCGGCTGCTTCTCCCGCTTCTCCTTGATCTTGGCCTTCTTGCCCCGCAGCTCACGGAGGTAGTAGAGCTTGGCCCGGCGGACGTCACCGCGGGTCACGATCTCGATCCGGTCGATCGCCGGGCTGTTCAGCGGGTAGGTCCGCTCGACCCCGACGCCGAAGCTGATCTTGCGGACCGAGAAGGTCTCGCGCAGTCCGTCACCCTGGCGGCGGATGACCACGCCCTGGAAGATCTGGACACGGGACCGGTTACCCTCGACGACCCGCGCGTGCACCTTCACGGTGTCACCGGCGCGAAAGTCGGGAAGGTCGACCCGCTTCGACTGGGCGTCAAGGGCGTCCAGGATGTTCATCGCTGCGTCCTCGTAAGGCTCACGGCGCACCGTCAGTCGGTGCGCGAATGGGTGATTCTGATCCCCGGATGGCGGTCATGGAGCCGACCCCGGTCGAGGATCCTCGCAGCCGTCCGCGGCGCGGGCGACTGCGGCAACCCCTCTACTTTGCCACATCCCCCGGTGGCAGCTGAAATCCGGCCCGATCCAACGCGGCGCGGTCCCGTTTGTCCAGGTTCTCCGGGTCGATCGCGTCGAGCATGTCCGGACGGCGCGTGGCGGTACGCAGTAGCCCCTCCTCGCGCCGCCAGCGGGCGATCCGGCCGTGGTCGCCGGAGCGGAGCACCTCGGGCACGTCGTGCCCCCGCCAGCTCGGCGGCTTCGTGTAGACCGGCGCCTCCAGCAGCCCGTGGGCGTGCGACTCCTCGTCCAGCGACCCCGCGTTGCCGAGCACCCCGGGCAGCAGCCGGGTCACCGCCTCCAGGATCACCAGCACCGCGACCTCACCACCGAAGAGCACGTAGTCGCCGAGGGAGACCTCGGTGACCGGCATCCGCGTCGCCGCGTGGTCGAGTACCCGCTGGTCGATGCCCTCGTACCGCCCGCAGGCGAAGAGCAGGTGTTCCTCGGCGGCCAGTTCGTGCGCCATCGCCTGGGTGAAGGGTGCGCCGGCGGGCGAGGGCACCAGGAGCCGGGGCGGGGTCGCCTCCGGCGGCACGAGGGCGTCCAGCGCCTCGCCCCACGGTTCCGGTCGCATCACCATGCCCGGTCCGCCGCCGTACGGCGTGTCGTCGACCGTGCGGTGCACGTCGTGGGTCCAGGTGCGCAGGTCGTGCACGGCCAGCCGCAGCGTGCCGTTGGCCCGGGCCCTCCCGATGAGCGACAGCTCCAGCGGCGAGAAGTACTCCGGGAAGATCGACACGATGTCGACGCGCATGACGGGGTGCTCCAGCGGGTCCAGGGCCGGCTTCACGGCCCTTACAGGTCGAGCAGGCCGCCGGGCGGGTCGACGACGACGCGCCCCCCGGCGAGATCGACCTGGGGGACGATCGCCTTGACGAACGGGATGAGCGCCGTCTTCCCCTCGGGGCGACGCAGCACCAGCAGGTCGGAGGCGGGGGCATGGTCGATCCGGGCCACCTCGCCCAGCCGCTCGCCGGTCGGCGTTACCACGCTCAGCCCCACGAGCTGGTGGTCGTGGAACTCCTCCGGGTCCTCCGGCGGAGCGACCTCGGAACTCTCCACCCCGACGAGAGTGCCGCGCAGCGCCTCGGCGACATCACGGTCGAGCACACCCTCGAAGGCGACCAGGAGCCGCCCCTGGTGCCAACGCACCGACTCGACGACCAGCTCGGCCGGGACCCGGTACGGCACGCCCGGGCCGGATCCGGCCGGCGGACGGGGCGTCGCCCCAGGCTCGGTGCGCAGCACCGCACCTGGGGCGAACCGCGCATCCGGTTCGTCGGTCCGCACCTCCACGGTGACCTCACCGCGGATCCCGTGCGGCTTACCGATCCTGCCGACGATGAGCAGCATCAGTACGAGTCGACGATGTCGACGCGTACGCCGCGCCCGCCGATGGAGCCGATGACCTGGCGCAGCGCCTTGGCCGTCCGGCCGGACCGCCCGATCACCGTGCCGAGGTCCTCAGGGTGCACGCGGACCTCGAGCCGCTTACCCCGACGAGAGTCGACCAGCCGGACGCGCACGTCGTCCGGGTGGTCGACGATCCCCTTGACGAGGTGCTCCAACGCGGGACGCAGTGCCACGTCAGGCCTGCTCGCCGGAGTCCGCACCGGCCTGCTCCTCGGTCTGGGCCGGCGCCTCGGCGGCCTTGGCCGCCTTCTTCGCCGGCTTCGCCTCGGTCGTGCCCAGCCCGGCCGCGGCCTTCGCCTCAGCCTCGTAGGCCGCCGTCCGGTCAGCCTTCTCGGCGGCCACCTTCAGCGGCGGCGGCGCGGGGAGGCCCTTGAACTTCTGCCAGTCACCGGTCAGCTCCAGCAGCCGCTGCACCGCCTCGCTCGGCTGGGCGCCGACGGACAGCCAGTACTGGACCCGGTCCGACTTGACCTCGATCACCGAAGGGTCTTCCTTCGGCTGGTAGATCCCGACGAACTCGATCGCCCGCCCGTCACGCTTGGTGCGCGAGTCGGCGACGACGATGCGGTACTGCGGGTTGCGGATCTTGCCCATCCGCAGAAGCCGGATCTTTACGGCCACGGTTGTTTCGCTCCTGTTGCGATCTCACCGGCCCCGGTGGGGCGGTGTGCACGGGTGAGCGCCGACCGGCACAGTGGGGTTGGGCCGGAGACTACTCGGTGGACTGGCGACACGCCCGGGTTAGAGGGCGCCGGAGCGCGCGCCGGATACCAGCGTCCCATTCTGCCAGATCCGACGCCGATCTCTCACACCGGAGGCGTCACCGGCCCGCTCGCGCCGCCGGAGGGGGTGAGCCAAACCACGGTCAGCGCACCGGAGGCCGGTCCCAGCCGGCCGGCAGCGCGTCCGGCGCGACCCACTCGGCCGGCGGGCTGAAGTCGCACCACGTACCGTCGAACGGGAACTCCCCGGCCTCGGCGATGGCGATCACGCGCTTACCCTCGGCGCGCACTGCCGCCTCGTCGGCCACCCAGTAGTCGTCCGGATAGGCGAGCCGCTCGACGAACTCGTCCTCGTCCTTCCACTGCCAGCTGCGATCCGGGCGGACTACCACGTCCAGGTCCTGGTCGACCACGTCCACCCCGGCAACGGCGCCATCGTCCCAGCGCACGCCCGGTTCCTCCAGATTCACGTACCAATGGGCGAACTGGCCGTGCGCGTCCGAGAACCACCAGACCGAGTGGGCGGCACCGGCGGGCAGGAACTTCAGCAGCCCGGGACCGTTCCACCGGCCGAGCTTGAGCCGGTACGACGAGGTGATCCACTCGGCGAACGGCATCGCCCGCATGCCGCGCCCCGCCTCGGTGACCTCGTGGGCCACCGGCGAGTCCGGGGCGATCCAGACCAGCAGGCCCCGTTCGTCGTCGCTGACCACCCGTCCCGGTCGCACCCAGCCGATCCGGCCCCGTCGCACACTGCGGTGCATGATCAGCCGCCCGGTCTCGAAACGCACGTCGTCCAACCCCCGGCATTGACAGGGGCCCCTCCCGCCGCCGCAGGCGTCGGGAGGGGCCCTCGGTGAAACCTCAGTAGGAGCGGGCGAGGATGGCCACGAGGTCGGGCTCGTCCTGCGTGTCGGGAACCGAGCCGTCGGCCCGCAGCAGGCAGCGCACGGTGACGCCCTGACCGTTCGCCTCGGCCTCACCCTCGACGCCCACCGCGGACCAGGGCACCCGGGCCCAGCCGGTGCCGGCCGCCTCGATCGCCTCGGCGAGGGTGTTCACCTCGGTGGTGTGCGACTCCCGGAACGCCAGCGCCTGGTCGTGCAGCGCCTGCTGGTCGGCCGCGAGCGCGGCCAGCACCGCGGCGACCACGTCGGCGAGCGGCGTCGGCGCCTTCGAGCCGTCGGTACGGCGGACCACCACCGCGTTGCCCGCGGCCAGGTCGCGCGGGCCGACCTCGACGCGTACCGGGTAGCCGCGCAGCTCGGCATCCACGGCGCGGCGGCCGAACGGGGTGTCGGTGCGGTCGTCCAGCGCCACCCGGACGCCGGCGTCACGCAGCGCGTCGCGCAGCTTGGCCGCCGCTTCACCCACGCCCTCGCCGTCCTTGACCACCATGACGTACGCCTGCACCGGAGCCAGCTTCGGCGGCACCCGCAGTCCGTTGTCGTCGCCGTGGGCCATGATCAGGCCGCCGAGCATCCGGGTGGAGGTGCCCCAGGACGTCGTCCAGGCGTGCTCCCGGCCGCCCTCGGCGGAGGAGTAGCTGATGTCGAAGGCCTTGGCGAAGTTCTGCCCCAGCTCGTGGCTGGTGCCCATCTGGAGGGCCTTGCCGTCACCCATCATGCCTTCGCAGGTGTAGGTGGCGATCGCCCCGGCGAACCGCTCCCGGGTGGTCTTGAGCCCGACGACGACCGGGATGCCCAGCACGTTGACCATCAGATCCTCGTACGCCTCGTGCAGGATCCGCCGGGCGTAGGCGCGCGCGTCCTCCCGCGTCGCGTGCGCGGTGTGGCCCTCCTGCCAGAGGAACTCGCTGGTGCGCAGGAAGATCCGGGGGCGCAGCTCCCAGCGGACCACGTTGGCCCACTGGTTGAGCAGCAGCGGCAGGTCCCGGTACGAGTCGACCCACTTGGCCATGAACTCGCCGATCACGGTCTCGCTGGTGGGGCGCACTACCACCGGCTCGGCGAGCTGCTTGCCGCCACCGTGGGTGACCACCGCCAGCTCCGGCGAGAAGCCCTCGACGTGCTCGGCCTCGCGCTTGAGGTAGTTCTCCGGGATGAAGAGAGGGAAGTACGCGTTCTCCGCGCCGGCCGCCTTGATCCGGGCGTCCATCTCGTCCTGCATCCGCTCCCAGATGGCGTAGCCGGCCGGTCGGATCACCATGGTCCCCCGGACCGGGCCGTTGTCGGCCAGCTTCGCCTTGGCGATCAGGTCCTGGTACCAGCGGGGAAAGTCCTCCGCACGGGGAGTGAGCACGCGTGCCATGACCGCACATCCTATGCGCCACCGGCCGCGCCACCGCCCCCGGGAGCCCCACCACCCATTCGCGTCGTCCCCCGCCCCAGCCCACGCGATCAAGAGGTTTGCGTCGCCGTGGCAGCGATTCCTGACGCAAATCTCTTGATCAACGCAGCGGTCCCCGGGGTGGGGGGTCAGCGGAGGATGTGGCCGCGGAGGATGATGCGGGCGGGGGTACGGACGATGCGCAGGTCGCGGCGGGGGTCTTCGGGATAGACGGTCAGGTCGGCGAGGCCGCCCTCGACCAGGCCGGGGAAGCCCAGCCACTCCCGGGCGCGCCAGCTCGCGGCGGCGAGCACGTCCACGGGCGCCAGGCCGGCCTGCTCGTGCAGGAGCAGCATCTCCTCGGCGGCCAGCCCGTGGTCGATGCCGCCGCCCGCGTCGGTGCCCACGTAGATCGGCACGCCCGCCTCGTACGCCGACCGGACCACCTCCGGGAACCGGTCGCGCAGCGCGAGCATGTGGTCGGCGTAGCCGGGAAACTTGGCGCGCGCCTGGTCGGCGATCCCACCGAAGGTCCGAATGTTGATCATCGTGGGCACCAGCGCGGTCCCCTGCCGGGCCATCAGGTCGATCAGGTCGAGGCTGAGGCCGGTGCCGTGCTCGACCGAGTCCACCCCGGCCCGCACCATGATCTCCACGGCCGATTCGGAGAAGGTGTGCACGGCGGCGCGCGCGCCGGCGGCGTGGGCCGCCTCGACCGCGGCGGTCATCGTCTCCTCGTCCCAGGCCGGGGCGAGATCACCGATCCCCCGGTCGATCCAGTCGCCAACCAGCTTGACCCAGCCGTTGCCGGCGCCGGCCTGCTCGGCCACCGTGGCGGCCACCTCGCCGGCGCCGACCTCCACGCCGATGTCGCGCAGGTAGCGCTTGGGCGGGGCGACGTGCCGGCCGGCGCGGGCCAGTCGCGGCAGGTCCGGCTCGTCGTCGAGTTCCGGGTACGGGTACGGGGAGCCGGCGTCGCGGATGGCCAGCACCCCGGCGTCGCGGTCGACGCGGGCGAGCTCCCGGGCCTGGTCGAGCGAGGTGATCGGGGCCCCGCCCCGGGCGATGCCGATGTGGCAGTGCGCGTCGGTGAGCCCGGGCAGGACGAACCCGCCGTCGACCACGGTCTCCGCGCCGTGCACCGGCTCGAAGGTCACCCGGTCACCGACCAGCCAGAGATCCCGGACCTCGTCGTCGGGAAGGAGCACACCGCGCACATGCAGAGCCATGTGCACAGTCCTACCGGATCGCCGCGCAATACGCCTCACCGCACCCGCCCTGCCGCAGCGCCGGCCCGGCTCGTCGCGCCTCGAAACGCGGGCGCGTCACCGGCTCCGGCACGGACGGGACTACTCCTCCTCGGCGGCCCGCAGGCCGTTGCGCCGGGACGTCAGGGCCGGCAGGTCGACGGAGACCTTCCACGGCCGCTCGGTGACGAACAGATCCTCGGTGTGGGCGACCTGCTCGTACTCGCGGTTGGCGCCGAGCGCGTACTCGGTCAGCGTGATCCGCTCCGGTAGCGGATCCAGCACCCAGTAGGAGCGGACTCCGGCGTGCGCGTAGACCCTCGCCTTGTCGTACAGGTCGCGGAAGGTGGAGGTCGGCGAGACCACCTCGACGGCGAGCAGCGCGTCCTCGACCGGCACGGGCGACCGGTCGGCGTGCCGACGGCGGATGACCACCACGTCCGGGCGCGGCTCGTTGTGCCGGTCGACCCGCATCGACAGGTCGATGCTGACCAGGTACTCCGGTGCGCAGTTGACCCGTAGAGCCAGCAGGAGTTCCACACACAGTTCTTGGTGCACGGCAGTCGGCGACGGCACGATCAACCTTCCGTTGATCAGTTCGTACGGAAGGTCCTTCGGCAGTTCGCCGAGGTCGTCGACCGTCCACTCATGCCGTTCCGGCAAGATCGGTGCCGCGGTCATGACATCTCCTTCCAGGGGGCGACATCACCCTAAGCAGCGGTGCGGTCGCCGCCCGTCACCGACACGCGCTCAACCGCGCTTGTCCCCCTTGCCGAGCTTGTTGAAGTCGATCTTCGGCAGCTTGAAGCCGGGCGGGAGTCCCTGGCCGGCCAGGTCGTTCGGGTCCATCCCGGCCGGCAGCTGCGGCATGCCGCCCGGGAAGCCACCGGGCAGCCCGGCCCCGGCACGGGGACGCCCGCCGCCCTTCGTGCCCTTGCGCTTGTTCTTCGGGGACTTGGTCGCCTTGCGGCGGCCGCCGGGCAGGCCCATCATGCCGCCCATCTGCTTCATCATCTTCTGCGCGTCGGCGAAGCGGTTGAGCAGCTGGTTGACGTCCATCACCGTGACCCCGGAGCCGTTGGCGATACGCGCCCGGCGCGAGCCGTTGATGATCTTCGGGTTGGTGCGCTCGGACGGGGTCATCGACCGAATGATCGCGGTGACCCGGTCGAAGTGCTTGTCGTCCAGCTCGGCGAGCTGGTCCTTCATCTGCCCCATGCCGGGCATCATGGCCAGCACGTTGGCGATCGGGCCCATCCGGCGGACCGCGATGAGCTGGTCGAGGAAGTCCTCCAGGGTGAACTGCTCGCCGCCCATCAGCTTGGCGGTCATCTTCTCCTTCTGATCGGCGTCGAAGGCCTGTTCGGCCTGCTCGATCAGAGTGAGGACGTCGCCCATGCCGAGGATCCGGCTGGCCATCCGGTCCGGGTAGAAGATGTCGAAGTCTTCCAGCTTCTCGCCGGTGGAGGCGAAGAGGATCGGCTGGCCGGTGACCTCGCGGACGGAGAGGGCCGCGCCACCGCGGGCGTCACCGTCGAGCTTCGACAGGACGACACCGGTGATGCCCACACCGTCGCGGAACGCCTCGGCGGTACGCACGGCGTCCTGACCGACCATCGCGTCGATGACGAAGATGACCTCGTCGGGGTCGACCGCGTCGCGGATGTCGGCGGCCTGCTGCATCATCTCGGCGTCGATACCGAGCCGGCCGGCGGTGTCGACGATGACGATGTCCCGGGCCGCCCGCCGGGCGTGCTCGATCGAGTCCCGGGCCACCTGGACCGGGTTGCCGACGCCGTTGCCGGGCTCCGGGGCGTACACCTCGACGCCGGCGCGACCACCGAGCACCTGGAGCTGCCCCACGGCGTTGGGACGCTGGAGGTCGGCGGCCACGAGCAGCGGCTGATGCCCCTGGGCCTTGAGCCAGCGGGCCAGCTTGCCCGCGAGGGTGGTCTTACCGGAACCCTGGAGGCCGGCCAGCATGATCACGGTCGGCGGCTGCTTGGCGAACTGGAGCCGCCGCCCCTCGCCACCGAGGACGCTGATCAGCTCCTCGTTGACGATCTTGACGATCTGCTGGGCGGGGTTGAGGGCCTGCGAGACCTCCGCGCCGCGGGCCCGCTCCTTGACGTTGGCGATGAAGCCCTTGACGACCGGCAGCGCGACGTCCGCCTCCAGCAGCGCGAGACGGATCTCGCGCGCGGTGGCGTCGATGTCGGCGTCGGTGAGCCGACCCTTGCCGCGGAGCTTGGTGAAGATCCCGGAGAGGCGGTCACTCAAGGTGTCAAACACGCGAACATCCCGTTTGTCAGTGTTCCGGCGGGCACATGGCGGCCGACACGCACAAGGCCGGCCACCGCAAGGGTAACCGTCCCACCTCCCGGGTGCTTCCCACCGGCCCAGCCCCGCGCTCCGCGCCCCGCGCCGCGCGCCCCGCGCCTGCGCCGCGCGCCAAGATCGTGCTGTTTCCTGGAAGTAGTGGCATCCATCGCCCGGCGAGGCCACTACATCCAGGTTCGAGCGCGATCTCGGCGGATGGAGCAACGGTCGACGATCACGACTGCACCAGGCCCGACTGGTACGCGAAGACGACCAGCTGGGCACGGTCTCGCGCCGATAGCTTGACCATCGCCCGGCTCACGTGGGTACGCGCCGTGGCCGGGCTGACCACCAGCCGCCCGGCGATCTCCTCGTTGCTCAACCCCTCACCGACCAGCCCCACCACCTCACGTTCCCGGTCGGTGAGCGTGCCGAGCCGAGGGTGCGGGCGGGGCACCCGCGACGGCCGGGTGGCGAACTCCTGCACCACCCGCCGGGTCACCGAGGGCGAGAGCAGGGCCTCCCCCTCGGCCACCAGCCGGATCGCCCGGAGCAACTCGGCCGGCCGGGTGTCCTTGGTGAGGAACCCGCTCGCCCCGTGGCGCAACGCGTCGAAGACGTACTCGTCCAGCTCGAAGGTGGTCAGCACGATCACCCGGGTGCCGGACAGCTCCGGGTCGGCCACGATCCGGCGGGTCGCCTCGATGCCGTCCACCCCGGGCATCCGGACGTCCATCAGCACCACGTCGGGGCGCTCCCGCCGGGCGACCTCCACGGCGGCCAGCCCGTCCGCGGCCTCCCCCACGAGGGTCAGGCCCTCCTCGCTCTCCACCAGGGCCTGCAGCCCGAGCCGCACCAGGTCCTGGTCGTCGGCGATCAACACCTTGATCATGGGCGCTCCTCCAGCGGCAGCCTCGCGTGGACCCGGAACCCACCGCCGGCGGCGGGACCGGACGCGAACGACCCGCCCAGCACGGTGACCCGCTCCCGCATGCCGGCCAGCCCGGAACCGATGGTGGCACGCCCGGCCTCGGCGACGCCACGACCCGTGTCGGTCACCTCCACCTCCACCTCGGTCGGGGCGTAACGGATCCGCACCGCGGCGGTCGCCGGGCCGGCATGCCGCAGCACATTGGTCAACGACTCCTGGACGACCCGGTACGCGGCCAGGTCCACCGCGACCGGCAGCGCGACCGGCTCCCCGTCGATCCGCACGGTGACCGGCAGCCCCGCGCCGGCCAGCCGGTCCCGCAGCGCCGGCACCTGGCCCAGGCCCGGCGCCGGCGCCCGCTCGGCCGGGCCGTCACCCCGGCGGACCACCGCCAATGTGACCCGCAGCTCGTCGAGCGCGGCCTTGCTGGTGCCGCTGATGGCGGCGAGCGCGGTCTGCGCCTGTTCGGGCCGCTTCTCCAGCAGGTGCAGCGCGATCTCGGCCTGCATGTGGATGGCGGCCAGGCCGTGCCCCACCACGTCGTGCACCTCCTGGGCCACCCGCAGTCGTTCCCCGTCGGCCACCCGGCGGGCCTCCTCGGCCCGGTTGCGGGCGGCAGCGTCCCGGGTGAGTCGCACGGTGGTCCCGACCGCGAAGGGCACCACCACCCACGCCGCGGCGGGCATCAGCCCGAGCAGGCCCGGCGGCCGGACACCGACGAAGACGTGCGCCGTCAGCAGCACGAGCACGGCGGCGCCGCCGGTGGCCGCCGGCCACAGGGTGCGGTGCGCGGCGACCGTGTAGACCGCGACGAGGAGCGTCAGCAGGATCGGCCCGTACGGGTAGCCGAGCATCAGGTACGCGGTCGCGGCCACGGCGGTCAACGCCAGCGTGACGAACGGCCACCGGCGCCGGACCGCCAGCGCCAGGGCGGCGACCGACATCAGCGCGTAGGCCCGCCCGTCGGCGGTGACACCCCGCTGCTCGGCGGACGGCCCGGTGCCGGCGATCCCGAGGCCGAGCAGCGCGAGGGCGAGGACGCCGTCGCCGACGGTCCTCCGCCACCCCGGCCGTTGCCGGTCCACGCCGTCCCTACCGTCGCTTCCCACCGTGTCCGCTCCGTCAGCTGATGTCCCGGCGGCGCAGCAGCACCGCGCCCGCCGCCGCGAACGCGACCAGGTAGGCCGCGACGACCAGGGCGCCCTGCCCACCACCGACCGTCGACAACACCCCGGGCGTGTCCGAGGAGGCGCCGAGTGCGGCGGCCAGCGAGCCGGCATTGGGACCGGGCAATCCCTTCTGGACCTGCGCCACCCAGTCCAGCAGGGGCGCGGCGATGGCGGTGAGCAGATTCTGCACCGCGAGCATCCACACCAGCCCCAACCCGACCGGCAGGGCCACGGCACGCAGCGCGACGGCCAACATGACACCGAGCATCGCCCACATCGTGGCGATGAGCCACCCCGCCCCGATCCCGATGAGCAGGTCGCCGAGCCCGGGCCAGTGCACCGGTTGCGCCTCGGCGGCCGCGATGAGCGCGCTGCTCAGCGCCCCGACGCCGAACACCGCCAGCACGACGACCAGGGCGGCCACGGCCAGCGTCAGCAGCTTGCCGGCGTAGACCGCGAGCCGGTACGGCCCCTGCGACAGCACCGTCTTCCAGGTGCCCCAGCCGTACTCGCCGCCGACCACCAGCACGCCGAGGATCAGCACGATCGCGCCGAGGAAGACCGGGAGTCCGCCCAGCGCGTTGCCCACCAACCGGTCGGGCAGCAACGCCGGCAGCCCCCGGCCGGTGTTCGGGCCGGCCGTGCCGGCGGCATAGCCGGCGTACGGGAAGACGTACGTGAAGAGCACCGCGAGCACCAGCGTGATGGCGAGCAGCAGCCACGCCGCCGGCCGCCGCACCAGTTTGACCAGCTCCGCCTGGAAGCTACCGGACATCAGCCGTCTCCTTCCCGATCAGCTCGAAGAACACCTGCTCCAGGTCCCGTTCCCGCGGGCGCAGCTCCCGCACCGCCACCCCGGCCCGGACGAGTTCGGTGTTCAGCCAGGCCGCCCGGTCCGGCTCGACGGCGAGCTCCAGCGCCCCGTCGACCACCCGCACCCGGTCCGCACCCACCAGCTCACGGGCCCGTTCGGCCGCCCCGTCCAGCGGCTCGGCCAGCACCCGCAGGCCGACGGTGCCGCGCAGGTCCGCCACGCTGCCCTCGGCGACCAGCCGGCCCTGGGACACCACCCCGACCCGGTCACAGACCTGCTCCACCTCGCCGAGCAGATGGCTGGAGAGCAGCAGCACCGTGCAGCCGGCGGCCCCCAGCCGGCGGATCAGCCGCCGCATGTCGGCCGTGCCGGACGGGTCCAGGCCGTTGGTGGGTTCGTCGAGGATGAGCAGGCGGGGGTCCTTGAGCAGGGCAGCGGCCACCCCGAGCCGCTGCTTCATGCCGAGCGAGTATCCGGCGTACCGATCGCCGGCACGGCCCGCCAGGTCGACCAGGTCGAGCACGAGCGGCACCCGCTCGGCCGGGGCGCCGGCGTAGCGCGCCAGCACCCGCAGGTTCTCGCGCCCGGAGAGGTACGGATAGAAGGCCGGTCCCTCGATCAGCGCGCCGACCTCGGCCAGCTGCCCGGCCCCCACCGGGCGGCCGAGCAGCCGGACGGTGCCGGCGGTGGGGCGGACCAGGCCGAGCAGCATCCGCAGGGTGGTGGTCTTGCCGGCGCCGTTGGGGCCGAGGAAGCCGTACACCTCGCCGGTCCGCACGGTCAGGTCGAGGTCCTGCACGGCGGTCAGGCCGCCGTACCGCTTGGTGAGTCCTACGGTCTGCACTGGCAGGTTCATGCCGTCGAGCGTTCCGCGTGCCGGTCCTGCGCACGTCGGCCGTCGCGCGGCTCTCCGACTACGCACCTGGACGTAGCGGACGACCGGAGAGACCGGCGAGCGGCGGCCTCCGGCTCACACCGCGCCGAGTACGGCGGCCTCCAGGCTGGCCCGGGTCGTCTCGTCGGGCCAGCCCCCGACCAGGTAGAAGGTGTCGACCACGTCCCCGCCGAGGGTGGCGATGCGGGCGGCCCGGACCTGGGCGCCGGCCTCGGCGAGCGCCCGGGTCACCCGGTAGAGCAGCCCGGCGGCGTCCGCGGCGCGCAGTTCCAGCAGCACCGCGCCGGTGGCGGCCTCCCGATGCCAGACCACCCGCGCAGCGACGTCCGACGCGCGGGCCGCGAGGGCCCGGCCACGCAGGCGCTGGGTGACCGAGGCGTCGCCGGCGACGGCTCGGCGCAGGTCGGCGGCGACAGCGATCGGATCGGGCGCCAGGCCGTACCGTGGCTGCACCCGGCATTCGACCAGGGCCCGCCCGTCGACGGCCGTGGCGTCCGCCGCGACCACGTCCAGCCGGTGCAGGGCCAGGCAGCCGGCCACCGTGGCGAGCAGACCGCGGCGGTCCGGTGCGGCGACGGCCACCCGGTCATCGCTCACCCGTATCACCGGCAACGGTTCGGCCAGCAGCGCCCGGTCCGGCGCGGGTGGGGCCGGCAGGACGCCGGTGTCGAGCGCGGTCCCGACCCGGGCGACCAGCTCGGCGACGAGCCTGCCCTTCCACTGCGACCAGGCGGCGGGGCCGGTGGCCGCGGCGTCCGCGCGGACGAGGGCGTGCAGCAGGTCGAGGGTCGCGAGGTCACCGACGGCATCCGCCACCCCGGCGATGGTGACCGGGTCGGCGAGGTCGCGCCGGGTCGCCACGTCGGGCAGCAGCAGGTGCAGCCGGACCAGCCTGCCGATCAGCGCCACCTCCGACTCGCCCAGCCCGATCCGGGCCGCCACCGCCTCGGCGATCGGGGCGCCCACCGTGCTGTGGTCCTCGGCCTCCGTGGCGGGCCCCGATCCGGGCAGCCCCTTGGCGGCGTCGTGCAGCAGCGCGGCGAGCAGCAGCAGGTCGGGGCGGTCCACGTCCCGGATGTGCCGGCCCGCCTCGCACGCGGTCTGCACCAGGTGCCGGTCGAGGGTGAACCGGTGCACCGGATTGTGCTGGGGCAGGCTGCGCAACCGGGTCCACTCCGGCAGCCAGCGGTCGACCAGGCCGTACCTGTCGCAGGTCTCCCAGGCGGGCACCAGGCCGGGACCCGCGCCGAGCAGGGTGATCAGGGCGGCCCGGGCCTCGGCCGGCCAGGGCGCGGGCAGCGGCGGGCAGTACGCGGCCAGCCACTCGCAGGTGGCTCGGGCGATCGGCAGCCCGGTGGTGGCCGACGCGGCCGCCACCCTCAGCGACAGGCTCGGGTCCGGGCGGGCGCCGATGGCGGTGCGGGCCAGGACGAGTTCCCCGTCGTGCTCGACCACGTCGCGGCCCACCGGACGCCGTACCGGGCGGGCACCGCCGGGTCGCGACCGACCGGCCCGCAGCCGCTCGACCGCGCGGAACGCGTCGTCGAGGGCGTGGCTGACGGTACGAGCGTCGCCGGCCACCCGGCGCAGCAGCAGGTCACCGTCGTGCTCCACCCCCGCCGCGCCGAGCCGGGGTTGCCGCAGCCCGAGCCGCGCGGCCACGCCGTCGCGCTCCTGCGCGACCAGCCGGTCCACCCGGCGGCCGGCCTGCTCGTGCAGGGCGTCGCGGACGTCCAGCAGTCGCAGATGCGCGGCCCGTACGGCGGGGCGCAGCGCGTCGGTGACTCCGGCGGACGCGATGGCGTGCAGGACGCCCAGGTCGCGTAACCCACCGGCGGCCTCCTTGACGTCACCTTCGAGCAGGAAGGCCAGTTCGCCGTGGGCCCGCCAGCGTGCGGCGGTGATCTCCCGCAGGCTGGGCAGGCGGCGTACCGCCGTGCGCCGCCAGTGTTCGGCGGCGGCGCCGATGAGGGAGTCTGCGAGCGCCGCGTCCCCGGCGACCAGGCGGGCGTCGAGCAGGCCGAGGGCCACCTTGACGTCCTCCCGCGCGACCGAGAGCGCCTCGGCGACGGTACGCACCGAGTGGTCCAGCCGGAGGCCGGCGTCCCAGACGGGGTACCAGATGGAGGCGGCCAGCTCGTCGATGCCGGGAAGTCCGGCGTGCAGCAGCACCAGGTCGAGGTCGCCGTGCGGGGCGCACTGCCGCCGACCGAGCCCGCCGACGGCGATCAACGCGACCCCGGGACGTGGCGGCAGCAGCGCGGTGAGGAACTTGTCGTACCCGTCCGCGCGCTGCCGCCGCGCCTGCTCGCCGATGCCGGAGACGACCACCTCCTACACGGCGTCGAGGCCGCGCTCGCCGGTACGGACCCGGACGACCTCGTCCACCGAGGTGACCCAGACCTTCCCGTCACCGATCTTGCCGGTGCGAGCGGCCGCGACGATCGCGTCGACGATCTTCTCCACGTCGATCTCGTCGGTGAGCACCTCGACGCGGATCTTCGGTAGGAACTCGACCGTGTACTCGGCACCCCGGTAGACCTCGGTGTGCCCCTTCTGCCGCCCGTACCCCTGGACCTCGCTGACGGTCAGCCCGGCCACACCCAGGGCGTGCAGGGCCTCCTTCACCGCGTCCAGTTGGTACGGCTTGATTACCGCGGTCACCAGCTTCATGTCCAACCCCTCCATCCGAAAACGTTAACCGGCGACCTTCTCGCTGACCGGAGCGGCGGTCCCGCCGCCCGGCTCGGTGCCACCGGCCGCGGGCACGCCGATGCCGGCCATCGCGAACGCGCCGCCGCTGCCGCCGGCCGGGGAGAGGTCGTACGCGCTCTCCGCGTGCTCCGCGATGTCGATGCCGTCGGCCTCGGCCTCGGCGGCCACCCGGAACCCGATGGTCTTCTCGATCAGGAAGGCGAGGGCGTACGCGATCACGAAGGAGATGACGGTGACGATCAGAGCGCTCAGCGCCTGCACGCCGAGCTGGGTCGCCCCACCGCCGTAGAAGAGCCCCTCCCGGGAGACGAGGGAGCTGACCGAGCTGGTGCCGAAGAGCCCGATCCAGAGACAGCCGATCCAGCCACCGACGAAGTGCACGCCGACCACGTCGAGCGAGTCGTCGTAGCCGAGCTTGTACTTCAGGCCGATGGCGAGCGCGCAGACGGCACCGGCCACCAGGCCGAGCAGGACGGCGGCCCAGGGCGCGACGAACGCGCAGGCCGGCGTGATCGCGACCAGCCCGGCGATCGCGCCGGAGGAGGCCCCGACCAGCGTCGCCTTACCGTTGCGCAGCCACTCGACGATGATCCAGCCGAGGACTGCCGCGCCGGTGGCCACCTGGGTGTTGAGGAAGGCGATGGCCGTGGTCGAGTCGGCGGTCAGCTCCGAGCCGGCGTTGAAACCGAACCAGCCGAACCACAGCAGGCCGGCGCCGAGCGCCACCATCGGCACGTTGTGCGGCTTCATCGCGTCCCGGGGCCAGCCGGCCCGCTTGCCGAGCACCAGCGCCAGGGCGAGCGCGGCCGCGCCCGCGTTGATGTGGACCGCGGTACCGCCGGCGAAGTCGAGCGCGCCGAGCTTCGCGCCGATGAAGCCGCCGCCCCAGACCATGTGCGCGACCGGGAAGTAGACCAGCGTCGCCCAGCCGAAGGCGAACAGCAGCCAGCCGGAGAACTTCGCCCGGTCCGAGATGGCGCCGCTGATCAGCGCGACCGTGATGATCGCGAACATCATCTGGAAGGCCATGAAGACGTAGAGCGGGATGCCCGTCTCACCCCACAGGTCGGTCTCCGCCATGAACGTCTTGGTGCCGAGATACTGGCCCAGGTCACCCCAGATGCCGTTCTGATCGTCACCGAAGGCCACGGAGAAGCCGTAGAACAACCACAGGATGGAGATGAGCCCCATCGACGAGAAACTCATCATCATCATGTTCAGGACGCCCTTGGACCGGTTCAGCCCGCCGTAGAACAGCGCCAGCCCCGGCGTCATGAGCAGCACGATCGCGCTCGAGATCAGCAGCCACGCGGTGTTGCCGGTGTCGATCGTCGGTGCATCAGGCACGCTGGCCTCCTATAGGTGGAATTCCCTCCTTCGCGGCTTCCGGGGCAGCGTCGCCCGTACGCCGGCTGCCGAGAGCCTGATCGCCTGCTGTTTCACCTGGGGACTCCGGTGGGTTTCCGTTCCATGACGGGTTGTTTCGTACGTGTGACGGCCGGCATCCGCCCGGGAGGTATCGGCGGTGGTGGATCGGGCAGGGCTCGACCCACCACCGGAGGTTGCTCCCGGGGTGCGGCTCAGCGCAGCGCGTACTCCAGCGCGTGCCGCTCGTAGTCGAGCAGCCGCAGGTCCCGCATCGGCCGGCGCAGGTGCCCCTTGTGCACGATCCGCACGAACGCCGGGTCCCCGGCGGCGGCCATCCGGCGGATGCCTTCCACATGGTCGACGATCCGCTTGCGGATGGTGCGGATCAGCCGGTGCCGGTCGTGAGGGATCAGCCCGTACGCGTCGGCGAAGAGGCGCAGCCGGCGCGGCCGGTCCGGATTCCTCCAGCCGAGGGTGATCGAGTCCCGGTCGGCGAAGATGGGCACCCACGTCCAGGCCGCGTACGCGACGTCGTAGATCCGGGCACCCGGCGAGGCGAGGTCGAAGTCGATCAGTCCGAGCGTGCCGTCGGGTCGCCAGATGACGTTGTGCGGGGCGGCGTCGTGGTGGCAGATCACCTCGGTGTCCGGTGGTGGCGGCCCGAACGAGCGCCAGACGGCGTTCTGCGGCGGCACGAAGCCGTACTGAGCGTCGTGGAACATCCGCAGCATGGTGGCGACGGTCACCAGCGCCTCGTCGGTCACCCAGTGCGGGGCGAGCGGGTACTCCCCGCACTCCCCCTCCAGGTACGACAGGACCTCCCGGTTGCGCTCGTCCATGCCGAGCGCGCGGGGCGCCCCGGTGAACCCGACGTACTCCAGATGGCGCAGCAGGGCGTGCACCGAGGGGGTCCACGGTCCGGCGTTGCGCCGCACCGTGTCACCGACCCGGACGACGGTGCTCACGTTCCCGCCGTGCAGCGGGATCTCCTGTGACGTCACGTACGGTCTCCCCAGGCGCCGCGAGGAGTGGTTCGGGTCGCGCCAGTCCACGTATGCGCGATCGTCAGTGCCCACCCGAGCCTACGCGTCCCGTGCCGCGGGTTCGGTGCCGAGCAGCGCGTCGACGAACTGGGCCGGGTCGAACGGCGCCAGGTCGTCCGGCCCTTCGCCGAGGCCGACCAGCTTCACCGGGATGCCGAGCTTGCGCTGCACCGCGATCACGATGCCGCCCTTGGCGGTGCCGTCGAGCTTGGTGAGCACCACGCCCGTCACGTTGACCACCTCGGTGAACACCCGTGCCTGCTCGAGGCCGTTCTGCCCGGTGGTGGCGTCCAGGATGAGGATCGTCTCGTCGATCGGGCCGTGCTTCTCCACCACCCGCTTGACCTTGCCGAGCTCGTCCATGAGGCCGACCTTGTTCTGCAGACGCCCGGCCGTGTCGATGAGCACGGTGTCCACGCCGCTGTCGATGCCGCGCCGGACCGCGTCGAAGGCGACGCTGGCCGGGTCGGCGGCCTCCGGGCCGCGGACCGTCTCGGCGCCCACCCGGCTGCCCCACGTCTCAAGCTGGTCGGCGGCGGCGGCGCGGAAGGTGTCGGCCGCGCCGAGCAGCACGCTCCGGCCGTCGGCGACCAGCACCCGGGCGATCTTGCCGCAGGTGGTGGTCTTGCCCGCGCCGTTGACGCCGACCACCATCAGCACGGCCGGTACGCCGTCCTTGCGAGCGGTCCGCAGCGAACGGTCCAGCGTCGGGTCGAGTGCGTTGACCAGCTCGGCGGCGAGCAGCACCTGCAGTTCGCCGGCGGTACGCGTGCCCAGCACCCGGGTGCGCTCGCGCAGCCGGTCGACGATCTCGCGGGTGGCGTCGACGCCGACGTCGGCGGTGATCAGGCTGTCCTCGATCTCCTCCCAGGTGTCCTCGTCGAGGTGCTCCCGGCTGAGCAGGCCGAGCAGCCCCTTGCCGAAGACGGTCTGCGAACGGGACAGCCGGGTGCGCAACCGGACCAGGCGGCCGGCGGTCGGCTCCGGGATCTCCAGCACCGGCGCCGGAACCTCCACGACGGGCGGCGCCTCGACCAGCACTCCCGTGGAAAGGTCTGATTCCGCTGCCTCGACGGGCGGACCGGCCAGGTCCTCCTCGGCCCGGGTGTCGACCTCCGTCGTCGGCAGCGGTGGCTCCGGGCGGCGGCGCAGGCGCGGCACGACCAGCCCGAGTGCGCCGAGGACCAGCACACCGAGCAGCACGAGTGCGATGAGGAGGTAATCCGTCATGCCGAAATCCTGTCAGATGCCGGCGGCGACGTCCCAGCCACCGCACCCGGGACCCGTCCGGAGGCGGCGGTAGTCTCGGTCACAGCCAGCAGTGGTGCGACCGCCGGCCGGGTAGGGAAAGATGAAGTCCGCTCATCCCGGAGGTCCTGCCAATGCCTGCCCCCCACCTGCTCATAGGTCCGCTGCTGCGCCGGGTGGTAGGGACACGCGCCACCGTCTGGGTCGAGACCGCCGCGCCCGCCGTGGTCCGCGTCCGCACCGCCGACGGCGCCGGTGGCAGCGCGCACACCTTCACCGCGTACGACCACCACTACGCGCTCGTCGTCGTCGAGGGATTGGACCCGGACAGCGCCACGACGTACGAGGTGCTGGTCGACGACGAGGTGGTGTGGCCGGTGCCCGGTTCCGGATTCCCGCCGAGCGTGATCCGCACCCGGGCCGCCGACGACCGGGACCAGCCGGTGCGGTTGCTCTTCGGTTCCTGCCGGGAGACGACCCAGCACGCCACCGCGCGCAAGCTGCCCCCGGACGCGCTGGACGCGTACGCCCGCCGGTTGATGGCCGACTTCGAGCCGGCGGCGCTGCCCGATCTGCTGGTGCTCCTCGGCGACCAGGTCTACGCGGACGTCACGTCACCGACGGTGCGCCGGCTGCTGCGGCGGCGCCGTCGCCGCCCGCGGGGCGCTCCGGCCGACCAGGTGGTCAGCTTCGACGAGTACACCAAGCTCTATCTGGAGTCCTGGCGCGATCCGGAGATCCGCTGGCTGCTCTCCACCGTGCCGAGCGTCATGATCTTCGACGACCACGAGATCATCGACGACTGGAACACCTCGGCGTCCTGGCGGGCCGACGCCCGCCGGCAGCCGTGGTGGGCCGAACGGATCGGCAGCGGGCTCGCGTCGTACTGGGTCTACCAGCACCTCGGCAACCTCGCGCCCGACGAGATCGCCACCGACCCGCTGCTCGCCAAGATCCTCGCCGCCGAGGACGCCACCGGCGTGCTGCGCGAGTTCGGCGAGCGGGTCGACAAGGAGTCCGACCTCGCGCACGACACCGAGCGCTGGCGCGCGGTGCAGTACCAGTGGAGCTACGCGCTCGACCTGGGCCGGACCCGGCTGGTCATGCTGGACAACCGGTGCAGCCGGGTGCTGGAACCGACAAACCGGGCGATGTTGCCGCCCGGCGAGTGGTCCTGGTTCCTCGACCAGGCGCACGGCGTCTACGACCACCTGGTCGTCGGCGCCTCGCTGCCCTGGCTGCTGCCGCCGGGCATCCACCACGTCGAGGCGTGGAACGAGCGGCTGGCCGACTCCCGGCGGCCCTGGGTCGCCCGCGTCTCCGAGAAGCTGCGTCGCGGGCTGGACCTGGAGCACTGGGCCGCGTTCCGCCGGTCGTTCGAGGCCCTCGGCGCGACGTTCGCCCGGATCGGCAGCGGCAGCCCGGGCCGCACGGGTGACCGGGTGGGGGCCGGGCCGGCGTACGCCCCACCGGCGTCGATCAGCGTGCTCTCCGGCGACGTGCACCACTCGTACGTGGCGCGCGCCCGGTTCGACGATCCGTCGGTGACCACGCCGGTGCACCAGCTCACCTGCTCCCCGATCCACAACCAGGTGCCGGCCGCCATCCAGCCGCTGATGCGGATCGGCTGGTCCCCCGGCCCCGCCGGTGCGGCCTGGGCGCTGGCCCGTTCGGCGGGCGTACGCAGCCCGGGCGTGCGCTGGCGCAAGTTGGCCGGTCCGTACTTCGGCAATGCCATCGCCACGCTCGTGCACCAGGGGCGGGACGCCGAGGTGACGATCGAGGGCACGACGAGCGACGGTCACCTGCGACCGGTCATGCGCCGGCGGCTCACCGACGCGGCCTGACGGTCGGCCCCGTACCCTCTAGGCCGTGGACGAGCACCTGGAGACGCTGCGGGCGGTCGAGCACGAGCTGACCGCCCTGCTGCGGCGCGGCCGGGCGGTTTCCTGGGAGGTCGCCCGGGAGGTGCACCAGAATCTCGAGCCGAACGCCTACGGGCTGCTGCTCTGGCTGCGCCGGTGCGACTCGATCCGGCTCACCGACCTGGCCGGCCGGCTCGGCATCGGCAAGGGCACGTTGAGCCGGCAGATCCGGGCGCTGGAGGAGCTCGGTCTGGTGCGCCGTACGCCGGACCCGACCGACCGGCGGGCCTCTCAGCTGAGCCTGACCGAGGAGGGCCGGCAGCGCTTCGACGCGGCGCGGGCCGCGCGGATGGATCACATCCGGCGGGTGCTGGAGAGCTGGCCGGATCGGGACGTGGCGGAGTTCGGCCGGCTGCTCGGCCAGTTCAACGACGCCTGGTCCTGATTCCGCGGGAAGGGGAATATCGGATACGTCCGGTTAGTTGTTGCTCCAGGCAACCAAAAGTTGCCCCAGGCAACTCTCCTGCGGACCGGCCTCGGCGTCACCCCCGCCGAACGTCGTTCCCTCCCCTCGACCAGCCCGGAGGCTGCACGATGAGTCAGGCGACAGCGCCCCCACCAACGACCGCCCTGAACATGTCCCACCGGCAGGTGCTGGAGGCCCTCTCCGGCCTGCTGCTGGGCTTGTTCGTCGCGATCCTCTCCTCGACGGTCGTCTCGAACGCGCTGCCGCGGATCATCACCGACCTGGGCGGCGGTCAGTCCGCCTACACCTGGGTGATCACCGCCGCACTGCTCGCCACCACGGCCACCACCCCGATCTGGGGCAAACTGGCCGACCTGATGAGCAAGAAGGCGTTGATCCAGATCGCCTTGCTGATCTACGTACTCGGGTCGGTGCTCGCCGGCGCCGCCCAGGGCACGGGTGAACTCATCGCCTGTCGGGTGCTGCAGGGCGTGGGTGCCGGCGGTCTGACCGCCCTGGCCCAGGTGATCCTGGCGACGATCATCGCGCCGCGCGAGCGGGGCCGGTACAGCGGCTACCTCGGCGCCGTGATGGCCGCCGGCACGATCGGCGGCCCGCTCGTGGGCGGCGTGATCGTCGACACCTCGTGGCTCGGCTGGCGTTGGTGCTTCTACGTCGGAGTCCCGTTCGCCGTGGCCGCCCTCGTCGTGCTCCAGAAGACGTTGCGGCTGCCGGTGGTGAAGCGCAAGGCGCAGATCGACTGGTGGGGCGCCACACTGATCACCGCGGCCGTCTCGGTGCTGCTGATCTGGGTCTCCCTCGCCGGCGACCAGTTCGCGTGGATGTCCTGGGCGACCGTGGCGATGGTGGGCGGTGCGGTGGTGCTCGGCGCGCTCGCGATCCGGATCGAGACCCGCGCCGCCGAACCGATGATCCCGCCGCGCCTGTTCCGTTCCCGCACCATCGCCCTGGCCACCGTCGCCAGCGTCGCGGTCGGTGTCGGCATGTTCGGCGCCTCCGTCTTCCTCGGCCAGTACTTCCAGCTCAGCCGCGGAGAGAGCCCGACCATGGCCGGTCTGATGACCCTGCCGATGATCCTCGGCCTGGTGGTCTCCTCCACGCTCTCCGGTCGGGTGATCAGTCGGACCGGACGCTGGAAGCGGTACCTCGTCGCCGGCTCGGCGCTGCTCACCGTCGGCTTCGCGCTGCTGGGCACGCTCCGCGCCGACACGAACTTCGCGCTGCTCAGCTGCTACATGGCGCTGGTCGGCATCGGCCTGGGCATGACCATGCAGAACCTGGTGCTCGCCGTGCAGAACACCGTTCGCCCGCACGAGCTGGGCGCGGCCAGCAGCGTGGTCGCGTTCTTCCGCACCCTGGGCGGCGCCGTGGGCGTCTCCGCGCTCGGCGCGGTCCTCGCCCACAACGTGAAGGGCTACCTGGCCGACGGTCTCGCGCGGCGCGGGGTCCCGGCCGCCGGCTCGGGGGGCGGCGCCCTGCCGGACGTGCACGCGCTGCCCGCCCCGATCCGGGCGGTGGTGGAGGGCGCGTACGGCCACGGCGCCGGCGACATATTCCTCGCCGCCGCACCCTTCACCCTGCTCGCGCTGATCGCGGTGAGCTTCATCAAGGAGGTGCCCCTGCGCCGGCACAACGACGACGTGCCAGTTGTTGACATGGAGAGGAAACTGACGGTGGCCAGCGCCACGCGTACCGACGAGCAGAGGTGAGGGAGAGGTCATGAGCGTCGGAGCCCCCGACCGTGAGCAGTACGGCCCGCAAGCCCAACCGCGGCCGTTCGAACGCGGAACAGACGGCCCCCGGGTGGTGCTGGTCGGCGTGGACGGCACCCGCACCTCGGAGCGGGCCGGGTCGTACGCCGCCGGCCTGGCCCGGCGGCAGGGCGCCTCACTGGTGGTGGTCTTCGTCAACGCGCCGAACGGTCTCGTCTCGATGATGCCCGGCGTGGACGCCGCCGCGTTGCAGCGCACTCAGGACGACCTGAGGGCGGAGCTGCGCAAGGAGATCCAGCGGGCCGCTCAGGAACTGGGCCTGCCGATCACGTTCGAGTGCCGGCGCGGCGACCCGTACAACGAGCTGCGCGACGCCGCCGACGAGTACCAGGCCGACATGGTGGTCGTCGGCGCGTCCGAGCAGGCCGGCCACCGGCTGGTCGGCTCGGTCGCCACCCGACTCGTCCGCACCGGTCGCTGGCCCGTCGTCGTGGTGCCCTGACAAACCCGCTGGCCTGTTCTCAGGGGCCCGGGAAGGATGGCCGCCATGACTTGGACCGCACCGGCCGTCGTCCGGACCCCTGAGATCACCGTCGGCGACGAGCGCGCCATGCTCGAGAGCTGGCTCGACTACCACCGGCAGACACTGCTGCTCAAGTGCGCGGGACTGACCGCCGAGCAACTGCGCACGGCAAGCGTCGAACCCTCCGGGCTGACCCTGCTGGGGCTGGTCCGCCATTTGGCCGAGGTGGAGGCCTGGTGGTTCCGGGAGAACTTCGCCGGCGAGACGGTGGACTACCCCTACTTCACTCCGGACAACCCGGACGCCGACCACGACGTGCGCCGCGCCGACGCCGAGGCCGACCTCGCCACGTTCCACCGCGAGGTCGAGCTGGCCCGGGCCGCCGTGGCCGGCCGGACGCTCGACGAGACCTTCACCGAGGTGGGCCCGAAGCGGCGCACGTTCAACCTGCGGTGGGTCTACCTGCACATGATCGAGGAGTACGCCCGGCACAACGGGCACGCCGACCTGATCCGCGAGCGGATCGACGGCGTCACCGGCGACTGAGGCCGGCGGTCACCGGGCGTGGCCGGCCCGTAGCAACTGCTCGCCCAGCGGGGTGAGCGTGTGGCGGACACTGACCCCGTCGCGATGCGACGTGATCAGGCCGGCCGCCCGCAGCGTCGACGTGTGCTGGCTGGCCGAGGCGACCGAGATGTCGAGCGACCGGGCGATCTGCGAGGTGCTGAGCGCGTCGACGGTCAGCCCCAGCACCGCGGCCCGGGTACGCCCGAGCAGGTTCGCCAGGGATTCCCGGCTGGCCGGCTCGCGACGGGGCGGGCGCACCGGGTACGCGAGGATGAGCGGACCGCCCGGATCGTCGAGGACGCTCGGGTGCGGAAGGAAGTAGCTCGGGACGAGCGTTACGCCACGGCCGTCCGGCACCACATCCGATTCGATGCCGAACGCGCACCGGTAGGACAGTTCATACCTGGCCCCGGCGGACCGCCACGACAGGTAGGGACCGAGGTTGCGCAGAACCCCGTCGATTCCGGTCTCGGCCAGGGCCTGCGCCCGGACCGTCCGCTCGGCCTGCACGGCTCCCGAGAGCGTCGCCCAGTACGGCGCCACCGCCACCTCGTGGAACGCCCGCATCGCTGCCAGCAGCTGCTCCCGGGCGGCCGGTTCCGCGCGAGCCAGCGCACCGACCCGGGCCGGTACCTCACCAGCCTCGACACGGGGGCCGAGTTCCATCGCGAGCCGAGCGGGCGGCGTCTCGGCCAGATCGCGCAGCGCAACCTCGAACACGCTGCCGAGGCTCGGTGGGGTGAGGAAATCCGGCAGCCACCCCGGTAGGCGGCACAGGTCGAGGTAGGGACGCATGGAGGGGCGGAGCGCGGCACGCGTCCGCGCCCGCCACCGCACGAGATGCTCCGGCGCGTTCGGCTGGAGCAGGCGTTGACCCGCGGCCGCCAGCTCCAACAACACCGACGGCGCGGACCGCACCGTGGTTCGGCTGACGTCCGCCGCGTTCAGGTGCAGGGTCACCATGGCGCAGACCGTAGCCAGCTTCAGCCTGGACCGAAAGGGTGTGGCGACGAAGGCACGGTGCACGCACCCTCCGCGTATGAACAGCCTCATCGCGGCGGCCACCGCCGCTCTCAGCCTCCTGACTGTCGCGGCCGGACATCCCGTCGGCGCCCTCGACGGACGCCCGGACACCTACGTCGTCTCCCGGGAGGAGGGGGTGCTGCCCGAGGGCATCACGGTCACCGCCGAGGGCGTCATGTACGTCAGCAGCGCCGCCACCGGAGCGGTTTACCGGGGCGACGTCCGCCGATCGGAGCTGCGACCGTTCCTACCGGCCGGCTCGGACGGTCGTACCAGCGCCGCCGGGATCCACACGGACCGGCGCGGCCGGCTCCACATCGCCGGTTGGGACACCGGCACCCTCTTCGTGTACGCCCCGGACGGCGTGCTGCTAGCCCGGCGGACGGCTCCCGCCGCCGCCCTCAACGACCTGGTGGTCACCGACGACGCCGTGTACGTCACCGACTCGGCCACCGGGACCCTGTGGCGCGCGGCAGTCGACGGCACCAGGATCGGCAACCTCACCCCGTGGCTCACCGCGCACGACTTTCCCACCACTCCCGGTTTCCTGAACGGCATCGTGGCCACGCCGGACGGGCGACTCGCCCTCGTCGCCGATCAGGGCACGGGTGTTCCCGGCAGCGAACGCCTCTACCGGGTGGACCTACCACGGCGTACGGCCACCGTCGTCGACGTGCGCGGCGGTCAACTGGGCGCCGACGGCCTGCTGCTGCACGGCGACCGGCTGTACGGGGTGGTGAACTTCCCCGACGGGCGGGGCAACTGGCTCTTCGCCGTGAACGTGGCGGTCCTCGACCCCGGCGGGCGCGTCGCGCGGGTGATCGGTCAGTCCCGAACCGCGCCGCTGGCGCAGTCGCCGACCACCCTGGCGCGGGACGCGGATCGCCTGCTCTGGGTCAACAGCCAGCTCAACGCCGCCGTGCCCACACCGCCGTTCACCGTGACGGAGGTGCCGGGACTGGGCTGATCCGGGCCGGCACGAACCGGCTCCGCGGTCGGGTCGGTTCAGTAGGCCAGCGCGGCTCGCAGGTAGCGCAGGTCACCGGGGCCGGTCCAGCGATGGGCGGAGAGCCCGGCCGCGCGGGCGCCGCGTACGGACCAGTCCTCGTCGTCGATGAAGAGCACCCGGTCGGGCGGGGTGGCGACGGCCTGGCAGGCGGCCTGGAAGTACTCCTTGGCCGGCTTGTTCACGCCGAGCCGGTACGAGCTGACCACCGCGTCGAACTCGCCGGCCAGATCGAGCACGGCGAGGTCCTCCTCCAGCCGGTCCGTCGCGTTGGTGGCCAGACCGACGCGGATGCCGCCGGCCCGGGCCTCGCGGACGAAGTCGAGCAGGTCGTTGTCCACCTCGCCCCGATAGCTCTGCCACTCTTCGACCGCGGCCCGGGCGCGCTCCGCGCCGCCGGCGGGTTCCGTCAGCGCGTCGGCGACGCTGGTCATCCAGTCCGCGTGGCTGACCTGCCCGGTGAGCACCGGCTGGAGCCGCCCCCACTGCATGGCGATCTCGAGGAGCACGCCCCCGGCCAGTCCGTAGCGCTGCTCCACCCCGGCGGCGACCGCCGGATCCCAGCGCCGCAGTACGCCGTCGAAATCCACCAGGAGCGCTGTCGCGCGTTCCCGACTCACCCGTTCTCCTCCTGCCCGTCGTCGGCCCGATTGAGCCGCTGGCTGATCACCTGGGTCACGCCGCCGCGCATGGTCACGCCGTAGAGCGCGTCGGCGATCTCCATGGTCCGCTTCTGGTGCGTGATCACGATCAGCTGGCTCTTCTCCCGCAGCTGGGCGAGGAGCGTGATCAGCCGGCCGAGGTTCACGTCGTCGAGGGCGGCCTCCACCTCGTCCATGATGTAGAACGGGCTGGGCCGGGCCCGGAAGATCGCCACGAGCATGGCCACCGCGGTCAGGGACCGCTCACCGCCGGAGAGCAGCGAGAGCCGCTTGATCTTCTTGCCCGGCGGCCGGGCCTCCACCTCCACGCCGGTGGTGAGCAGGTCCTCCGGTTCGGTGAGCACCAGTCGGCCCTCGCCGCCGGGGAAGAGCACCTCGAAGACCTGCTCGAACTCGCGGGCGGTGTCCGCGAACGCGCTGGCGAAGACCTCCAGGATCCGGTCGTCGACGTCCTTGACCACGGTGAGCAGGTCCCGGCGGGTCGCCTTGAGGTCCTCCAACTGTTCCGAGAGGAACTTGTAGCGCTCCTCAAGCGCCGCGAACTCCTCCAGGGCCAGCGGGTTCACCTTGCCGAGCAGGGCCAGCTCGCGCTCCGCCTTGGCCGCCCGCTTCTCCTGCACCGGGCGCTCGTAACGGACCGGCTCCGGTACTGGCAGGCCGTCCCGCTCGGCGGCGGCCACGTCGGCCTGGGTGGGCGGGACGAGCTGCCCCGGCCCGTACTCGGCGACCAGGGTCTCCACGTCCAGGCCGAAATCCTCCGCCGCCTTCGCCTCCAGCTGCTCGATGCGCAGCCGCTGCTCGGCGCGGGCCACCTCGTCCCGGTGCACCTGGCTGGTCAGCCGTTCCAGCTCGGCGCCGAGCCGCTTGGCCGCGCCGCGTACCTCCTGAAGCTCTGCCTCCCGCGCGGCCCGCTCCCGCGCCACCTCGTCGCGCTGCTCCTCGGCCGCGGCGATCGAGGTGGTCAGCTGGACGAGGGCCGCACGCGCGCCCCCGGCGACCGCCCGCGCGATCGCCGCACCCCGGGTCCGGGCGGCACGGCGGGCCGCGGCCCGCTCCCGCGCCGCCCGCTCCGCCGTGGCCTGCCGGAACAACGAGTCGGCCCGTCCGGCGATCGAGGCGACCCGCTCCTCGGCGGTACGCACCGCCAGCCGGACCTCCATCTCGTTCTGCCGCGCCTGGGGCACCATCGCGGCGAGCTGGTCCCGCTCCTCGGTGGAAGGCTCGGCGTCGAGCGGGGTCTCCTCGGCCAGCCGGAGCCGCTCCTCGAGCTCGGCAAGGGCCGACAGGTCCCGCTCCCGGGCCGCCTCGGCGCGGGCCCGGGACTCGCCGAGGCGCTCGCATTCCGCCTTCGCCGAACGGGCCGCCGCGCCCAACTCGGCCAGCCGCCGCGCGGCGGCGTTGCGGTGGCTCTCCGCCTCCCGCTTGGCGGCGGCGGCGTGCTGCACCACCTCCTTGGCGGCAGCCACCTCGGTCCGCGCCTCCGTCAGCTGGTCGCGCAGCTCGGCCGCGGTCTGTTCGGCGACCGTCCGGTTCGCCCGGGCCTCCTCGACGGCGGCCTGCACCTCGATGTAGCTGGGCGCCTTCGCCGACCCGCCCGCCGCCGCGTACGCACCGACCACGTCACCGTCGGGTGTGACCGCGCGCAGCTCCGGATTCTCGGCGACCAGCTCGGCGGCCGCGGCGAGGTCGTCGACCAGCACCACGTCGCGCAGCGCCCGGTGCACCGCCGGCCGCAGCTGTTCGGCGCACTCGACCAGGTCCGGCGCCCAACGCGCGCCGTCCGGAAGCTTCGGGCGCAGCGCGTCAGCCGGGCCGTCCATGCCCGGTCCGGCGGGACTGCCGACCAGCAGGCCGGCCCGACCGGCGTCGGAGATCTTCAGCAGCCGCATCGCCTCCACGGCCTCGTCGACACCGGTCACCGCGACCGCGTCGGCCAGTCCGCCCAGTGCGGCGGCGAGCGCGGCCTCGTGGCCCGGCGCGACGGTGAGCAGGCCGGAGAGGCTACCGAGCAGGCCCGGCACGTCGCCGGCCCGGGCGAGCAGGGCACCCGCTCCGTCCTTGCGTCGCAGGCCGAGAGCGAGCGCCTCCTCGCGTGCCTTCCAGGTGGCGGCGTCCTTCTCCGCGGCGCGCTCGGCGTCGGTCAGGGCACGTACGGCCGCCTGGGCCCGCTCGTGTGCGGTCACCGCTTCGGCGTGCCGCTCGTCGAGGTCGGCGTTGTCCCGGTCCGCCTCGGTGGACTGGGCGGCCACCGCGTCCAGGTCGGCCTGGGCCTTCTCGGCCCGGCCCAGCGCGTCGGCATGGGCGGCGGCGAGTCGGTCGATCTCCTCGCCGCCGCTGGTGGTCCGGGCCCGGGCGGAGTTGACCTGGCCCGTCAGCCGCGCCAGTCCCTCCCGCCGATCCGCGATCGCCTTGGCGGCCGCGACCAGTTCCCGCTCGGCGGCGGCGAGCTGCCGCTCCAGCTCCTGCCGGTGCTCGACGGCCTCGGCGAGCCGGATCTGGTCGTCGGTGAGCGCGGCGCGCAGCTCCTCCTCCTGCTCGCGTACCCGCTCCGCCTCCGCCTCGAGCTGGTCCGGGTCACGGCCCGGGCGTTCGTCGTCGGGGGTCGCGCTCAGGTGCCGCAACCGCTCCAGAGCCAGCTGCTCGATCGACCGGAACCGTTCCTGGAGCGCGGAGAGCTTGTACCAGGTGTCCTGCGCGGAGGCCAGCAGCGGCGCATCCTCGGCGAGGGCCGCCTCCAGTTCACCGAGGCGTCGCTGCACCTCGGTGTGTTCGGCCTCGACGTGCTCGCGCCGATCACGCAACGCGGTCTCGTCGGCGATCTCCTTGTCGAGGGTGGTGCGGAGCGTGGCGAGGTCGTCGGCGAGCAGCCGCAGCCGGGCGTCGCGCAGGTTGGCCTGGATGGCGGCGGCGCGCCGGGCCACCTCGGCCTGCCGGCCCAGCGGCTTGAGCTGACGGCGCAGCTCGGTGGTGAGGTCGGTGAGCCGGTTGAGGTTGGTCTGCATCGCGTCGAGCTTCCGCAGCGCCTTCTCCTTGCGCTTGCGGTGCTTGAGTACGCCGGCCGCCTCCTCGATGAAGGCCCGCCGATCCTCCGGCTTGGCGTGCAGCATGCCGTCGAGCCGGCCCTGACCGACGATGATGTGCATCTCCCGGCCGATGCCGGAGTCGGAGAGCAACTCCTGGATGTCGAGCAGGCGGCACGAGTCGCCGTTGATCTCGTATTCGCTCTCGCCGGAGCGGAACATCCGGCGGGTGATGGAGACCTCGGTGTACTCGATCGGCAGGGCGCCGTCGGTGTTGTCGATGGTCAGTGTGACCTCGGCCCGGCCCAGCGGCGCCCGCCCGGCGGTGCCGGCGAAGATGACGTCCTCCATCTTGCCGCCGCGGAGCGCCTTCGCGCCCTGCTCGCCGAGCACCCAGGCGATGGCGTCGACGACGTTGGACTTGCCGGAGCCGTTCGGACCGACCACGCAGGTGATCCCCGGCTCCAGCTTGAGCGTCGTCGCGGAGGCGAAGGACTTGAATCCCTTCACCGTCAGGCTCTTGAGATACACCTTCTCGATCCTCGTCCGGTGGCCGCCGTACCGTCGCCGGCTGCGCGGACCTGGTGAACTCGCAGACTAACCCGGCAGACCCGAGGCCCCGCTACGCGACCCGCCCCCGACGTCGCCGTGCGGGCCCGGGTCCGCTCCCGCGCACCGGGATCCTCCGGCCACCCGGCACCCCTCGCATCTGTCGACAAACACAAACGTTATTCGCGGCGGGGCGGAATCGGCGCACCGTTTCCCTCGGTGATGATCGCGCCACTCAGCGGAACGGCGACAAGATCGAACAATGGGCGGCCGGGAAAGACGTGGAGACAAAGCTGCGCGCCGGCACGGATGTGTCGGCGCGCTTTTTGCGTGGTGCGATTCAGTTTTCCGACGCGATGATCAGGTGAGCGCGGGCTCGGCGAGCCGAAGCAGATCGTCCGCCTCGTTCGCCGCGGCGGCGAGCCGATCATTCTCGGCACGCAGACGCGTGAGCTCGAACTCCAGTGCCTGAACCCTGGCACGCAGTCGGGTGACCTCGTCGAGCAGACGCCGGTCGGGCGCTGCACCTACGTGGCCGTAGAGGGCCTTCGCCATGTTGACTCCTTGATATGCGCTGCCGGAAAGGCCGGCCAACGCGCGCCCATGTGTTCGCGACTACCATTCCAGGCTGTATCTGGGCATGGCCGGGCGCGACTGGCGACACCTATATATTGAGCCGCAAACCCCCTTGTCGTCAAGTTTTCGCAGGCCGTAGATCATCTCCACGTCGGCCTGTCCACTCGCTGGGGGGCTGCCACGAGGCACGGACACGCTCTGTCCGGACGCGTTAACAGTACGCCCGCGATGGTGGGAAGTGCGCCCCCGGGTGTCCGCTATCCCCTTAACTCTTTCTTAGCCACGTTGCCGCAGGTCGCAGGGCACCCGTAGCGTCAGCGCGGCCCGCAACCGACCCGTGGAGGCGACAGGCGTGTACGGCTGGACCGACCCGAACGACCCGGACGGCGCGAAGCGGCGCCCGGAGCCACCCACCGGCGAACCGGCCTGGCTCACCGACCGTCCCGCCCCCCGGTCGGCCTACCTGTTCGGCGACGACCCGGAGGCACCGGCCGACACCCGGCACGACGACCGCCCGACGGACACCTGGCGTAACGATCAGCCGACGAGCGGATGGCGCGACGAGCCCGTGGACCGCTCCGGCGGGGCGATCGACGGCTGGTCCCCGGGGTACGCCGCCGAGCAGCCGGCGTACGGCGTACGACCGGACCGGTGGGACGCCGATCCGACGACCGGCCCACAGCGGCCCGCCGTCGACGACACCGCCCAGCTGTACCCGGCCGGCACGGACGAGACCGACGGCCGGCCGCGCAACGCCCCCGGGCGGACGGCTCCCGGGGGGCGGCACCGGTCCCGGCGTCGGCTTCCCCGGCCGCTGCTCATCGGTGGCGCCGCGGCAGCCGCCACCCTGGTGGTCAGCCTCGGCGTCGGCGCGATCGCGCTACCCGGTGGCGGCGGTGGCGAGGTCGACGCGACAGCGGTGGACGACACCGTCGCCGCCGCGCCGGTCGTACCCACCGACGCGGCGCCGGCTCCGGCGACCACCTCCGCCTCCCCGACCGCCTCGCCGAGCACGGTGCGGCCCACACCCTCGGCCAGCCGGACGACCCGGCCCACCCCGTCGCAGGCACGGACCACCGCACCATCGCGGCGCAGCGTCGAGCGCAGCAGCGCACCGAGCGGCGGCGGTGCCACGAACGCCCCGAGCGGCAACGTCAGCGCCCAGGCACGCGAGGTGGTCGACCTGGTCAACGCCGAGCGCGCCAAGGCGGGCTGCAAGGCGCTGACCATCGACGACAAGCTGATGACGGCGGCCCAGCGGCACAGCCAGGACCAGGCCGACCACGAGAACATGTCGCACACGGGCAGCGACGGCAGCGACCCGGGCGACCGGATCGACCGGGTGGGCTACCAGTGGCGCACCTACGGCGAGAACGTGGCCTGGAACCAGAAGACCCCGGCCGCCGTGATGGACGCCTGGATGAACAGCCCCGGACACCGGGCCAACATCCTGAACTGCGCCTTCACCGAGATCGGCGTGGGGATCGCGACAAGCAACGGACCGTACTGGACGCAGGACTTCGCCGCGCCGCGCTGACCGCCGGAGGGACTGCGCGCGACGCTCCGCCCGGCCGGGTGGGTGGGGCGTCGCCGCGCGAACCGGCGAGTCGTCCTCGGGTCCGTGCTCGTTCACCGGGTGAGGTACGCCGACATGGGGCGGCGTACCGGAGCGGGCGGCGAGGGCGCCGTCCGGGACCCGGGAGCTGTCGATGCGGATCCGGCTGCGACGAGGCGCCGTCCGACTGCGCCGAGTACTGTCCACCGGCGCCGCGCTTGTCCTGCTGGTGCCGATGTGTGCCTGCCGGATCGAGCTGGCCCCGCCCGGCTCACCGACCCCCTGGCCGGCCGCGTCGGCTCGCCACTGGCAGTGGCAGTGGCAGCTCAGCGGGCCGGTCGACCCGGACGTGGACGCCGACGTCTTCCTGCTCGACGCGGTGCGCACCACCTCGGCGGAGACCGCCGAGCTGCGCGCGCGTGACCGCCGCCTGATCTGCCAGGTGCACGTCGGCTCGGTGGACACCGGCGACCCGGACGCCAGCCGCTTCCCGGCGGGCGTCCAGGGCGCGACCGGCCACCGCCCGCAGAGCCGCTGGCTGGACGTACGACGGTGGGACGTGCTCGAACCGGCGCTGGCCGACCGGTTCCGGCTCTGCCGCGGCAAGGGCTTCGGCGCGGTGGCGCTGGCCGACGCGGACGGCTACCTGTACCGGTCGGGTTTCCCTCTCGAATTCGACGACCAGCTGCAATTCAACCGCCGGGTGGCCGGGCTCGCCCGCTCGCTGGACCTCTCCCCCGGGCTGATGAACGACGTGCCCCAGCTCGCCGCGCTCGCCCCGGACTTCGACTTCGCCGTCAACGAGGAGTGCGTACGGCTGGCCCAGTGCGGGAAGCTGCTGCCGTTCGTCGACGCCGGCAAGCCGGTCTTCCACGTCGAGTACACCGGCACGACCGGGGCGTTCTGCGTCACCACCGTCGGCTACGGCTTCGCCTCGATGCGCAAGCAGCGGACCCTCGACGCCTGGCGCGAACCCTGCGCGCTGCCCTGACAGCTGGGCCTGGCGCCGGACCCGCCGCTCCCACCGACCGCCGTGGTCAGCCGCGCAGTGCCGTCCGGGGCCGCGGCTGGCAGCGCGGGCAACTGTACGAGGACCGGTTCATGAACGGTTCACGGCGGATCGGGGTGCCGCAGCGCCGGCACGGCTCGCCCTCGCGTCCGTAGACGTTGAGCGACCTGTCGAAGTAGCCGCTCTCGCCGTTCACGTTGACGTAGAGCGCGTCGAAGCTGGTGCCGCCCGAGGCGATCGCCTCACCCAGCACGTCGCGGACGTGCCCGAGCAGCCGTTGCGCGGCCGGGCCGGTCAGCGCGTCGGTGGGCCGGGCCCCGTGCAACCGGGCGCGCCACAGCGCCTCGTCGGCGTAGATGTTGCCGACACCGGAGATCAGCGTCTGGTCGAGCAGGGCGCGCTTCACCTCGGTGTGCCGGCGGCGCAGCGCGGCCACGAACGCCGCGTCGGAGAAGAGCGGGTCCATCGGGTCCCGGGCGATGTGCGCGATCTCGGCCGGCAGTTCCGCCCCACCCTCGCTCACCGCCAGCCCGCCGAACGTACGCTGGTCCACGAAGCGCAGCTCCGGGCCATCGTCGGCGAACCGGAACCGGACCCGCAGATGCGTCTCGTCGGGCGCGTCGGCGGGCTGCAGCAGCAGCTGACCGGACATGCCGAGATGCCCCACCACCGCGTCGCCGCTGTCCAGCGGCAGCCACAGGTACTTACCCCGGCGCCGTACGTCCAGCACGGTCCGGCCGGCCAGCACGTCGGCGAAGTGCACACCGCCCAGGACGTGCCGGCGTACCGCCCGCGGGTGGCGTACCTCGACGGAGCTGATCCGGCGTCCGGTCACCCACTGCGCGAGCCCCTGCCGGATGGTCTCGACCTCGGGCAGTTCAGGCACGGATCGGGTCCGACCCGGCGGCGTCTCCGCCCCGCGTACCGTCCGGGCCATCCGATCCGCCGGTCACGCCGGCTTCGGAGTCGACCTGCCCGTCCTGCTCCGCCTGCTCGGTGAGGGTCCGCCAGGCCGCCTCCGCGGCCCGCTGCTCGGCCTCCTTCTTGCTCCGCCCCTCGGCACCGCCGTACCGGTTGCCGGCGACCACCACCCAGGCGGTGAACGTCTTCAGGTGATCCGGCCCGGTGCCCTCGATCCGGTATTCAGGTACGCCCAGCCCGAGCGCCGCCGTGAGCTCCTGCAGGCTGGTCTTCCAGTCGAGCGCGGCACCCCGTCCGGCCGACTCGGCCATGAGCGGGTCGAAGAGCTTGTGGATGACGGTGGCGGCGGTGTCCAGGCCGTACTGGAGGTAGATCGCGCCGAGCAACGCCTCCAGCGTGTCGGCGAGGATGCTCGCCTTGTCCCGGCCACCGGTGGTCTCCTCGCCCTTGCCGAGCAGCAGGTAGGCACCGAGCCCCTCGGGACCGAGGCCACGGGCCACGTCGGCCAGGGCCCGCATGTTGACCACGCTCGCCCGCAGCTTGGCCAGCTGGCCCTCGGGCAGGTCGGGATGGTTGTGGAAGAGCGCCGTGGTGATCACCACGCCGAGGACCGAGTCACCGAGGAACTCCAGCCGCTCGTTCGTGGGCAGGCCACCGTTCTCGTACGCGTAGGAGCGGTGGGTCAGTGCGCGCTCCAGCAGCTCCGGGTCCAACGAGATGCCGAACGCGGCCTCGAGGTGCCCGACGGACGCCCGTCGCCGCTTGTCGTTGCTCATGGTGTGGTTACCTCGGTGTCGATGATGTGGTCGTGGCCCTTCCAGGCGTGCCCGGCGAGCAACGCGGCCATCTGGTCGGTGGCGCGGTGCCGCCACAGGTGGGCGGCGAGTGCGATGCCGGACGCGACGTCGGCGGCGACTGCCGCACCGTGGCAGACCACCACCGTGCCGGAGACGCCGAGCAGGGCCGCGGCCCGGGGAACGCCGCCGCCAGCCGGCGGGCCGCCGGCCATCGCGTACGCGCCCTCGACCGCCTTGAGCAGCACGTTACCGGTGAACCCGTCGGTGACCACGACGTCGGCACGCGCGCCGGACGAGACGTCGTACCCCTCGACGAGACCGACGTAGCGGGCATTGCAGGGCAGCGGTTCGGCGGCGAGCACCGGATCGGCGGTGCGCCGGGCCCGGTCGCCCTTGCCTGCCTCGGTGCCGACGGAGAGCAGTCCGACCCGAGGTGCGTCGATCGCGTGCGCCACTGCGGCGTACGCGGCCCCGAGCACGGCGTGCCGGGCGAGGATGCCCGCGCGGGGCTCCAGGGAGCCACCCACGTCGAGCAGCACCACGGGACCGCCGACCGCCGGCAGGGTCGCGACGAGAGCCGGGTTACGAATCGTCGGCCAGCGGCCGAGACCGAGCGCGGCGGCGGTGACGGTGGCGCCGGTCGAACCGGCGGACACCATGGCGTCGGCGGTACCGTCGCGTACCGCGGCGACGGCGTCGCGAACGGTGCTCGCCTCGCGTGCGGCGCTGGGGTGGTCGGACATCCGGACCGCGTCGCGGACCGGGCGCACCGTGATCCGGGCCCGGTCCACCGGGTCCAGGGCGGCGATCACCGCGTCGGCGGCCTCGGACGGGCCGACGAGCAGCAGATTCAGGTCCGGATCAGCGCGTACGGCCCGCAGAGCGCCGTCAACCACGACGGCGGGAGCGTCGTCCCCGCCGAGGAGGTCAACGGCGATCCGCACGGTGCCCGGCTCCATCGGAACGCCGGCCGGAACGGACCGGCCGGCGTCGGAGGGAGCCGGGGCACCGGGCGATTGCCAGGGCGCGCGCGCCGCCCGACCAGGGGTCGGGGGCGTCACTCGGCGTCCAGGTCAGACCTCGAGGACCTGACGGCCGTTGTACGTGCCGCAGACGGAGCAGGCGGCGTGCGGCAGCTTCGGGGACTTGCACTGCGGGCACGCCACGGTCGCGACCGCCGCGGTCTTCCACTGCGCCCGGCGGGACCGGGTGTTGCTGCGCGACATCTTGCGCTTGGGGACGGCCACGGTTCTTACTCCTCTTTACGGGTCAGTTGCGACAGGCTTGCCCATCGCGGGTCGATCTGCTGGTGGCTGTGGTCGGCCGGCAGATCGTCCCAATGCACCCCGCACTCGGGGCACAGGCCTGGGCAGTCCTCCCGGCAGAGCGGGTTGGTCGGCAGTGTGAGCACCACCGCGTCCCGCAACGCGGGTTCCAGGTCGATCAGATCGCCCTGCATCCGGCCCACCTCGTCCTCGTCGGTCGTGGTGTCCGTGGTGCTGTTCTCGTACGCGTACAGCTCCTGGATCCGCACGACCACCGAGTCGTTGATCTCGCGCAGGCAGCGGCTGCACTCGCCCCGGACCGGACCGCTCACGGTCCCCGAGACGAGCACACCCTCGGACACCGACTCCAACCTCAGGTCGAGGTCGAGGTCCGCGCCCTCCGGCACGCCGATCAGCTCTACGCCGAGGTCCTCCGGTGCCGGCACCACCTGCTTGACCGTACGCAACGCGCCAGGCCGACGCGGCAGGTCCCTCGTGTCGAGGACCAGCGGCGACCTGGGGTCGAGTGGGTTAGGCGTGTGTTTAGGCATAGTTAGACTCCGGCCGTACGAGGCCGACAAACGAGGTTACCTGGGCGACCGCCGGACCGTCGAACCGGGGGCGACGCCCACCCCGCGTACCGGCTGGCTGTGGTGCCGCTCAGAAGGGTAGCGGGCGCTCCGCCTCGTCACCGCCGAAGGTTCCGATCTCACGCAGCGCATGCATCTTGTCACGGCCGCGCTCGATCGAGGCGAGCGCCCGGGTGAGGAACTGCTCGAAGTTGGCCAGGGCGGTGTCGACGTAGTCGTCGACCTCCTCGCGCAGCCGCTGGGCCTCGGCCCGCGCCTCCGCGATGATCCGCGCGCCCTCGTGCTCGGCGGAGACCGTGATCTCGTTCACCGAGACCAGGCGGGCGTGTTCCGCCTCACCCTCGCTGATGATCCGGTCGGCCTCTCGCTTGCCGGCTTCCATGATCTTGTCGCGCTCGTCCAGCAGCGCGGCGGCCCGACGCAGGTCGGCGGGGAGTTCGGCGCGCAGCTCGTCGAGGGCGGCGATCATCTCGCCGCGGTCGACCATGCAGTTGTTCCGCGACATCGGGACGGACCGCGCCGTATCCACCATGGCGATCAGTTCGTCGATGCGATCGAGCGGGTCCACCGGTACCTCACTCCTGTCGTTCGTCGGCCGATCTCCATGATGCGGGCTACGGCCAGTTTCCTGCTCCACCCATCATCCCGCGCGGCGCGGCCCGACCGCTTCCCCCGGCGACCCGGCGAGTCGAGCCACCCGGGCGGTCCGGACGATTCGCGGCACTTCCCCGCCGGTCGCCCGCGAAAGGCAGACGACCGGCCCCGGCCGTCGAACCGGGGGTCAGGGACGGGCGGGCGGGGAGAGGCGGGCGAGAAGCTCGGAGCGGACCCGGTCGGGGACGTGCGCGGAGACGTCGCCGCCCCACTTGGCCACGTCCTTCACCAGGCTGGAGGAGAGGAAGGAGTAGAGCGGGTTGGTCGGCATGAAGAGCGTCTCGACCCCGGCCAGCCCCATGTTCATCTGCGCCATCTGGAGCTCGTAGTCGAAGTCGCTGACCGCCCGCAGACCCTTCACCAGCACGCTCGCGTGCTGCGCGCGGCAGAAGTCGACGAGCAGCCCGCGGAAGGACTCCACCCGGACGTTGTCGTACGAGGCGGTCACCTCGCGGAGCATGTCGATCCGCTCCTCGACGGTGAACAGGCCACTCTTCGACTGGTTCACCAACACCCCGACGATCACCTCGTCGAAGAGCCGGCTCGCTCGGCCGATGATGTCGAGGTGTCCGTTCGTGACCGGGTCGAAGGAGCCGGGGCACACCGCACGTCTCATGATCGGCGACCGTACCAAAGAGTGGTCTCCCCGTAACGACGACTGCGCTCGCCGGTGACACCCGGCACCCAGCCCAGCGGGGCGCTCCGGCTGGACCGTTCCACCACCACCAGCGCGTCCGGCGCCAGCCAGTCGTGCTCCACGAGGGCGGTCAGCATCGCCGTGATCTCCTCGTCCGACACGGCGTACGGCGGGTCGGCGAAGACCACGTCGTACGGCTCACCCCCCGGCCCGCCGGCCAGCACCGTGGCCACCCGGCCGGTGACCAGGCGGACGGCGGGGCCGGCGCCGAGGGCGGCGATGTTGTCCCGGATCACCCGGGCCGCCCGGGCGTCCGCCTCCACCAGCAGGACGTGCTCGGCGCCCCGGGAGAGCGCCTCCAGTCCGACGGCTCCGGAGCCGGCGTAGAGATCAGCGACGCGTGCGCCGCCCAGGTCGACCTCGGTCTGCACCGCGCTGAACAGCGCCTCCCGCACGCGGTCGGAGGTCGGCCGGGTGCCCGCTCCGGGCGGCGCGGCGATCCGCCGCCCGCCGAACGTCCCCGCCACGATCCGGGTCACGGTCTCCCCCTGTCCATACCCAGGACGCTACGCGACGGCCGGCGCGCGGCGGACGCAGCGGGTCCGGCGTACGGACCCGCGCGGAAGACCATCGCCGACATCGATACGGAGTCGCGGCATGACTACTCGTTCATCTAAGATCACGGATCTACAACATCATCCTTAAGGATCGCTGAGCGCTGTAACGCGCCGTGCCGGGTCGCTATGGTCTGCCGGGTGTCGGGCACGGCGTGAAGACTCCGCCCCGCCCGACACGATCTCCTACCTCCAACCCCCCAGTCATGGAGTAGACGTGAATCGTCTGAGCTTCCGACGCGCCGTGGCGGTAGCCGCCGGCGCGCTGCTCGGCATTGGCGGCGTCGCCACGTTCGCCGCCCCAGCCAGCGCTCACCACAGCGAGCTCAAGGTCACCGCCGAGTGCGACAGCGCCACCGGTGAGTGGGTCACGACCTGGACGGTCGGGACGGTCGCCCCCGCGGGTGTACGGAACTACAAGCTGATCCAGGCCGACGCCGTGAGCACGGGCGGCGAGAACGCCGGCCAGTTCACCATCGACGGCATCCAGGCCGGCGCCGTGGAGGGCAAGGAGTACCCGTACACGGTGGGCGAGCCCGTGGTGGGTCAGGCCCGGCTGGCGAACGACGTCACCGAGGCGTCGCTGACCGTCCGCGCCGAGTGGGACAACAAGTTCAAGGAAACCGAGGCGAAGAGCACCTCCATCAAGTTCAGCGAGAGCTGCGACAAGGTCGTCACCCCGCCGCCGGCCACCGCCAGCCCCAAGGCCACGGTGACCGCCGACTGCACGGGCGACGTCGCGGTCAAGCTGGAGAACGGCGAGGAGGCGACCAAGCCGGCCTCGTTCACCGTCACCGGCACCGACGGCTTCAGCGAGAAGGCGACCGTCGAGCCGGGCAAGGACAAGACGATCAAGGTCCCGGCCAAGAACGCCGGCAAGATCACCGTCACCGAGGAGGACCAGGAAGAGCCCCTCTTCGACGACAAGCCCGCCGCGGCCGAGGGCTGCGTCAAGCCCGGCGAGCCGTCGGGCGGCTACCTGTCGACCTGCGACGAGCTGATCTTCGAGATCTCGAACCCGGCCGACGGCGAGACGGTCACCATCACCTTCACCCCGAACAAGGGTGAGGCCAAGACGCTGACCGTCGAGCCGGGCAAGACCGGCACCGTCGCCTTCAAGGCCGAGGAGGGTCTGACCGTGACCCCGACCGGCGAGGGCCTCGACGAGACCGAGCCGATCGCCTGGGAGAAGCCCGAGGAGTGCGACACTCCGGCTCCGGGCCAGGGTGGCGGCGAGGACGAGCCGACGCTGCCGCTGACCGGTGCCGCCACCAGCGCCATCATCGCCGGTGCGGCCGTGCTGCTGGCCGCCGGCGTGGTGCTGTTCCTGGTGGCGCGTCGCCGCAAGGTGCGCTTCACCGCCTGAGCACGACTGAACTGAACCGAGGGGGCGCGTCGACCATCCGGTCGGCGCGCCCTCGGCGTACGTGCACGCCCTCGCCGCGCCCCGCCGGCCATCCGGTCGGGCCGCGTCAGCCCTTCTCCAGGTATTCCGCCCGTTCCTCGTCGACCAGGGCGGCCACCGAGGCGGCCAGCGCCGGATGCGCGGTCAACTCCGGATCCTCCTCGACCAGGGCGATCGCCTCGGCCCGCGCATCCCGGATCAGATCCGCGTCGCGCAGCAGGGACAGCAGACGCAGATGCGATCGGCGCCCGGACTGGGTCGCGCCGAGCACGTCGCCCTCCCGGCGCTGCTCCAGGTCGAGCTCGGCGAGCTTGAAGCCGTCGGTGGTGGAAGCCACCGCGTCGAGCCGTTCCCGGGCGGGACTGCCCTCCAGCGCCTCGGTGACCAGCAGGCACAGCCCGGCCGCCGAACCCCGGCCGACCCGACCTCGCAGCTGGTGAAGCTGAGACACGCCGAACCGGTCGGCGTCCAGCACGATCATCACGGTGGCGTTCGGCACGTTGACCCCGACCTCCACCACGGTGGTGGCGACCAGCACGTCGAGCTCCCCGGCGGCGAACGCCCGCATCACCGCGTCCTTCTCGTCGGCGGGCAGGCGCCCGTGCAGCACGCCGATCCGGAGCCCGTGCAGCGGTCCCTCGGCCAGCAGCGGCGCCACCTCGGTCACCGCCAACGGCGGACGCCGCCCGGAGTCGTCCTCCCGGGGCGCCGCCTCCTCCGCGACCGACCCGGGTTCGAAGTCCGGCGCCTCCGCGCTGGCCGCTCCGGCCCCGGACCTCGAATCACCGATTCGCGGGCACACCACGTACGCCTGGTGCCCGGCCGCGACCTCCTCGCGCAGCCGACGCCAGGCGCGGTCGAGGAAGGCCGGCTTCTCGGCGGCCGGCACCACGTGCGAGGCGATCGGCGAGCGCCCCTGCGGAAGCTGGGAGAGGGTGGAGATCTCCAGGTCGCCGTAGACGGTCATCGCCACGGTGCGCGGGATCGGAGTCGCCGTCATGACCAGCACGTGTGGCGGCTGGTCGGCCTTGGCCCGCAACGCGTCCCGCTGCTCCACCCCGAAGCGGTGCTGCTCGTCGACCACCACCAGCCCCAGGTCGGCGAAGTCGACTCCTTCGTAGAGCAGGGCGTGCGTGCCGATCACGACGCCGGCGCGTCCCTGCGCCACCTCGGCGAGCGCTCGGCGTCGGGCCGCCGCGCCGAGCGAGCCGGTGACCAGCTCCACCCGGGTCGCGTCGGGTGCGGCGTCCAGCTCCCCGGCCCGACCGAGCGGACCGAGCAGGTCGAGGATGCCCCGGTAGTGCTGGGCGGCCAGCACCTCGGTCGGCGCGAGCAGCGCGGCCTGCCCACCGGCGTCGACGACCTGGAGCATCGCGCGCAGCGCGACCACGGTTTTGCCGGAGCCGACCTCGCCCTGGAGCAGCCGGTGCATCGGGTGCGCGGTGGCCAGGTCGGCGGCGATCTCCCGGCCGACGGTCTGCTGCCCGGAGGTCAGCTCGTACGGCAGCCGGGCGTCGAACGCGTCCCGCAGGCCGCCCGCACGCGGCTCCCGGGCCTTCGCCGGCCAGTCGGCGGCCCGATGCTTGCGCTGCACCAGCGTCAGCTGCACGGCGAACGCCTCGTCCCACTTGAGCCGGCGCCGGGCGCGGTAGAGCTCCTCCTTGCTGGTGGGCCGGTGGATCTCCCGCAGCGCGGGCCCGATGCCCACCAGGTTGCGGCTGCCCCGTACCGCCGCCGGTAGCGGATCCTCCGGCGGGGTGAACGTGTCCAGGACCACCCGGACGCACCGGGCGATCACCCAGGTCGGCACCGCCGCGGCCGCCGGGTAGACCGGGATCAGCGCACCGGCGAACTCCTCGACCTCCTCATTGGCCGCAGCCTCGCCCTCGCCCCCCTCACCGAGCAGGACGTACTCCGGGCCGTTGAGCTGCCGCTTGCCCCGGAACTCGGTGACCTTGCCGGCGAAGAGCCCCCACCGCCCCGGACGCAGCTCCCGCTCGCGCCAGGCCTGGTTGCCGAAGAAGGTGAGGGTGAGAACCCCGCCGGAGCCGTCACCGACCGTCACCTCGAGCAGGTTGCCCCGGCGCTGGCGCATCGGCCGCACCGCGGTGCGCTGCACCTGGGCCAGCACCGTCACCTGCTCGCCGACGTCCAGGGAACGGATGTCGGTGTGCTCGCCGCGCTCGTCGTAGCGGCGCGGGAAGTGGTAAATCAGGTCGCCGGCGGTGTGCAGGTCGAGGTGGGACGCCAGGGCCTTGGCGGTCTTCTCCCCGACCAGTTTCTTCAACGGCGTGTCCACCCCGGCCGGCTCACTCATGACGCGCCCCCGCGCCGGACCCGATGATCTGCTCGCTCATTCGACCCCCACCAGGAGCGGATAGTGCGGTTGCCCGCCCGGGTACGCGTGCACCTCCACGAACGGCCAGCGGCTCCCCACGTGCGCGCGGACCGCTTCGACGAGCCCGGCCGGTGCGTCGGCTCCGGAGATCAGGGTGACCAGCTCGCCGCCGCCGCCGAGCATCCGGTCGACCACGGCGACGCAGGTGCCCACGAGATCGGCCCCGATCAGATGCACCTCCCCCTCCACCAGGGCCAGCACGTCGCCGGGCGCGCAGGGCCCGGCGACGGTGAGCGCCGCGCGACCGGCGTGGCAGACCTCGGCGTAGCGGCAGGCCCCCGCCGCCTCCGCCATGGCGATGACGTCGTCCTCGAAGCGTCGCCCCGGGTCACGGACCGCCAGCGCGGCCAGCGCCTGCACCGGGGAACGGGTGGGCACCACACTGACCTTGACGCCCAGACGGTGCGCCTCCTTCGCGGCGGCGCTCGCCACCGCTTCGGTGTTGCCGTCATTGGGCAGCACCACCACCCGCGCCGCGCCGGTGGCCCGGATGGCGTCCAGCAGCTCACCGGTGGACGGGTTGCCCGGTACCACGGTGGCGCCCTCGGCACGGAAGAGCTCGGCGATCCCGGCGCCGGGCGCCACCACCACGGCGGCCCGGCCGTCCGTGGCGGGGGCCGGTGGCGCGGTCTGGTCCGCGAAGCGGGTCACCGAGATCCGGTGCGGCCGGCCGGCGACCACACCCGCCTCGATCGCCGCGCCGACGTCGTTGACGTGCACGTGCACGTTCCAGGTGCCGACGCCGGCGGCACCGTCCCCGACGATCACGAGGGAGTCGCCCAGCGCGTCCAACACATCGCGCATCCGGTCGACCGCCACCCGCTCGGCGTCGAGGAGGAACTGCACCTCGTAGGCGTACCGGTCGGAGCCGGTCTCCCGGACGGCGGTGGCGGGTGGGACGACCGCTCGCGGCACGGGCGCCGGCCGGGCCGGACGTTCCCCGGTCACCACCTCGACCAGGGCGTCCAGCAGTAGGCACAGCCCGCGGCCGCCCGCGTCGACCACGCCGGCCCGGGCCAGCGCGGGCAACTGGTCGGGGGTACGCGCCAGCGCCGACGCGGCTTCCCGCGCCGCGGCCCCGGCCACGGTGCACAGGTCGTCGGTGTCCGCCTGCTCGGCCGCAGCGGCCGCTGCGGCGACCACGCTGAGCAGGGTGCCCTCCACCGGTCGGGTCACCGCCCGGTAGGCGGCGGCGGTCGCGTCAGCCAGCGCGGACGCCAGCACCCGCCCGCGTACCGCCGGCACCGCGCCGGCCGCGTCGGCGAAACCGCGCAGGATCTGCGAGAGGATCACCCCGGAGTTGCCCCGCGCGCCGAGCAGGGCACCCCGGGCCATCAGCCGCAGCGCGTGCCCGTGCGGCGTGGCCTCGCCGTCGGGGAGCGTGTCCAGGTCCATGGCGAGCGCCTGCTGAGCCGAGGTCAGCGTGAGCACCATGTTCGTGCCGGTGTCGCCGTCGGGCACGGGGTAGACGTTCAACTGGTCGATCTCGGTCTGGTGCCGCTTGAGCGCGGCCAACCCGTCCGCGCACCAGCGGCGGACCGCGGCGGCGTCGAGGGTGTCCAGCACGGCGAGAAGCCTACTGGCGGCGGCGGACACCCGCCGGGCTCGCCCGGCGTGTCCCGCGGCCGCCCGCTATCCTGCTTCGCGGCTCCGGCACGGTGACCGGTGCTCGCCGCCCCGGCCCGGTTGGGCAGACCGGCTGGTCATCGGGTAACCTGGCCAGGTTGCCCGGGCAGCACCTGCGGCCGGCGACCTCATGAACGTTTCAATCTCAGGAGTATCCCGTGGCTAGCGTGTGCGACGTCTGTGGCAAGGGACCGGGCTTCGGCCACAACGTGTCCCACTCGCACCGGCGGACCAACCGCCGCTGGAACCCGAACATCCAGTCGGTGCGTACCCCGGCCGGTGGCGGCACCACCAAGAAGCTGCAGGTCTGCACCTCGTGCATCAAGGCCGGCAAGGTCACCCGCGCCTGATCCGGCGGTAGCCGACCACACCCGATCACGACCAGCCGGCGGACCCAGGTCCGCCGGCCTTGTCGTATGCGCGAGGTCTGACAGGTAGCCGACGAGGCATAGACCATCGCCGTGTGTCCGGTTAGGGTCTCCCTGCGCCGAGCGCCGGATCGTCCGGTGCGGCGCTCACGGGGAGGGGCAGGCCGTGCAGGACCTGGGCCGGGAGCAGATGATCATCGTCGGGGCCTCGCAGGGAATGCTGCGCTGGTTCGCCGAGGATCTACCCGCCGGAAGCGTCGTGCTCATCGAGGAACCCGACGTGATCCGCCGCCGGGACATCGATCGCCTCGCCGCGGAACTGCCCTTCGTCTCCCGGGTCGTCCCCGCCGAGTACCAGACGGGCCTCGACGCGGACGCGCTGATCGCGCGCGAGCCCGGACTCACCGACGCCCGGCTGGTGATGCCCGGTTTCGAGTGGTCGGTGGGTGCGAGCGCCCGCCTGGCCGAGGCGCTCGGGCTACCCGGCGCCGGGACCGCTGCCGCCGAGATCTTCACCGACAAGCACCGGATGCGGCTGCTGGCAGCCGAGGCAGGCCTCGCCAACCCGGCGTTCGAGCTGGTCGACGACCCGGCCGCGGCGACCGCGTTCGCCCGCCGGCACGGCGGCCGGTGCGTGCTGAAGCCCACCCGCCGCTCGGGCAGCCTCGGCGTGCAGATCCTCACCGATCCGGAGCTGATCGCCGACGCCTGGGCGGAGACCGCTGATCCGATACTCACGCCGGAGGTCGCCGCTCGCGGGCTGCCCAGCGCCGTCCTCGTCGAGCAGGTGCTCGACGGCCGGGAGCACAGCGTCGAGCTGCTGGTCGTCGACGGTGAGGTCATCTTCGGCAACGTCACCGACAAGCGGGTGATGCTCGGACGGCGCCCGGTGGAGGCGGGGCACACCGTGCCGTCCCTCCTGCCCGACGACGACCAGCGGGCGCTGCTCGGCGCGGCGGCCCGGTTGGGCCGGGCCGCCGGCTTCGGCACCGGTGTGCTGCACAGCGAATGGATCATGGCGGACGGCGTGCCGACCCTGATCGAGTGTGCCGCGCGGCTCCCCGGCGACATGATCACCGCGCTGATCTCGATCGCGTACGAGTGCGGGTTCGTCGAGGCGTACCTGCGGACGCTGCGCGGCGAGCGGCCCAAGCTACCCACCAGGACGACCGGCGCGGCGGCGGCGGAGTTCCTGGTCGCCCCGCCCGGCACCATCACCGCCATCGAGGGCGTCCGGGCGGCCCGCCGGGTCGCCGGAGTGCTGCACGTGCACTTCGACGTCGCGATCGGCTCGGCGGTCGGCGAGGTGACGCACTCGCTGGCCCGCAGCGGGCACGTGATGGCCTGGGGCGCCGACCCGACCGAGGCCACCGCGGCGGCCGGCAAGGCCGCCGAGCAGATCCAGATCGTCACCGCGTAGGGCCGACCACACCGGCGGTGCCGGACGGAGTGCGGTATCAGAGGGTACGGCCGAACGAGATGCAGCCCGGCGAGTCCTTGTAGTAGCCGAAGTTCGGGATGCGCTCGTAGCCGGCCGAGGCGTACATGGCGATCGCCTCGGGCTGTTTGTCGCCACACTCCAGGATCACCCGCTTGCGCCCGTGGGCGAGGGCCGAGCGTTCGATGGCCGCCAGCACCGTCCGGGCCACGCCACGTCCCCTGGAATCCGGGGCGGTGTACATCCGCTTCAGCTCGGCCGTGTCGCCCTCCGCGCCGTGGCTGCGCCAACCGCCGCAGCCGACGGGCTCACCGTCGAGGTAGGCGACGAGGAACGTGCCGTCCGGCGGGACGAACTCGGCCACGTCCACCGGTGTGTCGTCGCCGCTGCCGCCGTACCGCGCGCCCAGGTCGGCCAGCGCGGCCCGGATGAGCTTCTGTGCCACCGCCGAGTCGAACGGCACGGCACGGATGTCGATCTCACTCACCGGCACAGGGTACGACCCTCATCGGAAGTGGTCCCAACCAGGCGATCCGGCGTACGGGCTCCCGTCGACCGTCACCCCGGAGCCCGCGGTCACCTCGCCGATCGGCCGCCACGGCGCGGGCAGGACCACGTCCGGCGGGAAGGTCGCGGCCAGCGCGTGGTCCTCGCCGCCGCCGAGGAGCCAGGCGTACGGGTCGGCGCCCAGCGCCTGCGCCGCGTCGCGCATCTGCGGCGGTACCTCGAAGGCGTCCCGCCGCACGTCGACAGCGACCCCGCTGGCCTTCGCCACGTGTCCCAGGTCGGCCAGGAGCCCGTCCGAAACGTCGATCATGGCGGTGGCCCCGAGCTGGGCGGCCTGCGGCCCCGCCGGGTACGGCACCTCCGGCCGGCGGTACGCCTCGACGAGCAGCCGGGGTGTGCGGAACCCACGGGAGAGCACTGTCAGTCCGGCGGCCGCGTAACCGGTCCGACCGGCGAGGGCGACCACGTCGCCGGGACGTGCCCCGGAGCGCAGCACCGGCGCTCGTCCGCCCAGGTCGCCCAGCGCCGTCACGGCGATGGTCAGCGTGGGGCTGGCCGACATGTCGCCGCCCACCACGCTCGCCCCGACCCTGGCCGCCTCGGCTGCCAGCCCGTCGGCCAGCTCCTCCGCCCAGCTGAGTTCGAGCTCCGCCGGCATGCAGAGGGCGACCAGCAGTGCGGTCGGGGTCCCGCCCATGGCCGCGATGTCGGCCAGGTTCGCCGCCGCCGCCCGATGCCCGATGTCCCGGGCGCTGCCCCAGTCCCGCCGGAAGTGCCGTCCCTCGACCAGCACGTCGGTCGACGCGGCGACCCGGCCGTCCGGCGCGGCGATCACCGCCGCGTCGTCACCGGGTCCCAACAGGGTGGCCGGCCCGTGCGACAGGCGGGCGGTCACCCGCTCGATCAACCCGAACTCACCGACCGCTGCGACGCTCACTCGGTCACCCTCGTTCCGCTCCTGCTGCCCGGCCCCGCCGCGCTCGCTCAACGCATCTCCTCGACCACCGATAGGGTTCGGACCTGCACCGTAGGGTAGTTTCACCCTTCGGGCCGCTCGACGCGGCGGCGGAGGGAGGTCGAGTCGTGGTACAGGCGTACATCCTCATTCAGACGGAGGTCGGCCGCGCGCGTGACGTGGCCGGTCGAATTGCCGACCTCGCCGGCGTGGTACGCGTCGACGCCGTCACCGGCCCGTACGACGTGGTCGTCCTCACCGAGGCGAACACCGTCGACGAGCTCGGCAAACTCATCGTCAGCAACGTGCAGATGGTGCCCGGCATCACCCGCACCCTCACCTGCTCCGTGGTGCGTCTGTAAGTGGACAAGATCACTGAAACCCCCGCCGACGACCGGACCGACGAGCTGCCGGAAGAGGCACCCCCGGATGCCCGGCGTGGCCAGGAGGGCACGAACCGGCGCGCGGCCCTGATCGCGACGTTGGTCGCGCTGCCGATCACGCTGCTGGTGGGCGTGCTCGCCTTCGTCCAGCTCGCGCCGGACTCGCCGGCGCCCGCGCCGAGCCCGTCGGCCACCGCTGCCCGGCCGCAGTCGACCGCGCCGGTCGAGATGGCCGCTCCGGCGCTCGCCACCCGGCCGGCCGTCCTCTGCCGTGCGCTGCTCTCCCAGCTGCCACCGACCGTCCGCGACCTGCACCAGCGTCCGGTGACCGCCGGTCCGGAGCAGAACGCCGCGTACGGGGATCCGGCCGTCACCCTGGCGTGCGGCGGTGCCGAGCCGTCGCTCCCGCCCACGTCCGACGTCTACTCGGTCAACAAGGTCTGCTGGTACGCCGACGAACAGCCGGACGCGACCGTGCTCACCACCGTCGACCGGGAGACCGCGGTGACGGTGCGGGTACCCCGCGAGTACGGGGCGGCGTTGCAGTGGGTGCCGCCGATCTCGGACACGATCGTGGCCGCGGTTCCCTCCGGCGGCGACATTCCCGCCGGCTGCCGCGGCTGACCTCACCCCACCGTGGGTGCGGGCCCGCACGGTCCCGGTCGCCCGGCCCGGCGGCATCTGCTCAGGGGGCGTCAGCGCAGACCGACGCCCCGGGCGAGGGCGGTGCGGACCAGGCGGTCGACCAGCTTCGGATACTCCAGCCCCGACATCGCCCACATCTTCGGGAACATCGACGACGGCGTGAAGCCCGGCATGGTGTTGACCTCGTTGAGGTAGACGTCCAGTTCCGGGGTGACGAAGAAGTCCGCCCGGGCCAGGCCGGCACAGTCGAGCGCGGTGAAGGAACGCACCGCGTAGTCCTGTATCTCCCGGGTGACCCGCTCGGGCAGGTTGGCCGGGACGTCGTACTCGCAGGACGTCGCCGAGTCGATGTACTTCGCCTGGAAGTCGTAGAACTCGTGGTCGGCGACCAAGCGGACCTCGGCGATCACCGACGCCTCGGGGCTGCCGCCGGCCTCCCCTTCCAGCACGCCGCACTCGACCTCACGGCCGACGATGGCGCTCTCCACGAGCACCTTCGGATCGGTCTCCCGGGCGAGGGCGACCGCCGCGTCCAGGTCGGACCAGTCGCTCACCTTGCTCACGCCGACGGACGACCCGGCCCGGGACGGCTTGACGAAGACCGGCAGGCCCAGCCGTTCCTTGTCGGCGTCACTCAACGTCATCCCGTTGCGCAGCACCGCGTACGGGCCGATCGGGATGCCCTCGGCGGCGCAGAGCTTCTTGGTGAACTCCTTGTCCATGGCGGCGGCCGAGGCGAACACGTTCGCCCCGACGTACGGGATGCCCGCCATCTCCAACATGCCCTGGATGGTGCCGTCCTCGCCGTAGGCGCCGTGCAGAACGGGGAAGACCACATCCACGTCGGCGAGCGCACGGGGACCCTCCACCTGGTCGAGCACCATCAGCCCGCGCCCGGTGGGGTCGGCGCGAAGCACCAGGTCCACGCCGGAGTCCGCGGTGATCTCCGGCAGCTGCCGGGCCCGGATGACGAGCTGGTCCGGCTCGCCGCCGGTGAGCACCCACTGCCCGGCCCGCGTGATGCCCACCGGCACCACCTCGTACTCGTCCGGATCGAGGGCGCTGATCACGCCGCCGGCGCTGACGCAGGAGATGCCGTGCTCCGGGCTGCGACCGCCGAAGACGACGGCCACGCGGGTCTTGCCAGGGGTGCTCACTCCGGTCACCTCTCGGGTCGACGGGCGCTGGTCGCTCAACGGTGACACTACTGTGCGTGGTGGAGGGCTGCGGGCGATACCAGACGAGACGCGGCGACCTTTAGAATCGGTCAGCGGACGCTTACGGTGAGTAATACCCCAGAGCGTCCACCGGCGCCGGCAGCGACCCGCTCTCCGCCTACGAGCAGGAGCCGGCCGACGTCGTCCCGCCGCGCTTCGCCGCTGCCGGCGACGAGCCGGAGCCGGTCGGCGGTGAGCACGACCGGCTGCGGCAGGACGTTCCCGGCCCGGGCGGTGGCGGGCAAGATGGGCGCCAAGTTCGTCTCACCGTCCATCATGGATGCACGGGACATGTGGCCGGACAACTCAGGGGCGGACCTGGCACACCTCTGCGAGACCGCGGCCGAGTACGCGATGGCGGACTCGGTCCGCAGCGGCGAGGTACGCATATCGAGCCCGGCCCGGCATGTGGCCGGCCGGGTCGGCGCCGGTCGCGGTGGCTCCGGTGTGGTCAGTCGCGGGAGCGCCGTCGTCCGACGGCGATCACCTTCACCCGCTGCCGGCCGGCTCGGACCATGCCCAGCGCCATGAAGGCGCCGGCGATCCGCTCGGCCGCCTCGCGGTTGCTGGCGCCGACGACCTGGCGGCGCCGTTCCGGAGAGGTCCGCTCGTTGCGACCGTTCCCCTCGAACGGGCGCACGTCGGTGAGCACCACCAGGAAGCGGGTCATCGCCGACTCCCGGGGTGGTCGGGGTGGACTCGCGGACCGGTATGCACGCTCACTCCCTTCCGGCGGGTGGGAACGGCGCGGCACGCGGCGATCGGGTACGGGGGAGAACCCGACCGCCGCGCGCCCCATCCCCTCCGGTCGCTCACCACCACCGTCGCCACGACAACCGGCGGTGAGGACGCGGTAACAGATTGACAGGTGTACAGGCGTGAATGCAACTCTCACTGGCGTTCTCTCATGTACCGATTCCCAGAGAAATGTGCAACCATCGATGCATGGCTCCGAAGACCGCCCGCGCCCGCCGTCTCGGGCTCGCCCTGCGCACCCACCGGGAGGCAGCCGGCCTGACCCTGGAGACGGCGGCCGACGAAATCAACAGCACCCGTAGCACGCTCTCGCGCTACGAGAACGCTCAGTCACCGGTCAAGCCGGCCACCGTACGCGCCCTGCTCACCCTCTACGGGGTCGCTCCGGAGGAGATCGCCGCAGCCGTGCAGCTCGCCAAGGACGCGCGAAAGCCCGGTTGGTGGGTGTCCTACTCCTACCTCCTGGACCGCCGCACCATCGACTTCATCGCGCTGGAGGCCGAGGCGACCGGCATCGCCAACTTCGAGCCCTCGGTGGTGCCCGGCCTGCTCCAGACCGCCGACTACATCCGCGGCGTGATGCGGGGCGGCCCCCACACCCTCAGCGACGACCAGGTGGAGCAGCGGGTCAAGCTGCGCCTCGACCGTCAGCAACGGCTCACCGGAGACGCCCCGCCGATCCTCGACGCCGTCATCGACGAAGGCGCGCTGCTGCGACCGGTCGGCGACCGGGCGGCGATGGAGGGCCAGCTGCGGCACCTGGTGAAGATGGCAGAGCTGCCGAACATCACCGTCCAGGTGATCCCACTCGCCGCCGGCTACCACCGGGGCACCCGAGGGTCGCTGCACATCCTGGAGTTCGCCGACCCCGAGGACCCGATCATCGCCTCGGTGGAGACGGTGGCCGGTCAGATGATCCTCGACGGTCCCGGTGACCTGCGCACCTGCACCAAGATCATGGAACACCTGCGGACCGTCGCGCTCAGCCCGGCGGACAGCCGCGACAAACTTCTCGACCTCCTGAAGGGACGGTAGGACGGATGACACCGACGATCAGCGCGGCCCTGGCCGCGGCCGCCTGGCGCAAGAGCAGCCGCAGTGGCGACGAAGGCGCCTGCGTGGAGGTGGCCTTGATCCCCGACCTTGTTGCGGTACGCGACTCCAAGGATCCGCACGGCCCGGCGCTGCTCTTCACACCGGCGGCCTGGGCCGCGTTCGCCCAGGCACCGCCACAGCCCTGATCTCCGACGTCCGGCTGCCGGTGGGTGGTGGCCGGAAGCGCGGACCCGGCCGGCCACCCGTGGGCGGTGGCCGGCCGGCACGCGCTCAGGTCATCACCGGCCGGGGCGCCGACCCGCCGCGCAGCGCCTCCAACGCGGCGATGGCCACGCCACGCGCGCCGGCCATGTCCCGGTCCGGCACCAGGGCGAAGGCGGCGACCGCAGCCTGCTCCTCGCGCAGCGTGGTGTGCTCGCGGACGGTCGCCAGGAACCAGTCGCGGAACTCCGGCGCCGCCTCGACCACCCCGCCACCGACGAAGTACGCGTGCGGGTCGGTGAAGTTGGCGGCGATGGTGAACAGCCGGCCGATGGCCGCCGCCTGCTGGGTGAAGATGGCGCGGGCCAGTTCGTCGCCCCGCTCGCCGTAGCCGCGCACCAGACGTGCCGCCCGGGCCGGCGACTCGGCGGCCAGCGGGTGGTCCGGGTAGCGGCCCAGCCAGTACGGCAACAGGTTGCGCTCGATGGCGGTCAGCGAGGCGACGCTCTCCACGTCCCCGGCGAACCCGCAGGCACAGGCCGGCACGGGCTGGTCCGGGGCGAGCAGGTCGGTGAGCGGGATGTGCACGTGACCCAGTTCGCCCGCCATCCCGGCCGCCCCGGAGACCACCCGGCCGTTCTCCACCACACCACCACCGAGACCGGTGCCGACGATCGCGGAGACCGACGACCGGACCATCGCGTCGGCTCCGAAGTGGACGTGGTGGGCGTAGAGCGCGGCCGCGTTGCCGTCGTTGTGATAGGTCACCGGCAGTTCGAGTCTCCGTTCGAGCGCACCGCGCACGTCGAAGCCCCGCCAGGCCGGTTCGGAGAAGTTGGTCGAGCCACGTGAGGAGATCACCCCGGCGGCGCTCGCCGGGCCGGGAGTGTCCAGCCCCACCGCGCGTACCAGCTCACGCGGCACACCGGTGTGGGCCAGGACGCCGTCCAGCGCGCGGGCCAGCGCGTCGATCGCCGCCTCCGGCCCGGCGTGCACCTCGCTCGGGATCTCCACCAGCTCGTCCACCAGGAACCGACCGTCCACCGTCAGGACTGTGGCGTTGTTGCTGCTCCCACCGTTGTCCAGCCCGACCACCACCGGCACCCCTGCGCTGCCCACGCCCACCCCTCCCCCAGCGAACCTGATCAGAGGCTAGTTCGATCTCCATCGGCCCACCAGGCTCCCGGCGGCCCGTGGTCGCATCGGTTGACCGGAACACCCCGCCCGGAACGAGTGCGGGCTCAGGCCGGGCGGCGACCGGTGACCGCAGTGGCGTCCAGTTCCTCGTCGTGCCGTACCCGGGGCACCAGCCCGGCCGCGGTGAACGCCGCGCTCAGCGCGTCGATCTGCCGCTCGGACGCCTCCACGACCAGGTGGCCACCGGGCGCGAGCCAGTGGGCCGCACCGGCGGCCACCCGGCGCAACACGGACAGCCCGTCCGGACCACCGTCGAGCGCCACCGGCACCTCGTGCAGACGCGCTTCCTGCGGCATCAGCGCCACCGCCGCCGTCGGCACGTACGGGGCGTTGGCGACGACCAGGTCCAACCGGCCCCGCCACTGCTGCGGCAGCGGTGCGAACAGATCGCCCTCGAACACCGGGGCGGCCAGGCCCGCGAGGTTACGCCGGGCGCAGGCCACCGACGCCGGGTCGATGTCGGCGGCGGCCAGCCAACGCGGTGCGAGCCGCCGCGCCAGCGCGAGCGTGGTCGCGCCCGAGCCGCAACAGAGGTCCGCCACGGCCGGGGACGGGCCGGCGAGCTCCGCCGCGACCTCCACCAACAGGGCGGTACGCCGGCGGGGCACGAACACCCCCGGGTCGACGGCGATCCGCAGCCCGCAGAACTCGGCCCAGCCGAGCAGGTACTCCAACGGTTCACCGGCGATCCGGCGTTCGACGAGGCCGGCCAACGCCTCCGGGGAATCGGCGGCGTCGAGCAGCAGTTCCGCCTCGTCCTCGGCGAAGACGCAACCGGCGGCACGTAGCTGCCGCACCAGGGCGGAACGATCGATGTGGGACGGCACGGTCATGGCAAACCTCCGGGGATGCTCGTCGGCGCCCCCGGTGGCCGCTATCGGCGCGGCCTGGACTCGGAGGGGAGCGCCGGTCCTGCTGTCGGTCGGATCGGACTCACCTCCTCAGATCGGGGGCCCGGCACCGGGCCACCCGGAACCATAACCCGCCGCGGCGGCGATCAGTTGATCGGGCCGGCGGCGTCCAGCGCGGCGGCGATGTCGGCCACCAGATCGGCGGTGTCCTCCACCCCGCAGGAGAGGCGGACGAAGCCCGCGGAGGTGTCGTCCCCCCACTGGGCCCGCCGGTCCACGGTCGTGTGCAGGCCGCCGAAGGAGGTGGCCGCGACGACCAGCCGGGCGGCGTCGATGAACCGGGCGACCCGGTCGGCGTCACCGAGATCGAAGGAGAGCACCCCCGGCATGCGGCGCATCTGCGTCGACGCCACCGGGTATGCCGGGTCTTCCGGCCGGCCCGGCCAGCGCAGGCCGGTCACGTCCGCGCGGCCGGCGAGCAGCGCGGCGATCGCCTCGGCGTTGGCGGACTGCCGGCCCAGCCGCAGGTCCATGGTCGCCAGCGACCGGTGCGCCAGCCACGCGTCGAACGCGCCCGGGACCGCCCCGGTGGCGTTGCGCCAGAGCGTGACCGCCTCGATCAGCTCCGCCGACCGGCTGGCCACGTAGCCGAGCAGCAGGTCGGAGTGGCCGGTGAGCGCCTTAGTGCCCGAGGCGACCACCAGGTCCGCGCCGAGGTCCAACGGTCGCTGGCCGAGCGGGGTGGCGGTGGTGTTGTCCACCGCGAGCAGCGCGCCCGCCGCGTGTGCCAGGTCGGCCAGCGCGGCCACGTCGACCACGTCCAGCCCCGGGTTCGCGGGGGTCTCCACCAGCACCAGCCGGACCCCCTCCAACGTCGGGTACGGCCCGACCGTCGGCACGAAGACCACCCGTACGCCCATCGGCTCCAGCGTGTCCGTGGCGAAGGCCCGGACCGGGAAGTACCCGTCGGCGGGGAGCAGCACCGTGTCACCCGGACGCAGCACGGTTAGCAGCAGACCGGTGATCGCCGCCTGCCCGCTGGCGAAGACCCGGCAGTCACCGCCCTCCAACTCCCCGACCGCGGCCTCCAGCAGCCGCCGGGTCGGGTTGTCGGGGCGGCCGTAACCGTTCGCCGCGCCCGCCGGCCCCTGCCACGGGTCGAGGTGGTACGGCGCGGCGAAGACCGGGCCGGGCAGGAAGGGCTGCCCCGGCGCCGGCTCGGGCAGGCCCGCGTGCACGCAGCGGGTACCGTCCCCCAACTCGCTCATTCGGTCCTCACTCATACGACTCGGGCTTGGCGGTACGGCTCATCAGCGTGTCGACCGCGATCCGGGGGTCCATCCCCTCGTGGCAGATCCGCTCGACCTGCTCGGTGATCGGCATCTCCACGCCGTGCGCCCGGGCCAGGTCACGGATCGAGAGGCAGCTCTTCACACCCTCGGCGGTCTGCCGGGTGGCGGTCTGCGCCTGCTCCATCGTCTCGCCCCGCCCCAGGTGCTCACCGAAGGTGCGGTTGCGAGCCAACGGCGAGGAGCAGGAGGCGACCAGGTCGCCCATGCCGGCGAGGCCGGCGAAGGTGATCGGGTCCGCGCCGAGCGCAACGCCCAGGCGGGCGGTCTCGGCCAGGCCCCGGGTCATCAGCATCGCCCGGGTGTTGTCGCCGAAGCCCATCGCGGTGGCGATCCCGTACGCCAGGGCGATCACGTTCTTGACCGCCCCGCCCAGCTCGCAGCCGATCACGTCGTCGTTCGTGTACGGGCGGAGGTACGGCGTCCGGATCGACGACTGCACGAGCGCCGTCCGCCGGCTGTCCGTACCGGCCACCACGGTCGCGGCCGGCTGCTCGGCGGCGATCTCCGGAGCCAGGTTCGGACCGGAGACGACCACGACCCGATGCGCCGCCACCCCGGCGGCCTCGACGATCACCTCACTCATCCGCTTGGTGGTGCCGAGTTCGATGCCCTTCATCAACGACACCAGCGTGGCGTCCGGGTGTACGTGCCCGGCCCACTCGGCGAGGTTGGCGCGCAACGTCTGCGAGGGCACGGCCAGCACCACCAGCTCGGCACCGGTGATCGCTTCGGCGGCGTCGGTGGTCGCGGTAACGTGCCCCGGCAAGACCAGGTGCGGCAGGTACTCCGGGTTGCGCCGCTCGGCCCGCAGGGTGTCGGCGACCGGCTGCCGCCGTGCCCAGATGGTCACCTCCCGGCCGGCATCGGCGAGGATCTTGGCGAACGCGGTGCCCCAGGAGCCGGCACCGAGCACCGCGACGTGTCCGCTCCGCTCGCTCACGCCGCCGCTCCGCTCCGCTTCGCGGCGGCGCGAGGCGCCCCGCTGCTGTGCTTGATGGTTCGCTCGCTCACGCCGACTCGCCCTGCTGCTGGCGCTGCGAACGGTTCGATCGCTCCCAGAGCGGCGGGGGTGTGCCGCCGCGGACCTCGGCGAGCATGTCCCGCAGCCGCAGCATGATCGTGTCGCTGACCTCTTCGAGGACGACCCGCCCGGGGGCCGCGCCCGCCCACCGGCTCAGGTCGATCGGCGGGCCTGCCACCACGGTCACCGGGATCCGCGGGCGCAGGCTGAGCCGCTTCGTCCGCGGGTCGAAGATCCGCTCCGGACCCCACATCGCGACCGGGACGACCGGGGCGCCGGTGGCCAGCGCCAGCCGCGCGGCGCCGGTCTTGCCCCGCATCGGCCACAGGTCCGGTTCCCGGCTGGTGGTGCCCTCCGGGTAGATCACCACGGCGTCGCCGGCCTGGACCGCCTTCACCAGCGTCGCGAGCGACCGGGCTGCGTCGACGGTGCCCCGCTCCACCGGGATCTGGCGGCAACGGTGCAGGATCCACCCCAGCACCGGCACCCGGAACAGGCTCGCCTTCGCCAGGTACTGCGGCCAGCGGCCCGCGTCGAAGATGAAGTGCGCGGAGACGAGCGGGTCGGCGTGCGACAGGTGATTCGCCACGATGATCACGCCGCCGTCCTGGGGCAGGTGTTCCATGCCCTGCCAGGTCCGCCGGGTCCACACCGACATGATCGGCTTCACCAGCATCGCGGCCAACCGTGGCCAGAATCCCAGTCTCCGCCGTGCCACCGCGCCTCCTCGTGCCGCTCGGGGTCCGCGCACCGGACCGCCGGCGCTCCCCGCAGCGGAAATCATGCCTGCTCGCCCATGGTGCGGGCCAGCGAGGGTACCGACGACCAGCTGGCAGGATTGTGGCGTGAGTCAGCCGAGGTGGGCCGTGGTGGTGCCGGCGAAGCGCCTGACGGCGGCGAAGAGTCGCCTGCGTGGAGCGCTGCCGGGCGTACCCCACGAGGAGTTGGCGTTGGCCCTGGCGGCCGACACGGTCCGCGCGGTGCGGGCCTGCCCGGTGGTCGCCGACGTGCTCCTCGTCACCGACGACGCGCGGATCGGCGCCGTGGCCCGGGACCTCGGGGCCCGGGTGCTGCCGGATCTGCCCGCCGCCGGGCTGAACGCGGCCTTCCGGCACGGCGCGGACGCCGCGGGTGCCGGCTGGGTGGCCGGCCTCACCGCGGACCTGCCGGCGCTGCGCCCCGCCGACCTGGCCGACGCGCTACATGCCGCCGAGGAGGGCCCGGCGGTACGGCGGTACGTGGCCGACGCCCCGGGCGACGGGACGGTGCTGCTCACCAGGCCGCCGGGGGTGGCGCTGCGACCCCACTTCGGGGCGCGCTCGGCGGCGGCGCACGCCGCGAGCGGGGCGCTGCCGTTGACAGGCGTTTGGCCGAGTCTGCGGCGCGACGTGGACACGGCGGCGGACCTGACCGCCGCCGCCCGGCTCGGGTTGGGGCCGTACACCGCCGCGCTCACCGTCGACCGGGCCGCCGCACCGGGCTGAGCCGGCCCGCCGGTGTACGGTGCTCGCATGCAGGGCACGGTGGCCACCTACGACGCGGCGACCCGCAGCGGCGTGCTGCTCCTCGACGACGGCACCGAGCTGCCCTTCCCGGCCCGCGCCTTCGACGCCTCCGGGCTGCGCCTGCTCCGTCTGGGCCAGCGGGTACGGGTGGAGACCGACGCGGCCGGCGAGGTGCTCCGGGTGACGTTGCCGACGATGATCTGACCAGTCGGCTCGAAGTTCATTTTGCGTTCACCCGTATCGGGTGATTATGGGCGGGTGAGCACCCCTCGCGAGGATCCCGCCCAGCCCACCACCGAAGAGTCAGCGGCCCGTAACGGCAACCGGCGGCGCGGCACCGACGGCCGCTTCCGCGCCGACCGTCCGACCGAGCACGCCCGCGCTCGAACTCCCGAGGCCGACGCGGCGGCCGCCTCCAGTGGATTGGAGGAGGTGCTCGACCCGGTCGCCGAGGCCGGACCGGTGAACCCGCGCCCCGGGGCGGCCACTGCCCGCGAGGACCCGCCGGAGGCTGCGCCGCTGCCCGAGGACCGGTTCCTCAACCGGGAACTCTCCTGGCTCGACTTCAACGCGCGGGTGCTCGCCCTCGCCGAGGACCCGCGCACCCCGCTGCTGGAACGGGCCAAGTTCCTGGCCATCTTCGCCAGCAATCTGGACGAGTTCTACATGGTCCGGGTCGCCGGACTGAAGCGCCGCCTGCAGGCCGGGCTGCCGGTTCGCGGCGGGGACCGGATGCCCCTGCGCACCCAGCTGGGTCTGATCGCCGAGAAGAGCGCCGCCCTGGCGGCCCGGCACGCCGCGACCTTCGTCGAGGACGTGCTCCCGCAGCTCGCGGCCGAGGACATCCGCATAATGCGCTGGGCCGAACTGGACGACGCCGAGCGGGAGCGGCTGCGCGCGTACTTCCGTGAGCAGATCTTCCCGGTGCTCACGCCGCTGGCGGTCGACCCGGCGCACCCGTTCCCGTACATCTCGGGGCGGTCACTCAACCTGGCCGTGGCGGTACGCGATCCCGACGGCGGGTCGGAGCTCTTCGCCCGGGTGAAGGTGCCCAACAACGTGCCCCGCTTCGTCCGGGTACAGCGCGGCCTGCCCGGCGTGCGGATGCTGCCGGTGGAGGACCTGATCTCGGTGCACCTCGGCCAGCTCTTCTCGGGCATGCAGGTGGTCGAGTGCCACCTGTTCCGGGTCACCCGCAACGCCGAGGTGGAGGTCGACGAGGACCGGGACGAGGATCTGCTCCAGGCGCTGGAGCGGGAGCTGGCCCGGCGACGGTTCGGCCCGCCGGTACGGCTGGAGGTGGCCGCCTCGATCACCGACTACATGCTCGATCTGCTCGTCCGCGAACTCGACATGGACGACCAGGACGTGCTGCGGGTGCCCGGCCTGCTCGACCTTTCCGCACTCTGGCAGCTCTACGAGGAGGCGGACCGGCCGGACCTGAAGGACAAGCCGTTCGTACCGGCCACCCACCCACGGCTCACCGAAGGCGAGGTGCCGCGCAGCGTGTTCGCCACGCTGCGCGACGGGGACATCCTGGTGCACCACCCGTACCACTCGTTCGCCACCAGCGTGCAGCGCTTCATCGAGCAGGCCGCCGCCGACCCGAACGTGCTGGCCATCAAGCAAACCCTCTACCGCACCAGTGGCGACTCCCCCATCGTCGACGCCCTGGTCGACGCCGCCGCAGCGGGCAAGCAGGTGGTGGTGCTGGTGGAGCTGAAGGCCCGCTTCGACGAGGTGGCGAACATCGGCTGGGCCCGGACGCTGGAACGGGCCGGCTGCCACGTCGTGTACGGCCTGGTGGGGCTGAAGACGCACTGCAAGACCGCGTTGGTGGTGCGGCAGGAGGGCAACCAGATCCGCCGGTACTGCCACATCGGCACCGGCAACTACCACCCGAAGACGGCCCGGCTCTACGAGGACTTCGGGATGCTCACCGCCGACCCGGAGATCGGCGCCGACCTGACCGACCTCTTCAACGTCCTCACCGGCTACAGCCGGCAGACCGCGTACCGCCGGCTGTTGGTGGCGCCGCAGGGCATCCGCAGCGGCCTCGTCGAGCGGATCGAACGGGAGATCGCCCACGTCCGGCTGGGCATGCCCGGCCTGGTCCAGTTCAAGGTGAACTCGCTGGTCGACGAGGCCGTCACCGACGCGCTCTACCGCGCCTCGCAGGCCGGCGTCCACGTCGACCTGCTGATCCGCGGGATGTGCACGCTGCGGCCTGGGGTGCCGGGGCTGTCGGAGAACATCCGGGTCCGTTCGATCCTCGGCCGTTTCCTGGAGCACTCCCGGATCTTCCGGTTCGGCAACAACGGCGACGCCGAGTTCTGGATCGGTTCGGCCGACCTGATGCACCGGAACCTGGACCGGCGGGTCGAGGCGCTGGTGAAGGTCACCGACCCGGTCGCCCGGGCCGAACTGGACCACGTGCTCTCCGCCGCGATGAGCCCCGACGTGGAGGCGTTCGAGCTGGCCGAGGACGGCACCTGGACGCGCCGGCCCGGAACCGGGGAGGAACCGTTGACCCATCTTCAGGGACTGCTGCTGACCCGGGCCGGTGGCACCCCGGGCTGACGGCCACGGCCTAGGCTGACGGGGTGAGGCGAGAGCGACGCGGAGACGCGACGGGCGGGCGCCGTACGCCGTCCCTGCCGCCGGTCGTCGCTTCGCGGATACCGCCGCAGGCTGGGTCCACCCGAGCCGGGCTGCCGCGATGACCGGGATCCGCGCGGCCGGTGGGGTCCCGTGGCGACCTGGTGCCGGCGGAATCGAGGTGTGCGTCGTCCACCGGCCCCGCTACGGGGACTGGACGCTGCCGAAGGGCAAGCTGGAACCGGCGGAGCACCCGCTGGTCGCCGCCGTTCGCGAGGTGGCCGAGGAGTCCGACGTGCGGGGGGTACCTCAGGTCCGGCTGCCGTCCGCGCACTATCGCAGTGAGGGGCACCCGAAGGTCGTCGACTACTGGTCGATGCGGGCGGTGGCCAGCGGCGGCTTCCAGCCCGACACCGAGGTCGACGAGGTGCGCTGGCTTCCCGTGGACGACGCGGCCCGGTTGGTCAGCTATCCGCACGACGCCGAGGTGCTCGCCGCGTTCGCGGCACTTCCCCCGGTTACCGCGACCCTGCTGGTGGTCCGGCACGGCCACGCCGGTACGCGGGGCACCGGAACCGGCCCGGACACCGCACGGCCGCTGGACTCCGAGGGCTGGGCGCAGGCGTACGCGTTGGCCGAACTGGTGGCGCTGATCCGCCCGCAACGGCTGCTCTCCGCCTCGCCGCGACGATGCGTGCAGACCCTCGACCCGGCCGCTGCCCGCCTGGACCTGCCGATCGAGGTCTGCAGCGACCTGGACGAGCCGCGAGCGGGCCAGCAGCCCGATGAGCGGGCCCTCGCCCTCGCCGCCTGCCTGCTGGGCCTGGCCGGCGCCGGCGGTAGTGCGGCGGTGTGCAGCCAGGGCAAGGTGATTCCAAGGGCGCTGGAACAGCTCACCGGCCGCGTCGGGGAGGACTTCAACACTCCGAAGGGCGGGGGCTGGCTGCTGGCGTTCACCGGCGACACCCTGCTCACCGCCGAGCGCCTCTGACGTCCCGACACCCGGTCGCGGTCACGGCGGCTCCACCGCCCGGTCGCCACGGGCCGGTCAACTCCAGCTCATTGAACGCGTGGTGTCGCACGGCCCGGGACACCGCGACATCAGGCAACCCGAGTCGACCGCCAGGGTCGCCGTGCCGAAAGGCGCCCACCAGTGGGTCGGAGCCCGTACACGTCGAAGGGCGCCCACCACCTGGTGGACGCCCTTCGAGCCGACCGGTCAGCGCCGGGTGGCTGCCTTCTTGGCCGGGGCCTTCTTGGCCGCCGTCTTCTTCGCCGGCGCCTTCTTCGCCGCCGTGGTCTTGGCCGTCGCGGTGGTCTTCTTCGCCGCGGCGGTCCGGCCCGCCGCCGCGGTCTTCCGCGCCGGAGCGGCCTTCTTGGTCGCCGCCGCCTTGGTCGCCGCAGTGGTCTTGGTCGCCGCAGTGGTCTTGGTCGCCTTGGTCGCGGCCTTCTTCGCCGCCGTGGTCTTCTGCGCGGTCGCCGTGGCCTTGGTGCCGGTCGCCTTGGCACGAGTGGCTTTGGCGCCGGTGGTCTTGGCGGCCGCGGTGGTCTTCTTCGCCGCAGCCGTGGCCTTCGGCACCTTGCCGCTGGCCACCATCTCCTTGAAACCGGCGCCGGCGCGGAAGGTCGGGACGGATGTCTTCTTGACCTTCACCGCCTCACCGGTCCGAGGGTTCCGGGCTGTTCGCGCGCCCCGTACACGCTTTTCGAACGCTCCGAATCCGGTGATCGCCACCTTCTCGCCCTTGGTGACCGCCGCCTGGACCTCAGCGAGGACCGCGTCGAGCGCGGCCGTCGCCATCTTCCGGTCTCCCAGGCGAACGGCGAGCGCCTCGATGAGCTCGGCCTTGTTCACGACTTCCTCCCGATTGTGCAACTGACTCGACGCGAGCCATTCTGCGCGCACGGTATGCCCTGTGCTGCCGGGACACAAACATTCGGTCGAAAAAAGCCCTTGTGTCGCAACGAATTCGCCCCCACCGGCCGGGCCGGTGGGGGCGAATCGCTTCTACGCCGCAGATCTACGGCCGCGCGACGGACGGCAGGAACGGCGGTCGGGACGCCTCGTAGGCACCGATCTCGGCCTCGTGGCGGAGGGTGAGTCCAATGTCATCCAAGCCCTCCATCAACCGCCAGCGGCTGAAGTCGTCGAGCGGGAACGACCAGGTGGCATCCCCGGCGCGAACCTCACGGGTGGTCAGATCGACGGTGACCGGGGTGCGCGGGTCGGATTCGACGCGATCCCACAGCTCTTCGACCGCTTTCAATTCCAACTCGACCGGCAAGAGCCCCTCCTTCAGGGCGTTGCCGCGGAAGATGTCACCGAAGCGCGGGGAGATCACCGCACGGAACCCCCAGTCCCGCAGCGCCCAGACCGCGTGCTCCCGAGAGGACCCGGTGCCGAACTCCGGGCCGGCCAGGAGAATCGACGCACCAGAATACGTTGGATCGTTGAGCACGAATGTGGGATCCTCCCGCCACGCGCTGAAGAGCCCGTCGGCGAAACCGGTCCGGGTCACCCGCTTGAGGTACACGGCCGGAATGATCTGATCGGTATCCACATTGGAACGGCGCAGCGGAGCGGCGGTGCCGGTGTGGGTGGTGAAGCTCTCCATCAGCGGTGACCCCTTACAGATCGGCGGGTGCGGCCAGCCGACCCACCACGGCGGTGGCGGCGGCGACCGGCGGGGAGACCAGGTGGGTGCGTCCGCCCCGGCCCTGGCGGCCCTCGAAGTTGCGGTTGGAGGTGGAGGCGGAGCGCTCGCCCGGCTTGAGGGTGTCCGGGTTCATGCCGAGGCACATGGAGCAGCCCGCGAAGCGCCACTCGGCGCCGGCGTCGGCGAAGACCTTGTCGAGCCCCTCCGTCTCGGCCGCCTCCCGGACGGCGGCGGAACCGGGCACCACGAGCATGCGTACGCCGTCGGCGACCTTCCGCCCGCGCAGCACCTCGGCGGCGGCGCGCAGGTCCTCGAGCCGGCCATTGGTGCAGGAGCCGACGAACACCACGTCGATCGGCAGGTCCCGCAGCGCGGTACCGGGGCGCAGGTCCATGTACTCCAGCGCCCGCCGGGCGGCGGCCCGCTCGGACTCCGTGACGAACTGCTCCGGATCCGGGACCCGTTCGCTCAGCGGGGCACCCTGGCCCGGGTTGGTGCCCCAGGTGACGAACGGAGTCACCCGGCTGGCGTCCAGGGTCACCTCGGCATCGAAGGTCGCCCCCTCGTCGGTGGGCAGCGTCCGCCAGTACGCGACCGCCGCGTCCCAGTCGGCGCCCTGCGGGGCGTTGGGCCGCCCCTTGAGGTACGCGAACATCGTCTCGTCCGGCGCGATCATGCCGGCCTTGGCGCCCCACTCGATGGACATGTTGGCCACGGTCATCCGCCCTTCCATGGAGAGGGCGCGGATGGCCTCGCCGCGGTACTCGACGACGTGCCCGCGGCCGCCACCGGTGCCCACCTGCGCGATCAGTGCGAGCACCAGGTCCTTCGCGGTGACCCCGGGGGCGAGCCGGCCGGTCACGTTCACGGCCATCGTCCTGGGCCGGCTCTGCGGCAGCGTCTGGGTGGCCAGGACGTGCTCGACCTCGCTGGTGCCGATACCGAAGGCGAGCGCGCCGAAGGCGCCGTGGGTGGCGGTGTGCGAGTCGCCGCAGACGATGGTCATGCCGGGCTGGGTGAGCCCGAGCTGCGGACCGATGACGTGCACGATGCCCTGGTTCTCGTCGCCGAGCGGGTGCAGCCGGACACCGAACTCGACGCAGTTGGCGCGCAAGGTCTCCAGCTGCGTACGCGAGGTCGGGTCGGCCACGGTGAGCAGATCGCCGCGCCGCTGGCGGAACGCCGGATCGGCGTACCCGGTGGGTGTGTTGTGGTCCTCGGTCGCGATCGTCAGGTCGGTACGGCGCACCCGGCGGCCGGCGAGCCGCAGCCCGTCGAACGCCTGCGGGCTCGTCACCTCGTGCAGGAGGTGCAGGTCGATGTAGAGCAGATCCGGCTCACCGGCGGCGGCTCGTACGACGTGCGCGTCCCAGACCTTCTCGGCCAGGGTCCTCGGCTCAGCAGTGACTCCCACCATCTGGACATCCTAAATTCTGGGAGGTAAGTTTCGGCTTGTGGGACACAGTATGAGTGGTGTCGGCGTTCTCGACAAGGCGGTGGTCATCCTGGCCGCCTGCGTGGACGGCGCCAGCCTGGCCGAACTCGTCGAACGCACGAAGCTCCCCCGGGCCACCGCGCACCGGCTCGCACAAGCGCTCGAGATCCACCGGATGTTGGTCCGGGACACCCAGGGCCGGTGGCGGCCGGGGCCCCGGCTGGGCGAGCTGGCGAACGCCGCGCCCGACGTACTGCTGACCGCGGCAGAGCCGCTGCTGTCCGCGCTGCGCGACGCCACCGGTGAGAGCGCACAGCTCTACCTGCGCCGGGCGGACGAGCGGATCTGTGTGGCCGCCGCCGAGCGGGCCAGCGGGCTGCGCGACACCGTCCCGGTCGGATCGGTGCTGCCCATGACGGCAGGTTCGGCCGCCCAGATCCTGCTCGCCTGGGAGCCGCCGGAGGCGGTGATGCCGCTGCTGCCCCGGGCCAAGTTCACCGGACGCACCCTGGCCGAGGTACGCCGGCGGGGCTGGGCGCAGAGCGTCGCCGAACGGGAGGCCGGCGTGGCGAGCGTCTCGGCGCCGATCCGCGACCGCACCGGGCGGGTGATCGCCGCGATCAGCATCTCCGGCCCGATCGAACGCCTCGGCCGCCGTCCGGGCGAACGCCACGCGATGGCCGTCGTCCGCGCCGGCCAACGCCTCTCCGGCCTCTGACCCCACCCCACCCCGACCCCGTCCCCGCCAGCCGCGTTGATCAAGAGGCTTGCGTCAGGAGCTGGCCCGGATCTGACGCGAACCTCTTGATCAGCGGGCTGGGACTCTGCCGGAAGACGAAACGGCCCGTCTCGCGCAGCGAGACGGGCCGTTGGATGTAGCCCCGACCGGATTCGAACCGGCGCTACCGCCTTGAGAGGGCGGCGTCCTGGGCCGCTAGACGACGGGGCCAGGCACATGTTGTGCGCACCGCCCCGTTGGGCGGTGCCGCTGTAGTTTAGCGGCGCCCCTTCGGAGGGTGTGAACCGGGTCCACGCGGGTACACCCCGCAGAAGCGAAACGGCCCGCCTCGCCGAAACGAGACGGGCCGCACCCGATGTAGCCCCGACCGGATTCGAACCGGCGCTACCGCCTTGAGAGGGCGGCGTCCTGGGCCACTAGACGACGGGGCCAGAACCTTCTTCCCTCACCGCTCCTGCGAGCGGCGCCGCTGAACCCTACCAGACGCCCGATCAGCCCTCGCGGGCCAAATCGCGCACCTCAGAATCCAGCGACCGACATTCTCACGAACATCGGTTGCTGGGGTACCAGGACTCGAACCTAGACTAACTGAACCAGAATCAGTCGGGCTGCCAATTACCCCATACCCCATTGGCCCCTTGCGGCGCCGGGAATGAACTTTACCCTCCCGCCGCCAGCAGGCCAAATCCAACCCCCCAAACCCAGCTTGACCTGCGGTTTCAGGGCGTCGGAGCCGGATCAGGCGACCGGCAGCACCGGGTTGGTGAGCTCGCCGATCCCCTCGATCCGCACCGTGACCGTATCCCCGTCGGTGAGCGGGCTAACCCCGGCCGGCGTGCCGGTGAGAATGACGTCGCCGGGCAGCAGCGTCATCACGTGCGAGATGTACGACACCAGCGCCGGCACGTCGAACACCATGTCCCGGGTACGGCCCAACTGGCGCACCTCCAGCGCGTTCGGGTCCGAACCGACCTCGCACCGGATCTCCAGGTCGGAGACGTCCAGCCCGGTCGTGATCCATGGCCCGATCGGGCAGAACGAGTCGAAGCCCTTCGCCCGGGTCCACTGGCCGTCGGAGCGCTGCAGGTCCCTGGCGGTCACGTCGTTGGCGCAGGTGTAGCCGAAGATGGCCCGTTCGGCGGCCGCCCGGTCGGCCCGACGGGCACCCGTCGCCCCGATCACCACGGCCAGCTCCGCCTCGTGCTCGACCTGCTTGGAGAAGATCGGCAGCCGGATCGCGTCGCGCGGTCCGATCACCGACGTGGACGGCTTGAGGAAGAGCAACGGCTCCTTCGGCACCTCGCTGCCGTGCTCGGCGGCGTGCTCCGCGTAGTTGCGGCCGACGCAGACGACCTTGCTCGGCAGGATCGGCGAGAGCAGCCGCACGTCGGAGAGGGCCCAGCGGGCACCCGTGAACTTGATCTCACCGAAGGGGTGGCCCTCGATCTCCGCGACGGTCAGGCCCTCCAGCCCGGCCGACGTCTCGCCCTCGGCGACTCCGAACGACATTCCCTTGGCATGAGCGAAACGAACGATACGCACCCGGCAAATCTAGCCCGGCCGCCGCCGCGACCACCCTCGCCGGGCGGGCGGGGTCCTGCGATCTCCGCGTCGGGTGCCCGCCGCGCGGCACAGCCGCCGCCGAGGCCGTCCGGCGGACGTGGCTGGGCAGCGTACGCGAACCGGTGCCGGCCGGGGCGGGTTTCGTCAAGTCGTACCCGCACGACGTGCCCGCGCCCCTAGCGTCGGCTCCGGAGGTTCGTTCGCATGCCTGCATCGACACGACACCACAAGGCCCTCGCGGTGTTCGTACACTGCCTCGGCATCCTCGCCGCCGTGCCGGCCCTGCCCGCGCTGGCGCCCGACCCGGCCGCCGCGCGGCCGCGACCGGCGGTGGCGCCGGAACCCTCGTCCTCAGGGTCCTCACCGTCACCGTCCCAGCTGCCCGGCATGCCCGCGGCCCCGCCGGCGGTTCCCACGCCCACCCGGGCGTTGCCACCGCCGCCGAAGCCGCCGGTCACCGTGGCGGTGGCACCGGCACCCACACCGGCGCCGGCGTACCGGATCCACGTGCGCAACACCGGCGGTACGCCGGTGGACACCACGATCCGGCAGGAGCTGCCGGCCGGCTCGGCGCCCTCGATCATCACCGCCGGCGGCCAGGCCGGCCGGATCGCGGGCAACTCGGCGAGCGAGGTGACCTGGCGGCTGAAACTGCCCGCGAACAGTGTCACCACGCTGAACACGTCACTGGCGCAGGCTCCCACGGGGCAGCCGGTGACGGCACCGGCGTGCGCCTTCACCAGCGACGGCAAACGGCCGTACGACTGCGCCACCGCCACCTGGAACGCGGCCGCGCCTGCGACCAGGAAGGACCCGGCGTCCCCGGCGTGGCAACGGACGCCGGTCCTGGTCGGAGTGCCGGCGGCCGCGGTACTGCTGGGCGGGACGGTGGGGTGGTGGCTGTGGCGACGACGACGTCGGACGGTCGCGTCCGCCCTGGCCGCCGGTGACGGCTCCGCCGGCCGGGGACCGGCCGGCGACCCCCGGCACGGCCGCGGCACCATCTATCCGCGCCCGTCCGCGCCCCAGGTCGCGGCACGACGTCGCAAACCGCCCGTATGGCTGTTGGTCACCTCGGCCGTGGCGGTGCTCGCCGGGGTGGTCGGTGTGGCCGGTTGGACGGCCACCCGCCAGGTCACCTCGATCGACACCGACAGCCGGCCGACGAGCGGCGCCTGGCACGGCAAGGGTGTCGCCGGCCCGATGGGCGTGCCGCTGCGTGAGTCGGCCTTCGAGTTCACCGTCTACCGGGTCGCGTGCGCCGCCCCGGGCGCCGCCGCTCGCCGGCAGTGCCAGGCCACCGTCGGGATTCGCAACATGACCCCGGAGTACCAGGCCTGGCACGGGGAGCTGCAACGGGTGTACCTGCCGGGTGGCCGATTCGTGACCACCGACGAGCCGGCCACCCAGCTGGCCAACCTCGGCCGGGACGTCTTCGCCCAGCCGTTGGCGGCCGGGAGCCGGGTGGTGCTGCCGCTGGTCTTCACCGTCGACGGCCGGGAGCCACCGAAGCAGCTCGAGCTGCGCAGCGGGGTGTTCTCCCCCGGCGTGCGGGTGGACGTGCCCTGAGCAGCCGAGTCGGCGGCGGTCGTACGCTGATGCGGTGACCGCCGCCGCCCTCACCCCGTCGACGGTGCTCGACGCGGCCGACTGGCAGCCGCGGCGGCAAGCCCATCAGGAGCGGGTCGACGCCTGGCTCGCCCCGCACCTGGAGCGACGGCGCCGAGGCGAGAAGCACCCGGTGGAGGACTTCCTCTTCACCTACTACTCGTACCGTCCGGCACAGCTGCGCCGTTGGCATCCCGGTCCCGGCGTGGAGCTACGTGACGCGGACCCGGCCGAGTTCGGTCGCGACTACCGTGCGACAGCCGGCGGCGTGACCCTCGACACCGCTGCGGCACACGCGCGGCGCGCCGAGTCCATCGCCTGGATCCGTACGCTTCTCGCCGCGACCGCCGGCCGCCAGGCGCACCTCGGCTGCTTCGGGATGCACGAGTGGGCGATGGTCTACCGGCAGACCCAGGCGGAGGTACGGCACAACAGCTGGCCGCTGCGGCTGAGCCCGGAGGAGACCGCGCGGACGGTGGAGGCGAACCGGATCCGGTGCAGCCACTTCGACGCGTTCCGGTTCTTCACCGCACTGGCCCGGCCGCTGAACCTGCTCGCCCCGAGCCGGGAGACCCAGCACGCCCTCGAGCAGCCGGGCTGCCTACACGCCAACATGGATCTCTACAAGTGGGCGTACAAGCTCTCCCCGCTGGTGCCGAGCGAACTGGTCGCCGATGCCTTCGCGCTGGCCCGGGACATCCGCACGCTGGACATGCGGGCTTCGCCGTACGACCTCGCCGATCTGGGCTACCCTCCCGTGCGGGTCGAGACCGTCGAGGGCAGGCACGAGTACGTGCAGGCGCAGCGCTCGTTCGCGGAACGCGCCGCGCCGCTGCGGGCACGCCTGATCGCGGAGTGCGACCGGCTCGCTCTCGCCGTGGCGGGGTGAACGCGCTTCGCGGCCGGCCGGTCCCGCAGGCGGTCACTTCTGCGGGCGGACGCGCAAACCGTCGAGGAGCAGCGCCAGCACGGCGGCCAGATCGTCTTCCAGGACCGGCTCGGCCCACTCGGTGAGATGCGCCGGGTGGTGGAACCGGGTGGTCGCCTGCAATACCGCCCGCCCGGCGAGTGCCGGATCCGCCACGTCGAACTCCCCGGCGGCCACCCCGTCGGCGATGATCACCGCTAGCTGGCCGGCGAGCGCCTCCAGGTGGGCCGCGACCACGTCCTCCAGCTGGGTGGCCAACAGGTTGAAGGTGCCGAACAGCTCCGGGTCCTCACGGGCGATCCGGCGCTTGGAGCGGTTCAGCTCGAACAGCCACCGGCGCAGCCGCTCCGCGGCCGGCTCGTCGGCGGTCGCGACCTCGGCGAGTGGGGTGGACATCCGGGCCAGCCAGCGTTCCGTGACCGCGGAACGCAGCGCCGCCTTGCTGGGAAAGTGGCGGTAGACGCTCCCGTGGCTGACGCCGAGTGCCCGGGCCACGTCCAGCACTGTCGCTTTCGCCGGGCCGAAGCGGCGCAGCACCTCCTCGGCGGCGTCCAGGATGCGCTCGGCGGAGAGGGTGCCCGGGTCGGTGCTCATCACTCAAGCCTCCCTGATCCGACGGCGGTGCTCATCGTCACCCCCGCCGTGGGGTCGGCGTCACCACCGCCGGGAGGCGGCGCGGCGGCGGGTCTCGCCGGGCGGCGACGGTGTCCGCCCGGCGGAGGCGACGCGCTCGCCGCTCCAGCCCGGATCGTGATCGGCCCCGGGCCGGAGCGGGAAGCCGGGGCGCGGGCTTCCGACCGGACGACGGCGGGAGTCCGTGCCCCGTCGCACGGGTCATGCCCGCTCGCTGTCCAGGAAAGCCATGTGACCGGCGTCGTAGCGGGTGCCGGCGGCGGCACCGGCGGGGACCACGGCCTCGATCGCCGCCAGGTCGGCGTCGGTCAGCGTGACCCCGGTCGCGCCGAGGGCCTCGGCGAGGCGGTCCCGGCGGCGGGCGCCGACCAAGGGGACGATGTCGTCGCCGCGGCCCAGCACCCAGGCGATGGCGACCTGGGCGACGGTTACGCCACGTGCCTCCGCGATCGTCCGCAGCTGCTCGACGAGGGCCAGGTTGCGGTCCAGGTTCTCGCCGCTGAAGCGTGGCAGGTGGGCCCGGAAGTCGTTGGGGGCGGGAGTCCGCTGCGCCGACCAGTGCCCGCTGATCAGGCCCCGGGAGAGCACCCCGTACGCGGTCACGCCCACCCCCAGCTCCCGGGCGGCCGGCAGGATCTCCTGCTCGATGCCGCGGGAGATCAGCGAGTACTCGATCTGCAGGTCGCTGATCGGGTGCACCTTGTGCGCCCGGCGCAGCGTCTCCGCGTTCACCTCGGAGAGTCCGATGTTGCGAATGTGGCCGGCGGCGACCAGCTCGCTGAGGGTCCCGACCACGTCCTCGACGGGCACGTCGGGGCTGATCCGGGACGGCCGGTAGACGTCCACGTAGTCGGTGCCGAGCCGGCGCAGGGTGTAGCCGAGGAAGTTCTTGATCGCGTTCGGGCGGATGTCGTTGCCGATCCAACCGCCCTGGGGGTCGCGCATCGAACCGAACTTGACGCTGATCACCGCGTTCTCCCGGTTGCGTCCGCGCAGCGCCTCGCGGAGCAGCATCTCGTTGTGCCCCTGCCCGTAGAAGTCGCCGGTGTCGAGCAGGGTCACGCCGGCGTCGAGGGCGGCGTGGATCGTGGCGATGCTCTCGGTGTCGTCGGCGCCGGTGTAGAGGTCCGACATGCCCATCAGGCCGAGTCCGAGCGCGGAAACGGACGGGCCGGTCGTCCCAAGCGTGCGGGTGTCCATAACAGTTCTCCTCGTCGTGGTGACGAGCCAAGGTTACATCATCGCGATGACAGATCGTGAATTCTGTCAGCCAAGCCGCCTGTGGCCGACCACGGCGGCGCGCCAGCGTGGGTGCGAGGATCGACATGACGTGGCGTCCACCCAGCTGTCGCCGCCGCGCAGGGAGTCACACAGCCGCTTTCGGCCACGAAGTCAGCTTTCTCGCGAACGCGTCGTACCGACATGACGGCGGCGTACCCCTCCAGCCGCCCGCCGACAGGGACCGGCACTCCAGCCGTCCGCCGACAGGGACCGGAACGGGCGGACGCCCGCGAACATCGGCGTCGGCTATTCGCCGTCGACCCGGCGTTCCCGCTTGCGCTGGGACTGGCGCTTCTTGTCGGCCAGACGCCGTTCCTTGGCGCCTCGGGACGGACGCGTCGGCCGCCGGGGCGGGGGCGGTGGGGAGATCGCCTCCCGCAGCAGCGCGGCGAGCCGCTCCCGGGCCGCCTCACGGTTGGCCAACTGGGCCCGGTGCTCACTGGCCGTGATGGTGAGCACGCCGTCGACGAGCCGCCCGGCGAGCCGCTCCATTGCCCGGGTCCGCAACGACTCGGGCAAGCTGGGTGAACCGGCCAGGTCGAAGCTCAGTTCGACGCGGGTGTCGGCGGTGTTGACGCCCTGCCCGCCCGGGCCGGACGAACGGGAGAACCGCTCCCGCAACTCCGCGGCGGGGACTGTCCACCTGTCGGTCACCCGCACATCGCCGTCCACACCCTGAGGCTAACGTCCCGGCCGCTCGCTCGTGGTCGCGGACGGACCAGGCGCCGGCCCGGCCGCCTCATCGTCGTCCGGAGCGACCGCGGCGTACGCGACGGCGCCGATCAGCAGCAGGGCGACCACACCGATCTTCGTGGTGACGCCCCGAATCAGCAACCAGGCCGTCTTACGCGCGGTAGGCACGGTTTTCTTGACCGTCTGGTAGTCGGCCCAGCCACGCCGCGCGCGCGTGTACGCCGACCCCACACCACTTCCGATGAGCAGGCCCACCAGCAGGAGGACCGCGATGAGAGGACCTTCCACCCACGCCAGTATCCACACCCAGCGTAATATTTCCATCGACCGATGCTCCCGCGCCGGATATCCGACACTGGGCGCCTTCCCACCAGCGGCAACGCGGTGAGTCCCGCCGAAAACCGCCCGACGATCCGGCCGGCGGATCAGCCGCCCTTGCCGATGATCGTGTCGGCGGTCTGCTGCACCTGCTCGATCGGGATGGCGAAACCGATGCCGATCGAGCCGTTGCCGTCGATGGTGGCGATCGCGGTGTTCACCCCGACCACCTCGCCTCGCGCATTGACGAGCGGCCCGCCGGAGTTGCCCGGATTGATCGACGCGTCGGTCTGCACCGCCGTGTGCCGGTTCGTGCCCAGCCGTACCTGCCGGTCGATGGCGCTCACGATGCCGGCCGTGACGGTACCGGCCAGACCGAGTGGGGATCCGACCGCGAGCACCGGTTCGCCGACGCGCGTGGTGCCCGGCTTGGCCAACGGCAGCGGCGCCAGCCCTGCGGACGGCGGCACCCGCAGCACCGCCAGGTCGCTGCTCGGCTCCCGGCCCACCACCTCCGCGGTGTAGCGGCGGCCGTCCGGCAGCTCGACGGTCACGGAACCACCGCCCCCCTTGGCCAGGATGTGGTCGTTGGTGATGATGTGCTGCTGGTCGTCGATGGCGAAGCCGGAGCCACTGGCCCCGCCACCGGTACCCGCACCGCCCGCCAGCACGGAGACCACGCCGGGCACCGTCCGCTCGGCGGCGGTGACCAGTTCCGCCGGCACCGGAGCGGCGGACGCCGCCGTCTCCCCCGGGGCACCGCCGCGGCTGGCCACCCAGCCACCTGCCGCGGCACCGGAGACGGCGGAGAGGGCGATCACCGCGAGCGCGACCAGCAACCGGCCACGCCAGTGCCGGCCGCCACGGTCGCGTCCCGATCCGCCCCCGTCCCGCCGGGACCGCCCGTCCGGGTCCAGCTCCGGCGATACGAACCACGGGCCGCGGGGCTCACCGAGTCCGGTCTGTACTGCCATGCGTACTCCTCACGTGATGTCCTGCGAGGTGGGGCCGGGCCCACTGGCGTCCCGTCAGGGCAGGCGGGAGAACCAGCGCATCGAACCGGCCGCCGCGCCCATCGCCAGTACCAGCCCGAGTCCGATGAAGCGGGCCGAGATGTCCTGCCGTTCGGTGCGGTAGCCGACCGAGGTACCGATGTCGTCGTAGACCGCACGCAGTTCGTCGCTGGTGCTGGCCTCGTGGAACATCCCGCCGGTCTCCTGCGCCACCGCCTCGAGGGTCTGCCCGTCCACCGGCACCTGTATCGGGCGGCCGCCCTGGTCGACGAAGCCGCCCGGGGTGCCGAACGAGATGGTGTGCACGGGCACCTTCGCGGCCACCGCCTCGACGGCCGCCTCCATCGGGTCGAGCCCGGACGTGTTCGCTCCGTCGGACAGGAGCACGATCCGAGCCGGTGGTGGGTCCTTCGCCGCCTGGCTGTCCAGACCCTTCACCGCGCCGAGCGAGGTGTTGATCGCCTCGCCGATCGCGGTTCCCTGTACGCCGGTTATCCCCTCGGCGAGCCGGCCGATCCCGTCGTGCAGCGCCTCGCGGTCGGTGCCCGGCGGCACGATGACCGCCGCGCTGCCGGCGAAGGCGACCAGGCCCACGTTGAACTCGTCGGGCAGCCCGTCCACGAAGCGCTTCGCCGCGCCCTTGGCCGCGGCGAGCCGGTCCGGGTCGACGTCGGTGGCGAGCATCGAGGTGGAGACGTCCACCGCCACCATGACGGTCGCCCGTTCCCGGGGCACCCGCACCTCGGCGGTGGGCCGGGCGAAGCCGACCACCAGCAGCGCCAGCATGACCAGGAACAGACCGGCGGGCACATGCCGGCGCCACGCGGGACGCTCCGGCGCGATCCGATCGAGCAGCCGCAGGTTGGTGAAGCGGACGGCGTACCGGCTACGCCGTCGCTGCACGAGCAGGTAGCCCACCGCGAGGGCGAGCACACCGAGCAGCAGCCAGAGCCGGGCGGGCGACAGCCAGATCACCTCGTGCCTCCCCGTGCCGCGCCGGCCGGTACCGCCGCCATCCGGCGCTGCGACTGCACGTGCCGCGCGATGTCGGCACACCAGTCCCGATCGGTACGCAGCGACAGGTGGGTGGCCCCGCTGCGGCGCAGCGCGAGGCGTACCTGCTCACGCTGGGCGGCCGCGGCGGCCGCGTACCGTTCCCGCAGCCGGCGGTCGGAGGTGCACACCTCGCGTCTGCGGCCGGTCTCCGGATCGACCAGCGTGATCAGCCCGACGTCGGGCAGCTCCAGCTCACGGGGATCGGTCACCTCCACGGCGAGCACCTGGTGCCGCGCGGTCAGCCGGCGCAGGCTCCGCTCCCAGGGGGGCGGCCGATCGGGATCGTCGGGCAGGCCGTCGAGAAAGTCGGAGACCACCACCACGAGCCCGCGCCGGGTGGCGACCCGTTGCACCGAGGCCAGCGCGTCGGCGAGGTCCGGCGGTTCGAGTGGTTCGCCCCGGTCGCCGGTTCGTGGGGCGGCCAGCAGGGCCCGGAGCAGACCGAGCAGATGGGTACGCCCACTGTGCGCCGGGAACCGGCGCAACCCCGTCGACGCGACCAGCAGGGCTCCCAGCCGGTTGCCGACCCCTGCGGTGAGGAACCCGACCGCGGCCACCGCCGCCACGGAGAGCTCCCGTTTGTCCAGCTCCGCCGTGCCGAACTCCATGCTGGCGCTGGCGTCGACCAGCAGCCACGTGGTCAGTTCCCGGTCGGCGTCGACCTCCCTGACGTGCGGCACCGTGGTCCGGGCGGTGACCGCCCAGTCCATCCGGCGTACCTCGTCCTCGCCGGGCCGGTACTCGCGGCTGCCGGCCGGCTCACTGCCGGGGCCGGGCAGCAGGCCGCGATACTGCCCGTGCAGCAGCCCGTCCAACCGCCGGATGACGGTCAGCTCCAGCCGGCGCAGACGCTGGTCGGGCGCGAGGTCGGCCAGGCGCGGTCCGGCCGGCACGGCGGCAGGCTCCCGGCCTGTGCGCCTCATGCCGCCGCCAGATCCGACGCCTGCTCCGGCTGGGGCGCGAGCCGTGGCGGAGGCACCACCTCGACCAGCCGGCGTACCACCGACTCGGCGGTGACGCCGTCGGCGATCGCGTCGAAACTGAGCACCAGCCGGTGGGCCAGCACGTCGCTGGCGAGTTCCCGGACGTCGTCGGGCAGCACGTACTCGCGGCCGCGCAGCAGCGCTTGCGCCCGGGCGGCGGCCACCAGGCCGAGAGTGGCCCGGGGGCTCGCCCCGTACGCCAGCATCGGTTCGATCTCGGCCAGCCCGAACCGTCCCGGGTCGCGGGTGGCCAGGATGAGCCGGACCACGTACTCGGCGACGGCGTGGTGGACGAAGACCCGTTCGGCGTGCCGCTGCATGCGTCGCAGCCGTTCCGGGTCGAGCACGCGCCGAGCTTTGGGACGGTCGGTGCTCATCCGGTAGAGGATCGCCAGCTCGTCGGCGTCGCTCGGATAGTCGACCACGATCTTGAGGAGGAAGCGGTCCCGCTGCGCCTCCGGCAGCTGGTAGACCCCTTCCGACTCGATCGGGTTCTGGGTGGCGAGCACCAGGAACGGCGAGGGCACCGGATGGCTGCGCCCGCCGATGGAGACCTGGCGCTCGGCCATCGCCTCCAGCAGCGCCGACTGCACCTTCGCGGGGGCGCGGTTGATCTCGTCGGCGAGCACCAGGTTGGCCATCACCGGGCCCAACTCGATGTCGAAGGTCTCCCGCGACGCCCGGTAGATCCGGGTGCCGACGATGTCCGACGGTACGAGGTCGGGGGTGAACTGGATCCGGGAGAAGGTGCCGCCGACCACGGTTGCGAGGGTCTGCGCGGCCAACGTCTTGGCCACGCCGGGTACTCCCTCCAGCAGGCAGTGCCCGTCGGCGAGGAGGGCGACGAGCAGCCGCTCGACGAGCCGGTCCTGCCCGACGATCACTCGCTTGACCTCGGAGAGGGTCTGTTCCAGCTCGGCGGCTGTCTGTTCGTCTTCGACCGGGGTGGCCACGCTGGCCAGGGTGTCCGAGATGTCCGTCACGGTGCTTGCTTCCCGGGCGGTCGCGCGACAAACGTCGGATTGTGGGCCCCTGGCCGGGCGTTTGGTGACCGGATGGAATGATCCGCCCGAACGGTGGACGGGCGCTCGGAGCGGTACGGGCAGCTACAGACCGGATACGTCGGGCACGAACCGGCCCCCGCGCACGTGTGCGCGGGGGCCGGCGCCGGATGCCGTCAGTAGGTGTGGACGACCAGGTGGAACGGCAGGTCGACCGGGGTGCCGGCGGAGTTGCGGGTCTGGATGAAGACCGCGTTCGGGGTGCTGAGTCGCGGGGCCACCACGATCTCCCCGCCCGGCGGGATGCAGCAGGCGTCCGGGCGGCCGATGGTGGCCTGGTAGACGCCGGAGCTGACGACGTAGCCGTACTGGACCTCGTACTGGCCGGTGCCGTACTTGATCACGTAGCCGGTGCCGCGCGCCTTGGTGCCGTTGGCGTTGACGACGGTGCCGACATTGCTCGCCGCGAGCGTGCCCACGCCGGCCTTGAGCGCGGCCCGCGCCGAGCGGGTCGCCTCCGCCGTCACCGCCGGCTGACTGCTGCTCGCGCGGGCTGCCGGCTGGCCGGGCGCCTGTGCGGCGGGCTGAGCGATGGCGATGCCGCCCCCGGCGAGGGTGAGCCCGAGGACGGCGAACGCGACAGCGATCGCCTTACGTCGGAATGGTTTGGTCATGACAGGTCCCCCTTGTGTGACCGTGCGAATTCGGCCGACCCGCTCCGGCGGGACGGTCAGTGCCCTCTTACCGTCGGGCAGCCCCGAGACAAATCACCGGAAAATAAGATCCAGCGCACCTTCAATACCAGGTTTCCCGATGATCAACATCCACTCTGAGCAGGTATTACTACTCAGCGTGGCGATGCTCCGACCAAGTGGAAACGTAGCATCGCAAAAAGCGTCCGGTCAATAGCTGAACCAACCCGCAAAATTGTCTGACACCTGTCACGAGAATTGTGAAAGACGAACTCAGGAGCATTCACGAAAATGCGCTCGGGACCATGCGATCCCCACTCGGGCGACCACGCTGGGATAGGTTGCCCCCATGATCGTCGATTTGCGGGAGCGACGGCCGGTCAGCCGCCGGCGGCGACTGATGGTCGGCGCGCTGTGCTGGCTCGCCGTGGTGCCCGGTGCCGCCTGGGCCGCCCTCCGGCTCGTCGGGCTGGACCGCGGGCCACTCGTGCAGGCGCTGGCCTTCACTCCGTACGTCGCGGCCTGGAGCCCGCTACCTCTGGTGCTGACGCTCGTCCTGAGGCGCCGCCGGCCCGCGCTGGTCGCGGCCGTGGCCACGGTCGCGCTCGTGGCGGTGGTGGCGCCCCGGGCACTGCCCTCGGCGCAACCCACGGCCAGCGGCCCGACCGTACGACTGCTCACCGCCAACCTGCTCGCCGGAGCCGCGGATCCGCACACCCTGGTCGAACTGGTCCGCGCCCAGCAGGTCGACGTGCTGGCCGTGCAGGAGTTCACCCCCGCGGCGCGGGCCGAACTCGACCGGCTCGGGCTCGATCGGCTGCTGCCGCACCGGCAGCTCAACGCCCTCGACGGCACGCCCGGGTCCGGTCTCTACTCGCGCTTCCCGATCGGCGACGTGGGGGTACGCCACAACCGCGGCGCCTGGGGCTTCACCCAGGCTTTCGGCACGATCGCCGTCGCGGGTGCGCCGCCGGTGCGGGTGGAGTCCGCCCATCCCGCCGCCCCGTACGCCGTCGACCAGGTGGACTTCTGGCGCACCGATCTGGCGGCGCAGCCACCGGCCACCCCCGACGGGATGCTGCGGATCCTCGCCGGGGACTTCAACGCGACGCTCGACCACGGTCCGCTTCGTGCCCTGCTGCGCACCGGCTACGTGGACGCGGCCGACGCCACCGGCCGGGGGCTGACCGGCACGTGGGGCCCGTACGACGGCGACCTGATCCCTCCGGTCACCATCGACCACGTCCTGGTCGACCGCCGGATCGCCGCCCGGTCGGTCGACGTGTTCCGCCTGCCCGGCAGCGACCACCGCGCGGTCCTGGCCACCCTGGCCCTCCCGGCTCGGGCGGGGACGAGCGCTCCGACCTGGACGGCCCGCGCGACGACAGGTCAGACCCGGGCCCGCGCGAGGCCGTAGGTCATCGCGTCGACGAGGGCGTGCCAGCTCGCCTCGACCACGTTCGGGTGCACGCCGACCGTGGTCCAGTCCCGGCCCGCGCCGTCGGCCGTCTCCAGCAGCACGCGGGTCACCGCGTCCGTGCCGCTGCTGCCGTCGAGGATGCGCACCTTGTAATCGGCCAGCTCGAACTCGCGCAGCTCCGGGTAGTGCCGCACCAGACCGACCCGCAGCGCCTCGTCCAGGGCGTTGACCGGGCCGTTCCCCTCGGCGGTGGCGATCACCCGCTCACCGCGTACGCGGATCTTGACGGTGGCCTCGGACATCACCGAGCCGTCCTCGCGGTGCTCGACGAGGACGCGGTACGACTCGAGGGCGAACGGCCGGGCCGGCGCGCCCTCCGGCAGCTCGGAGCGGACCAGCAGCTCGAACGAGGCGTCCGCCGCCTCGAACGACCAGCCGCCCGCCTCCAGCTCCTTGACCCGTCGGGTCACCCGGGACAGGGTCTCCGGATGACCGGCCAGGTCCAGCCCGAGCTCGCGGCTCTTGAGCTCGACGCTGGCCCGGCCGGCCATCTCGGTTACCAGGATCCGCATGTCGTTGCCCACTACGGACGGGTCCACGTGGTTGTAGAGCAACGGGTCGACCTTGATCGCGCTCGCGTGCAGCCCTGCCTTGTGGGCGAAGGCGGCGGCCCCGACGTACGCCTGATGGGTGTCGGGAGCGATGTTGGCGATCTCGGCGATGGCGTGCGAGACCCGCACCATCTGTTCCAGGCAGCCCGCTGGTAGGACGGGTAGCCCGAGCTTGAGTTGGAGGTTGGCGACCACCGCGAAGAGGTCGGCGTTGCCCGGCCGTTCGCCGTAGCCGTTCGCGGTGCCCTGGAAGTGCCGGACCCCGGCCTCGACGGCGGCCACGGTGTTCGCCACCGCGCACGCGGTGTCGTTCTGGCAGTGGATGCCGAGCCGCTCGGGGCCGACGCCGAGCCGGGCGGTCAGGTCGGTGATCGCAGCCGTGACCTGGGACGGGAGCATCCCGCCGTTGGTGTCGCAGAGCACCATCACCTCGGCGCCGGCGGCCAGCGCGGTCTCCACCACCGCGGCGGCGTACGCGGGATCCTGCCGGTAGCCGTCGAAGAAGTGCTCGCCGTCGACGAAGACCCGGCGCCCCTCGGCGACCAGGTACGCCACGGTGTCCTGGACCATCGCGAGGTTCTCGGCCCCGGTGGTACGCAGCGCCCGTTCGACGTGCCGCAGATCGGCCTTGGCGACAAGCGTCACCGCCGGCGTCTCCGCGTCGAGCAGCGCGCGCACCTGCGGGTCCCCGGTGACCGCGACACCGGCCCGGCGGGTCGCGCCGAACGCGACGAGCAGCGCGTGCCGCAGGTCGAGTTCGGTACGCGCGCGCCGGAAGAACTCGGTGTCCTTCGGCACCGCACCGGGCCAGCCGCCCTCGATGAACCCGACGCCGAACTCGTCGAGCAGCCGGGCCACGGCCAGCTTGTCGACCACCGAGTAGCTGAGCCCCTCGCGCTGCGCGCCATCACGCAACGTCGTGTCGTAGACCTGGAACGTCATAGCGTGCCTTTCTGGGTACGGGGAACGGGCGAGCGGGGGCACGGCAGGTCCGGGCCGCGAGAGCAACAAAAAGACCCCCCGCCGATGCGGGAGGTCTGCGCGCTCGGCGGGCGGGCCGGCGCGCTAGTTGCTAAGAATCAGGGCGTTGCTGGTCACGTTGAGTACTCTTCCACTCGGTTGTTGATTTTGGGAAGCGCAATCCACATGTCGGGACAACATCGGCGGCCGCGGCATCGCACCGACCCGCATCCACAAGGGCGAAGGCCCACCTCGTGACCTGCTTCACATGCCTTTGCCAGGCACCCGGGTGGAGGATCGGTCTGGCCGGTTCGACGGCTGCTCGACGCTCAACCGGGAGGACCCTTGCTCACTGTCGGTGGTCGCATCCACGCGTACGACCCCACTGCCCGCGTCGTCTCCGACGGCCACCGGGCCGAGCGCTCCTGCTCGCGCGACGGGGACGACACCACTGCGCGGTACCTGTCGGCCGGGGCCTGACGTGGGAGTCGACGGGATCAGGGCAGGGCTGCCCGGATACGCCAGGGACATCGCGCTCAACCTCGGCTCGACAGTCGAGAACTCGCTGCTCACACCGGCACAGTCGTGGGGCACGGCGTTGGCGTGCGCGGTGGCGGCCCGGAATCCGGTGGTGCTGAGGGAGATCGCCGCCGAGGCGGCCGGGCACCTCACACCGGAGGCGGTCGACGCGGCCAAGGGCGCGGCCACCATCATGGCGATGACCAACGTCTACTACCGGTCCAAGCACATGCTCGGCGACGAGGCGTACCGGACGATCCCCGCCCGGCTCCGGATGCAGATCGTCGCCCGACCGGGTGTGGCGAAGGTGGACTTCGAGCTCTGGTGCCTCGCCGTGTCGGCGGTCAACGGCTGCGAGGTCTGTCTGGAGTCACACGAGAAGAAGCTGCGCGCCGCCGGCGTCGGAGCCGACCAGGTGAACGAGGCGCTCCGGATCGCGTCCGTGGTGTACGCCACCGCTGTCGCGTACGACGCGGAGTCCGCGCTGGCCTGAGCACCGCCGACGGTCCTCGGCAGGTTTACGTGAACACTTCCGGTGTAGCGATCTCGACAGTGGGTAGGACATGGGACTGACAGGGCACCACCCCCGATCAGTCGAGTAGAGGAGTGAAACGCCATGGAGCGGCTCGACCCTCGAACGACCCACGGGACGCCGGACCCGCTCGTACCAGGTGGCGGCGGCGCCTTCCCGGGTGGCACACCCGGCGGCACCTTCGACCCCTGGCGGTACCGGGACGATGCCGGGGTGACCGGCGTCGACCTGGTGGGCTACAAGGTGGAGGCGCAGGACGGCGGCATCGGCAAGGTGGACCGGTCCAGCCACGAGGTGAGTTCCAGCTACCTCGTGGTCGACACCGGTCCGTGGATCTTCGGCAAGAAGGTCATGATCCCTGCCGGGACCGTCAACCACGTTGACCACGACGAGCGGAAGGTCTACGTCGACCGGAGCAAGGACCAGATCAAGGCCGCGCCCGAGTTCGACGAGACCGCCGACACCGACCCGGCCTACCGGGACAAGCTCGGTGGTTACTACAGCGACACGTACTCGGCGATCCCGCCGGGTACCGCTCGTTGACGGTTGTTCCTGTTCTGCCGGCCGGTGGGGTTCCACCCCGCCGGCCGGTACCGTGTCAGGCGTGGACGCCACCGAGGTCGATCGACACATCCCGTTCGGCACCATCTTCAACTTCCGCGATGTCGGCGGCTACGCCGGCCACGACGGACGCACCGTACGCCGGGGGCGGCTCTACCGCTCGGACTCGCTGCACCGGCTCGACGAGAACGACCGGGAGGCGTTCACCGCCCTCGGCATCCGGACGGTGATCGACCTGCGCCGTCCGTACGAGGTGGAGCGTGACGGCCGGGTGCCGGACTGGCCGGGCCTCGCCTACCGGCACATCCACCCGGAGCACGCGGAGTGGGGGAACGTGCCGCAGGAGCCGGGCACGAGCCTGGCGCGCTACCTGGCCGACCGTTATGCCGACCTGGCCCAGACGGGCACGGCCGGGCTGGCCGAGGCGCTCGGGCTGATCGCCGACGCCACCAACGCGCCCGCCGTGGTCCACTGCGTGGCCGGCAAGGACCGCACCGGCGTCGTCTGCGGACTGACCCTGGCCGTGCTCGGCGTCGCCGACGACGAGATCGCCGCGGACTACGCGTTGAGCAGCGCGGCGTCCGAACGGTTCAGCGCCTGGGTGGCCGCCACCACGCCGGACGCCGAGGAGCTGCCACCGCCGTTCCTGGCCTCGCCGTCCGACGCGATGCTGCTCTTCCTCTCCGAGCTGCGGGACGGGTACGGCTCGATCGAGGGCTACCTGCGGCACGCCGGGGTCACCGACGCCCAGCTCGTCGCGCTCCGCGAACACCTGTTGGAGTGACGTGCCGGTCCATGTGCCGGGGCCGACGTCGAAGGGTCCCTCCCGCGCCGAAGGCGTCGGGAAGGGGCTCTTCGCTTAGAACTCCTAACTCAATGAGATGCGGAGCCTGCGCCAGCAGATGATGGCGCAGGCCAGGCTGAGGAACGCTCGTGGATGTAGTCGCGAACCTCCCAGCGGATGCGTAGGCGTCGGAACCAGTGCAACAGGGCGATGGTCTGTTCCACGACCCAGCGGCGGGTCCCGAGTCCGGACCCGTATGGGCTACCACGACGCGGAATGGCCGGGTAGATGCGCTTGCCCCGCAACGCCTGACGGTGCGCTTCGGAGTCGTACGCCCGGTCCGCGAACAGATTCAGCGGCCTGCGTAGCGGCCGTCCCCGCTTGCCGCGGATCGGTGGGACGGCGTCGGTCAAGGGCAGCAACTGGGTGACGTCGTGGCGGTTGCCGCCGGTCAGCGTGACGGCGAGAGGAATACCGGCCGCGTCGGTGATGACGTGGTGCTTCGAGCCCAGTTTGCGGCGGTCGACCGGGCTCGGACCGGTTTTGGGCCGCCCTTGAGCGCCCGGACGTGGGAGCTGTCGACCACCGCCCTGGACAGATCCAGGTGGTCGGCGGCCCGTAACCGAGCCAGGAGTATCTCGTGCAGTCGGGTCCACACGCCGGCGTCGTTCCAATCGCGTAGCCGCCGCCAGCAGGTCATACCTGATCCGAAGCCCAACTCCTGCGGGGAGGACCTCCCACGGGATCGCGGTGTAGAGCACGAACCGGATCCCGCAGAACACCTTGCGGTCGTCGAGGGGCTTACGCCCGGGATGCCGGGTCCGTCGTGCGCCGTCGACTCGGCGCGGTCCCGACCGAATCCCAACTCCCGTAGGAACCGGCCCGCCACAGGCTCTACACGCAGATCCTCGTATAGCACCATCCAGTACTTACAACCGGACGGCATCTGCACGTGAGGGTTTGTGGATCTATCGGTGTTTCCGCGGTGGCCGTTCCCATGCCCGCACACCACGTCCGCCGGCCAGCCACCGAGAAGATCAGATCACGAAGTACGGCTGCCCTACTACGCAACGTTAGCCTGCGCCCTGGAACATCGGCAGGATCACCGCAGCAGCCCCCGTACTTCTGCACTTCGACCGCAACCGCCAACCTGATCACCCAACGCCACGACCCGTTACGCGGAAAGGCTCAGTAGTCAGCCCCTTGCTCGGAATGGCTCATTATCCTGCAATTCAAGGCTTCAGGGCACCGTCAGGGCGCGTACCGCCTCGACCACCGCCCGTCGGCGCACTGCGGCCCCCTGGGTGCGGTCGGCGAGCATGGTGATCTCGGGCGGCTTCACCGCCCACATGGACGCCAAGGTCAGGACGGCGAGCAGCATGGTCGGGGCGTCCAGGCGAGAGCTGATCTGGCCCTGCTCCTGAGCGGTGGTGATCGCCTCCACCTTGGCCGCGCTGGACGTGCTGACCGTCTCCAGTTGCGCGTCCTCCCCCCGTTCCAGCGAATACCAGCGGGACAGGCGCGCGGCGGCGGGGTTGGCCAGGTACCAGTCGTGCAGGCGTCCGGCGTACTCCGGAAGATCGGCTGCGGTGAAGGGGACCTGCCGCATGGTCTCGAGCACGTAGTCCGCGAAGACCGCGTCGAACAGTTCGTCCTTGCTGCCGAAGTGGGTGTAGACCAGGCCCTTGCTCACCCCGGCCTGTGCCGCAATGCGTTCCACGCGCGCTCCAGCGATGCCTCGCTCGCCGAATTCCTCGGCGGCGGCCCCGAGGAGCTTGTCGCGGCTGATCCGTGAGCTGTTCATCGCCCCATCCTACCGGTGACTGACCGGTCAGTAGACGATGACCGGCCCACCGGAGTACGGTCGCCGACGGTGACTGACTGGTCATTAACTCCTGAGGATCCAGTCATTACTACCCAAGACCATTCATAGCGCAGGAAGATGGAATAATGGGAGAGTTGATTTTCGCCGGCAACGTGGCCCTGGTCACCGGCGCCGGCACTGGAATAGGCGCGGCCATCGCCGAGCTGCTCGCCCAACGCGGTGCCAAGGTCGCGTTGCTCGGGCGCCGGGAGGCACCGCTGCGGGCGGTGGCCGACGGCATCGGCGCGAACGGCGGCGAGGCGCTCGTACTGCCCACCGACGTCACCGACCCGGAGGCGCTGCGGCGCGCGGTGCAGGCGACCGTCGACCGGTTCGGCGGGCTGCACCACGCAGTCAACAACGCTGGCGTCTCCAGCGAGAACCACGACCTGCCGGACCTGCCCGTCGACGTCTGGGACAGCACGCTGGCGGCCAACCTGTCGTCGCTGTACTACTCCATGAAGGCCGAACTGCCGGCGATCGCCGCGTGCGGCGGCGGTGCGGTCGTCAACGTCTCGAGCGTGTTCGCCGACCGGGGGCTGCCACAGCGAGCCGCGTACTCGGCAAGCAAGCATGGCTCGCGGGGCCTGACCCGCTCGGCGGCGCGCGACTGGGCGGCCCGCAACATCCGGATCAACGAGCTGCAACCGGGCGTGATCGACACACCCATGCTCGACGCCGGCGAAGGCGAGGTCGAGCACATCGCCGCCAACATCCCCGCCAAGCGCCTCGGCGCCCCTCGGGAGATCGCGACCGCGGTCGCCTTCCTCCTCAGCGACGACGCGTCATACGTCACGGGGGCCCACCTCGCGGTCGACGGCGGCTTCCTCGCCTGACGCACCCTGCGCTTCCCCCACCTTGCGGCCCTGCCGCACAACCTCCACGAAAGGCACCACCACTCATGTCTGCGAAGGTCTGGCTCATCACCGGTTCCTCCCGCGGCTTCGGCCGCTCGCTCGCCGAAGCGGTCATCGCCGACGGCGACAGGCTCGTCGCGACCGCCCGGCGTGCGAGCGACGTCGCCGACCTCGTCGAGAAGGGGCAGGGCCGGGTCATCGGCGTCGCCCTGGACGTCACGGACGACGACGCCGCGAAGGCCGCCGTCCAGGCCGCCGTCGACGCCTTCGGCCGCGTCGACGTCGTGGTCAACAACGCGGGGTATGGCACCCTCGGCTCGATCGAGGAGACGCCAGCGGACGTGTTCCGGGCGCAGATCGAGACGAACCTGTTCGGCGTGATCAACGTGACCCGGGCCGCGATCCCCGTGTTCCGCAAGCAGCGTTCGGGGCACTTCATCCAGTTCTCCACCATCGGCGGACGACGGGCGCCCGGCTACGGGTTGGCCGCGTACGGCACGTCGAAGTTCGGCGTGGAGGGCTTCTCGGAAGCCCTCGCTGCCGAGGTGAAGCCCTTCGGCGTACGGGTCACGATCATCGAGCCGGGCGGCTTCCGCACCGACTGGGCCGGATCGTCGATGGCCGCCATCGAGCCCGGTGAGGACTACCGCTCCACAGTGGGCTACATGATCTCGCACCTGAAGGAAGGCGGACCGCTCAACGGTGACCCGACCAAGGGCGCCAACGTCATCGTGCAGGTCGCGCGGATGCCGGAGCCGCCGCTGCGGCTGCCGCTGGGCTCGGACGCCGTGCAACTCATCCGCGCCGCCGACGAGGCCAAGATCGCCGAGATCGACCGTTGGCGCGAACTGAGCGTCTCCACCGACGCCGAGGACGCCGTGCACCGCGACCTGAGCGGCCATAACAACTGACCGCCGTTTCCCGGGGTGGGTGTCAAGGTCCGACCCGACCCCGGGAGAGCGACCGCGTCCCTTTAGAACAGACGGGTGACCCAGCCGTGGGGGTCGGGGGCGTCTCCGCGCTGGATGTCGACCAGCTGCTGACGCAGCGCCATGGTGACCCGGCCCGGCTCACCGCCGCCGATCAGGAACTCCCCGGCCGGCGACTTCACCTGCCCGATCGGGGTGACGACCGCGGCGGTGCCGCAGGCGAAGACCTCCCGCAACCGGCCGCTCTCCGCGTCCGCCTGCCAGTCTTCAAAGCTGACGGGACGCTCCTGGACCCGGTGTCCCGACTCGGCGGCGAGCGTGAGCACCGACTCCCGGATGATGCCGGGCAGGATCGTGCCGGTCAGCGGCGGCGTGACCACGCTGCCGTCGTCGTAGACGAAGAAGACGTTCATGCCGCCCAGCTCGTCGACGTAGCGGCGTTCCACCGCGTCGAGGAAGACCACCTGGTCACAGCCGTGCTCGATCGCCTCCGCCTGGGCAACCAGCGAGGCGGCGTAGTTGCCGCCGCACTTCGCCGCACCGGTACCGCCCGGGGCGGCGCGGGTGTACTCCGGGGTGGCCCAGACCGAGACCGGCTTCACCCCGCCACTGAAGTACGCCCCGACGGGCGAGGCGATCGCCACGTAGAGGTACTCGTTGGCCGGGCGGACACCGAGGAAGACCTCGCTCGCGAACATGAACGGTCGCAGATAGAGGCTGCCGTCCGGGTCGGTCGGGATCCAGTCCCGGTCGATCTCGACGAGCCGGCGCAGCGAGTCGACGAACGTCTCCGGCGGCAGCACAGGCATCGCCATCCGCTGCGCGGAGACCCCGAAGCGGGCCGCGTTCGCCTCCGGACGGAACAGGTTCACCCCACCGTCGGCGGTGCGGTACGCCTTCATCCCCTCGAAGATCTCCTGCGCGTAGTGCAGCACCGCGGCGGCCGGGTCCATCGGGATCGGCGCACGCGCCTCGACCCGGGCGTCGTACCAGCCCTTGCCGTCGGCGTACCGGATGGTCACCATGTGGTCGGTGAAGATCCGACCGAAGCCCGGATTGACCAGCAGGGCGGCCCGATCCGCGGCGGATACCGGTGCGGGATTCGGACGGATCTCGAAGTCGAGCTTGTCACCACCGCTCATCGCGCTGACCTCCCTACCGGACAACGACATGCGCGATCGCATGCCGACGAACTGGTGCCCAGAAACTTACCCCGAACGTTCGTTCAGGGGGAAGCGCCGCCCGGCTCGCCAGGCAGCGCCGAAAGAACGGTACCGGTGACCGGCGGAGACGTTGCACGCGCGCTCCACGTCGGGCGCCGGTACCGCCGGGCCGGGATCGCCGTACTCGCGTGACGGCACCCGGTCGGTAACGTCGGCTGATGCCGCAGTCAGCCGGTCGTCCTCGCCGCCACGGGTTCAGCCGGCGGCGAGGCTCGCGAGCCGGTCGCCCACCTCCGCCGTGCCCACGGGTACGCCCGGTGCACGGTTGGCCAGTTCGATGGCGACGGCGGCGGTGACCCGGTTCGCGGCGTCGGTGTGCCCGAGCTGGTCGAGCAGGAGGGCTGCGGAGAGAACTGCGGCAACCGGGTCGGCCACTCCCTGGCCGGCGATGTCCGGCGCGGAACCGTGCACCGGTTCGAACATCGACGGGTACCGCCCCTCCGGGTTGATGCACCCGCTGGCGGCCAACCCGATGCCGCCGGTGACGGCGCCCGCGATGTCGGTGAGGATGTCCCCGAAGAGGTTGTCGGTGACGACCACGTCGTAGCGCTGCGGTTGGGTGACCAGGAACATCGCCGCGGCGTCGACGTGCTGGTATTCGGTGGTGACGTCGGGGTGCTCGGCGGCGACCGCCTCGAACGTGCGCGACCAGAGCGAGCCGGCATGACTGAGGACGTTGGTCTTGTGCACGAGGGTGACCTTGCGCCGCTCGCGGCGCCCGGCCCGGGCGAACGCGTCGCGGATCACCCGCTCCACGCCGTGCCGGGTGTTCAGGCTCTCCTCGGTGGCGACCTCGGCGGGGGTGTCGCGGTGCAGCGTCCCGCCGGCTCCGGCGTAGAGCCCCTCGGTGCCCTCACGCACCACGACGAGGTCGACCTCCCCGGGCTTGACGCCGGCCAGCGGGCCGGGCACGCCCGGCCAGAGCCGGGACGGGCGGAGGTTCACGTACTGGTCGAAGGCGAACCGGAGCTTGAGCAGCAGGCCGCGCTCCAGCACACCGGGAGGTACGGTCGGGTCACCGACCGCGCCGAGCAGAATCGCGTCGTGCTGCGCCAGCTCGGCCAGGACCGAGTCCGGCAGCACCTCGCCGGTGCGGTGCCAGCGGGCGGCGCCGAGGTCGTACTCGGTGGCCTGCACACCGGGGAGCACCGCGTCGAGGACCTTGCGGGCCTGCGCGACCACCTCGGGACCGATTCCGTCCCCGGCCACCACCGCGATCCGTGCCACGCCTGCGCTCCTCTGCTCGCCGTTTGCGCCCACGGTACGCCGGCGTCCCGCTACCCGGTACACGGTGCCCATATCTTAAGACGATGTCGACGCACAGGACCCTCCCAGCTGCGTTTCATGAAGCAGTCATCTTGGCTGCCTAGCCTGTCTCTGGGTGGGTCAAGGGGGGCCCACGCCGGTGGTCGCGTCGACGCGGCCGCCACTCCCGAGGGGGCGAATCGCCATGCGCATCGACGAGCAGCCGAGGACCCGCTGGCCCGACCCGGCCACCTTCCGGCACCGCCGGCCCGACCTGCGGCTCGGCAGCCCCGCGCACCGCGTCGACCGGGCCCGCGCCGTGACGCCGGACCGGATCGCGGTGCAGCACCACGTCCGTACGACCACCGCCGAGTACACGCTGCTGCTCAACGCGCCCACCTGGCTGGGTCGGCGGGGCGTCGGCGAGGCGTTGCGGGACGCGGTCGCCGAGCTGCGCGCCATCGACCTCACCTACGGCCCGACCCGACCGGACAGCCTCGTCTCCCGGCTGCGCCGGGGCGAGATCAGCCCCGAGTCGTACGCCCCGCTCGCCGACCTGGTGGACAGGTGCGCCGCGATGCGCGCGGCGACCGACGGATGGTTCGACGCGTGGGCGGTCCCCGGCGGTTTCGACCCCGGCGGCCTGCTCGGCGGTTGGGCGGTGGAGCGCGCCGCCGCCCGGCTGCGGGCCAACGGTGTCCACGACTATGCGGTGGTCTGCGGCGCCGACCTGGTGGTACGCGGACACGCTGCGCATGGCGGCCCGTGGCGGATCGCCGTGCACCACCCGATCGAGCACGACCGCCCGCCGCTGGTACTGGAGATGACGGCGGGCGCGATCGGCACGTCCGGGGTGAGCGGGCGGCAGGGGCACGTCGTCGACCCGCACACCGGGCAGCCCGCCGACCAGCTGCTCGCCGCGACCGTGGTGGGCCCGGACCTCACGGTGGCCGACGCGTACGCGACAGCGCTCTACGCCGCCGGCCCGGCCGGGCTGGCCTGGTTCAAGGGCAACTCGGACTATCGGGCGCTCTCCGCCCAGCGTCGTTGACGACCTGCGGGTGCGGACCGGCGATCGGCCCCCACGCCCGCGGCAACGGCCGTGGGGGCCGGTCAGCGACGAGTGCGCGTGGCTCGCGCATTCGAGGGGTGCGGGCCGGTCGGGCCGGGGTCGACCGCGCCACCCGAAGACGGGTCGACGTCGCGGTGCTCGGCCGGTGACCGCACGGGTACGCTAGCGAATCGACGCAACTCGACGCAAGAGTCTCCACAGCGGACCGTCCTGGCAGGATGACGGCAACCCGACGGCTGGCCTGCGGCGGGGCAGTTTCGACACGGTGAACGATGAATGGCACTCTGTCCGCCGTGAGTTTCGATCTGAGCGTGTGGGCCCTGGCGGACGGGGCGACGCCCGAGGACGTACGAGCAGCGGTGCATCGGTGCCGGCAGGGAGAACACGCCGAGCGCCAGCCGGATCCCCGCGTGGTCGGCTTCTACCGTGCGATCACCGCCACCTATCCGGATCGGCCCCCGAGGCCCGGCACCCCGTGGGAGGTCGCGCCACTGCACGCGATGGCCGACCACATCGAGATGAACCTGAACCCGGCCTGCGAGGACCAGGTGCTGCTCGACATCGAGCGGCTCGCCGGTCAGTACGGGCTCATGCTCTTCGACGCGCAGGACGGCTCGGTCTACCCGCCGCCCGCCCGCCTGTCCAACTGATCGAGGCAGGCAACGGGACTGGCGAGGCCGCTGAACGCCCCTGGTGCCTCGGCCGGCGCTGTACTCGTCGGCCTGCCTCGCCCTGCTGCCGACCTCGCCGGCTTCGGCACCGGCGAGCGGCCGGTACGCCAAAGGGCCCGGCAGATCTGCCGGGCCCCCGTCGTGCTGCGTTCAGCTCATTCGTCGCGCAGGTCCGCGGCGCTCGCCGCGGTCGCGCCGATCGACTCGGCGGCGGAGGTGAGCAGGTCGGCGCCGAGCGCCTGGTCGACGGTGAGCGTCATCAGCGTCTCGCCACCGGCCTCGCGACGCGCCACCTGCATCGCGGCGATGTTGACGCCGGCCTCGCCGAGCAGCGTACCCACGGTGCCGACCACGCCCGGCCGGTCGGCGTAGCGGAGGAAGACCAGGATGCCCTCCGCACCGATCTCCACGTCGAAACCGTCCACCTCGGTCAGCTTGATGACGTCCCGGGGGCCGGCGCTGGTCACCGTCCCGGAGACGCTGACCGTCCGGCCGTCGGGCAGCGCGCCGCGCACGGTGACGAGGTTCGGGTGCTCGACCGTCTCGGCCTGGGTGGCCAGGGTGACCTCGACGCCACGCTCGGCCGCCAGGTGCGGCGCGTTGACGTAGGTCACCTGCTCCTCGACCACCGAGCTGAACAGCCCCTTGGTGGCGGCGAGCTTGAGCACCGAGACGTCGTGGTCGACGACCTCACCGCGTACCTCGACGGTCACGCTGGCGGCGATCCCGCCGGCGACCGCGGTGAACGCCCGCCCGAGCTTCTCGGCCAGCGGCAGCAACGGGCGTACGTCCTCGGCGACCACGCCACCGGCCTGCACGTTCACCGCGTCCGGCACGAACTCGCCCTGCAGCGCCAGCTTGACGCTCTTCGCCACGGCCAGGCCGGCCTTGTCCTGCGCCTCGTGGGTGGACGCGCCCAGGTGCGGGGTGGCGACCACGTTGTCGAACGCGAACAGCGGCGACGAGGTGCACGGCTCCTTCGAGTAGACGTCCACGCCCGCGCCGCCGACCCGCCCCTCGGCGATCGCGTCGGCGAGGGCCTGCTCGTCGACGAGACCACCGCGGGCGGCGTTGACGATGCGCACGCCCGGCTTGACGATGGCCAGTTCCTTCTCACCGATCAGACCGACCGTCTCAGGCGTCTTCGGCAGGTGGATGGAGATGAAGTCGCTCTCCCGCAGCAGCTCCTCCAAGCCGACCAGGCGGACGCCGAGCTGCGCGGCGCGAGCCGGCTGGATGTACGGGTCGTACGCGATGAGCCGGGTGCCGAAGGCGGCGATGCGCTGCGCGAAGAGCACGCCGATGCGGCCGAGGCCGACGACGCCGACGGTCTTGCCCTGGATCTCGACACCTGTGTACTTCGACCGCTTCCACTCCCCCGCCTTCAGCGCGGCGCTGGCGCTCGCGGTGTTGCGGGCGACGGCGAGCAGCAGTGCGACGGCCTGTTCTGCGGCGGAGACGATGTTGGAGGTGGGCGCGTTGACGACCATGACGCCGCGCGCGGTGGCGGCCGGCACCTCGACGTTGTCCAGCCCCACGCCGGCGCGGGCGACCACCTTGAGCCGCGGCGCGGCGGCGATCGCCTCGGCGTCGATCTGGGTGGCGCTGCGCACGATGACGGCGTCGGCGTCGGCGAGGGCGGAGAGCAGCGCGTGGCGGTCGGTGCCGTCGACGTGGCGGACGTCGAAGTCGTGCGCGAGCACCTCGATGGCGGCGGGGGCGAGTTCTTCGGCGATCAGTACGACAGGATTCATCGGTCCTCGTAGCTGTAGTCAGAGCGGTCGGCCGGGCTGTCGGACGCCGCACTGCGCCCTGCGCCGAACCGGATCATGGCCGTCAGGTGCCGGCTTCGCGCACCTATGAGCGATGGTAGGGGGCGCACTGCCCGGCGTGTCCGGGACATCGGGGTGAGCGCCCTCACACGGTGTTGTCGCGGAGTTGATTCCCCGTTAACCGGGCGCCGGCCCGCCGCTCGACGGCGACGTGACCGGCGGCGACGTGGGGGGGGCAGGTCCGGACGGAGCGTCTCCTCGCACGGTCCCGCCCGGCGAAAGCCGACGGCCCCGGCGTGGCACCGGGGAGAGCGCCACGTCGGGGCCGTCGATGGGCTGACCGGGCCTACGTCCCGGGCGGCCGGTGAAGGAACTCAGGCGGTCTCGGTGATCGGCCGGTCGACCCAGCTCATCATGCCGCGCAGCTTCCGCCCGGTCTCCTCGATGGGGTGCGCCGCGCCCTCGGCCCGCCACTTGGCGAAGTTCGGGCGGCCCGCGTCGTCCTCGGCGATCCACTCGCGGGCGAACTCGCCGGACTGGATCTCGGAGAGGATCTTGCGCATCTCATCCTTGACCCGGCTGTCGATGACGCGCGGGCCACGGGAGTAGTCGCCGTACTCGGCGGTGTCGGAGACGCTGTAGCGCATCCGCTCGATGCCGCCCTCGTACATCAGGTCGACGATGAGCTTCAGCTCGTGCAGGCACTCGAAGTAGGCGATCTCGGGCGCGTAGCCGGCCTCGGTGAGCACCTCGAACCCGCTCTGCACCAGCGCGGTCGCACCGCCGCAGAGCACCGCCTGCTCACCGAAGAGGTCGGTCTCGGTCTCCTCGGTGAAGGTGGTCCGGATGGCGCCGGCGCGGGTACCGCCGATGCCCTTGGCGTACGCCAGCGCCAGGGCGAAGGCGCCGCCGGAGGCGTCCTGCTCGACGGCGACCAGCACCGGCACGCCCTTGCCGTCGACGTACTGGCGGCGGACCAGGTGACCCGGGCCCTTCGGGGCGACCATCGCCACGTCGACGTCGGCCGGCGGCTCGATGAAGCCGTAGCGGATGTTGAAGCCGTGGCCGAACAGCAGCGCCTTACCCGGAGCCAGGTTCGGGGCGATCGCCTCGGCGTACAGGCTGCGCTGCACGGTGTCCGGCGCGAGCACCATGATCACGTCGGCCTCGGCGGCCGCCTCGGCCGGGGTGACCACCCGCAGGCCCTGCTCCTCCGCCTTCGGCCGGCTCTTCGAGCCCGCCGGCAGACCGATCACGACGTCGACACCCGAGTCGCGCAGCGACAGCGCGTGCGCGTGGCCCTGGCTGCCGTAGCCGATGACGGCGACCTTCTTGGCCTGGATCAGGCCCAGGTCGGCGTCGTCGTCGTAGTACACCTGAACGCTCATGGAACTTTCCCTTTCGTACGGCGGCCCGGGCGGCCCGTCGTGGTTGTGCGGATGTGTCAGGCAGCCCGCGGGGCCGGCCCCGGTGCCGACCCGCAGGTTGGTCAGGCGGCGCGCAGGGCCGGGCCGGCGGTGATGGAACGGGAACCACGCCCGATCGCCACCAGTCCGGACTGCACCATCTCCTTGATGCCGAAGGGTTCGAGGTCGCGCAGCAGCGCGTCCAGCTTGTCCGGGGTACCGGTGGCCTCGATCGTCAGCGTGTCCGCCGCGACGTCGACCACCCGGGCCCGGAAGAGGTTCACCGTGTCCAGCACCTGCCCGCGGACCGACCGGTCCGCGCGGACCTTGACCAGCAGCAACTCCCGGGCCACCGAGACCTGCGGGTCGAGCTCCACGATCTTGAGCACGTTGACCAACTTGTTGAGCTGCTTGGTGACCTGCTCCAGCGGGGACGAGTCCGCGTTGACCACGATGGTGATCCGGGAGACGTCCGGGTTCTCGGTCTCGCCGACCGCCAGGCTGTCGATGTTGAAGCCGCGCCGGGAGAAGAGCCCCGACACCCGGGCCAGGACGCCCGGCTTGTTCTCCACGAGCACGCTCAGCGTGTGCGTCGTCATGCCGTGACCTCGCTTCGCTCACTCATGTCAGATGTCATCCTCGTCGAAGGCCGGGCGAACGCCGCGGGCGAACATGATCTCGTCGTTGCTCGTGCCGGCGGCCACCATCGGCCACACCATCGCGTCCTTGCCGACCACGAAGTCGATGACCACGGGGGCGTCGTTGATCTCCATGGCGGCCGCGATGGTCTTGTCGACGTCCTCGGCGGTCTCACAACGCAGGCCGACGCAGCCGAGCGCCTCGGCCAGCTTCACGAAGTCGGGGATGCGGTGCTTGTGCGTGCCGAGGTCGGTGTTGGAGTAACGCTCCCCATAGAAGAGCGTCTGCCACTGGCGGACCATCCCGAGATTGCCGTTGTTGATCACGGCGATCTTTACCGGGATGCCCTCCAGGGCGCAGGTCGCCAGCTCCTGGTTGGTCATCTGGAAGCAGCCGTCGCCGTCGATCGCCCACACCACCGTGTCCGGCTTGCCGACCTTCGCACCCATCGCCGCCGGCACCGCGTAGCCCATCGTGCCGAGGCCGCCGGAGTTCAACCAGGTGTACGGCTTCTCGTACGAGATGAACTGTGAGGCCCACATCTGGTGTTGGCCGACACCGGCGACGTAGATCGCGTCCCGGCCGACGATCTCGCCGATCCGCTTGATGACGTACTGCGGGGAGAGCGTGCCGTCGGCCGGGTCGTCGTACCCCAGCGGGTAACGCCTGCGCAGGTCGTCGAGCTGGTTCCACCAGTCGCCGAGGTCCGTCGTGGGGCCGGCCGCCCGCTCGGCGGTGACCGCGGCGATCAGCTCGTCGATCACGTGCCGCGCGTCGCCGACGATCGGCACGTCCGCGTGGCGGTTCTTGCCGATCTCCGCCGGGTCGATGTCGGCGTGCACCACTGTCGCGTCGGGCGCGAACGAGTCCAGCCGGCCGGTGACCCGGTCGTCGAAGCGGGCGCCGAGCGCCACGATCAGATCGGCCTTCTGCAATCCGTAGACGGCGGCGACCGTGCCGTGCATGCCGGGCATACCCAGGTGCTGCGGGTGCGAGTCGGGGAACGCGCCGAGCGCCATCAGCGTGGTCACCACCGGGATGCCGGTCAGCTCGGCGAGCTGCCGCAGCCCGTCGGTGGCGCCGGCCTTGAGCACCCCGCCACCGACGTAGAGCACCGGCCGGCGGGCGCTCGCCATCAAACGCGCCGCCTCGCGGATCTGCTTGCCGTGCGGGTGCAGGGTCGGCCGGTAGCCGGGCAGGTCGAGCGTCGGCGGCCAGGTGAAGGTGGTGGCGGCCTGGAGCACGTCCTTCGGGATGTCGACCAGCACCGGGCCGGGCCGGCCGGTGCTCGCCAGGTGGAACGCCTCGGCCAGCACCTGCGGGATCTCGGCGGCTTCCTGCACCAGGAAGTTGTGCTTGGTGATCGGCAGGGTGATGCCCTGGATGTCCGCCTCCTGGAAGGCGTCCGTGCCGATCGCGGGACGGGCGACCTGGCCGGTGATGGCGACCACCGGCACCGAGTCCATGTACGCGTCGGCGATCGGCGTGACCAGGTTGGTCGCGCCCGGGCCGGAGGTGGCCATGCAGACGCCGACCCGACCGGTCGCCTGCGCGTAGCCGGTGGCGGCGTGCCCGGCGCCCTGCTCGTGACGGACGAGGATGTGCCGGACGGCGGAGTCGTAGAGCGGGTCGTACGCCGGCAGGATCGAGCCGCCCGGGATGCCGAAGACGACGTCGACGCCGAGCGCCTCGAGGGACCGCACGAGGGAGCCGGCCCCGGAGACCTGGGCCGGGGCGGGTGTCCGTACCGCCGGAGCGGCCGGAGCGGCGACGGTCCGGGCAGCGGGATCGGTGTCGGTGGCCGGCGCGGCGGCCGCGCGGGCTCGGCGTGCGGAGTGGGCGAGTGTCTCTGGCGTGGGTCTCGTCATGGCGGTTCGGGCCTTCGGCTGGAGTGGGTGCGGCAGTTGTTGCGGATGGAACGCGGGCGGGCCCGTCGATCGGGCCGACGGCAATAAAAACGGCCCACGTGCAGATGCACGGGGCCAGCGCACTCTCGACCAGGGAGAGTGCGCTCAGATAAGTACTCGCAGCGACCAGTGAGACGACATGCGCTCAAGCCTGACGCATCTCACGCGATGAGTCAACTGATCCCACATGTTGGTTCACCGGTGTCGGCGAGTCGGTCCGCGGCGCGCCCGCGACACCCGGTGTGAGCTGCCCGGACGCGCGCTGCGGAAGGCGCGACGGAGGCGGCATCGGCGGCCGGGCGCCGGCATCCACTCCGCCGCCGGCGTGACCCGGCGACCGGGCGCCCGACGAGGCGCCCGCCGGCCTTGCCCCCGGCGAGGTGGCTGCCTCGAGCATCACCTCCAGGTGTTCGGCCGGTACGCCCCAGCCGCAGAGCGCCCCCTGGCCGAACCGGCAGCCCGCGGCGACCACCGCGGCCAGTTCGGTGGGCGTGGTGACGCCCTCGGCGATCACCTCCAGGCCGAGCTGATGGCCGAGGCGCATGACGATGTCGACCATCGGCGCGAAGGCCGGCCCGTCCCGCCCCTCGGGGCGGACCGGCTCGTGCTCGGCCACCAGGCCATGGTCGATCTTGAGAATGTCGATCGGCAGCCGGCGCAGCTGCCCCAGCGAGGAGTAACCGGCACCGAAGTCGTCCAGGGCGATCCGCACCCCGGTCCGGCGCAGCGCGGTCAGCCGCCGGATCAGCTCGTCCAGGTCGGTGGCGACCGCGTGCTCGGTCACCTCCAGCACCAGGCGCTGCGGCGGGACACCGTGCAGGCGCAGCGCGTCGGCGACCAGCACCACGTACTCCGGGTCGTGCAGCTCACGGGGCGAGACGTTCACCGAGACCCACACGTCGTGCCCGCCGGCGAGCCAGCGGGAGAGCTGGTGACACGCCTCGTTGAGCACCCACGCACCGAGCTTGGCGATCATGCCGCACTCCTCGGCGAGCGGGATGAACTCGTCCGGGCGCACGTTGCCCAGCTCCGGGTGACGCCAGCGCAGCAGCGCCTCGGCGCCGACCGGGCGTACCGACGGCAGCGAGGCGACCGGTTGGAAGACCAGCCGCAGCTCGTCGCGCTCGATCGCGCCGCGCAGTTCGTGCTCCAGCGTCGTCCGGCGACGCAGCAGTTGGTCGTACGCGACGTCGTAGCGTTCGATCCGGCTCTTCCCGCGCTGCTTTGCGTAGCGCAGCGCCAGGTCGGCGTGGCGCAGCAACAACTCCACGTCGGGCTCTCCGTCCCAACCGGCCACCCCGATGCTGACGGAGAGGAAGAGCGGCCCAGCCGTCTGCTCGTAGGCCCGGCCGAGCACCGCCAGCAGCCGCTCGGCGACGCGGTCCGCCTCCTCCGGGCGGCCGGACAGCAGTATCGCGAACTCGTCACCGCCCAACCGGGCCGCCACGTCGCCGGGGCCGAGGGTCTCCCGCAGCCGGCGCCCCACCTCGGCGAGCACCGCGTCACCCACGTCGTGCCCGCGCATGTCGTTGACGTGCTTGAAGCCGTCCAGGTCGAGGCCGAGCAGCACGCACGGATCGCCCGCCGCGACGCGGTGGTGCACCGCTCGCAGCAGCCCACGCCGGTTGGCCAACCCGGTCAACGCGTCGGTGTGCGCCAGCTCCCGGAAGTGCGCCTCGCGCTCGGCCAGGCGCTCCGCGTACGCCCGCACGTCCCGCATCGCCAGGTACTGGCGGGCCACCAGCGCGAATCCCTCGACGGCGCAGACCCCGACCGTGAGCGGTGTGAACCGGCCGCCCTGGGCGAGGTGATAGGTCGCCGACACGGTCATGGCGAACATCGGAATGAACCCGTTCTCACCGCTACGGTCAGTGCCGTCCGACTCGACCCGACCCCGGGGATCGACCCGCAGCGCCGACAGCGCCACGGCGAGCAGACCGACCGACGACAGCCCCGCACCGGTCAGCACCATCCCCTGCCCGGACTGGGCGAGCCCGACGGCGACGCCGAGCCCACCAGCGGTCACGGTGGCGATGGCCGCGGCGAGGACGGCCAGGGGGCCGCGGGTGGCGACGCCCCGGCAGACGGCGACCGGGCCGATCCCGGCGGTCAGCGCCGCGGCCGCCGTGGCGATCAGGACCGGGGCGTGGCCCGTCGGGGTGGCGTCGCCGAGCAGCCGGGTCGGCTCGCTGACGAGCACCCAGCCGACGAACCAGACGGCGGCGGCCATCATCAGCCCGTCGAGGACGAGCCGCAGTGTCACCACCGGGGAGGTCATCACCCCGGGCAGCCGGAACAGCCCGACCAGGAAGATCAGCCCGCTCGCGGCCGTGGCGACCGAGACGACGACCGTCCAGCCGGTGCGCTGCCCCTGCTCCTGCGCCCAGTGCGGCACCGCGGCGAGCGCCGCGCCGAGCCCGCTCACGAGGCCGACCAGGGCGATCCCGGCGGCCACCCCGAGCAGCACGAGCGCCGGCCGGTGCGGACCCGTACGCCGCCGGAGACCGACCGTGAGCAGCGCGGTCGCCGAGGCGGCGACCAGCCAGCTCAACGCCGCGGGGACGGCCATGCCCGGGGGAAGCTGCACGCAGTTACTGTGCCGGATGAGCGCTCTCCGTGGGGTCCCGGATGTGCATCTGTTGGGACACGGCGTACACGCGCGGGGGTCCTCGCCGGCCCGGTGCCAGACTGGTGTACATGCCTGAGCTGCGGTCGAAGACCTCCACGCACGGTCGGACGATGGCCGGCGCCCGGGCCCTCTGGCGGGCCACCGGGATGACCGACGACGATTTCGGCAAGCCGATCGTCGCCATCGCCAACAGTTTCACCCAGTTCGTACCGGGCCACGTACACCTCAAGGAGCTAGGCGGCCTGGTCGCCGACGCGGTGGCCGAGGCCGGTGGCGTGGGACGGGAGTTCAACACCATCGCGGTCGACGACGGCATCGCGATGGGCCACGGCGGCATGCTCTACTCGCTGCCCAGCCGGGAGCTCATCGCCGACGCGGTGGAGTACATGGTCAACGCGCACTGCGCGGACGCACTGGTCTGCATCTCCAACTGCGACAAGATCACCCCGGGCATGCTGCTCGCCGCGCTCCGACTCAACATCCCCACCGTGTTCGTCTCCGGCGGGCCGATGGAGGCCGGCAAGACGGTAGCGATCGAGGGGGTCGTGCACAGCAAGATCGACCTGATCGACGCGATGATCGCCTCGTCGAACGAGGCGGTCACCGACGACCAGCTCGGCGCCATCGAACGCTCGGCCTGCCCGACCTGCGGCTCCTGCTCCGGCATGTTCACCGCCAACTCGATGAACTGCCTCACGGAGGCCATCGGGCTCGCGCTGCCCGGCAACGGCTCGACGCTGGCCACCCACGCCGCACGCCGGTCGCTCTTCGTGGACGCCGGGCGTACGGTCGTCGAGGTCGCCAAGCGATGGTACGAGCAGGACGACGCCTCGGTGCTGCCCCGCTCGATCGCCTCCCGGCCGGCGTTCGAGAACGCGGTCGCGCTCGATGTGGCGATGGGCGGCTCGACGAACACGGTGCTGCACCTGCTCGCCGCCGCCCGGGAGGCCGAACTGGACTTCGGCGTCGCCGACATCGACGCCATCTCCCGCCGGGTGCCCTGCCTGGCGAAGGTCGCCCCGAACTCGCCCCAGTACCACATGGAGGACGTGCACCGCGCCGGCGGAATCCCGGCGATCCTCGGTGAGCTGGACCGAGGTGGCCTGCTCCACCGGGACGTGCACTCCGTGCACTCCCCCTCGCTCGGGCAGTGGCTCGCCGAATGGGACGTCCGGGGTGGCTCGGCCCGACCGGAGGCGGTGGAACTGTTCCACGCCGCACCGGGCGGGGTCCGCACCACCGAACCGTTCTCCACCACCAACCGCTGGTCGTCCCTGGACACCGACGCGACGGGTGGCTGCATCCGGGACGTGGCGCACGCGTACTCGGCCGACGGCGGCCTGGCCATCCTGCACGGAAACCTCGCGCCGGACGGCTGTGTGGTGAAGACGGCGGGTGTGCCCGAGGAGTGCCTGACCTTCCGCGGCCCCGCGAAGGTCTTCGAGTCGCAGGACGACGCCGTCGAGGCCATCCTCGACAAGCGCATCCTCGCCGGCGACGTCGTCGTGATCCGGTACGAGGGCCCGAAGGGCGGCCCCGGCATGCAGGAGATGCTCTACCCCACCTCGTTCCTCAAGGGCCGGGGGCTCGGCCGGGCCTGCGCGCTGCTCACCGACGGCCGGTTCTCCGGCGGCACCTCCGGGCTCTCCATCGGGCACGTCTCCCCCGAGGCGGCCTCCGGCGGGCTGATCGCGCTGGTCCGCGACGGCGACGAGGTCGTGATCGACATCCCGGGCCGCTCGATCGAGTTGAACGTGCCGGAGGACGTGCTCCAGGCCCGCCGGGTCGCCGAGGAGAAGCGCGACCGTCCGTACACCCCCACCGATCGGCAGCGGCCCGTCTCGGCCGCGCTGCGGGCGTACGCCTCGATGGCCACCTCGGCCAGCGACGGCGCGTACCGCCGCGTCCCGGAGTAGACCGCCCGGCCCCCTGCCGTCTCGTCGGACGGCAGGGGATGGTCGCCTCCGGCCTCAGTGAGCGACGGCGGGCGCGGACCGCTGGAGCACGCCGAGCGCGACGGTCCGGGCATGCCGGATCGCGCTCGGCGTGTCCGGAAAGACCAGGCCGTCGCGTCGTAGCTGCTCGGCGACGCCGAGAGTGGTGAGCACCTGGTCGTGGCCGGGCGCGATACCGGAGAGCAGCACTGTGATCCCTCGGCGTTGCAGTCGTAGGACGGCGTCGCCGAGGACCTGCGCGCCGGTCGCGTCGATGGTGGACACCCGGGACATCCGCAGGATGACCACGCGGACGTCGGCGACGTCGGAGAGCTGGAGCAGGAAGTTGTGCGCCGCGGCGAAGAAGAGCGGGCCGTCCAGCCGGTACGCCACGATGTGATCGGCGAGCAGCGCGTGCTCCTCGTCGCTGTGCTCGCCCCGGTCGAGCGGCACCTGTTCCACGCGGGCCGTACGAGCCACCGCGCGCAGCGCGATGAGGACCGCCACGCCCACCCCGACGGCGACCGCGGTGACCAGGTCGAGCGCCACGGTCACGGCGAAGGTGAGCACGAGCACCAGGGCGTCGCCACGGGTCGCTCGGGCCAGCGCCCGCAGCGAGCCGGCCTCGACCATCCGGACGGTGGTGGCGAGCAGGACGCCGGCCAGCGCCGCGAGCGGAATCCGTCCCACCACCGGCGAGGCGACCAGCACGATCACGGCGAGCGCGACGGCGTGCGTGAGGGCCGCGAGTTTCGAGCGGGCGCCGGCCCGTACGTTCACGGCCGTACGAGCGATCGCGGCGGTGGCCGGTATCCCGCCGAACAGGGGGGAGGCCAGATTGGCCAGGCCTTGACCGAAGAGCTCCCGGTCCGGATCGTGGCGCTCACCGACGGTCATCCCGTCGGCCACTGTCGCGCTGAGCAGGCTCTCCAGCGCGGCCAGCGCCGCCACCGCGAGCGCGGACGGCAGCAGCATCCCGACGCTGCCCAGGTCGAAGAAGTCCAGTGCGGGTGCGGGCAGCCCGCTGGGCAGGGCACCGATCCGGGCCAGGTCGACCGGCAGGAGCTCAGCCAGCCCGGTGGCAGCGGCGACGGCGACGAGGGAGAACGGCCAGCCGGGCCGCCACCGGGCGCCGGCCAGCATCACGGCCGCGACGGCGAGCGCCACGAGGAGCGGGACGGGGTGCGGTCGGTCGGCGAAGCGGGCCACCGCGTCGGCGGCGACAGCCCACACCCGCTCGCCGTGCGCGTCGGCGACGCCGAGCGCCGCCGGCACCTGTTGCAACGCGATCACCACGGCGATGCCGGCGGTGAAACCCTCGATCACGGGCACCGGGAGGTAGCGCACGTTCCGGCCGAGCCGAGCCGCGGCCAGCACGATCAGCACGAGGCCGGCCAGCGCACCGACCATCAGCACGCCGGTCGCGCCGAAGCGCTGCACCACCGGCACCAGGACCACGGTCATCGCTCCGGTGGGGCCGGAGACCTGGAGGTTGGAACCACCGAAGATGGCCGCCACCGCTCCGGCGATCACGGCGGTGACCAGCCCGGCCTCCGCGCCGAGGCCGGAGGTGACCCCGAAGGCCAGGGCGAGCGGGAGGGCCACCACCGCCACGGTCAGTCCGGCGAGCAGATCGCGGCCGGGCGAGCGCCGGGCCGCCGCCCAGTCGGCGCGCTGCGGGAACAGACCGAGGAGGCGATCGCGGATCGCCAGGACCGCGCCGCTCACCGGGTGGGCCGGTCGGTGCGCAGCTCGTCGAGGAGAGCGTCCCGGTCGGTGAGGACGGCGCCGAGGATGCGTCGCCCGGCGGCGAGCAGGTCGGCGACGTCCGGGGTGCTGAGCGCGTACATGACGAGCGGCCCGTCCCGCCAGGTGCTGACCATGCCGGCCCGGCGCAGCACCGCGAGCTGCTGAGAGAGGTTGGACGCCTCGACGTCGATCGCGGCCAGCAGGTCGCGTACCGCCTTCGGTCCGTCCTGGAGCAGCTCCAGCACCCGGATCCGCACCGGGTGCCCGAGCGTACGGAACAGCTCCGCCTTGGCCTGGTACAGCGGTACCGACATCCCACCCTCCTCCGTAAGCCCATGAAGACTTTAGCAGTTGCAAAAGCTTTCAAGTACGGGTGCTGGCGGGCCCCTCCCGCTCGGTTGAGCGGAGGGGCCCCGGCGCTCAGATGTCGTTCACGCAGCGCAGGACCGGCCGGCTCGTCAGGGCCGCCGGGTCCAGCGCCTGCGGGGCGCGGACGAGGAAGCTCGCCGACTCACCGGGCAGCAGGGTGACCAGGGCCTCGTCCACGCTCGCCGCGGGGTCGACCCGGTCCGGGAAGAGGGTGAGGTCGCGCAGCACCGTTCCGGCGGTGACCCGCACCCGCTGCCCGCCGTCGACCGGCTCGACCACCGCGTCCCACCGCGCCGCCGGCCACTCGATCTCCCGGTCCTCCGCGAAGAACCAGAACGCCCGCTCGACGCCCGCTCCCGCGTCGGCGACGAGCAGCTCCCGCCGGGCATCCTCCGGCCGCGCGAGCTCCGCCGGCACCGGCAGCGTCACCGTGCCGTACGCGGGGACGTCCAGTTCCACAGTCGCCTTCGCCCGCGGCTCGCCGGCCAGGCCCACCCGGTCCACCGACGCGGTGGCCCGCCACGGAGTACCGCCGTCGTTGACCGCGACCAGGACCAGTCCACCGTCGCGAGGCTGCACGGTGAGCAGCCGGTCGGCGTACGCGCGGCGCAACGCGTACCAGAGCGGCTTGCGCCGGCCGTCACCGTCGACAGCCGACCAGGAGGTGACCGGCCAGCAGTCGTTTAGCTGCCAGACGATCGTGCCCATGCAGACCGGACGCAGCGACCGGAAGTGCTCGACACCGAGCTGGATCGCGCGGGCCTGGTTGAGCTGGGTCAGGAAGTGCCAGTCGTCGAAGTCGCGGGGCACCGGCAGGTGCGCGTCCAGGCCGCGCTGGAGCTTGGCGTCGCCGCCGGCCGCCTTCTGGTGGTGCGCCATGCCCGGTGAGTCGGGAGCGAGCGGCTCGTCGGAGAGCGCGCGGCGCAGCGTGGCGTACGCGGGCGGCGCCTGGTAGCCGAACTCGGCCACGAAACGCGGCGTGTAGGCGCGGTACTTCGTGTAGTCGTCGGTGTTCCAGACGTCCCAGATGTGCGTGGTGCCGTGCGACGGATCGTTCGGGTGCAGGTCCTCCCGGCCGGACCACGGGCTACCCGGCCAGTACGGCCGGGTCGGGTCCAGCTCGGCCACCACACTGGGCAGCAGCTCCAGGTAGTAGCCGCGCCCCCAGGTGCGCCCGCCGAGCGGCTCCTGCCAGTCCCAGTCGTGCCAGCCCCAGATGTTCTCGTTGTTGCCGGTCCAGAGCACCAGCGACGGGTGCCCGGCCAACCGGGTGACCTGCTCCCGCGCCTCCGCCTCGACCTCGGTGCGGAACGGCTCCTCCTCCGGGTACGCGGCGCACGCGAAGAGGAAGTCCTGCTGCACCAGCAGCCCCAGCTCGTCGGCGAGGTCGTAGAAGTCCGCCGACTCGTACCGGCCGCCGCCCCACACGCGCAGCAGGTTGACGTTCGCCTCGATGGCCTGGGTGAAGCGCTCGGCGAGTCGATCGCGGGTGATCCGGGTCGGGAACGGGTCGTCGGGGATCCAGTTGACCCCGCGCACGAAGACGGGAACGTCGTTGACGTGCAGGGTGAACGCGGAGCCGTGCGCGTCCGGCGCGGTGTCCAGCCGCACCGCGCGGAAGCCGATCCGCCGGGACCAGCTGTCCAAAGTGGATACGGTCGGGCCGAGCAGGGTCACCGTCAGCGGGTACCGGGTCTGCTCGCCGTACCCGCGGGGCCACCAGCGGGCCGGCTCACTGACGGCGAGGGTGAGCACCGCCGTCTGTTGCCCCGCGGGGATCATCGCCTCGGCCGCCACGCCGGCCACCTCGGCGCGCACGGTCAGCGGATCGTCACCGGCCCGCTCCACCTCGACGTGCACCTCGACCCGGCCGTCGGCGCCGTCGAGGGTCACCAGCGGGCGTACGCTCGCCAGCCGCGCGGTCGACCAGGCGTGCAGCCCGATCTCCTGCCAGATGCCCGCCGTGACCAGGGTCGGACCCCAGTCCCAACCGAAGTTGCAGGCCATCTTCCGGATGAAGTGGAACGGCTCCGGGTAGGCGTTGGGCCGGTCGCCGAGCCGGTCCTGGTGCGCCTGCGCGTACCGGTAGGCGGAGTCGAACCGTACGGTCAGGGTGTTGTCCCCGGCCCGCAGCAGCGACCGGACGTCGAAGCGGTAGCCGCGGTGCATGTTCTCGGTGTGGCCGACCTCCACACCGTTGACGCTCAACGTGGCGACCGTGTCGAGGCCGGCGCAGACCAGGTCGACGCGGTCCTCGCCGTCCGGCTCGTGCCGGAAGGTGGTCTCGTAGACCCAGTCGGTACGCCCGATCCACGTCATCGTGCGCTCGTTGTCGTCGAGGAACGGGTCGGCGATCAGTCCGGCGTCGAGCAGGTCGGTGTGCACGCAGCCGGGCACCGTCGCCGGGATCTCCCGGTCGGCGACCTCCGACGGCACCTGCGGCCCGGGTACGGCCCGCAGCGTCCACCCTTCGTGCAGCGGTTGCTGGCTCACGATCTCACCGCGCTTTCCAAGATCTTCTCTGGACGGTCCAGGGTACGGCTGCGCCCGTCACCGGGACGCGGACGGGAACTCCTCGAAGTACGCCTCGACCCGTTCCGCCGTCGCGGGCCGGGCGAGCGCGAAGCCCTGCCCGTACCGGCAGCCCGCCCGCCGCGCCCCCCGCACCTGGGCGGCCGACTCCAGGTCCTCCGCCACGACCTCGAGCCCGAGCCGGTCGCCGACGTTCACCACCACGTCGATCAGGGGGCGCTGCGTGTCGGGCGCGGGATCGACCAGGGGAGCACCGACCTTCAACAGGTCGATGGGGAGCCGCCGCAGCTGCGCCAGCGATGCGTGCTCGGCGCGGAAGTCGTCCAGGGCGGTACGCACGCCGACGGAACGCAGACCCGCCAGCCGGGCCACCACCGTGGACAGCTCGACACCGATGCGTGGCTCGGACACCTCGACCACCAACTGCTCGGGCGGCACCCCGTACGCGGCGAGGACGGCCGCCGTACGCTGCACGAAGTCCGGCGTGGTCAGTTCCCCTGTGGTGACGTTGACGGCCATCCAGGGCTGCCGGCTGCTCGCCGTCCACTCGGCGACCTGCCGGCACGCCCGGTCCAGCACCCACCACTCCAGCTCCCCGGCGATGTCGAGGTCCGCGGCGACGGGGAACAGCTCGTCGGGCAGAACCGTACCGAGCACCGGGCTACGCCAGCGCAGGAACGCCTCGGTGCCGACCGGCCGGCGGTCGCCCAACCGCAGCACCGGCTGGTAGACCAGGTCGAGCTCGCCCCGGGCGACCGCACCCGGCAGTTCCCGTTCCAGATCGAGCCGGCGGACCAGCTGCTCCTCCAGGAACGCGTCGTACCACTCGACCCGGTCCCGGCCGAGCTGGACCGCCCGCCGGCGGGCGAGGTCGGCCTGGCGTAGCACGTCCTGCGGCGACTCGCCGCTGACCTCGGCCAGTCCGATGCTCGCCGGCACCCGGAACACCGCCCCGCCGAGCTGGTACGGCCGGGTGAGCGCGGCGAGCAGACGATCGCCCAGCGCGTACGCCAGCATCGGCCCCACCTCGGTGACGACCGCGAAACCGGCCTCGCCCACCTGCGCGAGCAGGTCCCGCCGGCCGACCACCGCGCGTGCGCGCCGCACCGCCTCGGCGAGCACGTCGGCCCGCAGCGCCCGCGGCGCCGTGTCGCCGTCCGGCAGGTGCAGCTCCACGACCAGCAGCGCTCCGGCGGGCGGCGGGTTCCCGCCCAGCACGGTGAGGGCCCGCAGCAGGGCGGGCCCGTCGGCGAGCCCGTCGAGCATCGGCGGCACCGGGGCGGCCACGAGGGCCGCCGGCACAGCCGCGGTGGCCTGCGACGGCGACTCGCCGGCCGGGGCCGCCCGGAGCCAGGCCGGGGCGGAGGACAGCGGCGCGGGCTCGGCAGCCACCGCCCGGGCCGCGCCCGCGGCGACGAGCAGCATCCCCACCAGCAGCGGCGGCACGGCCAGCAGCAGCGGCCACGCCGCCACCGCCGGATCGAAGACGGCCAGCAGCACCAGCCCGAGCAGGGTGAGCGTCACACCGCCCCGGCAGGTGGCCGTACCGGGGCGGCGATGCACCCCGGTCAGCGCGGTGAGCCCGATGATGCCGAGCGCCCCCAGCAGCGCCGCCACGGCGAACCGGGCGGGTGCCGGCCCGGCGGCCCGGGGCAGCAACAGCCAACCGGCGAGGACCAGGGCGACCGCCGGGGTCCCCGCGTCGACGAGCCGGCGCAGCCGGACCCGGACCGGCGGCAACGAGCGCCCCGGCAGAGCGCGCAGGCCGAGTACGGCGGATGCCGCGGCCAGGACCGAGCCGGCGGCGGTAGCCACCCGGTGCTCCGGTCCCAGCAGCAGCGGCGCGGCCGTGGCCAGCCCGGCTGCCGTCACGGCGGCGTGGAGCAGCAGGACGGCGCGCCGGGCGGACGGGCGTCGGGTGCCGCGTACGTGCGCGTCGGCGGCGATGTTCGACGTCGAGGCGCTCTCGGGGGCACCCGTGGCCGGCAGGTGCGGGTCGGGCGGGGCCGGGAGCCGGATGGCGAGCCGGATGAGGCGTACCCCGGCGAGCGTGGCGCCGGCCCCGCCGGCGAGCGCGACCACCGTCGCCGCCGCAAGCAGGTGCACGGCACCCGCCAGGACGAGCGACGTGACCGCCGCGAGCACGGCGGCTGCGGGCGCCGCTCGGCGGAGGGCAGGGGCACGGAATGGGGCGGCGAGGGGCACGGCGGTCGCCTTCGTGAGGGGGCACGGGGGCGGTGCGGCGATGCTGGCAGCGGGCTTCGAGTCCGTTGCCCATTGTTCGGGAACGATCCGCCCCGGGCAGCGGTTACGCGTCCCGCACCGCCAGCAGCGGTGACCCACGTCACTCTGCCGGCCTCCGCGCGGTGTTACGCGGCCCGGCGGACAAGCGTCCCGCCGGAGGTGGGATCATCGGAGGGTGACCAAGCCCGCCACCGTCCGCTTCCGGTACAACCAGGCGCTCCTGGCCGCGGCGATCATCGCCGTCATCGGCGCCCTGCCGCTGGCCAACGCCCGGGTGTACCTGCTGCCGGTGCTGCTCGTCCCGCTCGCCGTCGGCGTTTGGGCATGGCGGGCGGGCACCGACGCGGACGCTCGCGAGCTGCGCGTGCGCGCGCTGGCCGGGCAGCGCCGGATCGCCTGGGACGATGTGGTCGAGCTGGCCACCGACCCGCGTGGGCGGGCGGTGGCCCGGCTCGGCGACGGTCAGCAGGTCGTCCTTCCCGCAGTACGCGGCACCGACCTGCCCCGCCTGGTCTCGGCCACCGGCCAGACCCTGCCCGACGCGGCCGGCTGATCCGCCGACGCATCGCCGGGAAGCAGCCGGCTCAGTACCCGTCGACCACCACGTTGATCAGCGGCTGACCGGTCGCGAATCGCCGCACCTGGTCCCCGACGAGCCGGTACGCCCGGGGCAGCAGACCGCGTACCGAGCCGGCGACGTGCGGGGTGATCAGCACGTTGGGCATCTCCCACAGCGAGTGGTCGGCCGGCAGCGGTTCCGGGTCGGTGACGTCCAGCGCCGCGGCGATCCGCCCGGTGGCGAGTTCGGCGGTCAGCTCGTCGGTGATGGCCACCGGTCCCCGCGCGGCGTTGACCAGCAGCGCACCGTCCCGCATCAAGGCCAGGAACTTCGCGTCGATCAGCCCGCGGGTCCGCTCGGTGAGCGGTACCAGTACCACCACCACGTCGGCCTCGGGCAGCAGCTCCGGCAGCTCCTCGACGGCGTGCACGCCCTGTTCGGGACGGGCGGTGCGGGCCACCAGCGTGAAGTCGACCCCGAACGGGGCGAGCCGGTCGCGTACCGCCGTGCCGATCGAACCGGCGCCCACGATCAGCACCCGCTTGCCGGTCAGCTCGTCGGTGGGGGTCACGTCGCCGTACGCCCACTCCCGTCGGGCCTGCGCCCGCACGAAGGCGGGGAACGATCGCAGCTGGGTGAGGATCGCGGTGACCACCCACTCGGCCGTCGACGGGTCGTGCACCCCGCGGGCGTCGCAGAGGGTCACGCCCTCCGGCGTCCGGCCCACCCAGGCGTCCGCGCCGGCGGAGAGCAGCTGCACCACCGAGAGGTCGGGCAGCTCGTTCAGGAACGCGGTGGCGTCCCCACCGGCGAGGAAGGGCGGTACCCAGAACCGGACGTCGGCCGGCTCCGACGGAAGCTCCTCCGGACGCTCGGCGACCTCGACGGTGACTTGCGGGGGCAGCTCGCCGAGCAGCGCCAGCCCGGCCTCGTGCGGAATCCATACCTTCACGCTCGCCGACGATAGCCTCGTCGGCGGCCACGTCCGCCGCCGGTGCCGAACATCGGCCGGTCGCCGGGCTTTCGCACGGGCCGCCACCCCTTTCGTGGAGACCGCTCACGGACGAAGCACCCGCACGACGGGCCGGCAGCGGCCCGGCGGGATACCCTGGGCCGGGTGAGCGCCCGTCCCCCGTACCCCCGTGTCCGCCGCACCCGTGCGGCGCTCGCGGCGTGTTGCGCGGCTCTGCTGCTGGCGGCCACCGGATGCAGTTTCGGCGAGCCGGAACCCGACCCGGCGGGCGAGCCACCGAACTTCCCCACTCCCTCGACCTCCGCCAGCCCGGGCGGGGCGGGCCGGCAGGCGGTGACCACGGTGCTGGCCAAGGGTCTGCGGGTGCCGTGGGCGATCGGCTTCCTGCCCGACGGCGGCGCCCTGGTCACCGAGCGGGACAGTGGCCGGATCCTCAAGGTCGGCCCGGAGTCCGGACCGGACGGGCTGCGGGTGACTGTCGCACAGACCATCCCCGACGTGGCCGCGGCCGGCGAGGGCGGGCTGCTCGGCCTCGCGGTCTCGCCGGACTACCGACGGGACCGGACGATCTTCGTCTACTACACGACGGAGCGGGACAACCGGATCGCCCGGCTCCAACTCGGCGGTGAGCCGACCCCGATCCTGACCGGCATCCCGAAGGCCTCCGTCCACAACGGCGGCGGGCTCGGGTTCGGGCCGGACGGCCAGCTCTACGCGAGCACCGGGGACGCCGGGGAACGCCCGGACGCGCAGGACGTGAAGAGCCTCGGCGGCAAGATCCTGCGGATCACCCGGGACGGCAGACCGGCGGCCGGCAACCCCTTCCCCAACTCGCCCGTCTGGTCCATGGGGCACCGCAACGTGCAGGGCTTCGCGTGGGACGCCGCCAAGCGGATGTACGCGGTGGAGTTCGGCCAGAACACCTGGGACGAGATCAACCAGATCGTCAAGGGGAAGAACTACGGCTGGCCGGTGGTGGAGGGGCGCGGCGACGACAAGCGCTACGTGGACCCGATCACCCAGTGGTCGACCTCGGACGCCTCCTGTTCGGGGCTGGCCGCGACGGACCGGCTTTTGGTCACCGCCTGCCTGCGCGGCAAGCGGCTCTGGGTGGTCGAGCTGACCGACACGGGCGCGATGCTCGGGCAGCCGCAGGAGCTGCTGACCGACCGGTACGGCCGGCTTCGGGCCGTGGCCACCGCTCCCGACGGCTCGGTGTGGGTGTCCACCTCGAACCACGACGGGCGGGGCAACCCGACGCCGGAGGACGACCGGCTGCTACGGCTGGTGTTCGCCGACGGCGGGGCCGGACGGAGCTGACCGGAGAGCCACGATTTCCGACATGGACGGGGAACGGGACGAGCAGCAGGCCACCGGTGCAGAGACCCGGGCGGCCCGCTGGCGTCGCTGGCCGCTGCGGCTCGGCACCGGCCCGGCGGGTCGGCGCGGTCTGCCGCGCATGGTCGGGGTGACCCTGGCGATAATGCTCGTCACTCTCGCCGGGGTCACGCTCGGCGTACTCGGCGGCGGCCGGGTCGACACCGACATCGGTCCTTTCCAGGCGACCCTCACCCTCTCTCCGGACACCGCCGGTGGGACCACTGTCGACATCCCGCCGCTGGGCGCCCTGCTGCTGGACAGCCACGACGGCCCGACCCACCTGACCGTCCGCCTCGGCGCGCTCGACCAGGGACGTACCGAGGCGTTGATCGACGACCCGGCGAGCATCCAGCGGGCCAGCATCTCCGCGGTGGATGACGTCCGCACCGGGGTGATGCGGCTCGGTCTGCGTACCGTCGCCTCCGCCGTGCTGGCCACCCTGCTGCTGGCCGCGCTGGTGTTCCGGAACGTTCGCCGCACCGCGGTGGCCGGCGGGCTCGCGTTGCTGGTGACGCTGGGGAGCCTGGGCGCGGCGGCGGCGACGCTGCGCCCACAGGCGATCGAGGAGCCGCGGTACGAGGGGTTATTGGTCAACGCGCCGGCCATCGTCGGTGACGCGCGACGGATAGCCAACGACTACACCCGGTACGCCGAGCAGCTCCAGCGACTGGTCGGCAACGTCAGCCAGCTCTACACCACGGTCTCGGCGCTGCCGGTGTTCGAGCCCGCACCCGACACGACCCGGGTGCTGCACGTCTCGGACATGCACCTCAACCCGACGGGGTGGCAGCTGATCCGGACGGTGGTGGAACAGTTCGACATCGATGTGGTGATCGACACCGGCGACATCACCGACTGGGGCAGCGAACCGGAGGCGTCCTTCGTGGGTTCGATCGGGGTGCTGCGCAAGCCCTACGTCTACATCCGGGGCAATCACGACTCGGCGCGGACCGCCGCGGCCGTCGCCCGGCAGCCGAACGCGATAGTGCTGAACAACTCGACCACCACTGTCGCGGGACTGACCATCGCCGGCCTCGGCGACCCACGCTTCACACCGGACAAGAACACCTCCCCGGCCGGCAGCGGGATGACCCAGGAAGTGGCCAACCGGGTCATCGGGACCGGCGAGCAACTCGCCGCGACGATCCGCAGGTCGCCCCGCCCGGTGAACATCGCGCTGGTGCACGATCCGGCCTCCGCCGGGCCGCTGTCCGGCACCTGCCCGCTGGTGCTGGCCGGGCACACCCACGCCCGGCAGGTCTCGAAACTGCCCGAGCAGCCCGGGAAGATGCCGACCCAGCTGCTGGTGGAGGGCTCCACCGGCGGTGCCGGACTGCGCGGCCTGGAGGGCGAGAAGCCCACTCCGCTGTCGATGAGCGTGCTCTACTTCGACCAGGACAAACTGCTCCAGGCGTACGACGACATCACCGTCGGCGGCACCGGCCAGGCCCAGGTGAACCTGGAACGCCACGTGATTCGGGACCCGAAGGCAGGCGAGCAGGTGCCTGTCACCCCGACCCCGACCCGCTGACCCCACGCCTCGACCCACGTCGCCGCGCCTCGCCCCACGTCGCCCCACGTCGCCGTGCGTCGCCCCGCTTCGCCCGCGTCTGGTCCGGTGCCCGGACACGGCCCCGCCGACACGGAAAGTAATCATCGTCCGGCCGCACCACCCCGCGCCTCGCGCCCTTTGCTCTGCACCCCAATAAGCGCCAGTCACCGTGAGTAATGGGCCTGCCGCCCCAGCCGATCGGGGCCGCAACCCGTCTGCACTGGTGGAGGTAGGTGGCGCGTATCGGGGTGCAGAGCAAAGGAGGCGAGCCGGTGTGGCTGGCCCCGGCGGGCCCGTGACTCTCAGTCGCATCGTCACGTTCGGGCCGAGTCGTCACCGATGGTGACCGCCCAGCACCGACCCGCGCCCGCCCTGCCCGCCGCCTCGACCCGCCGCTCCCGCGGTCAGCGGCGGAGCGAGAGCGCGGCCAGCGCGGCGTTGACGATGCTGCCGGGAAGCAGGTCGTGCAGCTCGTACAGCTCGGCGACGCTGCCGGACTGGCCGAACTCGTCCACCCCGAGCGGCACCGTGGGCACCCCGAGGGCGGACCCGAGCCACGCCATCGCGTGCGAGGCCGCGTCGTGCACGGTGACCACCGGCGCCCGGTCGTCGAACGCCGAGCGGAGCGCGCCGGGCACGCTCGGCACGGTCGCCGTACGCACCCCCTGGCGCAGCGTGCGCTGCCAGGCCCGGTAGATCCGGTCCAGCGAGGTGATGTCGACGACGTGCGCGGCGATGCCCTCGTCCGCCAGCTCCGCGGCCGCGGTCAGCACCTCGGGCAGCACCGCCCCGGAGGCCGCCAGCTGCACCACCGGCGCGTCCGCGAGGTGCGGGTACGCCTGGTGGGCGTCGACCAGCCGGTACGCTCCGGCGACCACCTGCCGGCGCAGTACCGCGTCCCCGAGCCGGGCGCGCGCCGCCTCGAACGGCGCCTGGTCGACCGGCCGGGTGCTCAGCCGGAAGTAGTAGGCCCCGTCCTCGGTCGGCGCCGCCGTCGCCGACGGCGCCGCGCCTCCCGCGATCTGGCCCAGGGCGTCGCAGAGCAACCAGTCCAGGGTGACCGCGTACGCCGGCTCGATGAACGTCACGCCGGGCAGCTCCAGCCCGACCGAGGCGGTGATGGTCGACTGGTGCGCGCCACCTTCGGGAGCGAGGGTGATTCCGGACGGGGTGCCGGCGACCACGAAGCGGGAACCCGAGTACGTCCCGTACAGGAACGCGTCCAGGCCGCGCAGCACGAACGGGTCGTACACCGTGCCGACCGGCAGCAGCGGCTGGCCGGACAGGTCCCAGGACAGGCCGAGCTGACCCAGCAGCAGGAACAGGTTCATCTCCGAGATGCCCAGCTCGATGTGCTGACCGGCGGGGCTCTCGGTCCAGCGCAGCATCCGGTCCTCGGTCCAGTCACGCTGCGCGCTCGGTGCGAACACGCCCGTCTTGTTGATGAACCCGGCGAGGTTGGTGGACGTGGCCACGTCCGGGGCGGTGGTCACCAGGTACCGGCCCAGCTCCGGGTCGCGAGCCAGATCCACGAGTACCCGGCCGAAGACCTCCTGCGTGGAGATCGGCTTGTTGGCGCGTACCTTCGTGGCCTCCGGGACGGTGACCCCCAGCGCCCGCTCGCGCGGCGGGCGGGACAGCGCCTCCCGGCGCTCGCCGGCCCGGATGCCGGCCGGGGACGCCGGGTCGAGCCGGTCCCACTCCGCCTCCCGGGTCAGGCCGTGCGCGGCGCGCAGCGCGTCGACCTGTTCGGTGCTGAGCAGCGCCGAATGGTTGCGCGGATTGCCGGCGATCGGCAGCCCCCACCCCTTCACCGTGTACGCGAACACGACGCTCGGCCGGTCCGTGACGGCGTCGCACTGGGCGTACGCGTCGAGCAGCGCCGCGAGGTCGTGCCCGCCGAGGTCGGTGACGAGCGGACCCAACTCGTCGTCCGGCACGTCGGCGATGAACGTGGCGACCGCCTCCGGCGCGCCGTCGAGGAACCGCTTGCGCAGCTCCGGCCCGGCGAGCCCGAACAACGACTGGTACTGCTCGTTGGGCATGGCGTCGATCCAGGTCCGCAACACCTCCCCGCCCGGGCGGGCGTACGCCGCGGCGAGCCGGCGACCGTACTTGACCTCCACCACGTGCCAACCGGCCGCCTCGAACTGGCCCCGCCACTGGTTGATCCGCACACCGGGCACCACCCGGTCGAGCGACTGGCGGTTGAAGTCGACCAGCCACATGACGTTGCCGAGACCGGTGGTGGCCGGGTCGGCGACGGCCTCCCAGATGTTCCCCTCGTCCAGTTCGGCGTCGCCGATCAACGAGATGAACCGGGACCGGGGCCTGGGACCGAAGTGCGCCTCCACGTAGCGGCGGGTGGCCGCGGCGAAGAGCGGCGCCGCCGCGCCGAGCCCGACCGAGCCGGTGCAAAAGTCGACCCCGTCCGGGTCCTTGGTGCGGGACGGGTAGGACTGGAGGCCGCCCCGCGCCCGCAGCCGGGGCAGGTAGGAGCGGTCGAGGTTGCCCAGCAGGTACTGGATCGCGTGGTAGACCGGCGAGGCGTGCGGCTTGACCGACACCCGGTCCGCGGCGTCCAGGTGGGCGAACCAGAGCGCCGTCATCGCGCTGACCAACGAGGCGCTCGACGCCTGGTGCCCGCCGACCTTCACGCCGTCGCCGGCGTCGCGGTCGTGGTTGGCGGCGTCCACGATCCGGGTGGCGAGCCAGAGCACCCGGCGCTGAATCTCGTCGAGTACGTCCAGGTCGTGCTGGTTCACGGTGGCTCTATCCGGGCGTCGCCGATGACGCCCATACGAAAAGGGGTGTGGATCGTTCCGGCCGCGGCCGCGACGATGCGCCGCCGCTGAGGAGTAGCCGGCGCGGGCCGGCCGGAATGTCAGGAAGGGCCCCTTGCCGCGCACCGGGCGGCGGCGACAAGGGGCCCTTCGTGAGATCAGGCGCCGAGGCGGGCCAGGATCAGCTCCCGGACGGTCTTCGCGTCGGCCTGGCCGCGGGTGGTCTTCATGACCGCGCCGACCAGCGCGCCGGCCGCCGCGACCTTGCCGCTGCGGATCTTGTCGGCGATGTCCGGGTTGGCGGCGATCGCCTCGTCCACGGCCGCGGTGAGCGCGCCGGTGTCCGAGACCACCTCCAGGTTGCGACTGGTCATGACCTCGGTCGGCGAACCCTCGCCGGCCACCACGCCCTCGAGCACCGTGCGGGCCAGCTTGTCGTTGAGCTTCCCGGCGTCGACCAGGCCCTGCAGCTCGGCCACCTGCTCCGGGGTGGCCCCGACGTCGACCAGCTCGACGCCGGTCTCGTTGGCCCGCCGGGACAGCTCGCCGAGCCACCACTTGCGGGCCGCGGCCGGCGTGGCGCCGGCGGCCACGGTCTGCTCGATCAGCTCGACCGCGCCGGCGTTGAGCACCGACTGCATGTCCAGGTCGGACAGACCCCACTGCTCCTGGAGCCGCCGGCGGTGCACCCGGGGCAGCTCCGGCAGGGCCGCCTTCAGCTCGGCCACCCACGCCGGATCGGGCGCGATCGGCACGAGGTCCGGCTCCGGGAAGTACCGGTAGTCGGTGGCGGTCTCCTTGGACCGGCCGGGCCGGGTGTCCCCGGTGTCCTCCTGGAAGTGCCGGGTCTCCTGGGTTATCCGGCCACCCGCGTCGAGCACCGACGCCTGCCGCAGCATCTCGGAGCGGACCGCCCGCTCCACCGAGCGCAGCGAGTTGACGTTCTTCGTCTCGGTGCGGGTGCCCCACTCCTGACCGGGCAGGTTCAGCGACGTGTTCACGTCGCAGCGCAGCGAACCCTCCTCCATCCGGACGTCGGAGACGCCCAGCGAGCGGATCACGTCCCGCAGCTCGGTGACGTACGCCCGGGCGACCTCGGGGGCGAGCTCACCGGTGCCGGGGATCGGCTTCGTGACGATCTCCACGAGGGGGATACCGGCCCGGTTGTAGTCCACCAGCGACTCCGTCGCACCGTGGATCCGGCCGGTGGCGCCACCGACGTGCAGCGTCTTGCCGGTGTCCTCCTCCATGTGCACCCGCTCGATGCCGATCCGCACCGTCTCGCCGTTCACCTCGACGTCCAGGTAGCCGTCGACGCAGAGCGGCTCGTCGTACTGGCTGATCTGGAAGTTCTTCGGCATGTCCGGGTAGAAGTAGTTCTTCCGGGCGAACCGGCACCAGTCCGCGATCGAACAGTTCAGCGCGAGGCCGATCCGGATCGTCGCCTCGACGGCCGCCTTGTTGACCACCGGCAGCGAGCCGGGCAGGCCCAGGCAGACCGGGCAGACCCGGGTGTTCGGCTCGCCACCGAAGTCGGTCGGGCAGCCGCAGAACATCTTCGTCCGGGTGCCGAGCTCGACGTGGGTCTCCAGGCCGATCACCGGTTCGTAGCGGGCGACGACGTCGTCGTACGAGGGCAGTGTCGTGGTCATCGGAGCTCCTGCCTCACAGTGCCGGTGGGGTGAACGTGCCGACGGCGCTCTCCAGCGCGGCGGCGACCCGGTACATGCGGTCGTCGGCCATCGTCGGGGCCATGACCTGGAGACCGACCGGCAGGCCGTCGGAGAGCCCGCACGGCACCGAGATGCCGGGTCCCCCGTACAGGTTGGTCGGGATCGTGAACAGGTCGGCCAGGTACATCTGGTAGGGGTCGGAGGTACGCGCGCCGATCGGGAACGCCACGAACGGGGTGGTCGGCGAGATCAGCGCGTCCACCTGCTCGAACGCCGCGGTGAAGTCCCGGGTGATGAGCGTACGGACCTTCTGCGCCTGCCCGTAGTAGGCGTCGTAGTAGCCCGACGAGAGCGCGTACGTGCCGAGCATGATCCGGCGCTTGACCTCCGGGCCGAAGCCGGCCTCCCGGGTCAGGGACATGACCTCCTCCAGCGACCGGCTGCCGTCGTCGCCGACCCGCAGGCCGAACCGGACGCCGTCGAACCGGGCCAGGTTGGAGGAGCACTCGCTCGGCGCGATCAGGTAGTACGCCGGCAGCGCGTAGGTGAAGTGCGGGCAGGAGACCTCGACGATCTCGGCGCCCAGCTTGGTCAGCGCGTCGACCGCCTCCCGGAACACCGCCAGCACGCCCGGCTCGGCGCCCTCGCCGGCGAACTCGGTCACGATGCCGAGCTTCACGCCGGTCAGGTCACCTGTCGCACCGAGCTTCGCCGCGGCCACCACATCCGGCACGGGCTGCGGGATCGACGTCGAGTCACGCGGGTCGTGCCCGCCGATGGCCTCGTGCAGCAGGGCTGCGTCCAGCACCGTGCGCGCGCACGGGCCGGGCGTGTCCAGCGACGAGGAGAAGGCGACGAGCCCGTAGCGGGAGGTGCCGCCGTAGGTCGGCTTCGCCCCGACGGTGCCGGTGACCGCGCCCGGCTGGCGGATCGAGCCACCGGTGTCCGAGCCGATCGCCAGCGGCGCCTCGTACGCGGCCAGCGCCGCGGAACTGCCGCCCCCCGAGCCGCCCGGGATCCGGTTCAGGTCCCACGGGTTGCGGGTCGGGCCGTACGCCGAGTACTCGGTGGAGGAGCCCATCGCGAACTCGTCCATGTTCGTCTTGCCGAGCATCACCGTGCCGGCCGCGCGCAGCCGCTCGACGATCGTCGCGTCGTACGGCGGGCGCCAGCCCTCGAGGATCTTGGAACCGACGGTGGTCGGCACACCCTTGGTGGCGAGCACGTCCTTCACGGCGACCGGCACGCCGGCCAGCGGGCCGAGCGGCTCACCGGCCGCACGGCGCTCGTCGACCGCGCGGGCCGCGGCGAGGGCACCCTCGGTGTCGACGTGCAGGAACGCGTGCACCTGGTCGTCGACCGCCGCGATCCGGTCGAGGTGAGCCTGGGTGACCTCGACGGCGGAGGTCTCCCCGCCGGCCACCAGCGCGGCGATCTCCGCCGCGGTCTTCGTGGTCAGGTCGCTCATGCCGCCGCCTCGCTTCGCTCGCCGGCGCCCCGCCGCGCGCTGATGATGCCGATTCGCTCGTTACGTTCGCTCATGACGCCAGGTCCTCGTTGAGGATCCGCGGAACCCGGAACCGCTGCTGATCGACGTCCGGCGCGCCCGACAACGCCTCCTCGGGGGTCAGGCACGGCGTCTCGACGTCCTCACGCAGGACGTTCGTCAGCGGCACCGAGTGCGAGGTCGGCGGGATGTCCGCGGCGGCGACCTTGCCGACCTGGGCGACCGCCTGGAGGATCACGTCGAGCTGGCCGGCGAACGTGTCCAGCTCCTCCTCGGTGACGGCGAGCCGCGACAGGCGCGCCAGGTGCGCGACCTCCTCGCGGGAGATGGCGGCCATCGTGCCCCCTTCGTAACGGTCCTGTGTCCGGCCGGTCTGCCGACCGCGCGAGCTGTACGGAGTGACGCGCGGTGACCGGAGCGAGTCTATTGTTCCGTGTCGGCGTGGCGTCCCCCCACTCCCCCTCCACACCGCCGCGTCGCCCCGTCCGGGCCGGTTCAGCGGGCGTGCCGGCGGCGCAGGTCGGGGTCCGGGCCTCCGGCGGGGCGCACCGGACGGTACCGGGCCAGCCAGGTGACCAACTCCTGGGCGGGCATCGGCCGGGCGTAGAACCAGCCCTGGGCGGCGTCACAGCCGGCGGCGTGCAGCATCCGCCAGGTCCGCTCGTCCTCGACCCCCTCGGCGACCACCCGCAGACCGAGGGCCCCCGCAAGCTCGATCATCGACCGTACGATCGCCGCGTCGTCGGGGTCGTCGGCCATGCCGAGGACGAAGCTGCGGTCGACCTTGACCTCGGACAGCGGCAACCGGCGCAGGTGTTGCAGGGACGAGTAGCCGGTGCCGAAGTCGTCGAGCGCGATGGCCACCCCGATGCGGTGCAGCCGGGAGATGGTGGCCAGCACCCGTCGCGGATCGGCCATCAGGGCGCCCTCGGTGATCTCCAGTTGCAGCCGCTCGGGCGGTACGCCGTACCGGGCCAGCCGGTCGGCGATCTGATCGGCGATCTCGCCGGTGTGCAGGTCACGCACGCTCACGTTGAGCGCGGCCCGCAGGCCGACCCCCGCGGCCGACCACTTCGCGAGCTGCTCCACGACGTCGTCGACCACCCGGCGGGTGAGCAGGCGCATCACGGTGCTCTGCTCGGCGACCCGGATGAGCTCCTCCGGGTCGACCATTCCGCGCCGCGGGTGTCGCCAGCGCAGCAGCGCCTCGACCCCCACCACCTCGCCGGTGGCGATGGCGACCTGCGGCTGGTAGTACATCGTGATCTCGCCGGCGTCGACGGCCGGGTCGGCGTCCGAGCCCTCGCCGCGATGCTCACCGGCGGCCAGAGCGGCCGCGGCGTCCTCGTCGGCGGTCACGCCGAGCCCGTGGTGGCCCGGATCGGCGGTCGGTCCGCGGCCGTTCGCCGCCCTGCGGTCGACGACCGCGCCCCGGTCGACCACTCGCGTGCCGGGACGGCCGGTGCGGCGGCGGATCGGGTCGGCGCCGGACACGATCCGGCTGATCAGCTCGTCCTCGGGCACCACCTCGGGACGGCGCTCCCGCTGCCGCGACCACCAGCGTCGCGCCCGAGGGCCCGTCGCTCCGCCGTTCAGCGCCGCACCGTCGCCGCCCGAGCCTCCACCCGGCACCCCGCCGGCCCGATCAACGGCGGTGGCGAGGGCGGCACCGTCCCCGCCCCGTGTCGCGCCGGTGACGAGCCGGCCCTCCCCCGCTTCGGACGTGCCACCGGGTCGTACGTCGGCCGGCTGGTCGGCGTCGGCCCGCTCGTCCACGGCCGGGCCGGCCTCCAGCACCCGTCGCAGATCGGCCAGGAGTCCGAGCCGCTCGGCCGAGTTGTGGTCGGACTCGGCGGTGTAGACGGCGATGGTGTCGTTGCGGTGCTTCGCGTCGTACATCGCCACGTCGGCGTGGCGCATCAGGGTGGCGAAGTCCTCCCCGTGCTCCGGGAAGACGGCGATGCCGATCGACCCGCCCACGTCCAGCGGCAGCCCGTCCAGCGGCACCGGCTCGGCGAGCGTCCGGACCACCAGGTCGGCGAGTTCACGCGCCTCGGCGGCGTCGCTGAGACCGGTCATCACGATGGCGAACTCGTCGCCGCCCAGCCGGGCCACCATGTCCCGCCCACCGACCAGTGTGGTCAGTCGCTGGCTGACCTCGACCAGCAGCCGGTCCCCCACCGCGTGGCCGAGGGCGTCGTTGACGTTCTTGAACCGGTCCAGGTCGATCAGCAGCAGCGCCAGGTGCCCGTCCGGTTCGCCGCGGCCGGACCGCTCCCCGTGCAGGTGGACCTGCTCGGCGACCTCGGCCAGCAGCGCCTTGCGGTTCGGCAGGCCGGTCAACGGGTCCAGGGAGGCGAGCTGTTGCTGCTCGACGGTGAGCCGGGCCATCCGGTAGACGGCGAAGAGTGGCACCAGCACCAGCGGGATCAGTGCGGCGCTGGTGCGGGCCGCGGCGACCAGCACCGGGGCGAGCAGCAGCAGCGAACCGGTGGAAAGCAGTTCGAAGCCGAGGCCCTGCCGGAAGCTGGACCACCATCGGCCACCGAATCGGAGCCGTACGGCCATGCTGACCAGCACGTAGTTGACAAGGAACCAGACCAGGGTCGCGCCACCGACCGCCACGACGTCGGAGGTGTGCAGCACACCGCCGGAGAAGACGGTGCCGGGCCCGAGACGGGTGACCGCGTACGCGGCGGCGAGGGCGCAGGCGTACTGCCCGACGTTGAACGCCGTGCGCCACATGGCGTGCCGCAGCCGCCAGCCGGAGACGATGACGGCCACCGCCTGTACCACCACCGCCGGACCCAGCCCCCAGCCGAGCAGTATGGCGAAGGTGAAGCAGGTGGACGGGAAGACTGCCGACGTATGCCGCCGGCCCGGCGGTACGAACGGGCGGGCGTCGCAGACCACCGCGAGCGCCGCCATCGTCCAGAACGCCACCGGCAGCTGAGGCAGTTGCTCCGGCAACGCCGCCAGTGGACCGGCCGCGAGCAGCAACGCCAGGGCCAGGACGGCGCCGATGAAGGCGGTGAACGGCGCAACGCGTCCGGGCGGGACGACGTTGCGCGGGTCCGCGACCTCCATCACACCTCCCGGACAACGGTCGGCGTGCCCGTTCACACGCCGTGCACCAATGAAACGCCCTCGGTGCCGGCTTTCCCGGTATGACAGTCACGAATCGGTCGTAGTCGTAATTAACTTGGTATACGCCCCAGCCGACCCGGGCCGCCGCGTCGTTCGTCCACGTGGCGCTGACCAGGCATGACGGGCAGAGGTGGTGGGACTCAGCCCTCGACGCGGGCCACCTCGCGAGCGGCGTCCGGCCCCTTGTCGAGCAGCACCCGGAAGCCGTCCTCGTCGAGGACCGGCACCTTCAGGCCGGCCGCCTTGTCCGCCTTGGACCCCGGGTTCTCACCCACCACCACGAAGGCAGTCTTCTTCGAGACCGAGCCGCTGACCTTGCCACCCCGGCTCTGCACCGCCTCCGCGGCCTGGTCGCGGGAGAACCCGGCGAGCGTGCCGGTGACCACGACGGTGACACCCTCCAGCGGGCGCGGGCCCTCGTCGAGCGCCTCCTCGGCCATCCGCACGCCGGCCTCGGCCCACTCGCGGACCACCTCGCGATGCCAGTCCACGGCGAACCACTCACGGATGCTGGCGGCGATGGTCGGGCCGACCCCGTCGACCGAGGAGAGCTCCTCCTCGCTGGCCTTGTCGATCGCCTCGACGGACCGGAAGTGCTGCGCCAGCGCCCGGGCGGCCGTCGGGCCGACGTGCCGGATGGAGAGCGCGACGAGCACCCGCCAGAGCTCTCGCTCCTTGGCGACGGCCAGGTTGTCGAGCAGCTTGACCGCGTTGCTGCCGAGGCTGCCGTCCTTGTTGACGAAGAACGGCGACCCGGTGAGCTGCTCGGCGTCGAGGGAGAAGAGGTCACCCTCGTTCGTGATGATCTGCGCGTCCAGCAGCGCCGCCGCGCCCTTCTCGCCGAGCACCTCGATGTCGAGCACCTTGCGGCCCGCCAGGTGGTAGATCCGTTCGCGGATCTGCCCCGGACAGGTCCGCGCGTTGGGGCAGCGGATGTCGACGTCGCCCTCCTTCGCCGGTGCGAGCGGAGTACCACAGGCCGGGCAGGAGGTGGGCATCACGAAGGGGCGGGCGTCGACGGGTCGCAGGTCGACCACCGGCCCGAGCACCTCCGGGATCACGTCGCCGGCCTTGCGCAGCACGACCGTGTCCCCGATCAGCACGCCCTTGCGTTCCACCTCGCGGGCGTTGTGCATGGTGGCGAACGCGACCGTGGAGCCGGCCACCCGGACCGGCTCGAGCACCGCGAACGGGGTGACCCGACCGGTGCGCCCGACGTTGACGTCGATGTCGAGCAGCTTGGTGGTCACCTCCTCCGGCGGGTACTTGAACGCGATCGCCCAGCGGGGCGCGCGGCTGGTCGAGCCGAGCCGGCCCTGGATGGCAACCGGATCGACCTTCACGACCACACCGTCGATCTCGTGCTCGACGTCGTGCCGGTGCTTGCCGTAGTAGGCGATGTATTCGGCGACGCCGGCCAGGTCGGGTACGACCCGCCAGCGGTCGCTGGTCGGCAGACCCCACGCCTTCAGCGCCGCGTACGACTCGGACTGGGCCACCGGCTGGAATCCCCGCCGGGCGCCGATGCCATGCACCACCAGGCGCAGTGGCCGGGACGCGGTGACCCGCGGGTCCTTCTGGCGGAGGCTGCCGGCGGCGGCGTTGCGCGGGTTGGCGAACGGCGCCTTGCCCTGCTCCACCAGGCCCGCGTTGAGGTCGGCGAAGGCCGCCACCGGGAAGTAGATCTCGCCCCGGACCTCGAGGAACTCGGGCACGTCGGGGAACTCGGGGGACGGGGTGAGCTGACCCGGTACGTCGCGGATGCTGCGCACGTTGGCGGTCACGTCCTCACCGGTGCGGCTGTCGCCGCGGGTCGCCGCGCGGACCAGCCGGCCGCGCTCGTAGGTGAGGTTGATCGCGAGCCCGTCGACCTTCAACTCGCAGAGGTAGGGCACCGGCCCACCGGCGTCGCGCTCGACCCGCTCGGCCCAGGCGGCCAGCTCCTCGTCGGCGAAGGCGTTGTCGAGTGAGAGCATCCGCTCCGCGTGCTGCACGGGGGCGAAGTCGGTGGAGAACGTGCCGCCGACCCGCTGGGTGGGCGAATCCGGCGTACGGAGCGCCGGGAACTGCGCCTCCAACGCCTCCAGCTCGCGCAGCTGGCGGTCGAACTCGGCGTCGGAGATGGTGGGCGAGTCGAGCACGTAGTAGCGGTACTGATGCTCGGTCAGCTCACGGCTCAGCGTGGTGTGCCGCTCCCGCGCCTCCGGGGTCGGCTCGCCGCCCGCCGCAGCCTCCTGCGCCGGGCTGACCTGTTGGCCGATCTGCTCGTCGGACACGCCGCCACCTTCGGACACCGGTTGACCTCCCTGATCACGCTACCCGGGCACGGTAACCGGCGCGTACGACAACCCGCCGCCCACCCGCCCGTCCGACCCGGCGTCACCCAGCTGCAGCCGGTGATCAAGAGGTTTGCGTCACGACCGGCCGCTCTCGTGACGCAAACCTCTTGATCACCGCTGGAAGCGGGGTGCGCGCATGTGGGGGTGGGGGTGGGGGGGGTGGGGGGGGGGGGGGGGGGGGGGGGGTTGGGGGGTGGTTAGGGCGGTGAGCTGGTCGGCGTACTCGATCCGGGTGGCCCAGCCGGCCGGCCAGGCGGACATGCCGACCGCCGCCCCCACGAACGCGCCGGCCAGCGCGGCGATGGAGTCGGAGTCACCGGCGGTGGTGGCGCCCCTGGCCAGCGCGCCGACCGGGTCGTCGGGGTGCCGCAGCGCGCAGTACAGGGCGGTGGCCAACGCCTCCTCGGCCACCCAGCCCTCCCCGGTCAGCAGGCACGGATCGCCACCGTCGTCCGGCCGGGCCAGCGCGTCGGTCAGCCGGCCCAGCACGGCGAGGCACTCGTCCCAGCCCCGGGCGATGAACTCCGTCGGGACCGTCGCGCCGGGGCGCTGCCACAGGTCGCCCAGCCAGTCGGCGCGGTAGTGGAGGCGCTGCTGCCGCGCCCGCTCGGCGAGCAGGGCGGGCAGTTCGTCGAGCGCGGCGCCGTCACGCAGCAGCCGCACGGCGTACGCGGTCAGCTCGCTGGCGGCCAGCCCGGTCGGGTGACCGTGGGTCAGGCCGGCCTGGAACTGGGCGAGCCCGGCGAGGGTGTCCAGGTCGACGTCGAGCAGCCCGACCGGGGTGACCCGCATGTTCGCCCCGCAGCCCTTCGAGTCGGCCACGCTCGCCTCCTGCCAGCGCACCCCCCGGGCCAGCTCGCCGCAGGCCCGCAGGCAGGTCATTCCCGGGGCCCGGTTGTTCTCCGGGCTCGCCGCCCAGTCGACGAACCGGCGGCGCAGCACCGGCTCCACCGCTTCGGGCGTCAGCTCGGACGCCTCGCGCAGCGCCCAGGCCACAGCCAGTGCCATCTGGGTGTCGTCGGTGACCAGCGCCGGGTCTCCGACCAGCTCGCGGGGGCCGGAAGGCCCGTGCCGGCGGACGATCTCGGCGACCGGAAGGAACTCGGTCTCCTTACCGAGCGCGTCGCCGTAGGCGAGCCCGAACAGCGACCCGGCGGCGCGGTCGCGCGAGGAATCGATCATGACGGTGATCATGCCCGTCGGGAGCAACCGTCGCCAGGGGGTGCGGCAGTCGGCCTGCCGTCAGTCCCAGCAGAGGCAGAACGGATGGCCGGCGGGATCGGCGTACACCCGGAAGCCCTCGCCCTCGCCGGGCAACCGCCGGGCACCGAGCGCGAGCGCCGCCTTCTCGGCGGCCTCGATGTCGGTCACCGTCACGTCGAGGTGGAGCTGCTGGGGGACCTCCGGCTCCGGCCAGGTCGGTGGACGCAGGTCGGGCGCCTTCTGGAACGCCAGGCGCGGATGCTGCCCGGGCGGGCCGCCGAGCACCACCCAGTCGTCCTCGTCGTGCACCAGCGGCAGGCCGAGCAGTTCCGAGTAGAACGCCGCTAGGGCCCGGGGATCCGGGCAGTCGATCACCGTCGAACGCAGCTGTCCAATCATGCCGGTCATCCTGCCCGCCGGGTACGACGGCGAAACTCAGTCCTCGGCGAGTCGCCGACCGGCGTCGTGGCAGGCCTTCAGCACGGCCCGGGCGTACTCCGGCGTGGCACCCGCCAGCCCGCAGGCCGGGGTGACCACCACCTGCTCGGCCAGGCGGGCGCGGGGGAAGGCGAGGCGATCCCAGAGCACGCGTACCCGGTCGGCCACCTCGGCGGAGGTGGGGGCGCGACCGTTCGACGGCGGTCGCGTGGGGACGGCGCCGGCGAGCAACCCCAGCCCGGCGTCGATCGCCTCGCCGAGCGGGTCCAGGTCGGTGACCAGCGACAGGTCGAGGGCCAGACCGGCCGCGCCCGTGGAGCGGATCAGCTCCACCGGCACGTCGGGCGCGCAGCAGTGCACCACCGTCGGCACCCCCACGGCCTCGATGAGCGAGCGCAGCAGGGTCGACACGAGTTCGACGTCCGCGGCCGGGTACGTGCCGAGCCCGCTCTCCGTGCGCACCCGTCCGGCGAGCACCGCGGGCAGCGACGGCTCGTCCAGTTGGAGCAGCACCGACGCCCGGGGCAGCCGCCGGGCCACCGCCGCGACGTGCTCGCGCAGCCCTTCGGTGAGCGAGCCGGTCAGGTCACGCACCGCGCCCGGGTCCCGCAGCATCCGGCCACCGATCGGCAGCTCCAGGTCGGCGGCGAGGGTGAACGGCCCCCCGGCCTGCACCTTGATCGGCCCGGCGTACTCCTCGGCCTGCTCGGCGAGCTGGTCGAGGTCGCGCTCCATGAGGTCCCGGGCCCGGCGCAGCTCACGGCCGGGACGCGGGGCGATCCGCCAGCGGGCTGCGTACAGCTCCACGGGCAGCTCGACCAACAGGCCGGCGGTGCGGCCGATCAGGTCGGCGCCCGGGCCGCGGGCCGGCAACTCCGGCAGGTGCGGCAGGTTGGGTAGTTCCCCGAGGACGATCCGCTGTGCCTCGGCGATGTCGGTGCCCGGCAGCGATCCGATGCCGGTCGCCGCGCCGGTCGGCCACGGCCACGCCTGATCTGTCACGGGCGAAGGGTATCCGGTGGGGACTGCCGATCCGCCCGGCGGCGGCACTCAGCCCGCGATGGTGGCGGAGCCGAGCACGATGTCGCCCGCCGGATCCGGCCGGTACGCCACCACCGCCTGCCCGGCGGCGACTCCCCGCAACGGACGGCGCAGCTCGGCGTGGAGCGTGTCGCCGTCCAGAGCGACGGTCGCCGGCGACACGTCACCGTGCGCGCGCAGCTGTACCTCGCACTCGATCGGACCGTCCGGACGCGGGCCGCCGGTCCAGACCGGACGCTCGGCGCGGACCTGGGACACCTCCAGCGCCTCGGCCGGGCCGACGGTCACGGTGTTGGTCTTCGGGGTGATGGAGAGCACGTAGCGCGGCCGGCCGTCCGGGGCCGGCCGGTCCAGGTGCAGGCCGCGTCGCTGGCCGACGGTGTACGCGTACGCGCCGGCATGGGTGCCGACGACCGCACCGCTGGTCGCGTCGACCACGTCGCCCGGCTGCTCGCCCAGCCGCTGCGCGAGGAAACCCCGGGTGTCGCCGTCGGCGATGAAGCAGATGTCGTGGGAGTCCGGCTTCTCGGCGACCGCGAGCCCCCGCCGCGCGGCCTCGGCCCGGACCTCCGCCTTCGTCGAGTCACCGAGCGGAAAGATCGACCGGTCCAGCTGCTCCCGGGTGAGCACCGCCAGCACGTACGACTGGTCCTTGGCCAGGTCGGCGCTACGCCGCAGCAGGCCGTCCGCGCCGAGCCGGGCGTGGTGGCCGGTGACCACCGCGTCGAAGCCCAGGGCGATCGCCCGGTCCAGCACCGCGGCGAACTTGATCTTCTCGTTGCAGCGCAGGCACGGGTTCGGGGTACGCCCGGCCGCGTACTCGGCGACGAAGTCGTCCACCACGTCCTCGTGGAACCGGTCGGCCATGTCCCACACGTAGAACGGGATGCCGATCACGTCGGCGGCGCGACGCGCGTCCCGCGAGTCTTCCAGCGTGCAGCAGCCTCGCGCCCCGGTGCGGTAGGTCTTCGGATTGCGGGAGAGCGCCAGATGCACGCCTGTCACGTCGTGCCCGGCGTCGACCGCCCGCGCCGCCGCGACCGCCGAGTCGACCCCGCCGGACATCGCCGCCAATACCCTCACCAGCTCACTCCCTTCCGCCTTCCAACCCTAACCACCCGATCCGGCCGGCTGCCCGCCCGATCCGCCCGCTGCCGCGCGGCCCACTCGCCCGACGGTCCGGCAGGGGTGTGCCTGATGACGAATCGGACGTCACGCCCCACCGACCGGCGGCCGAGGCCCCGGGCGAGGGCACCCGGGATCAGCGGGGGGTGCGGTAGGCGGCGGCCCGGCGGGCGCGCTCGACCGCGCCCGGAAGGGCGGCGATGAGCGCGTCGACGTCGTCCCGCGACGAGGTGTGGCCGAGGGTGAAGCGCAGCGACGAACGGGCCCGGTCGTCGTCGGCGCCCAGCGCCAGCAGCACGTGCGAGGGCTGGGCCACCCCGGCCGAGCAGGCCGACCCGGTCGAGCACGCGATGCCCTGGGCGTCGAGGAGCAGCAGCAGCGCGTCGCCCTCGCAGCCAGGGAAGGAGAAGTGCGCGTTGCCGGGTAGCCGGTTCACCGGGTCACCGTTGTAGACCACGTCAGGCACCGCGCGGCGGACCCGTTCGACCAGGTCGTCACGGAGCGCGGCGATCCGCGCCGCGTACTCCTGCTGACTCTTGACGGCCGCCTCCACCGCGACCGCGAAGGCCACGATCCCGGCGGTGTCGAGGGTGCCGGAGCGTACGTCGCGCTCCTGGCCGCCGCCGTGCAGCACCGGGGTGGCCGCCACGTCACGGCCCAGCAGCAGGGCACCGACTCCGACCGGCCCGCCGAGTTTGTGTCCGGTCACGGTCAGCGCCGACACCCCACTGGCGGCGAAGTCGACCGGCACCTGCCCGACCGCCTGGATCGCGTCGGTGTGGAAGGGCACGCCGTACTCGGCGGCGGCGGCGGCCAGTTCGCCGATCGGCTGGACGGTGCCGACCTCGTTGTTGGCCCACATCGCGGTGACCAGTGCGACCCGGTCGCCGTGGGCCTCCAGCTCGGCACGGAGCACGGCGGGGTCGACGCGCCCGGCGGGGTCGACCGGCAACGAGCCCACCTCCGCGCCCTCGTGTTCGCCCAGCCAGTCCACGGCGTCCAGCACCGCGTGGTGCTCCACCGCGCTGGACACCACGCGACGGTGGCGGTCCACGCTCGCCCGACGTGCCCAGAAGATTCCCTTGACCGCGAGGTTGTCGCTCTCCGTGCCACCACCCGTGAAGATCACTTCGGAGGGCCGGGCACCCAGGACCGCAGCCACCCGTTCGCGGGACTCCTCGACCCGGCGACGGGCCTTCCGGCCGGCCGCGTGCAGTGACGACGCGTTGCCGACCTCACGGGCGGTGGCGACGTACGCCTCCAGTGCCTCGTCGAGCATCGGAGTGGTCGCCGCGTGATCCAGGTAAGCCATCACCGCTCAGCCTACGGCGGCGCTACGGACGGTCGGCGGGCGAGGGCACCTCGGGTACGTCACGGGGCGTCCGGACGAACCAGCGGTGGCGGGCGCGAGTCCGCGGATTGTTACGGGCACTGTTTTCGCCAGTCGCCGAGTCGGGATCATCGCCTTGGGCAGTGCGCAACGGCGCACATCAGGCATACTCGGATATCGACGTCCCCACCTGGTCCGGCATCACCTGCCCCGCTCGGCGACCGCACGCCGGGGGCACCCCGACGGGCTGATCGGCGGGCCGGCTCAGCTCCCCGGCCCGCCGATCAGCTCCCATTCGGTCAGCCGCCCGCCGGCCACGGGTGGACGGGTACGGAGAAGGAGTGGCGGCCCACGGCGGGCCGGCCACTCCTTCTCGGTGTCTGCGCGCGTCGGGCGGGGCGATGCTCCGCCCGACGGCTCACTTGCGCTTGCGGATCTCCTCCGCGGCCTGCGGTACGACCTTGAACAGGTCGCCGACCACGCCGAAGTCGGCCAGCTCGAAGATCGGCGCCTCAGCGTCCTTGTTCACCGCGACGATGGTCTTCGAGGTCTGCATGCCGGCCCGGTGCTGGATGGCACCGGAGATGCCGAGCGCGATGTAGAGCTGCGGCGAGACCGTCTTACCGGTCTGGCCGACCTGGAACTGGTGCGGGTAGAAGCCGGAGTCGACGGCCGCCCGGGAGGCGCCGACCGCGCCGCCGAGCAGGTCGGCCAGCTCCTCGACCAGCTTGAAGTTGTCCGCGTTGCCGACACCACGGCCGCCGGAGACGACCACCGACGCCTCGGTCAGCTCCGGGCGCGAGCCCTTCTGCTCGGCGACCCGGTTCACGACCTTGGCCAGCTTGTCGGTGTCGCCGACGCTGACGGCGAGCTGCTCGACCGCCGGGCTGGCGGCGGCCGGGACCGGGTTGACCGAGTTCGGCCGGAGGGTGACCAGCGGCAGGCCGCGGGTGACCTTGGACTTCACGATGGCGGAGCCGGCGAAGGCCACCTGGGTGGCGGTGCCGTCGGCGTCCAGCGCGACCACGTCGGTCAGGATGCCGTTGTCCAGCTTGATCGCCAGCCGGGCGGCGATCTCCTTGCCCTCCTGGGAGGAGGCGAGCAGCACGGCGGCGGGCTCGACCCGGCGGACCAGCTCGGCCAGGACGGTGGCCTTCGGTGCCACCAGGTAGCCGTCGACCTCCTCGCCCTCGGCGGCGTAGATCTTCTCCGCGCCGTACTCGCCCAGCTTGGCGCTCAGCGCCTCGGCCGCGCCGGTGCCGCCGAGCACGACGGCGCTGGGCGTGCCCAGCTCGCGGGCGAGGGTGAGCATCTCCAGGGTGACCTTCTTGACGCCGAACTCGCGGGTGGCTTCGACGACGACGAGAACCTCAGACATGTCCAGACCTCTCACACGAACTTCTCGGTGGCGAGGAACTCGACCAGCTTGACGCCGCCGTCGCCCTCGTCGGTGACCTTCGCGCCGCCCGAGCGCGGTGGACGCTTGCTGTGCTCCAGGACGGCGCTGGTGGCGCCCTCGAAGCCCACCTCGGCCGGGGCGACGCCGAGGTCACCCAGGGAGAGGGTCTGCACGGGCTTCTTCTTGGCCGCCATGATGCCCTTGAACGACGGGTAGCGCGGCTCGTTGATGGTGTCCCAGACCGAGACCACGGCCGGCGTGGCGGCGGTGACGACCTCGTAGCCCTCCTCGGTCTGCCGCTCGATGGTGAGCGTGCCGCCGTCCACGGTGAGCTTGCGGGCGCCGGTCAGCGCCGCCACGCCCAGCCGCTCGGCGATCATGTGCGGCATGACCTGGACCCGACCGTCGGTCGACTCCGCGCCGCAGATGACCAGGTCGGCGTCGAGGGTGCCCAGCGCGGCGGCGAGCACCTTCGAGGTGGTCACGGCGCAGGAGCCGTGCAGCGCGTCGTCCACGACGTGCACGGCCTTGTCCGGGCCCATCGACAGCGCCTTGCGGATCGACTCGGTCGCCCGGTCCGGACCCATGGTCAGGATGGTCACCTCGCCGCCGTGCGCCTCCTTGATCTTCAACGCCTCTTCGATGGCGTACTCGTCCATCTCGTTGATGACGTTGTTCGCCGAACCGCGGTCGACGGTGTTGTCGTCACTGCGCAGGTTGCGGTCCGCGCCCGAATCGGGCACCTGCTTGACGAGTACGACGATGTTCATCGCGCTTCGACGACCCCTCCTGTGTGGTGTTGCGAATCGCTCGCCCGGTCTGGGCCGCAGCCTCCCGCGTGACTTAACGATCGGTCAACTGCGGGCCGCTGTGCGGTTGCCCACGAGCGTGATGTTACCTGCCAGTAGGTTAGACCTCTGGCGGGGCACAGAGTGACACAGCCCACTGACCCGACCCCCCCGTGGGTACACTCCCGGTCGGGAGGTGACCGAAATGTCCGAGCTTGCGGGATACGCCACGTCGGCGGGCTTGACCGGCAACCGGCCGCGACGGCGCAAGACGTGCCGCCGGCAGTTGCCGGACTCGTACCGCTGCGCCTGCGGGCAAATTCGCGACCGCTGCGTACGGGCCGCCGTGCGGGCGCTGTGGTCGCCGACCGGCCCGGCCGCCGCACCGTCCGCCCGGATCAGACCTCCTCGCCCAGCGCGGCCCTGATCCGTTCGATCATCGCCGCCTCCGCCGGCGCCACCCCGGCGTGCGCCCGCGCCACCCGGTCCGCGGCAGCGAGCACCACCTCGCGGTACGCCGCCACGTCCGCCGGCGACTTCTCCCGCAGGATCCGCACCGCCGCGCCGAGCGCCGGCAGCACCTTCGCCTCGACCTCGAGTGCCGAATCACGCGGGAGCCTCGGCAGCGGACCCGTGGTGAGCGCCGCCCGGACCACACCCGACGCGTCGGCGAACGCGTCCGACGCGGCCAGGCTCTCCTTGAGCACGGACAGCATGCCCGGGTCCACGTTCGACACCAGGAAGACCGCGCCGAACGCGCCGGTCTTGAGCGTCAGCCGGTCCTCGTCCGTCAACTCCTCGGGCACGATCACGGAGTGTAGACGTACGGGGTGGTCGTGGTGACCGCGACGAGGCCGAGCCGCTCGAGAATGGGCCGGCTGTCGTCGGAGGCGTCCACCTGGAGCAGGGTCCGGTCCCGCTGCGCGGCCAGCCGGGCCCGGTGCACCACCAGCGCCCGGTAGATGCCCCTGCGCCGCCACCGCGGCAGGGTCGAACCGCCCCAGAGCGTGGCGAAGCCGGTACCCGGCGGATAGCGGACCCAGCCGGCGCTCACCACGGTCTCGTCCGCCTCGGCCACCACGATGGTGATCGACTGCGGGTCCGTGGCCATCTCCCGCTCCAGGACCGCCCCGAGGTGGCTGCGGTCGGCCTGCCAGACCTCCTCCTCCATGGCCACGATCCGGTCCAGGTCGGCGCGGGCGGTCACCTCCCGCAGACGTACGCCCTCGGGCAGCACCGGAAGCGCCGCGGCCAGCGGCGCGACCGGGCCGATCACGACGGACTCCTGCTCCTCCGGCACGAACCCGGCCACCCTCAGCCGATCGGCGAGGTCCGCCGGCTCGTCGTGACCGGTGAGCTTCCACTCCACCTGCTCGCCTCGCCGCCGGAACAGCTCGACCTGCCGGGCGATCAACTCGTCGAGCGCCGCGCCCGTCAGACCGCCCAGGTCGCGGTAGGTGAGGAAACCGCCCCGACCGAGACCGAGCACCCGGTACAGCGGCCCGTCCTGCTCGACGGTCACCCCCGCCGGCACCGGATCGGGCAGCTCGGGTCGCAGCTGGGTGTCGTACGCGGCCCGCAGGGTGGTGACATCAAGATCCGTCATCGCTTCAGGCTACGACCCGTGGCCAGCGGATAATCGGCATCGTGTGGGAGTCGATCAGGCGTTGGTTCGACCCGCGGGAGCTGCGCTCGGTCGGTAGCACCCCCGACTACCGGTTCTCGCTGGCCAACGAGCGGACCTTCCTCGCCTGGTTGCGTACCGGGCTGGCACTCGTGGGCGGCGGGCTGGCCACGGCCCAGTTCCTGCCGCCGCTGCCGCTGCGGCACCTGCGCGAGGCGATCGCGGTCGTCCTGCTGCTGCTCGGCGGCGCCGTGGCGGTCCGCGCGGTCGACCACTGGGCGCGTACCGAGCGGGCGATCCGGCTCGGCGAGGAACTGCCCGCCTCCCGGTTCCCGGCCATCCTCGCCCTCACCGTCGGCCTCGGCGCGCTGCTGCTGGTGGCCGCGGTGCTGGTGACTGCGCTCGGCGGTCGGTGACGACCCGGCCCGGCGCCCCGGAGCCCGCCCGAGAGCCGGACGCGGGCCCGGGCGGCACCGCCGACGACGGGCAGCCGCGCGACCCCGGTCTTCAGCCGGAGCGGACCCGGTTGTCGTGGCGGCGGACCGCACTCACGCTGACCGTGGTGACCGCGCTCGCCGTCCGCCTGGCGCTGGCCGGTGACACGGCCGACGCGGCGCTCGCGGGCACCGCCCTGGTCATGTGGGGAGCGGTGCTGCCGATCTACTGGCGGCGCGGCACCAGGACCGGGCCGGCGTCGGTCTACGGGCCCTCTTTCCCCACCGTCGCCCTCGGCGCGGCGGCGCTCGCCCTGCTGGGGGTGGTGCTGGTGTTGCGCGGGCTGTCATGAGCGCCCGGGTGCGCGATGATGGGCGCATGGTCCGGCTGTACGCCCTCCTCTTCGTGGCGCAGGTCATCCTCGCCGTCTGCGCGCTGATCAGCTGCCTCTCCGCCGAGGAGGGTCAGATCCGCGCCCTGCCCCGGGTCGCCTGGGTGCTGATCATCTTGTTCTTCCCGCTGGTCGGCTCGATCGCCTGGTTCCTCGCCGGCCGGGAGAAGGTCCCTGGCCCGGCGGCCGGCGGGCCGAAGCGGTGGACGCCCACACGTGAGCGCCCGCGGCAGCTCGCCCCCGACGACGACCCCGAGTTCCTCAAGTCCATCGCCGAGCGGTCCCGCCGCGACGACCAGGAACTCTTCCGCCGCTGGGAGGACGACCTGCGCCGCCGCGAGGAGGACCTGCGCCGCCGCGAGACCGACGGGCCGGACGGTCCGCCACGAGCGGCCCGAGACGGCGAACCGCCTCGCGAAGAGGACCGCCCCGAGGTGTAGGTGCAGGTGCGGCGGGATCGACGGCGTGCGGCGAGCAGGTCCTCGTTCCGGCTGACGCCGCCGGTCGCGCCGCCACCGCGACCGGCGGCCGCGCGGGCCCTGGTCAGGCGAGGTTCGACGAGCGGGGGTACGCGTCCGACGCGTCGGTGATCACGTTCACCAGGTACGGCACACCGGCGTCGAAGGCGCGGTGCAGCGCCGGCCCGAGGTCGGCGGCCTTCGCCACGACCTCGCCGGCACCGCCGAGCGCGCTGACCACCTGGTCGTAGCGCAGCTCCGGCTGCAGGTCGGCGGCGACGTCGTAGCCGTACATGGCACGCATCGGGTGCTTCTCCAAGCCCCAGATGCCGTTGTTGCCGACCACGATCACGACGGGCAGCTTCTGCCGGACCAGCGACTCCACGTCCATCAGCGAGAAGCCGGCCGCGCCGTCTCCCATCAGCACACAGATCTGCCGGTCCGGGTAGCTGATCCGGGCGCCCATCGCGTAGCCCATGCCGGTGCCGAGGCAGCCGTACGGGCCGGGATCGAGCCAGGTGCCGGGCTGCGCGGGTTCGAGGTAGCGTCCGGCGTACGACACGAAGTCCCCGCCGTCGCCGATGGTGATGGCGTCGCGGGCCAGCACTCTGCGCAGCTCCCCGTAGACCCGGGCCGGGCGGATCGGGTCGGTCTCGGCGGCCATCTCCTCGGCGTGCCGGGCGCTCGCGGCGTCCTCGGCGGCACGAAGGTCGGCGATCCAACCGGCGTGGTCCGCCCGGTCGCCGGGATGATCGGCCAGGGCCGAGAGGATCAGCCGCAGGTCACCGGCCGGGGCGGCGGCCGGCTGGACGTGCCCGGCGCGCTGGCTGGGTGCGTCCACGATGTGCACGACCTCGGCGTCGCCGAAGTCGCCGAAGTTGAGCCGGAAGTCGAGCGGGGTGCCGACCACCACGACGACGTCGGCGCCGGAGAGCGCGGCGCGGCGGGCCTTGGCGAAGGCGAGCGGGTGCTCCGGCGGGAGCGAGCCGCGCCCCATGCCGTTGGTGAAGACCGGCACCTGCAACGCCTCGGCCGCCTCGCGTAGCGCCGCGGTCGCGTCGCCGGCGTAGACGTCCGAACCGGCGATGATGACCGGCCGCTCGGCGGCGGCGACCAGGCGGGCCGCCCGGGCGACCTCCTCCGGGTCGGGCTCGACCGGGGCGATACCGGGTGGCGCGGCCAGCTCCGCGTCGGCGACGGAGAAGACGGTCTCCAGCGGGAAGTCGAGGAAGACCGGTCCACGGTGCGGGGTGAGGGCGGCGGTCAGCGCGGCGGTCACGGCCCGGGGGATGTCATCGGTGCTGAAGACCGTCTCGGCGTGCTTGGTGACCGGCGCGACCAGCGGCAGGTGGTCCATCTCCTGCAGGCTGCCCGAGCCCCAGCGGAAGGCCGGTGCCCGGCCGCCCAGCACCAGCACCGGAGAGGCGTTGAAGAACGCGCTGGTCAGCCCCGAGATGCCGTTGGTGACGCCGGGGCCGGCGGTGAGGACGGCCAGGCCCGGCCGGCGCTGGAGCTTCGCCACCGCCTCGGCGGCGAAGACCGCGGACTGCTCGTGCCGGACGTCGTAGATCGGAAAGCCGGTCTTGTGGGCGGCGTCGTAGAGCGGGAAGACGTGCCCGCCGGAGAGGGTGAACATCTCCCGCACGCCGTACGCGCGTAGTGCCGCGAGCGCCAGCTCCCCACCGTGACCTTCGATCCGCTCCGTCATGGTCGCTCCCCTCGTCCGTGGCCGGGGTCACAGGTTACCCACCGGTCACTCCGCTCGGGCGACCGCGCCCCGACCGGCGGTTCGCACCACCGTCGGCCGGGGCCGCGGGGTCACGGAACGGCCGCGCCCGCCCGGGTGCAGGGGTCGTGACACCGGGCGGGCGCGGTCGCGGAGGTGGATCAGCGGAGCTTCATCACCACCGCGAGCGGCTCGGTCCGGTACGGAGTGTCCGTCTCGAACGCCAGCCGTGCCTGGTACTGGCCGTGCCCCGAGTGGACCGGCGCGGCGGCGGTCACCGTCACCGTGACCGACTTACCCGCGGGGATGGTCAGCTCGGTGTGGTTCGCGGACAACCACGACACGTCGCTGCCCCGGATGCAGGACTCGGGGCCCGGCAACTGCTGCGCCGAACCGGTCTCCGTGCTGCTGTCCGCCAGGCCACCGATCTGGTACGTGCCGCAGGCGGCGCCACCGCGCTGCCGCGCGTTCAACGCGTCCGGCAGCTTCGACCAGACCGCGGTGGCCGGGTCGAACTCCAGCACCTGCCGGCTGAGGTCACCGCCGATGGCGCCGCCGATGATCCGCAGCTTGCCGTTGACGGTGGCGTACGCCATGCCGTAGCCCGACACGGGCAGGCTGGTCGTCTGCACCCAGGTGTCGGACTCCGGGAAGTACCGGTAGCTCTCCAACACGGCGTCGTACTGGCGCGGGATGTACCCACCGGTGCAGACCACGCCGTCTCCGGCCGCGCCACAGGCGTGGTAGGCGACGGTCCGCGGGTAGTCGGCGAGCCGGGTCCAGCGGTCCGCGGCGGGGTCGTAGCGGTACGCCCGCGCCGTGGGGTCCGGGCAGGCGCCGTCCGGGCAGCCCCCGACGACGTAGAGCCGGCCGTCGACGGTGGTGGCCGCGGCGTTGGCGACCCCGGCGGGCAGGTCGGCCCGAGGTGACCACTTGTCGGTCATCGGGTCGTACGCCCAGGTCTGCGTCGCGGGAATCCCCGAACCGGTGAGACCACCTGTCACGTACAACTTTCCGTCGATGAAACCGCCCGCCGCGCCGGCTCGCCCCTCGGGCAGGTCGGCGATCCGCTTCCAGGCCCGGGCCTGCGGGTCGAGGACGTACCCCTCGTGCATCACGTAGCCGTAGGAATCGCCGCCGACCGAGTAGACCGTGCCGTCGTTGTCGGCCACCACGTTGTCGACCAGCGGCAGCGGAAGGTCGGGCAGGTTGATCCACGCGCTGCCGTCCGCAGCCTGCTGGGCGGGCGTCTGCGACGAGCGGGCGGCGTCCGCGGCGACGCGGACCTGGTCCGCGGTGTACCCGCGGTCCTGCTCGACCAGCTTGACCCGCAGCGGCTGGTCACCGTCGTTGGTGAGCCGGACCTGCTCGGTGGCGGCGTGCCCGGGTCGTACGTCCAGCGACAGGTCGGACTGACGGACCGTCAGCCGGCCCGACTCCAGCTTCCAGTCCCGACGGACGACCCGGTCCCGCTCGACCCGCACCTTCGCAGTGGTGTCGGCGTAACGCAGGCCGCTCACGGTCACCGGAGTGCTCGCGTCGCCCTCGGCGAAGAACCAGTAGTAGCCGTCGTCGAGGGCAGGGTCGTCGTCGGTGGCCCGGCTGGTGGCCACGGCCGACCGGTCGGTGCCGGTGGAGACGGTGGCGCCGAGGAGCGCGCCGCCGGTGTTGTCGTCCCGGACCTGCCCGGCGATGATGCCGCCCGGCACGAGGTCGCACGTCCGCCGGCCCACGAAGACGTTGTCGAGCTGCCACCAGTACGACAGGTTCCCCTGGTAGCGGAACCGGACCTGGATTCCGGACTTCCCGGCCACCTGCGGGATCGGGATCTCCAAGTGCCCCCGCACGTCGACGTTCGGGAGGCGGTAGACCTCGTTCCAGGTCGCCCCGTTGTCGACGCTGAGGTCGATGACCCCCTGTTGCACGCCGAAGTTGGAGGCGGGGAAGTCGCTGTCGAACCCGATCACCGGCTGGGTGATGGCGGTCAGATCCACCGAGGGCGTGACCAGGGTCGTGTCGATGTCACCGGCCTGGACCCAGGTGTTGACGGCGGCGAAGCCACCGTCGCCGCCGGTCAGGTTGCCCCGGGCGCCGGGGTCGTCGAAGCGCCACGTCTGGCCGGCACCGGATTCGTCGGTGACCTTCCAGCCGTCCCTCGGCCCGTCGGTCCAGCCGCTGAAGTCGGTGCCGAGGCCCTGGTAGCGCCAGGTGTAACCGGGAGCGGCGCACGACGCCTCGACGGCGAGCCGTACGTCGTGCCGCACGTCGCTCGGCCGACCCTTGGGCTGCGGGTCGACGCTGACGGTCGCCGTGCCGGTGGCGTAGCCGGGCATGTCGACCGGCGACACGTGCAGGGTGTAGTCGGCACCGACCGGCAGCTCGACCTGGTAACGCCCGGTGTAGGGGTCGGTGTAGACCGCGTCCGTCGGGTAGCCGTCGATGGCGACCTTCGCGTAGACCGGCCAGCCGTGCCCGGAGCCGTCGGTGACGGTGCCGGTGAGCGTGCGGGTCGCGATCGCCGTCATCCTGATGTCCTGGGTCAGCTTCGCGTCGGCGGCGACCACTACCCGGACCGGCGCCGGAGCCTGGTAGCCGAACTCGGCGGCCACCACGTCGTACGTGCCGGCCGGGACGGCCAGCTGGTAGGCGCCCTTGGCGTCGGTCACCGCGTGGTAGGTGTTGCCGGCGGTGTCCGTGGCGGTGACCGTCACCCCGTCGAGCGCACCCTGCTTCTTGCCGTGCGGGTTCTTGCCACTGGTGACCGTCCCGCTGACCTGACCGGTCCGGCCGAGGGTCAGCGCCGAGACGCCGTTGGGGGTGCCGAGGCCGGTCGGTCCGTCCCAGCCGGGGCCGGCGGTGCACAGCAGGTCGCCGCACCATCCGTTCGAGCCCTCGGTGACGTCGAAGAGCCCGGCGTCGGCGCCCTTGCGGTACGGGTAGGTGACCGGGTAAGTCCCGGGAACCGCGTCACCGGCGAGGGCGTACATCCCGGCGACGAGCGGCGCGGAGAGCGAGGTGCCGCCCCAGCGCGCCCAGCCGTCCTGGCCGGAGGTGTTGTAGACGGCCAGTCCGGACTCCGGCGCGGCCGTGGCGGAGATGTCGGCGTTGGCCCGCTTGTCACCGCAGTGCGTGTCGATGTCGTCCTGGTACGACGGCCGCGGCTCGACGTACGAGCACCCGCTGCCCGCCGCTTCCCAGGCGGTCTCCGACCAGCCACGGGCGTTGGAGGCGTCCTTGGTCAGCAGCGTGCCGCCGACCGACACCACGTCCGGGTGGGTCGCCGGGTAGCTCTGCACGTTGCCGATGTCGCCACTGGACACCGTGATCACGACGCCCGGGTGGTCGTAGTGGGCATGGGTCGCGAACTGGGTGTCCGACTCTCCGGCGACGCCGTACGAGTTGGAGATGGCGTCGGCGCCGAGCCGGGCAGCGGTGTCGACGGCGTGGCCCAGGCTGTTCAACGAGTTGTTGTCGCCCTGCACCAGCAGGATGTCGCACTTCGGGCACGCGGACGAGACGGCGTCCAGGTCCAGGGCGGCCTCGATCGACCAGTCCGGGCTCTCGACCGGGTAGTCGGTCCCGCCGCGTTGGTCGACCTTGCGGAAACAGCCGTTCGCGGTGGTGCACGGCGGCAGGCCGTAGTGGGCGCGGAAGACCGCCAGGTCGGCCTCGGCGGCCGCGTACCCGAACGCTCCGACGATGGCGACCGTCTGACCTTCGCCACCGTCGGGGAGCCGGTAGGCGGACTTGATGTCCGCCGGCCCCAGGGCGTCGGCCGGCGGACCGGCGAGCTTCGTTCGCCGCTGCGTGTCCTCGGCGAGCCCGACCGCGAAGCAACGGGCCCACGGGCCACCCTCGCCGATCTTCTCGTCCGAGGTGGTGTTGCAGCCGGCCGGCTGGTAACGCGTGGCCTCCCAGTCCGCCGGCGCCGCCGACGGCTCGGCCTTCGGTGCCGCCTGCGCCGGGGTACCGGGCAGCGCGCCGACGGCGAGCAGTGACAGTGTGAGGACTGCGGTCAGCCCGCTGAGAAGGCCCCGGTGGAGCCGTCTCCGCTGTAAGGGCACCGACATCCATTACTCCTTACCAGTGATGCCACGGACACGCCTCGTCGTTGAGGCCCGCGCACCCTCCCGCCAGGACGGACATGATCCTGGACACGAATGGGACACACGTTGACGGGTGATCTTGGCATGGGCCGGAAGGCACGGACAATGTCGGGGGACGTTCATGTTCCGGACAGCTGGCCGGTTCCCGACGGAGGCTTCGGATGTGGCATGTGGTGGGCGTCTCGGAGGCCGAGGAGCACGTCTACGAGGCGCTGACCCGGCGTCGACAGGCGACGGCCGGGGACCTCCTCGGCGACGTCGCGCTGTCCCGGGCGCAGCTGACCCGTACGCTCGGCCGGCTGGTCGACCGCGGCCTGGCCAGCCGACTCTCCGGCCGTCCCACCCGGTACGCGGCGACGCCTCCCGACCAGGTGGCCACCGTCCTGATCGCCGAACGGGAGCGCGACCTGCTTCGGCTGCGTACCCATGCCGACCAACTGGCCAAGGAGCTGCGGCAACACGACGGCACCGGCCGCCACCCGGCGGAACTCGTCGAGGTGATCGAGGGTCCGGCCAACCTGCGCGCCACCCTGGTACGGCTCCAGCGGGAGGCGCGCGTGCAGATCCGCGGGCTGGACCGGCCGCCGTACCTCGACAATCCGGTCAGCGGCAACACCGAGGAGGCCCACCAGCTCGCCAACCGTGGGCTGACCTACCGGGTGATCTACGACCGGTCGGCGCTGGCGATACCCGGGCGGATGGCGGAGATCTGGCGCGGCATCCAGAGCGGCGAACGCGCCCGGGTCGCCAGCAACGTGCCGATGAAGATGATGCTGAGCGACAACCGGCTCGCGCTGATCCCCGTCATGACAGGCGGGCAGTTGGCCGACGCCGCGTACCTGGTCCACCCGTCGTCGCTGCTGGACGCGGTCTGCGAGCTGTTCGAGGCGCTCTGGGAACGGGCCGTCGCGATCAACCGCGCCGTGGTGAACCGCAGCGGCGCCGACCACCCGGACGCCGTCGAGCTGATTGCCGAGAGTCACCCGGGCCAACTTTCCGACCGGGACACCGAGCTGATCGGTTTGCTGGCCGGCGGCGCCACCGACGAGCGGATCGCCCGCACCCTCGGCTGGAGCGTACGAACGGTGCACCGGCACGTGCACCGGCTCATGACGATGGTCGGCGCCGAGACCCGGTTCCAGGCCGGCATGGAGGCGGTCCGCCGCGGCTGGATCTGACCGGCCGGGCGAGCGCTCGCCACACCCGGCCGGTGCGCCGCTCAGCGGCCGGTGAAGTCCGGCTTGCGCTTCTCGACGAAGGCGGCCATGCCCTCGCGCCGGTCGTCGGTGGCGAAGAGCGCGGCGAAGAGCTGACTCTCCCAGGCCAGGCCCGAGTTCAGGTCCATGTCCAGGCCACCGTCGACGGCCAGCTTCGCCGCGCGCAGCGCCTGGCTCGGACCGTGCACGTACGGGCGGACCATCTCGACCGCGGTCGAGTAGACCTCGGCGGCCGGCGCGACCCGATCGGCCAGACCGATCCGCAGCGCCTCCTCGGCGTCGACCATCCGGCCGGACATGACTAGTTCCTTGGCCCGGGCCGGGCCGACCAGGCGGGCCAGCCGCTGGGTGCCGCCGGCGCCCGGGATGATGCCCAGCTTGATCTCCGGCTGGCCGAGCTTCGCGTCCTCGGCGACGACCCGCCAGTCGCAGGCCAGGGCCAGCTCACACCCGCCGCCGAGCGCGTACCCCGTGATCGCGGCCACCACCGGCTTGGGAATGCGGGCGAACACGCCGAGCGCACTGGAGAGATCGGCGGCCCGAGCCGCCATGTCCACGTAGGACATGTCGGCCATCTCCTTGATGTCCGCGCCCGCGGCGAAGACCTTCTCCCCGCCGTACACGATCACTGCGCGGACCTCGGGGTCGGCGGAGGCCTCGGTGGCGGCGGCGCGCAACTCCTCCTGGACCTGCTTGTTCAGCGCGTTCATCGGCGGCCGATCCAGCCGGATGGTGCCGATGCCGTCCTTGGTCTCCAGACGCACGAACTCGCTCACGCCGCCCTCACTTCCTCGTCGAAGTCGCGTGCCAACGATACGGCCACGCTCGTTTGGTACGTAGTCTGGTATCAGCCCCGGGGCCGGGAGTCCAGCGATGACGACGTACTACGACGACAGGTCGGTGCAGGTCACCTCGACCGCCATCCGGGTTGACGACCGTGTCTACCCGCTCGCCGAGATCAGCATGGTCTGGCACCGGCGGGGCAGCCGCTCCTGGCGGGTCCTCGCGGGCCGGGGCGCACTCGGCGCGGCGATGGCCGGCCCGCTGGCGGCGGCCGTCCTGGGAGTCGGGCTGGCCCTCTGGCTGGACCGCTCCCCCACCGTCACCATCGCGATCGTCGGCGCCTCGGTGCTGGTCGGGCTCGCCGTCGGGCCGGTCGCCGACTTCCTCTTCGAGTACCTGGACCGCTCCTACGCCCGGGGCAGCCGCCAACGGGAACTCTGGGTGCGCTGCCGGGGCCGGCACGTCCTGCTGTTGCGCACCGGTGACGCGCTCCGGTTCGGTCAGATCTACCGCGCCGTGCAGCGGGCGGTCGAGCAGGCGCCGCCGCCGGGAGCCACCAGGGCAGCCGCCCGGGCGGCCGCCCGCCCGGTACGCAGTCGCGGACGGCGGAACTAGAAACGGATCGGCACGTCCGGCAGCATGTCGAGGCCGCGCAGCAGTCCGTAGAGATCCTGCTCGCCCCAGAACTGCACGATCCGGCCCCCGGCCAGCCGGTACATCTTGCACGCGCTCTGCACCGCAGTCGCACCGGTGGCGTCCCGGCGGTAGGTCAGGGCGAGTGACACGGTGACCCGGTCGCCGGCGGGGAAGATCTCGACGAGCTCCAGGTCGACCACGGTGAGCCCGGGCGAGGCGACGGCCTGCTCCACGTAGTGCCGGCCCCGCACCGCCGTGCCGGAGCCATAGATCTGCACGTCCTCCGCGATCACCGCGCGCAGCTCGGCCAGGTCCTTGGTGACGAAGGTACGCAGGTACCGCCGAACCACCTCGACGTTGCGCGCCTGCTCGGCAGTAGGGTCTGCGGTCGCCGACTGCTCAGCCATGCCGCGACGCTACACGTCCCGGCGCGTGTTCTGCCCCGCCTCGGCTGCTGCCGCGCCAGCGTGGCCATGCCAGCTGTGCGGCCTCCGTGCGGAACGACGACGCAACACCCGTGGGCCCCGGCAGGAAGGACTTCTACCTCGACTGCTTTGGAGCTGATGACTTGAACGACTCACCGCAGCGGCAACGACGGCAACACCAGCGGCGACGGCCCGGAACCGCGGCGACACAAGAACAGCGAGCGCTCATTTACACGACGGCTCAGGAACAGCCCGCCTCCAGCGCGAAGCACCGGCACGGGCACTGCCCTGGAACGTCGGCCCCGAGCGCCCGCACCGCGGGCCGCGGGCCCGCTCGCTGGCTGGTCGGCTGGTCGGCGGCCGGCCGGCACGGCTGGTCGGCGGCCGGCCGGCACGGCTGGTCGGCGGCCGGCCGGCACGGCGGGCACGGCGGATCTGCCGGGACGGCGGATCGGCCGGGACGGCGGGCCGGCCGCCCCGGCTGGTCGGCCGCCAAACTGGCACCGCGAATCGGCGGGCACGGCGGATCGGCCGGCACGGATGGTCGGCGGCCGGCTGGCACGGGGGGCCGACTGGGACGGGGGGCCGACTGGGACGGGGGGCCGACTGGGACGGGGGGCCGGCTGGCACGGCGGGCCGGCGGGCACCGCGAATCGGCGGGCACCGCGAATCGCCGGGCACGGCGGATCGGCGGACACGGCGGATCGCCGGGCACGGCGGATCGGCGGACACGGCGGATCGCCGGGCACGGCGGGTCGGCTGGTCTGCTGGTCTGCTGGTCGTCGTCCCAGGTCCGCCACGGAGAACATAGCCAGCCAGCAAGGTGCGGCGATTCGTCCCGATGGTGGCTCGCGGCCCCCTCGGCGCTGATGTCGTCAACGACTCAGCTCTAAAGCATCCGAACACCACACACCTCGCGGCCAACGGCGGGACGTGGCGTCTTGCCGGGAAGTGGTTAGGCTGAGTGATGGCGGTCTATTACCGGGACGAGGCCGTGCAGGTGACCTCCGAGTCGATCCGTTCGGGTGGTCGCGTCATCGCTCTCGCCGACGTCACGTACGTCTGGCACGCCCGGGGTCGGACGACGCTCGCCGTACGGGGTCGGGTGCTCGGACGCGGCGTCCTGGTCCTGCTGTTGTCGCTGCCCCCGCTCGTGGCGCTGCTCTGCGTCGTGTCGCTGGTCTGGTCCGCGCAGGACCGCGGCGAATGGACACTCGCCCTGCTCATCCTCGGTGGTTGCGTGGTGGGCGCGGTCGCGTTGACCCCGTTCCTGGAGGTTCCGCTCGGCTGGTTGGACCGCTTGTACGAACGGGGTAGCCAGGTCCACGAGCTCTGGGTGCAGCACCACGGCCATGAGGAACTGCTGGTGCGCACTCCCGACGCGCTGCGGTTCGGCCAGATCTACCGGGCCGTGCAGCGAGCCGTCGAGCAGCACAACGACCGGCGCTGACGGGCGGCCCGCGGCAGCCGGCCGGCGGCGGTACGGGCACCGGCGACGCACACTGGTTGCCATGGTGATTCCGCTGCCCCGGCCGTCGTCCGTCCTCGGCCTCACCCGCTCCGCCCTCGACCAGGCGCGCGATTCGGCCGCCTCGTTCGCGGCCGTGCCCGCCCGCGCGTTCGCCGTGCTCGACGGCGTCGAGGCGCTGCTGACCCGGATCAACGGGGTGGTGGACCGGATCGAACAGACCCTGGACCGCACCGACCAGGTGCTCGAAACGGCGACCGAGGTCGCCGGCCGCGCCGCCCTCGTGGTCGGGCAGGCGGAGCAGGTGGCCGGCAAGGCCGCCACCGTGGTGAGCGAGGCGGATTCGGTGGCCGCGCGAGCGGCGGCCGCGGTGACCACCGGGGCGGAGACGGCGGCCACCGCGGCCGAGCTGATGACGACGTACGAGCCGGCGCTGCGCCGGGCGGCGCCGATGGCGACGCGTTTCGTCGAGCAGCTCAGCCATGAGGAGGTGACCGCCGCCATCCGGCTCGTGGACGAACTACCCAAGTTGCGCGAGCACCTGACCGCGGACATCCTGCCGATCCTGGCCACCCTGGACCGGGTCGGCCCGGACCTGCACGACCTGCTCGACGTCACCCGCGACCTGAAGCTCGCCGTCGCCGGCATCCCCGGCCTGGGCATGCTGCGCCGCCGGGATGAGAAGCTCACCGATGAGGCGGACCCGGCCGGTTAGCAGTCGCAGCTGACCGTGGACCGGGGTGCGGTCAACTCGTCGACCGACCGCCGGGTCAGCCCCGTACCCGTCACCACCGGCAGCCCTTCCCGCACCCAGTATTCGTAGCCGCCGAGCATCTCCTTCACCGGATAGCCGAGCCGCGCGAACTCCAGGGCGGCGCGGGTGGCGCCGTTGCAGCCGGGGCCCCAGCAGTAGGTGACGACCGTGGCGCCGACCGGCACGGCCTCGGCCGCGAGCGTGGCGATCTCGGCGGTCGGCAGGTGCACCGCGCCCGGCAGGTGCCCCTGCGTCCACGCGGCCGTCCCGCGGGAGTCGACCACCACCAGCCCCGGGATCCCGGCGGTGAGGTCCGCGTACACGTCGCTGACATCGGTCTCGAAGCTCAGCCGGGCGAGGAAGTGGGTGGTGGCGGTGACCTGGTCGGCCGCCGGAACGGCGAAGGTGTACGTCATGGCACCGATCCTGCGCGTGGACGGCGCGCGGGACGAGTGGCGGTAACGCCGTCCTGCGCTAACATCCCGCCATGGTTCGCCTGCCCGTCCCGATCCACCCCGCCCCTCGCCCGCGTGCCGCGGAGAGGGCGGACCGGAGCGTGGGGGTCCTCGCGTACCCGGGTATGTCGGTCTTCGAGACGGGCATCGTGACCGAGGTGTTCGGGCTACCCAGACCGGAGCTGGACGTCGAGTGGTACGACCTCAGGGTGTGCGCGGAGCGGCCCGGCCCGGTGCCGGTGGTCGGTGGCGCCACTCTGGACACTCCGTACGGCCTCGACGTGCTGGCGCAGGCGCGGACGGTGATCGTCCCCGGGGTACCGGACGTGACAGCCGACCCGTCGCCGGAACTGGTCGCTGCGCTGCGCCGGGCGCACCGGGGTGGTGCCCGGATCGTGTCCATCTGCTCGGGGGCGTTCGCGCTGGCCGGTGCCGGCCTGCTCGACGGCCGACGGGCCACCACCCACTGGCAGTACGCGGACCTGCTGGCTCGCAGGTACCCGGCTGTGCGGGTGCACCCTGACGTGCTCTACCTCGACGAGGGTGACCTGCTCACCAGCGCAGGCAGCGCGGCCGGCCTGGACCTCTGCGTACACCTGGTCCGGCGTGACCACGGCGCGGCGATCGCCAACGCGGTCGCCCGCCGGCTCGTCATCCAGCCGCACCGGGACGGTGGGCAGGCCCAGTTCATCGAGGCGCCGGTGCCGCCCGATCCGGACGACGACCGGATCGCCGGCAGTCTCACCTGGGCGCTGGCGCACCTCAGCGAGCCGCTGACCGTCGCCCGGCTGGCACGGCAGGCGCACATGTCCACCCGCACCTACCTTCGGCACTTCGCGCGAGCCACCGGAACGAGCCCGATCCGGTGGTTGATCGACCAGCGGGTGCGCGCCAGCCTGGCGCTGCTCGAGACGACCGACGTACCGGTAGAGGAGATCGCTGCGACGGTGGGCTTCGACTCCCCGGTCACCTACCGCCACCACTTCGGCCGGGCCATGCGTACCTCACCGTCGGCGTACCGGCGGGCGTTCCGGGCGGTCGCGGGAGCGTCGACGGCCGACGGTGGCGAGGTTCAGGCGGACGCGTAGAGTTCGTCGATCTCGGCTCGGAAGGGCAGCGCCACGGAGGCGCCGAGCCGGCGGGCACACGCCGCCCCGGCCGCCGCCGCCCAACGCACGGCATCCACCAGATCCCGGCCCTCGCCCCAGCCCACGGCCAGCGCCGCGGTGAACGCGTCCCCCGCGGCCGTCGAGTCCACGGTGTCCACCTTGACCGGGGGTACGTGCACCACCGTGCCGTCCCGGTCGCCGTACCAGACACCCTCGGCGCCGAGGGTGAGCACCGCCCTCGGGGTGAGCTCCAGCAGCGCCTGCGGTGCGTCCCGGCCCCGCCCGGTCAGCGCGTGCGCCTCGCGCTCGTTGACCACCAGCACGTCCACGGCGGCCAGCAGCTCGTCGGGGAGGGGCCGGGCCGGCGCGGCGTTGACGACGACCCGCGTGCCGGCGGCGCGGGCGGCGACCGCCGCCTCGGTCACCGTCTCCACCGGAATCTCCAGCTGGGCCACCAGCACATCGGCGGCGCGTACGGTGCTCAGCTCCTCGTCGGTGAGGCCCGTCAGCGCGTCGTTGGCGCCCGGGGTCACCAGGATCGCGTTCTCGCCCGCCGCGTTGACCATGACCAGGGCGACGCCGGAGGTGCCGTACACCACCCGCAGGTGCCCGGTGTCCACACCGGCCGCGCTGATCCGGGCCTTCAGTGTGACCCCGAACGAGTCGGAGCCGATCGCCCCGAGGAAGGCGCAGGACGCGCCCGCGCGCGCGGCCGCGATGGCCTGGTTGGCGCCCTTGCCGCCGGGCACCATCACGAAGTCGCTGCCGAGCAGGGTCTCCCCGGGTCGAGGCAGGGCCGGCGCCATCGCCACCAGGTCCATGTTCGCGCTGCCGACCACGGCCACCCGGGTCTGCGCCACCGGCGCCTCCTGTCTCGACTCGGCGGGGTGGGCGTCAGGCAGCCCGGGCGGTGTACCGGTCGCCGGAACGCTGCACGATCAGCGGCAGACCGAAGGTCTTGGAGAGGTTGTCGCCGGTCAGCGTCTCGTCGAGCAGGCCCTGTGCCACCACGCCCCCCTCGCGCAGCAGCAGCGCGTGGGTGAAGCCCGGCGGGATCTCCTCGACGTGGTGCGTGACCAGCACCATCGCGGGGGCGTCCGGGTCGTACGCCAGCTCGGAGAGCCGCGCGACCAGGTCCTCGCGCCCGCCCAGGTCGAGCCCGGCGGCCGGCTCGTCGAGCAGCAGCAGTTCCGGGTCGGTCATGAGCGCGCGGGCGATCTGCACGCGCTTGCGTTCGCCGTCGGAGAGGGTGCCGTACACGCGGTCGGCGAGGTGACCGACGCCGAGCTGCCCGAGCAGCGCGCGGGCGCGGGCCTCGTCGGTGCGGTCGTAGCTCTCCCGCCAGCGGCCGACCACCGACCAGGCGGCGGTGACGACCACGTCGCTGACCCGCTCTTCGGCCGGCACCCGTTCCGCCAGGGCCGCGGTGGTGAGCCCGATGCGCGTGCGTAGTTCGTTGAGGTCGGTCCGCCCGATCCGCTCACCGAGTACGTGGGCGACGCCGTTGGTCGGATGCAGCCGGCCGGAGGCGAGGTTGAGCAGGGTCGTCTTACCGGCGCCGTTCGGGCCGAGCACCACCCAGCGCTCGTCCAGCTCGACCCGCCAGCTCAGATCCTGCAACAGCGCGGTGCCGGAGCGGCGAACGCCGACGCCGTCGAGGCTGACCACCAGATCCGGGTCCACGGGAGCGGCGGCGGGGGTGGCGCCGGCGGCGCCGGGGATCAGGTCACCAGTCACCCGTCCATCCAACCACGCACGGCCGTGGCGCCCCCCATGGGCGGGCGGCCGGCCATAGGGTGAGGCGCCGTGGCGTTGGTCACCAATACTGAAGGACGGTTCATGCCGGTTCGGAACAGGAAACCGCGCGGATGAGCGCGGTCATCGAGATCGAGGGTCTGCGTAAGACCTTCAACAGCGTGCGGCACGGCCGGCAGGTGGCCGTCGACGGCTTCGACCTGACGGTCGGGCCGGGTGAGGTCCACGGCTTCCTCGGCCCGAACGGGTCGGGCAAGACCACCACCCTGCGTGCTCTCCTCGGACTGGTCCGGGCCGACGGGGGGCGGATGAGCGTGCTCGGCGCTCCGTCCCCCACGCGCCTGGCGCAGGTGGCCGGGCGGGTCGGGGCGATCGTGGAGAGTCCGCAGTTCTTCGGCAACTTCACCGGCTACCGGACGCTGCGGCTGCTCGCCCTCGCCGGCGGAGTGCCGGTGAGCCGGGTGGACGAGGCGCTGGAGCAGGTGGGCCTGCACGATCGGGGCGACGAGCGGGTGAAGGGCTACTCGCTCGGCATGAAGCAGCGACTGGCGGTGGCCTCGGCACTGCTCAAGAACCCGGAGCTGCTCATCCTCGACGAGCCGGCCAACGGCCTCGACCCGGCCGGCATCCGGGAGATGCGAGATCTGACGCGGTCGCTGGCCGATGCCGGGGTCACCGTGTTGATCTCCAGCCACATCCTCGCCGAGATCCAGCTGATCTGCGACCACGTCACGATCATCTCGCGGGGCCGCCGGGTGGCGTCGGGGCGGGTGGACGAGGTGCTCGCCGGCTTCGACCGGCACGAGTTCCTGGTGCGGGTGGCCGAGCCGGAGCGTGCCGCGGAGCTGCTGCGCGCCGGCGGCCTGCCGGTGGACGTGTACTCCGACCATCTCGTGGTCGGTCAGGTGGACGACCCGACGAGGATCAGCCGACTGCTCGGTGAGCAGGGGCTGTGGGTGCGCGAGCTGACCTCGCTGCGACCGGACCTGGAGAGCGTGTTCCTGGAGCTGACCGGCGACGGCGCGCACCCGGAGGTGCCTCGTCAGGTGGACGGCTCGGGTCCGCACCACAGGGTGATGGAGATGGACGCCGGGGTCGGCGAGGTCAGAGGAGACAACGCGTGAACCTGGTCCGTGCCGAGTTGGAGCGGCTGGGGGCTCGCCGCTTCGTCCAGCTCATGCTCGTCCTGCTGGTGCTGGCCTTCGGGGTCACCGCGTCGACGACCCTAGCCGGCTCGCACCAGCCCACCGCCGCGGAGCTGACCGACGCCCGAACTCAGGCAGCCGAGAGCCGACGCCAGATGGATGAGGTCTACCAGCGCTGCGTGGCCCAGGTGAACGGGAACCTTCCGCCCGGCTCGGAGCAGGAGGACTTCCCGGCCGACTGCAGTGAGTTCGACCCGGTGCTCCAGGACCGGCTCCCCGTGGCGACCGACTTCCTTCCCGGCGTGTTCGTCTTCTCGCAGCAGGCCGAGCCGCTCCTCTACTTCCTGATCGCCTTCCTGGCGCTCTTCGGCTTCCTGGTCGGCGCCTCCTACGTCGGTGCCGACCTCAACTCGGGTGGCGTGGTGAACCTGCTGCTCTGGCGACCGCGGCGGATGACGGTGCTCGGCACGAAGCTGGGCACGCTGATGGGCGCCGTGCTCGGGCTGTCCCTGCTCGCTTCGCTCGTGTACCTCGCCACGTTCTGGGTGATCGGGCAGTCGGCCGGGCTCCCCGGCCAGCTCGACGGCGCGTTCTGGGCCGGTCTCGGCGCCGTGCACGCCCGCGGGTTGGTGCTGGTGCTGCTCACCAGCGTGCTCGGCTTCGCGCTCGCCACACTCGGTCGGCACACGTCGGCGGCGCTCGGCACGGTGGCCGCGTACGCGGTGGTCTGGGAGCTCGGCGCGCGTCTGGTGATGGAGATCGTCGACACCGCCCATCCGGACCGGTTCATGCTCTCCAGCCACGTGGGCGCGTGGCTCTCCGGCCGCCTCGAGTTCTGGGACGCGTCGGCCTGCGCCTCCGCCAGCGGCTTCTGCGAGCGGGTCTACGCGCTGACCTGGCAGCCCGCGCTGGCCGTGCTGCTCGGCCTGACCGCACTGCTGGCCGTGGCCGCGTTCAGCGTGTTCCGCCGCCGGGATCTGATCTGAGCCACGAAGGCGGGGGCTTCCCACCGCAGAGGCAACGCCTTGCAGGCGCTGACTGCGTCGTGAAGAATTCCTTCACATGACCGACCTCGGCATGCCCGCACCCTCGCGGGTGTGGGCATGCCGGGGTCGGTCAGCCCACTGTGGATCCGAAGACCTCGTCGCGGACTGCGTCCAGCGCGGTACGCAGCGCGCCCTGCAGGATCGGCTCCTCGGTCAACCCGGTCGGCACCACCCGGGGGCGCACCAGCGAGATGTCCGCGACCTCCTGCTGCACCCGGTCGGCGAGGGCCGCCCCGCCGGCCTGACCGACCTCACCGGCGAGCACGACGAGCGGCGGGTCCAGCACCACGCAGGTGCTGGCCACGCCCAACGCGAGCCGGCGGGCCAGTTCGTCGAGCACCGGGCCGCCCTCGGCGCCGGCCTCGATCGCGGCGCGAACCGCGTCGGCGGCGTTGCCGACAGTGAAGCCGTTCTCCCGCGCCACGGCCCGGACCGCGTCCGCGTCGACGAGCCGTTGGAACGCGGGCTTGGCCCGCCGGGCAACGTCGCGCGGGATCGGGACGCCGGGCACCGGGAGGTAGCCGATCTCGCCGGCCGCGCCGCTGCTGCCGTGGTGCAGCCGCCCACCCAGCATGATCGCCTGACCGACGCCCGCGCCGACCCAGACCAGGACGAAGTCCGACAGGCCCTGGGCCGCGCCGGACTGAGCCTCGGCGACCGCGGCGAGGTTCACGTCGTTCTCGAAGACGACCGGGGTGTGCAGGTCCTCACGCAGGGCGGCGAGCAGACCCCGGTGCCAGCGCGGCAGGTTGAACGCGAACGTGATGTCCCCGGTGCCCGGGTCGACCAGACCCGGCGTGCCGAGGACGACCCTCCGTACGCTGGACAGCTGCGCCTGAGCGCTGCCGGCGACCTGGACCACGGCGTTGTGCACCACACCCACCGGGTCGTCGGTGTCCCGGGTGGACTGTTCCACCCGGCCGATGACCGTGCCGGTGATGTCGGCACAGGCGGCCACCACCCGGTCCGGGCCGACGTCCACGCCGACCACGTGCGCGCTGCCCGGCCGTACGGCGTAGAGCTGGGCGTTCGGTCCCCGCCCGCCGGCCTGCTCGCCGACCCGGGTGACCAGCCCGCGCTCCTCCAGGCGTTCGACCAGCTGCGAGGCGGTCACCTTCGACAGCCCGGTCAGCTCGCCGAGCCGGGCGCGGGTCAACGGTCCCCGTTCGAGCAGCAGTTCCAGCGCCGCACGGTCGTTGAGCGCCCGCAACAGGCGGGGGGTGCCGGGCAGCCGCGTCGCACTCATGCCAGTCCTCTAGTTCAGTAAACTTTGCTAACTGTAAACCAACCTGGAAAATGGGTAGCCGTAGCGTATCGGCCACCCGGACCCGGAGTACTCGGTCGACCCGGCAGGGCTGCGCGGGCGGGACGGCCGGAAGCACCGGTACGACGCCGCGCCGTGCGGCACCGAAGGGGGAGATCAGTGGGGCTGGATCCAGGACTTCGCCGGCTCGCGCTCGGCACGCTGCTGGCCGCGTACCCGGGGCCGGTCCCGCCCGACTGGGCGGTCGACCTGCTGGCCGAGGGTCTGGCCGGGCACACCCTGTTCGGCACCAACGTGCACGACCCGGCGCAGCTCGCGGCGACCACGGCGGCTCTGCGGGAGGGGCGGGCGGACGTACTGATCGCCATCGACGAGGAGGGCGGGGATGTCACCCGCCTGGCCCACGCCACCGGCAGCCCGTACCCGGGCAACGCCGCACTCGGCGCGATCGGCGACGTCGCGCTGACCCGGCGCGTCTACGAGGCGATCGGCGCAGAGCTGGCGGAGCTCGGCATCACCGTCGACCTCGCCCCCACCGTCGACGTGAACACCGCCGACGAGAACCCCGTGATCGGCACCCGCTCCTTCGGCGCCGACCCGCTCCGGGTAGCCGCGCACTCCGCCGCCGCCGTGGCCGGCCTCCAGGCCACCGGTGTCGCGGCCTGCGCCAAGCACTTTCCGGGACACGGCGCGACGGTCACCGACTCGCACCACGAACTGCCCACCGTCGACGTCCCGGTCGACGTGCTGCGCCGCCGTGACCTGCCACCGTTCGCCGCCGTGATCGCCGCGGGCGCCCAGGCCGTCATGACCGCGCACATCCGGGTGCCGGCGCTGACCGGCGCCGGCCCGGCCACCTTCAGCCGCGAGGTCCTGGTCGACCTGCTCCGCACCGAGTACGGCTTCACCGGCGCCGTCATCACCGACGCGCTCGAGATGAAGGGCGCCTCGATCGCAGCCGGTGGTGTCGGGCCGGCGGCCGTCCGGGCCCTCGCCGCGGGCGCGGACCTGCTCTGCATCGGCGCGAAGGTCGACGCCGAACTCGTCGAACAGGTCGCCGCCGAGATCGTCGAGGCACTCGGTGACGGGCGGCTGGACCGGGCCCGGGTCGAGCAGGCGGCCGGACGCGCCGCCACGCTCGCCGCCTGGACCCGGGCCGCGACCCGCGTCCCGACCGGCGGCGGCACCGACCTGGGGTACGCGGCGGCCCGGCGCGCCGTAAAGATCGACGGAGTGCTCACCGACCTGGTTCGGCCGTTGGTGGTCCAACTGCACGCCGCGTCCACCATCGCCGAGGGCCGGGTGCCCTGGGGTCTCGGCCCGCACCTGGCCGACACGGAGGAGGTCCGCGTGGTCGCGGCCGAGACCGACCCGGCCGCCCTGCGCCACCTCGCCGGGGACCGGCCGATCGTGCTGGTCGGTCGCCGCCTGCATCAGCTTCCCGGAGGTCCGGAGCTGATCACCGCGCTGGCCGCCGTACATCCGGTGACCGTGGTCGAGATGGGCTGGCCGGCGCAGTGGCGCCCGGCCGGGGTGCGCGCCTTCGTCACCACGTACGGAGCGAGCCACGCCAACGGTCGCGCGGCCGCCGAGGCACTCGGTCTGGCCGGCTGAACCAGGACCCGGCCCGCTCCCTCACCGGCACGCTGCGTCACGACTGCCCGCCCCCGCCAAACCGACTTCCTTCCAGGTCAAGTCCACAATTCGACACGTCGAACCGGCGCGAGGCGTCTTGCCCCGGAGGCATTCGATACGTAGCGTGACCAGCGGAAGACGCGACCGGCCATGCGCGCGAGTCGCGCCTACGGGGACCTGGGGGGAGGCTGCGGACCGTGGATCCGGCCCGGGATCCACGGTCCGCGCCAATTCGGCCTCGGCCCGGCACACCACCGCACCCGCAGCGGTCGTGCCGCTCCGGACTCAGCGCGGGTACACCCCGAACGACCGCCAGCCGCGGTCCGGAAAGCCGGCGGCATCGGCCACCCGTGCCGACGCATGATTGCTCCGCTCATGCAGGTAGGTGGGCACCGCCCCCTCGTCGAGCACCCGCCGGGCAGCCTGGGCGACGAGTCGCCGGGCCAGTCCCCGGCCCTGAGCCTCCGGCACCGTGCCGACGGCCAGCTCGTGGCCGTACGCGTCGTGCCGCTTCACACCCGCCCCGGCCAGGTAGCGGCCGTCGGCGGCGCGGACCACCAGCACGTCGTCGTCGAAGAGCCGCAGCCACGGCGGCAGCCCGGGCGAGGTGGACGGGATCCACTCCCCGACGTCCGGTAGCGGCGCGGGGGCCAGGCTCCATCGGAACGGGCCGTCGTGGGTGGCCCAGTCGGGCAGGCCGACGGCCGCGGGCAGCGCCGGGACCAGCCGATCCGGCGGAAGGTCGGCGAGCGCGCGCACCCGCGCGACCCGATCCGGCGCTACGGAGAGCACGGTGCTGCGCCCGGTGCTGACCGCGACGGCGGGCCGGAGCCGACCGTCCCAGGCCGGGTGGGCGCGACGCTGCGAGGACACCACGTGCAGGCCCGGGCCGGCCGGCCACTGCCCGAGCCAGGTCGCCAGGTGCAGGTGGAGCCGCCGGTCCAGCACGCCGCCACCTCCGTGATCCGTTCCTGCCCGGCGGTGCCCGGCTCACTGTCCGGGCGCCCGGTCAGCGGGCCTCGTCGCCGATCACCGTACGCCGGGGCGGGGTGGGCGGACGTGGTGCGTGCTCAGGATCGGGCCGGATTCCTCACCGCACAGCGGAACCCGGCGTCGGCTCCGTACGTCACATCCACTTCCATGCATTGACACCTTTCTCTGGGACGGTGAGGTCATGCCGAATCAGCCGAAGGACCGGCACCAGCAGGAGACCGAGCCCGCCTGGAACGCCGGGGCGAGATTCCCGGCGCAGCCGCCGTACCGCGGCGTGCGGGGATGCGGTGACCCGGATCGGGCACTGGGCTGGGCCGAGCTGAACGAGCTGCCCGCCGGGGCGTCCGCGCGGCACGGCCGGGACGGCCGCTGACGACGCGAGCGGCGACACACGGGTCCGTCCACCCCCGGCTTTCGCACACCTGTCGGGTAACGTCTTCTGGTCTCGAATCCGGCCGACGACAGGAGTAGCTCCGCGCATGGGCAAGAAGACGATCCGTGTCTCCGACTTCAGCGGCACCGTTCTGCGGCCGGAGGACGAGGTGGTCCGCATCGTGGTGCTGGAGCATCCCGACCTGGTCGCCGGGCCCGTGCAGTTGGAGGCCACCCCGGTCGAGGTGGAGAGCATCGACGACGCCGCCCTGGACGTGGCGGTGGTCGAGGTCTACGACCAGCCCGACGGCGAGCCGCGCCGGGTGGTGCTCACCGCCAGCGAGTTCGACGCGATGGCGACCGACACGCCGATGGCACAGTTGCTCAAGACCGCCGAGCGGGTGCGTCCGCCGAAGGCGCGCAAGAGCGTGGAGCGGCTCGACTACGGGACCATCGAGCACGCCGGGAAGCCGCACCGGGGCCGGGTGACCGAGGAGGAGGCCCGCCTGGTGCGGGAGCAGCTCGACGAGGTCAACAAGCGCCTCGCCGACGCCGGCATCCGCCAGATCGACCCGGCCGACCCGGAGCACGCGGCCCGGTACGGCTTCCCCACCGCTTCCTGACCCTGCCGGTCAGGCCCGGTTCCGCGTGATCTCCTCGAGCGCCGCGGCGATGTCGGCCTCGGCGGCGGCTTTGTCGACGCCGAGGCCGGCCAGCACGCCGCTGCCGTTCTCCAGCTCCAGCAGCGCGAGCAGGATGTGCTCGGTGCCGATGTAGTTGTGCCCCAGCCGCAACGCCTCGCGGAAGGTCAGCTCCAGTGCCTTCTTGGCCTGCGCGTCGAAGGGGATGAGGGCGGGGAGTTCCTCGGACGAGGGCGCCGGCAGCGCGGCGGTGGCCGCCTCGCGCACCTGCTCCAGGGTGATGCCCTGCGCGACGATCGCCTTCGCGGCGAGCGCCTCCGGCTCGCTGAGCAGCCCCAGCACGATGTGCTCCGGCCGGATCTCGGCGTGCCCGCTGGCGCGCGTCTCGGTCTGCGCCGTCACCACCACGTTGCGGGCGCGCGGGGTGTAGCGGCTGAAGCCCTGCTGCGGGTCGAGTGCCGCGTCCTTGGCGACGAACCGCTTCTGGGCCGCCTGCTTGCTGACGCCCATGCTGCGGCCGATTTCCGTCCAGGAGGCACCCGCGCGGCGGGCCTGGTCCACGAAGTGCCCGATCAGGTGGTCGGCCACCTCACCGAGGTGGTCCCCCACGAGGACCGCATCGCTGAGCTGCTCCAGCGGCTCGCTGCGCGCTTTCTTGATCGCCTGGATCAGGTCGTCGAGGCGTACTGGGATGTCCATCGGGACAGGATCAGGATTGGTCATGCGTCAACTCTAGGTTGACGCACCCGCCCCGTCAACCAGTGGTTGACGATCGCGTCGGACGCCGACCGCCTGACGCGGGTCAGGAGGGTTCGAAAGCTAGGGAAACACCGGATTCCCCGGGTGGCCCGCGTCCGTACCGTCAGTGACGCGACCCGCCGTTCCGGTGCCAGAGCCCGCAGGGCCGGCCGGCGGACACGGTTCCGAGCAGGTAGAACGGAGTCAATCCCATGCGCCGAATGATCGTGCCCGCGCTCTGCGTGGCCGCCCTCGTACTGGTGGGCTGCGACAGCCCCGACTCCACCAACGCGGATCCGGGCGCAGACATCGACGCCCCGATCGACGGCGGCGACCTCGCCGACCTCGGCGACGCGGGTGACGCCGCCCCGCCCAAGTGCCCGTTCACCGCCGACCAGGTATCCGAGCTCGTCGGCCAGCCGATGGTCGACCAGGGCAACTGCCTCTTCGGCGACGGCAACGGCGTGGCGACGGCGACCATCACCACCGCGTCCAGGACCGCGGGCGAGATGACGTACGACTACCAGCGCCAGCAGGCCGACCAGATCTACCAGAAGGTGACCGACATCGACCAGGGCGGCAAGGGCTACGTCGCGGTCAAGGACATCGAGGGGCAGGCCGTCCTGATCGCCGCCCCGGGCACGTTCACGATCACGCTGTCCAGCTTCCAGCGTCTGGGCGGTCCCGAGGGCTACGAGCAGACCCTGCGCCGGATGATCGAGGTGCTGCCCAAGTGACGTACCGACAGGTCAGGGCGTGTGCGGCACGGGCTCGGCCAGGGCCTGGATCTCCGTGGGCAGCTGCGCCAGCGCCTCCAGGAACTCCCGGTGCCCGACCACGCGGTGCAGGGTCTGCAGGACGGCGCCGGCGCCCTGCTCGGCGATCAGAGGGCTCACCTGGGCGCGCTCGGTGACCCGGCGCAGGAACTCGTCGTACCCGAACACCTCGGGCTCCTCCGGCGCGGTCCGGGCCAGCAGCGGGCGAAGCTCGTGCGCCACGTGGCCGGCCAGCGCGCCCGCCTCGGCGCCACTGATCCGTTCGGCGAGCGTACGCAGGGTGGCCTCGGTCAGCGCGCGGGCCGTCACCTCCGGGACGCCCGCCCGGTCGGCCACCTTGTCGTAGAAACTGAGCTCGGCCATCACCCGTCCTTCCCGAAGCGGAGATGCGTGGCTACCCGCAGCCATCGACGGCAAACGGACCGGCCGGGTCGGCGCCGGCCGTCGAGGAGACCGCTGAGCCTCGCCGTATACCGTTTCCGGCGGCCGCCGACGTCCCGGTGAGCGGGCGGACCGGCGGTTTTCGGTCTACCGGAGAGGTGGGAAGCCTTGCGTCTTCACGTGGGTTGCGCGATGTGGTCGCACCGGGCGTGGCAGGGCCGGTTCCTGGCACATCCCCTGCCCGCGGAAGAGCGCCTGCGGCACTACGCCGGCTGGTGTGACGCCGTCGAGGGAAACACCACGTTCTACGCGACGCCCGCTCGGGAGAGCGTCGCGTCGTGGGCCGAGCAGACCGACCCGGACTTCCGGTTCGTGGTCAAGCTGCCGAAGCTCATCACGCACGAACGCCGGCTCGGTGACGTCGGCGACGCGCTGCGCGGGTTCCTCGAGGCCATCGAACCACTCGGCCCGCGAGCCCACGCCCTCTGGATCCAACTGCCGGGATCGTTCGGCCCCACCGACGTGCCCGTGCTCGCCCGTTTCCTGCGCCGGCTCCCCGACTCCCACCGGTACGCCGTGGAGGTCCGTCACCCCGCGTTCTTCGACGACCCCCGCTCGGCGCGCCTCCTTGAGGAAACACTCACCACGGTGGCCGCCGAATGGGTGCCGTTCGACACCACCACGTTCTTCCAGAGCCCGCCGACCAGCGACGCGGAACGGGACGCGTGGGTCAAGAAGCCCCGGGTGTCGCTCCGATCCGTCGCGCTGACCGACCGGCCGATCGTCCGCTACCTCGGGCGCGACGACTCCGCACGCACGGTCGAGGGCTGGCAGCGCTGGGTCGAGATCGTCGCCGGGTGGCTGCGGGAGGGCCGCTCCCCCACCTTCTTCGTCCACACCCCGGACAACGCCGACGCGCCGCTGCTCGCGCGGCGGTTCCATGACGAGGTACGGACCCGGGTGCCCGGGCTCTCGCCGCTGCCCACGCCGATTCCGGTCGGGCCGGCGACCCTCTTCTGATCGACCGCACCTCGTAGGGCTCGTCGGCGTACGACTGGGCGCAGCGGGTATCCGCCGTCCCTGCGTACCCCGAGATCCGGGCCGGTCGGGCGGGCAGCCCGCAGTTCATTCGAGGAGCGAGCATGAGCATCGCCGGGCGGGCTCGTCTCGCACCGAACGCCTCCCTGGTCCTGCTCGCCTCGATCCTCGTGTCGTTCCTGGCCGCCTCGTCCGCCCCGACCCCGCTCTACGGCATCTACCAGGCGCACTGGCACTTCTCGCAGATCACGACCACGACGATCTTCGCCGTCTACGCCGTCGCGGTGCTGGGATCCCTGCTCACGTTCGGCAAGCTGTCGGACCATGTCGGACGGCGACCGGTGCTGCTCGTCGCGATCATGGTCGAGGTGATCGCGCTGATCATCTTCGTCTTCGCGAACGGCGTACCCACGCTGCTGGCCGCCCGCATCGTGCAGGGGCTCGCGACAGGCGCCGTCACCGGTGCCGTGGGCGCCGCCATGCTCGACATCGACCGCGCCCGCGGCACGCTCGCGAACTCGTTCTCACCGGGCATCGGCACCGGCACCGGCGCGCTGCTGTCGGCGTTGTTCATCCAGTTCCTGCCCGCGCCCACCCGACTCGTGTACATCGTCCTGCTCGTGATCCTGCTGATCCAGGGCATCGGGATCGTGCTGATGCCGGAGACCGTCACGCCGATGGCGGGCGCGCTGCGCAGCCTACGGCCCGAGATCAAGCTGCCCCGCAGCGTACGCGGGCCGGTGCTCGTGGTGGCCCCGGTGCTCTTCGCCGTCTGGGCGCTGGCCGGCTTCTACGGCGCCCTCAGCCCCGCGCTCGTGCGCGCCCTCGGGCCAACCTCGATCGTGGCCGGTGGAGCGGTCCTCTTCGTCTTCGCCAGCCTCTCGTCCATCGCCGTCCTGCTGCTGCGCAACGCGTCCGCGCGAACCACCATGCTCACCGGCATCACCGCCCTCATCCTCGGCATGGTCGTCACGTTGGTGTCGGTCCTGACGGACTTCGTCGTCGGCTTCTTCGTCGGCGCGGCACTGGGCGGCGTCGGCTTCGGCAACGGTATCCAGGGCAGCTTCAAGACGGTCATGCCGCTGGCCGAGGCGCACGAACGCGCCAGCGTCCTGTCCCTGCTCTACATCGTCAGCTACGTCGGCCTCGGCGTGCCCGCCGTCATCGCGGGCTTCCTCGTCGTCTACGGCGGTGGCCTGCCGATGACGACCGACGAGTACGCCGTCGCCATCATCGTGCTGGCCGCGATCGCCCTGCTCGGGCTGCGAAAAGCCACCAAGAAGACGCCTGCCTGACCCACGCCGGTCCGATGGCGTACGTCTCCCGGAGACGTACGCCCTCGTCGCCTGCCTGACCCGCGGGGCTACCGTTGCGCGTTCTTCCCGGTGGGTCGTCGCCGTCCGGCCCGCAGCGCTGCGAGAGAGGCGGGATCACGGTGACGTCCGAGGCGTTCGTGCAGGATGGTGCCGGCGTCGATTCCGTTCGGCCCGACGCCCCACCCACGGCGGAGGAAGTACTGGTCGACGTGCGCGGCGGCACGCTGCGCGGCGCACGCGAGAGCGGACTGACGGTCCTGCGCGGCGTCCGGTACGCGACCGCGGAGCGGTTCGCCCCGCCGGTGCCCGAGAAACCCTGGTCCGGGGTACGCGACGCGCGGAAGCACGGCGGGGTCAGCCCGCAGCCACCGGCCCGATCCGTGGGGCCCGCCGGCATGTCCGAGCTGGGCCTCCAGTCGGAGGACTGCCTGAATCTGACGATCGTGACCCCGGCGGCCGACCGGGCGCGGCGGCCGGTGCTGGTCTGGTTGCACGGCGGCTCGTACCGTTCCGGCTCCGGTTCCTGGGACCGCTACCGGACCGACCGGCTCGCCCGCGAGGGCGACGTGGTGGTGGTGAGCGTCAACTATCGACTCGGGGCGCTCGGCTACCTGCGGTCACCCGGCGTCTCCCCCGGCAACCTCGGCCTCCTCGACCAGATCGAGGCGCTGCGCTGGGTACGGGACAACGCCGCGGATCTGGGCGGCGACCCGGAGAACGTCACAGTGCTGGGCCAGTCGTCGGGCGCGCACGCGGTGGCCTGCCTGCTGGGTGTGGCGCAGGCGCGCCCGCTGTTCCGCCGTGCCGTGCTGCAGAGCCCGCCGCTCGGTCTGGGTCTGGGCAGCCCCGCCCTGGCCGGGCGGGTGGCCGAGCGCTTCCTGACCCGGTTGGGACGGGATCCGTGGGAGGCGTCGACGGCGGAGGTGATCGCCGCGCAGCAGCTGACCGAACGTGACCTGGCGGCACGCACCGGGTTCGGCATGGCCCCGGTGTACGGGCCGGTCGCCGGCACGGATCCGCTGCCGGACGTACGGGGCTGGCGGGCCGCCACCGCGGAGGGCGCGGAGGACCTGGAGGTGGTGCTCGGCAGCACCCGCCGGGAGATCGCCTATTTCCTGGCCGACGGGCCGATCTCCCGGCGCGTCCCCGTGCTGGGACGCGCCGTCGAGAACGCGGTCATCGACCTGGCCACCCGGGCGGTCTTCGCCCGGCCCACCCTTCGGCTCGGCCGGCAGCTGGCCCGGGCGGGCGCCCGGGTCTTCGCGTACCGCATCGACGAGCCGGCCTCGACCTCGCCGTACCGGGCCTGCCACTGCAGCGATCTCCCCCTGCTCTTCGGCGACGAGGCCGCGTGGGCGAACGCGCCGATGCTCGCCGGACTGAGCTGGGCCGAGGTGGCCGACCGGGGCGCCGAGATCCGATCGGCCTGGTTGTCGTTCGCCTCCGGCGGCGCGGAGGCGTTGGCCGCGCAGGGCTGGGCCGGGTACTCCGGCCGGGCCGCCGAGGTGCGCCGCCTCGCCTAGGTGCGATGCCTAGGCCGCCGCGACCCGGACCACGGACTTGCCCGCCCCCGGCGCGGTCTGGTTCGCGACCATCCGAGGTATCTCGTCGAAGCCGTAAACCGTGCCCACCGGCGTGGTGATGGCGCCCCGCTCGGCCAGGTCGGCGAGGCGCTGCCAGATGGCGGCCTCCGCCTGCGGATCCTCCTGGGGCATGGACAGCACGCCGACCACTGTCTGGTTACGCAGCATCAGCTGCATCGGATCCAGCGCCACGGGTGCGCCGCTGGCCAGGCCGACGACGGCGATCCGGCCGTTGCGGACGAGACTCCGCATGGCCGTGGCCGCGGTCTCGCCACCCACCGGGTCGTAGATGACGTCCACCCCTCGTCCGTTCGTGATCTCGGCCATTCGAGCGGTGAGGTCCTGCGTGCGGTAGTTCACCCCGTGGTCCGCGCCGTACCGGACGCAGAACTCCAGCTTCTCGGCGCTGCCGGCCACCGCGATCACGGTCGCGCCCAGTGCCTTGCCCAGCTGAATGGCGGTGGCGCCGCTGCTGCCGGCCGCGCCCAGGATCAGCAGTGTCTGCCCTGCCTCGACCGGGGCGCGCTCGACCAGAGCCGCGTACGCCGTCCGAAACCCGATCGGGAACCCGCCGGCCTGCTCGTCGGTCATCCCTGCGGGGATCCGGACGGTCGATACCTCTCTCAGGTAGGCGTAGTCGGCGTACCCTCCCCAGCCGTTGAGGAATTCGGTGATACCCATTACCTGGTCACCCACCGTGAACCGAGAGCCTGCCGGTACGGCGACGACCTCGCCGGCCGCCTCCTCGCCGAGCCCGAACGGAGGGTCGCCGAGCAGGGGAAACTCTCCCGCCGTCATCATCGCGTCGGGATACCCGGCACCCGCGGTTCGCACCCGGATGAGCACCTGTCCCGGGGACGGCTCGGGCCAGGTCAGTTCCTGAAGTTCGATCGCCTTCTCCGGGGCGCCGAACCTCGCCACGCGCCACGCACGACCAGTAAACATCTCGCTCCCCGCTGTTCCCGTGCCCACAACCCTCCTCACGATCTTGCACGCTGCCGCGTTCACCGGTGACGACTTCGACACAACCTCCGGACGTTGCTGGGCGACCGGCGACCGTGCTGATCAACTCGGCTTTCTTGGAGTCGGCCCGTCCTGAACGCTGGGGACAGCCCGACTTCAAGGAGCCCGAGTCGTCACGGCGGATCCCTCGGCGATCCGCTGCATCGCTCGCACGTAGCGGTCGGTGAAGACGGCCTGCACCTTGCGGCCTGCCGGGCCACCGAGCCGGGCCGCCAGTGACGCGGGACGGGAGAACGCCGCGATGCCGAAGCGGACCTCGCCGTCCGGTTGGAGCCGCACGACGAACAACTCTTCGCCCCGCACGGGGTGACCAGGCAGCGTCCCGTAGGCGAAGCCCCGCCGGTCCGGTTCCTCGACCCGGTACACCACGCGGCACGGGATGAGGAAACCGAGCGGGGGGATCCCCAACCGCAACACCACGATCGCCCCCGGTACGGCGTTCGGCTCCGACGCCGTCACCGCCATGCCCGCGCGGCGGTGCATCTCCCAGGTCAGCAGCCCGTCGACGGCCCGTTCGAAGACGGCGCGGCCGAACCCCAGTGCCGCGTCACGTCGCGCATGGCGGTAGCCCGGCGGCAGCCCGCCGCGCGTGGCCCCGGGATCGGCGTACGTCAGCTCGGCCGCCGCGAGCGCATCGAGTCGCTTCTGATCACCTGGGAACCGCAGCACACCCCCGTGTCTACCTGACGGGAGGCGCGGCACACGTCCCGATCATCGGCGTTCGGTCAGCCGGGCCATCTCGGGGTTGCCGGCGGCCGGGTAGCCGTACCGCCTTGACCTGCGTTTTTCCAATCGGCGCGCCAGCTGGAGCCAGCCGTGACGCCTAACTGAGCCAAGATGGCTTGCATGTGATGCCATTCGTGTGCCATATTGGCACCATGGATTTGACCTCGTACGTGAGCAACCTCGGGCGTGAGATGGCCACGCTCGCCGAAGCCGGCGGTGAGGAGGGGCGCGTGCTGGTCGAGCGCCTGACCGGGGCGCTCGAGTCGGCGATCCGGATGACGCTGCTGGACGCGCTGTCGGCCGCCGCCGACGAGATCACCCGGGACCTGGCTCCGGGTTCGGTGGAGCTGCGCCTGCGCGGGCGTGACCCGAACTTCGTCGTGACCCTGCCACCCGCGGAGCCGCTCGGCCACGCGCCGCAGGACACGAAGGCGACGGCCGGCGGCACGCCGGACAGCGATCTGCTCATCGCCGAGGACGGCCCCAGCGCCCGGATCAACGTACGGCTGCCCGAGCAGCTCAAGGCCGCGATCGAGGAGGCCGCGGCCAAGGAGGGGCGCTCGGTCAACGCCTGGCTGGTCCGGGCGGCCGCGGCCGGGTTGCAGCGCTCCGACCGCGATCAGCGTCCCGAGCCGGGCGGCAGCGCGAAGCGGGCCCAGCAGCGCTTCACCGGCTGGGTCCGCTAGCCGCACCGCGCGCTCTTCTCACCCCACGTCCCCGCCCCGGGGACGACCAACCACCTGTGATGCGGAGACAACCATGCCCAGCTACCAGACCCCCGAACCGATCTCCGTCACCCTCGAGCTCGGCGTCGGCCAGGTGCGGATCGCCGCGAGCGACCGCAGCGACACCGTCGTCGAGGTACGTCCCAGCGACGAAGCCGACGAGTCCGACGTGAAGGCCGCCCAGCAGGTCCGGGTCGACTACAGCAACGGCACGCTGCGGATCATCGGTCCGAAGGTGCGCGCCTTCGACTTCTCCCGCAAGACCCGATCGGTGGACGTGTCCGTCGAACTGCCCAACGGCTCCCAGGTGTCGGCCGAGATGCAGGTCGGCGACTACCGCTGCGCCGGCCGGCTCGGGCAGTGCCGATTCAAGACCTCCGCCGGCAACGTCCAGCTCGAGCGGACCGGCCCGCTGCGCCTGAGCACGTCGGCCGGTCACGTCACCGCCGAGGCGGTCGCGGGCAACGCCGAGATCTCCACCGGCTCCGGCAAGGTCCAGATCGGCGAGGTCGAGGGCACCGCGACGGTCAAGAACTCCAACGGCGACACCACGATCGACACGATCACCGGCGACCTGCGGGTGCGTGCGGCCAACGGCAACATCCACGTCGAACGGGCCGGCGCCGGCGTCGACGCGAAGACCTCCAACGGCAGCATCCGGCTCGGTGAGGTGGTCCGCGGCTCGATCGTCCTCGGCACCGCCATGGGTGACCTGGACGTCGGCATCGCCGAAGGCACCGCCGCCTGGCTGGAGGTCGACACCGCATTCGGTCAGATGCGTAACGAGCTGGACAGCACCGACCGACCCGGCCAGACCGACGAGACCGTCGAGGTGCGCGGCCGCACCTCCTACGGCGACATCACCATCCACCGTTCCTGACCCATCCACGGCCCCGGAGGCAGGCAACCATGACCACCACGCAACCCCGGTCGGCGATCGCCGTCGCCGGGCTACGGAAATCGTTCGGCGACCATGTCGTGCTCGACGGTCTCGATCTGGATGTGCCACGGGGCACGGTCTTCTCGCTGCTGGGCGCGAACGGCGCCGGGAAGACCACCACCGTCAAGATCTTGTCCACCCTGCTCAGAGCCGATGCCGGTGACGCCCGGGTCGCCGGGTACGACCTCGCCCGCGACCCGGACGCGGTACGTGCGGCGATCGGCGTCACCGGTCAGTTCTCCGCAGTGGACAAGCTGCTCACCGGTGAGGAGAACCTGCGGCTGATGGCGGATCTGCACCACCTCGCCCGGAGCGAAGGCCGGCGGCGCGTCGCCCGGCTCCTCGACCAGTTCGGCCTGACCGAGGCCGCCAGGAAGCCGGCATCGGCCTACTCCGGAGGCATGCTGCGGCGGCTCGACCTGGCGATGACGCTGGTCGGCAACCCGCAGGTGATCTTCCTCGACGAGCCGACCACCGGACTAGACCCGCGCAGCCGCCGGGACATGTGGCAGATCGTCCGGGACCTGGTGGCCGGCGGCGTCACCATCTTCCTGACCACCCAGTACCTGGATGAGGCCGACGAACTGGCGGACCGGATCGCGGTCCTCGACCGCGGCCGGGTGGTCGCCGAGGGAACCGCGGAGGAGCTGAAGCGCCGCATCCCCGGTGGGCACGTTCGCCTGCGGTTCGCCGACCCGCAGGGCCTCGACGCGGCCATGGGCGTGCTGGGTGAGGTTGCACGCGACAACGACGCCCTCGCCCTGCGGGTGCCGAGCGACGGCAGCCTGCGCTCACTCAAGACCCTGATCGACCGGCTCGACGACCGGGCCATCGAGGTCGACGAACTGTCCGTGCACACCCCCGACCTCGACGACGTCTTCCTCGCCCTCACCGGCGACTCCGCCAACGAGAAGGTGACCACCCGATGAGCACCACCGTCCTCACCGGCCCGGCTCCGGCAAGCCTGCGTTTCCACCCACTACGCGATTCGGCGACGATGCTGCGCCGCAACCTCAAGCGCATGCTGCGGTACCCGTCGATGACCCTGATGCTCGTCGGGATGCCCGTCGTCTTCCTGCTGCTCTTCGTCTACGTGCTCGGTGGCACGCTGGGCGCCGGGCTCGGCGGTGCGGTGCCCGGCGGCGCGGCCGGCGGGCGTGCCGCGTACGCCAACTACGTGGCACCGGCGATCATCCTGATGACCGTGGCCGCCACGGTCCAGGGGACCGCGATCTCGATCGCCATGGACATGACCGAAGGCATCATCACCCGGTTCCGCACCATGCACATCGCCCGCGTATCGGTGCTGACCGGACATGTCCTGGGCAGCATGATCCAAACGGTGATCAGCCTGGCGATCGTGATCGGCGTGGCGCTGCTGGTCGGCTTCCGGCCCACCGCCGGGCCGGGCGCGTGGCTGGCCACCGCCGGTTTCCTGGTCGCGGTGACCTTCGCCCTCGTCTGGTTGTCGGTCGCGCTCGGCCAGGTGAGCAAGAGCGTCGAGACCGCGAGCAACCTGCCCGCGCCGCTCCTGCTGCTGCCCTTCCTCGGCAGCGGGTTCGTCCCCACCGACTCGATGCCGGCCGGCCTGCGCTGGTTCGCCGAGTACCAGCCGTTCACGCCGATCATCGAAACCCTGCGTGGCCTGCTGATGGACGACCCGATCGGAAACAACGCCTGGATCGCACTCACCTGGTGCGCCGTCATCGCACTGGCCGGATACCTCTGGTCGAAACGACTCTTCAACCGCGAGTCCTGAGCCTGTACTGGGACAGAACCGCGCCGCAGTCCGGGCGCGGCGACGCTCAACCAGCCGCTGGTCGTGTCCGCCAACAGAAAGAGCTCTGGCGAGGTGGGGAACCACCGAGCCAGAGCTCTTGACGTTGGTGCGCCGCCAGGGACTCGAACCCCGAACCCGCGGATTTCTGCTGGGCGATCGACTCGGCGCACGCCTGCGCGACCACATCCTTCATCAGGCGGCGGGATCTGCGGTCGGGCAGGTAGCAGTAGGTGCAGTCGAGGTTGCAGAAGTTGGTCGGCTGCACGACCAAGGTGTGGAAGCTGCCGGCGATCGCCGGCTGGCCGGTGGCGTTGATGACGCCGATGCCGCTCACGAGGAGGCCTCCTCGATGCTGACGGCCGTGGTGGCACTGATGCGGTAGGCGTGGGTGTGGCGGGCAGGCCAGCCGAGGAACCGGTCGAACATGTCTGCCGCGCTGCCCGTGACGCTCGGGTTGAGCCGGTGCAGGTCGTCGATCGCGTCGTGCAGGCAGCCGGCCAGGTCGAGGAACAGGCTCACCGGCACATCGCGGTACTCGGCCAGGAGCGCGAGCTTCGCCGCGCCGCAGGGCCACGGCTGCCCGCAGCGCCGACACAGCCACAGCGGGCGCATCGGCAGATGTTCCACCTCGGCTGGCGCGAACCGGTTCGCCGCGAGACGGCGCTGCTGCCCGGTCACCAGCGACCACCCTCGCGAGCCCGCTGCTTGAACAGCCGATGCCACACGAAGGTGAGCAGCGGCGGATCGGCGGGCCACACCTGCCCCGACGAGGCCGTCCACCCGGGCTCGGGGCGCCGGAGCTGGCTGGCCGTCGCGTTACGCGAGACGTACAGCGTCATGCCGTACCCCCCGTCCGAGACGATGAGCGGTGGGCTCGCCGGGGGAAAGGTGAGCCCACCGCCGCATCACGGCGGCTGGGAGCAGCCCGCCGATCACCCACCCACGCAGCCCTCATGGCAGTACGCAGGCGAGGCTTTAGCCGCACGCGTAAGGGGGCGTCATCCGATGGCGCCGGCTTTGGCGTTGGGCATGACTCTTGCCCAACGGCGGTCCCGTCGTTCATCTCGAGCTCCCTGGCGTGAGGCTGCGATTGCGTGCCGGCCGCCTACTCAGGAGAGCGGTGCACCAGCACGATCAGGTTCGCTCGGTCAACGCTGCGATGGGGATGTCCCGGCGGTGCACTCACGGTGCACCTGCGAGCACGCCGAGTGCAGCTACGATCGTGCGGCTGACGACTGTCCGCAGCGAGAGGACGTGCCATGGCAGCGGTGACGACCTGGACCGGCCGGGAAGCGAACGCCCTGCGTCAATCGTTGCGGATGAGCGTTACCGGCTTCGCCGAGCACTTGGGCGCGGCCCGCCGGACGGTGGCCAAGTGGAGCAGCCAGGGCGAGAAGATCCATCTGCGTGCCGATATGCAGGCGGCCCTGGACACCGTGCTGGCGAGGGCGACCCCTGAAGTTCGTGAACGCTTCGACGCGCTGCTCGATTCAGGTACCAACGGTGCACTTGCGAATCCCACAGCGCCGACCGATCCGGCTACCTACACCCATACTGGCGAAGGCAGCTTCCACGACCTCGACTCGGACGGCGACGTGCGGCGCAGAGATCTCCTAACAGGTGTGACGATCAGCGGTATGACCCTGCCGAGGGTTGCAGCGCTGCTGAACGCACTGGTCGCACCGACCCCTTGCAGCACCGAGTCAATCGCCCTACCACTTCGGCAGTTCGCTCGAAATGTCGCCGCAGTCAAGATCGACTACCAGGCCTGCCGGTACGAGCAAGCTCTCGCCAGCCTCGTGGCCATGCTGCCCGCCCTGGAGCCAACCCGCGCGGGCTCTCAAGGCGAGCAGCGAGCGCAGGCAGAAGCCCTGATTAGCGACCTCTACCACGTCGTCGGCAGCGTGTTACTCAAAGTCGGTGACAAGGGCATGGCCCTGGTCGCCGCCGAACGCAGCAGCCGCGCAGCCCTGCTCAGTCAGGACCCGGTAGCGGTGGCCACGAGCGCCCGGATCATGACCCACGCTCTCATGAGCAACGGCCACAGCAATCAGGCGCAGCAGCTCGCTGAAGTCGCGGCCGAGAACCTCCGACGCGGCACCGGACTCGCCTCGACAGACGCGGTCGCCGTCTACGGCGCCCTGCTGCTGCGCGGTGCCATCGCCGCCGCCCGCGACGACAACCGCGACGTGGCAGAGGCCATGCTCGGTGAGGCCTCCCACGCCGCCGGACGACTCGGCTACGACGGCAACGACCGGTGGACCGGATTCGGCGCCACCAACGTCCTGCTGCACCGAGTCAACATCGCGCTGACCATCGGAGACGCCGGCACCGCCATTACTCTCGCCCGCCAGGTGCCGCTGGACAAAATCGACCTCGCCGAACGCAAAGCTGCACTCTTCGTCGACGTGGCCCGTGCCTACACCCGGTGGGGCCGGTACGAGCACGGTCTGAACGCGCTGCGCAGCGCCTATCAGGTCGCACCAGAGGAGATCCGGTGCCGGCCAGTGGTACAGAGCATCGGTCGCGACCTCGCAGTCCTCACCCGCGGGCACGTTCGTAACGCCGTTATCGACTTCGCCCGGGAAGCCGGAATCCGCGTATGACTCGCGGTCACCTGCAGATCGTCGCCTGCGCTGCCGGGCCCGCCGCAGACGTGACCCGACTGGTCACCACTGCGATCCAACAGTCGTGGACAACGGCCGTCACCGCTACCCCCAGCGCGCTCGACTTCATCGACGCGGAAGCGATTGAGCGGCTGACCGGGCACCCGGTCCGGTCCAATTACCAGTCGGCTGGTCGGACCCACCGCTCGCTCCCCGTCGTGGACGCGCTCATCATCGCCCCCGCTACCTACAACTCTGTCAACAAGATCGCCCTCGGTATCGCCGACAACTATGCCCTGACGACAGTTGCCGAGCTGATCGGCCGGCAGGTGCCGACAGTGGTCGTCCCGTTCGTGAACGCCGCCTTGGCTGCCCGCGCGCCCTTTCAACGCGCGGTGGCGAACCTCCGCGACGAGCGCGTAAGGGTCTTCCTCGGGACCGACGACGGGTGGGAGCCTCACCCGGCCGGCAGCGGCGGCAGTCGCCAGAAAGCGTTCCCTTGGACGGCGGCATTAGACGCAGTGACCGGGATGGCCAGCGGCGTGCCTGCCAGCAGCGCCGATCCGGGCTGAGCCCGTCCCCCTTACATTCAGCGCGGAGAATCAGACCCCGAGGTCGGCGAGTCGCCGGGGGTTGGTCTGCCCGGGCAGCCTCCGTCACATTCTTTTCGATCATCGCTAGCCGGAGACACCGACTCGACAACGGTCGCGATCCCGGCCACTGGCCGCTGTTCATGCATCGTGATGGCGTCTCCGGCCACCAAGCGTCGCCACCGCTGCGGGCTCAGCGGGGCCAGGCGGGCCACCGCTCTTCCGCCAGGCTGAAGATCCGGCTGTGACTCGACCCAAAGTCGCGCGACAAGCAGATCCGGATTGCCCGCCGCCGTCACATCGCCGATGTCCCACAGCGGACGGAGGTGTCCGTCACCGGGTATCGGTGTCCGCCTACCACCGGCGACCCCGGGATCCACGAGCTGAAGGTCCACGCGAATCACGCCATGCACGACCTCGGCCCGCCGCCAGTGACACCACCGCTCGGTCCGGGACAGCCACATCATCCTGGCGGCCTCGGCAAGGAGATCCCAGAAGGCGGTCCCGGTGCGGCACGCATCGCCGAGTTCCACGAGGACGTCCAGCGCGACCTCCCACTCGTCGTGGTCGAGATACTCGTGCGCGTCAGCCACCGTCGTGCCGGCTTCACCCGTCGCGGCCACGGGCAGGTGGTGGGCAGCGCGACGAAGAAGCTCGGGAACATCCACAGCAGGGATCTTCCCGCAGCATCCACACGACGCCGCACCCAGAGAAGGAGCCAGCGCCAAGCTCGGCCGTGGGGAACCCCGCCGACGGAGCCACGTCTCGGCCCGCACCCGGCTACCCGTGAAGCACCACCACACTGACTCGGTGGCTTGTGTCCACGATCACGGCCCCACGTCCACGCTTGCCGGAACCGTCCAACCGCTCCCGAGCACCCCGCGAGCAGCCGGTCAATGGCCAGGTTACAGAAAAGGCCCCGGCCCGGCGTGAAACGCCAGGCCAGGGCCTGATCACCGTGCGCCGCCAGGGACTCGAACCCCGAACCCGCGGATTAAGAGTCCGCTGCTCTGCCAGTTGAGCTAGCGGCGCTCGCTGACAACGGGGAGAGACATTAACAGGGCCGCCGGCGCGGCCGAGCGGGAGGGCCCGGCTACGGGTGGATCACCACCCGCCGGCCGCGCAGCTCACCCTCTTCCAGCATGCGGTGCGCGTCGGCCACGGCCGACAACGGCAGCGGCACGGTCTCGCGTGGGGCCAGCCGCCCGGCGGCGAGCATCCGGTTCACCATCCCGGCGGCCTCGGTCAGCTCCGCGACGGTGGCGTGGGAGATGACGAAGCCGACGACGGCGCGGTCGTTCTGGTAGAGCGCGCCGACCGGCAGCACCGGCCGCGACGCGGCCCCGGCGAGCAGCACGATCCGTCCGCGCAGGGCGAGCAGGTCGATGACCGGTTCCAGCTCGTTGCGTCCGGCCGTGTCCAGGTACACGTCGACGCCGTCGGGACAGACCGTTCGCAGCCGGTGGACGAGGTCGGGAGCACGGTAGTCGAGCGCCTCGACGGCGCCGTTGCGGCGGCAGTATTCGAGGTCGGCAGCGGCGGCGGTCGCCACGACGCGAGCACCGGACGTGCTGGCGAGCGCGACCAGTGCCGAGCCGACGTTGCCGGCACCACCTGCCACGACGGCGGTCTCCCCGGGCCGGAGCCGGCCGTGGACGAACAATGCCAGGTACGCCGTGGCCGCCGGGTGGAGCATGGTCACCGCGGTGGCCGGGTCGACACCGGCAGGCAACCGGAACAGCCGGTCGACCGGCACCACGGCCTGCTCGGCGGCGCTGCCCTGCCTCCCGTCGTACCCCACGCTGTTGCACCAGACCAGGTCTCCGGCGCGGAAGCCGGCGGCGCCCGGTCCCACCTCGGCCACTCGGCCGACGAGGTCGCGGCCGACCACGAAGGGCAGCGGCAGCGGCGTGGGAAATGCCCCGGAGCGTACGAAGGTGTCGACCGGGTTGACGGTGGTGGCGATCACGTCGACGAGGACGTCGGTCGGACCCGGGCGGGGTGCCGGCAGGTCGCCGAACCGGATGTCGGCGGCCGGTCCGGGACGCTCGATGTAGGCGGCTCGCATCGCCTGATTCTGCTCGGCGTCCCGAGGGCCCCGCGCTCCAGCTGAATACGAAAAGGCTCCGACCCGATGCAGGACATCAGGCCAGAGCCTTATTGCTGGTGCGCCGCCAGGGACTCGAACCCCGAACCCGCGGATTAAGAGTCCGCTGCTCTGCCAGTTGAGCTAGCGGCGCTCGCTGGCAACGGACAGAACATTAGCACGGGCTCTGAGCGGGGTTCCAATCCGATACCCGGCTCCCCCCTTCGGGCGAGCTTAACGGGCAAAAGCATCGAAGACCCCAACTTGATCCTGCAGGGGACCTGCTTGCGGCGCGAGATGCGGCACCATGTCCGCCAGGCACGCGAGAACAGAGGTGGGGATGGTCAGGTTCACGCGGGCCGGGGCGTTGGTGGGCGCCCTGGCTCTGGCGGCTTCGCTGGCACTGACGGCTTGCGGCGATGAGCAGCAGAAACCGTCATTCGTCGGTGGATCGGCACCGGGCACCGGCCCCGGTGCCGCGATCGGCAACTCATCGACGCCGGCCGCTCCTGCCGGGCCGCCGCTGCCGGTCAGCCCGGGGAACGGGACGAAGAACAAGCCGGTCAGCACCGAGATCAGCGCGGACCTGCCGGACGGCGCCAAGATCAAGGAGGTCACGCTGACCAACGCGGCCGGCGATCGGGTCTCGGGCAAGTTGCGCACCGACGGCTCGGCGTGGGTCCCGAACGCGCCGCTGAAGTACGGAACCAGCTACACGGCGAGCGTCACCGCCGCCGGCTCCGACGGGGCCACGCATCAGGGGACCAGCACCTTCACCACGATGAAGAAGCCGAAGTCGACCATCGGCTCCGGGCTGTACCTCTTCGACGACAAGACGTACGGCGTGGCCATGCCGGTGGTGGCGGAGTTCCATCCGGGGATCCCGAAGAAGGACCGGGCGGCCGTGCAGAAGCGGATGTTCGTCCGCACCGACCCGCCGCAGCCGGGGGCCTGGCACTGGGTGGACAACGGCAGCCAGGCCTACTACCGCGCACCGGAGTACTGGAAGCCGGGCACGACGCTCGACGTCCGGATCGCGTTGGCCGGCATCCCGTTGAGCAACGGCCGCTACGGCGACGTGGACCGGAAGGCCACCGCCAAGATCGGCCGCTCCTTCGTGATGAAGGTGGACAACGCCACCAAGAAGATGACGGTCTACGAGGACGGCAAGGTGAGCCGGACCATGCCGGTGAGCCTGGGCAAGACGAGCACCCCCTCCTCCAGCGGCACGATGGTCGTGATGGAGAAGAAGGAGAAGACCGTCTTCGACACCATGGACGACCCCGATCCCGCCAACCGCTACGTCACCGACATCGAGTACGCCCAGCGGTTGACCTGGGGCGGTGAGTACATCCACGCCGCACCGTGGTCGGTGGCCGATCAGGGCCGGCGCAACGTGTCGCACGGCTGCGTGAACGTCTCCACCGCCAACGCTCGCTGGCTCTTCGAGAAGACGAGGATCGGCGACCCGATCACCGTCAAGGGCACCGAGCGCAAGCTGGCCGCCGGTAACGGCTGGACCGCCTGGAGTCTGAGCTGGTCGCAGTTCATCAAGGGCAGCGCCCTGCCGGTGCCCGCGGGTGGGGCCGGCCCAGCGCTCTGACATCACGTGCGCCGGCTCGCGATGTCGAGCCGGCGCGGCGGTGCGCGTACGCTGTTGGATCGATGGGCGGGACCGAGCCTCGGAGAACCGAACCCCGCTCGCGAACCGCGAATTCTAGCAACAACCCGGGCATAAGTTCTCGGGGTGTTTCGTTTCACCCCCTGCAACGGGTACCCGTTCTGACGCGTCTGTAAGAGACGATGGGTTGTGCGGGGATCACGACTGTGAGGGAATCATGCGAGCTGACCAGGACCAGCTGAACCAAGGTCGCGGCGGCCGGCCAGTCGGGCGACGCCGTGCTCTCGCCGCAGGGCTGATCGCCGCCACGCTGGCGCTGACCTCTGCCTGCACCAGCGGCGGCGACGGGAAACCATCGTCGTGGCAGGGCGGCACGGAGACCCCCGCGCCGAAGGCGGCCGCCACCATCAGCGAGCCCAAGGCCGACGCCAAGGACGTACCGGCCTCCACGGCCATCGCCTTCAGCACCACCGAGGCGGAGGAGACGGCGGTCGAGCTCAAGGACTCCGCCGGCAAGACGGTCAAGGGCAAGCTCGCCGCGGACGGCAAGTCCTGGCTCCCGTCCGGCGCGCTGAAGTACGGCGAGACCTACACCGCGACCGTGACCGCGACCGGTGACGACGGCCGGCCCGCCACGGCGACCAGCACCTTCACCACCATGGCCCAGCCCAGCAAGCAGATCCGGGTGAGCAGTTTCCTCGGCGACGGCCAGACGGTCGGCGTCGGCATGCCGCTGATCGTCAAGTTCAGCCGGGCGGTCCCCGAGAGCTACCGCGACGACGTGCAGCGCCGGATGACGGTGACCTCGGTACCGGCGCAGGAAGGCATCTGGCACTGGGTGAGCCCCACCGAGATCCGCTACCGGCCGAAGCAGTTCTGGAAGCCCAACAGCAAGGTCTCGTACCGGGTCCAGGCCGGTGGCCTGCCGATGGGCAGCGGCTGGTACGGGCGCGCCGACCTGACCGTCGACATCAACATCGGCCCCTCGCTGATCATGACGGTGGACAACAAGACCAAGAAGATGACCGTCACCAAGAACGGTAAGGCGATCAAGACGATCCTGGTCAGCCTCGGCAAGAAGAGCACCCCGTCGTCGAGCGGCACGATGGTGGTCATCGAGAAGCTGCGCAAGACGGTCTTCGACACGTTCGAGGAGCTGGGCCCCGAGGAGGGCTACCGCACCAAGATCGACTATGCCCAGCGGCTCACCTGGGGTGGCGAGTTCATCCACGCCGCCCCCTGGTCGGAGGGGCAGCAGGGCAGCGTGAACGTGTCCCACGGCTGCGTGAACGTGTCGATGGCCGACGGCGCGTGGCTCTACGCGAACACCCGCATCGGCGACCCGATCACGGTGAAGGGCACCGAGCGCAAGCTCCAGAACGGCAACGGCTGGACCGACTGGAACATGAGCTGGAACGAGTACGTCAAGGGCAGCGCCCTGCCGTACGAGCCGCCGACGGAGCCGTCGACCGACGCGACGCCGGACCCGGACGTCACCCCGACCACCGACTGACGTTCCCGAGAGACGACGAACGCCCCCTCCACGGAGGGGGCGTTCGCGTTCAAGGACTCCCGACCGTCCCACCCGGCTCCAGCCCCGGGGGGTCGGTCTTGCCGTAAGACAAGTCGGGCCCCCTCCGCGGAGGGGGCCCGACTTGTTGCTGGGGTGACTGATGGGAATTGAACCCACGACAACCGGGACCACAACCCGGTGCTCTGCCAACTGAGCTACAGCCACCATGTCGCCGTGCCCGGTCGAACTCTCCGGGCGGCGCGGAACAATAATAGCCCCCCACCCGGCGACCCCGTCCAGCGGGTTGCACCGGACGTCCGAGCACCACCGGCGGAGCCCCGGAGCAGAGCTCAGAGCTGCGCGGCGACCGCCTTGGCGCTCTCCACATCGGGGCCGGGCAGCGGGACGAAGATCGTCCGCCGGTAGTACTCCAGTTCCCGGATGCTCTCCCGGATGTCCGCGAGCGCCCGGTGCTCCAGCCCCTTGGCAGGCTGACCGAAGTAAACCCGGGGGTACCACCGGCGGCAGAGCTCCTTGATCGAGGAGACGTCGATCATCCGGTAGTGCAGGTGGTTGTCGAGCCGGGTCATGTCGCGGGCGATGAAGCCGCGGTCGGTGGCGATCGAATTGCCGCAGAGCGGGGCGGTACGCGGGTCCTTCACGTACGTCGTGACGTAGTCGAGCACCATGTCCTCCGCCTCGGCCATGGTGACCGTCGACCGGCGGACCTCCTCGGTCAGCCCGGACTTGGCGTGCATCGTCCGGACGATCTCCGGCATCGCGTCCAGCGCCGCGTCGTCCGCGTGGATCACGACGTCGACGCCGTCACCCAGGACGTTGAGATCGCGGTCCGTCACCAGCGCCGCCACCTCGATCAGCTTGTCGCCGCGAAGGTCCAGCCCGGTCATCTCACAGTCGATCCAGACGAGGAGATCAGCCACCGGCACAGACTACGCGCAGCCCACGGGCCGCGGATGCGGGCTCCACGGCGACCAGCCCGCTAGGGTTTCCCCGTGCCACCCGAATCCGTCGCACCACCAGCCGTCACCGATGACGACCCCGGTGGCCGTACGGTCCGCCGTCTCGTCACAGTCGTGGCCCTGGCCGCGGTGCTACCGGCGCTCTACCTGCCCGGACGGGTGCACGACTTCTTCGACCTGAAGATCTACATGCGGGCGATGCGGTGGTGGGCGGCCGGGAACCCGCTCTACGACTACGCCCAGCCGGACCGGGTCCAGGGCGAGCTCTACTTCACCTATCCGCCGTTCAGCGCGCTGCTGCTGCGGCCGTTCGCGCTCATCCCGCTCGGTGCCACGATCGCGATCTTCACGATCCTCACCGTGCTGGGCGTGGTGGCGACGACCCGCTGGCTCGTCCGCCCGGTGATCGCGCGGCACGGCCTGCCCCGGGTGTTCGTCATCACGGTGGCGGTGCTGCTGGTCCTGGCCGTGGAGAGCACCCGCGAGACGATCACCTTCGGCCAGATCAACATGTTGCTGGTCGTACTGATCCTCGCCGACCTGCTCTTCGCCGTACCCCAGGGACGGCGGTGGGCCGGCGTCGGTGTGGGGCTGGCGACGGCGCTCAAGCTCTTTCCCGGCATCTTCATCGTCTACCTGCTCGTCTGCCGGCGCTGGTGGGCGGCGGCGGTGGCCAGCGCGACCGCCGCGGCGGCGACCCTGCTGGCGGCGGCCGTCGCGCCGAACGACTCGTGGCGGTTCTGGACGCACGAACTGTGGGCCACCGACCGGGTGGGGCGCACCGACTACACCGGCAACCAGTCGCTGTTCGGGCTGCTCAGCCGGTTCACCGCACCGGACAAGCCGGACCGGCTGATCTGGCTGCTGCTGGTGGCGGTGGTGACCGGGTACGGGCTGTGGCGTGCGGCCCGGGCCGCACGAGTGGGTGACCACCTCGCCGGCCTGACGCTGACCGGGCTCGTCGGCGGGCTGGTCAGCCCGATCACCTGGACGCACCACCTCTACTGGTTCATCCCGGCGGTGGTGGTGTTCGCCGACGCGGCGCTGGGCACCCGCCCGTCGACCGCAGCCGCACCGTCGAGCGCCGCCGTGCCGTCGACCGTCGACGCTCCGACCGCCCCCGCTCCGACCGGCGACGACGACCTGGGCCGACGCCGCAGGCTGGCGGTGCTGGCCGTCGCCACCGGCGCCGTGATCATCTACGGCGTGGTCACCTTCTACGACTGGGGCGTCGCGCCGGTCAACACCGACAACCCGTGGCAGTTCCTGGTCCGCAACACGTATGTGCTGCTCAGCCTCCTGCTGCTGGTCACCCTGCCGGCCCGGCCGTCCATGCCGCGACCGGAGACGTCCCGCCCGGCCACCGAGCCCGAGAAATTGCATCAAATGGACAGAGGCCCCGAGTAGCCGCCATCGGCGCTAATCTGACCTCAACTACCTCATGGACAACTCGGGTAGCGGCACCGATCCCCCGGTGAGAGTGGCCCTCCACGTCGGCAGCGCGGAGGGCCGCTCGCCGTTCGCGGGCACCTCCCGGCGAGCGAGCCGCCCGATGCCGGTTGATCGACTCGGCCTCCTGGATGTCGGGGTGTCCCGGTCGTTCGGATGCCCCGACTTGATGGAACCCGGGCGGGCCAGGTCCCCTGGGCCCACGAACGACACCGTCGCTCAGGGCCGGCGACCGCCGTCGTCCGGTTCCCCGGACCGCCCCCGACCGTCCACCGACACCGGTCCGACAGTGGGTTCCGGTTGCGCGGGCGGCCAGGCGAGGGTGAGCATCGCCTCCGGCGTCGGCTCGGCGGTCGCCGTCGACGGGTGCGGACGCCCGACGGCCGCCGATCGGGTCCCGACGTCCGCACCCGCGGCACGCTCGGTCTCGGCGAGATCCGCGAGGCTGGCCGGGCGGCGGGCGGGCACCGCGCCGATCGCGGACCGCTCGGCCGCGCCGGACCCGACCGCCACGAGTTGCCGCTGAACCCTGGTCATCCGGTCGTCGCCGCCGGTCGGCTGGGCGCCCAGACCGCTGAGCGACGTGACCCCGAGCCGACCGGCGAGGACCGGCACCTGGTCCGGCTCGACCACGAAGACGACCTCCCGGGGGCGCACCGGGCGGAAGAGCAGGAGGACGGCGAACGTCACCAGCAGCACGCCGCCGGCCAGGAGCCCCCACATCGCGGGGGCCGCCCACCCGACGTTCAGCTCGGCGCGCAGGTCCAGGGCAAGGTCCCCACGGCCGTCCGGGCGCATCACCACCAGGCTCAACGGGCGGCCCGCCAGATCATCCGAGGTCCACTCCAGCTCGCCGATGCCCTCCCGGGTCCATCCGGGACGGCCCACGGGCGCGGATCCCGCCGGGTCGCCGGTGGCCGGCGACGCGCCGGCCGGATCGAGCCGGACCGGCAGCGGGCCGCGGGCCAGCGCCACGCGCCGCACCGTGGCGTGCGGTACGGGTTCCAGCCAGCGCCGCACCTCGTCGGTCGGGGCCAGGCCGAGCAACGCGGGACCGTCCGGCGTACTGGCCTCGAGGCGTAGCCGCGCCTGCCCGAACCGGGTGAACGGCGCCTCCTGCCGCAGCAGCCGGTCCAGATCCGGCACGACCACCGCATGTCCGGAGGTCTGCACGGTCTCGACGCGGGCCGTGAACGCGCCGCTCGGGTCGGCGTGCCGGCCGACCTGCCAGAGCAGCCCACCGGCGAGCAGCGCCGGGAGACCGACGATCAGCAGCAGCATTCCGGCGAACGTGCGTACGAACCGCATCCGTTCCGTCCCCCTCCGTAGCCAGACACCCGGTCGACCTTACCGACGTCGACCGGCCGAACAGGGGATATCCACGGCACGCGATCGGGAAAGCGCGCGGGCCCGCCGGAGATCCGGCGGGCCCGCGTGACGGAGTACGGGTCAGGCCTTCGCGGCCGGCTCCCGGCGGCTGCGGCTGAACGCGAGCCCACCGAGCACCAGGCCGGCGAGGCCGGCCACCAGCCCCGCGATGCCGAGCCCGGTGGCGAGACCGTTCCCCTCGGCCTCGTCCGGGTCACCGCCGGCGGCCGAGGCGTTGTTCGCGACCGGAGCCGACGACGCGGAGGGGGACTCGGCCGTGGCGGCCAGGGTGAGCACCGGCGCCGGGTCCTCCGGCTCCTCCGCGCCCGCCGTGGGCTCCTCGATCCACCGCGAGACGTTCCCGTCCGAGTACGTCTGCAGCGTCTTGAAGACCATCTTGTCGACCTGCGGCAGCGGCCCGAGGGAGACCGGGAACTCCTGGAACTGCCCCGGCTTGATCCCGGCGTCGCCGCCCGCCGTCCAGGTCAGCTTCGACACCGCCTCGGTGATCTGGCTGCCGTGCACCTCGAGCGGCGGGTTCAGCTTCCGCTTCTCCATCGCCACCGTCCAACCCGGCACCGGCATCGTGGAGACCGACCCGACCGGCGCGTTCTCTGGCAGCACCACCTCCAGCTTCACCGTGGAGGCGGTGTCGCTCTCGTTCGGCACCCGGAACGCGATCCGGCCGTAACCGCCCTGGGTCGCCTCGTTCGGGTTCACCGTGACGTGGGCCGACGCGGGCGCGGCGAAGCCGAGCACGGCGGTGGCGACGACACCGACGGCCAGGGCCGCGGCGCCGCCCGGAGAACGGCGGGTACGGGTCATGGGTTCGGAACCTCTCTAACGGATCGGCACGGTGGCGGTCACCGTGGCCTGGTCGATGTCGGACGTACGGGCGGTCAACTTCAACTGCCAGTCCCCGGACGCGGGAAGGTTGATCTCGCCGGTGGCGTGGCTGTCACTCAGCGGCAGCAGCGGGATGTCGATCGGTTCGATCCCGGCCGACGGCAGGGCGGCTGTCGCCTTCCACTCCACCACCGGTTGCGGCCGGCTGTTCTTGTCATACGCGTACAGGTGCAGGCTGTTGTTGCCCGGCGCGGCCGGATCCAGCTCGACCTGGATGTCGAGCAGGGAACTGGTGAGCGTGCTGCTGAAGTAGCCGGCCTCGACACCGGCCGTTTCGGCGGCGGTACGGGCCGGCGGGGTCTGCACCAGCACCGTGGTCACGCCGAGCACCACCACCGTGATCGCGAGCTCCACCCAGACGGCCCGGCGCACCGCCCCCGGGCGCTGCTCGGCGACGCGCCGGCGCACCAGCTGCCGCGAGTACGCGGCCACCCCCATGACCAGCGCGAACAGCCCGATCTTGACCAGCAGCAGCCGGCCGTAGGTGGTGTTCACCAGGGCGCTCGGGGTGGCCACCTCGATCAGCCCCTGCACCACGCCGGCGAGCAGCAGCGCGGACACGGCCAGCGCCGCCCAGCGGGACCAGATCGGCATGATCGCGCCGAGTTCCCGCTCGTCGCCGCGACGCAGCAGGAAGACGGCGAGCATCAGCAGGCCGCCGAGCCAGACCGCCATGCTGCCCAGGTGCACGGTGTCGACGACCACGGAGACCGCCGGGGCCGGCGACGCGGCGGGGTGCCCCGCCAGCGGCCAGGTCAACAGACCGGCCACCCCGAGCACCGCCAGGATGATCCCGTCGGCCCGCCCGGTCGGCCCCGCGAGCAGCGGCCGGAGCAGGAAGGCGGCCGCGGCCAGCAGACCGAGCCGGACCAGGTGCACCGCGCCGAAGGTGCTGCCCAGCACGGTGCCGAGACCCGCACCGCTGACCTCGAAGAGCCCGCCACCGGCCGTGTACGGCACCTGCAACCACAGGTCGGCGAGGGTGGAGAGGGCGACCAGGCCGAGCCCGACCCAGGCCAGCCGGGCCGGGCCACGCCGGCTGAGCCGTCTCGGCCACAACGCGGCCAGCACCAGCGCCGGCCCGATCAGCAGCACGAGGCCCGCGTAGCCGAGGAACTTGGCGACCTTCACCGCGGTCTCGACGACCGGGTTCGCCCGGCTGTTGTCGCCGGTGTCCTGCGGGGGAGGCGACGGCGCCCCGACCGAGTAGGTGAACGCGCCGGATACCGGGTGGCTGTCGGCCGAGATCACCCGGTAGCTGACGAGGTACGTGCCGCGCTCGCCGGCCGGGTCGACCGGGATCTTCACCACCGCGCCCTGGAAGTCCGGATCGCCACGGTCGGCACGGGAGCCGTCCGGCGCGATGACACGGATCTTGTCGGGCACCTTCTGGACGGACTCACTGAAGGTGAGCACCACCTCCGACGGCCCGGTCGGCACCACTGCCGACGCGGCGGGACTGGAGCTGGAGAGCACCGCGTGCGCGCTCGCGGGCGTGGCCGGGGCGATCAGGAGGGCGACGACGGCGACGAGGAGTCCGGCCGCGGCGACGAGCCGACCGAACCAGCGGCGAGGGGCAGAGATCATGCCGGCCATGCTTGCCGACTGCGGCGGTCGACGGCCACCCCGCCTCACCCGCGCCCCGAAGCCAACGCGTCCGGCGCCGCCGGCTCCGCCTGCGGATCCACCCCGTCCGGCAGTGCCGACAGCGCCGCCCGTTCGTGGTCGCATGTCATGACGAGGTAGTCGGCGGGAACCCGGAGAAAGTTCCCGGCGTGGTGCAGGCCATGGATGAGTCCAAGCATCCCCGCCGCCCGTCACGTGCCGCGTAACCTGATTTGTCGTGATCCCCGCCCCGCGCGACGCCACCGCCGTGGAGCGGGTGCCGCTGGTCACCAACCGCTCCCGGGTGGCCCGGGCCCGTGACGAACTGGTCGAGGCGGTCGGCGACGCCCTGCCCGGTTGACCGGGCGGAACTTCCCGTGGAGGCGGGACGACTAATGACCGTGACAGCACCGAGCACCCGGGTCGTGCATTGGCCCGCCGTCCGGCCCTGGCTCGGCACGGCCGCCCGCCTCGGCCTGGCCGCCGTGTGGCTGCTCGCCGGCGCGTCGAAGGTCGACGACCTCGCCGCGTCCGGCCGGGCGGTGAACGCCTACCAGGTCCTGCCGTACGACGTGGCGACCGTGGTCGGCGCCGCGCTGCCCTTCGTCGAGCTGGCTCTGGGCGTGCTCCTGCTGCTGGGGCTGGCGACCCGGCTCACCGCGGGAATCTCCGCCGCCCTGCTGGTGGTCTTCATCACGGGCATCGCGTCGGCCTGGGCCCGTGGGCTCGCCATCGACTGCGGCTGTTTCGGCAGCGGCGGGCAACTCGCCGAGGGGCAGGCGCCGAGCTACCTCCCGGAGATCCTTCGGGACCTGGGATTCCTGGTGATGGCGGGATTCCTGCTGATCTGGCCGCGTACGCCCGTCTCGGTGGACGGCTGGCTGACGGGAGAACCCGTCGTGGAGGACGAGGATGAGTAGTCGCAGAGGACAGCGGGGCGCGGCCAAGGTCGTCCGGCAGCAACTCGCCCGCGAACGTCGACGCCGCCGCACGATCTGGGTCTCGGTGACCGCCGTGGCCGTCGTGCTCATCGCCGGGCTGATCGGCTGGGGCGTCTGGTCCAGCCAGAAGTCGGACGAGTTCACCGCCCCGAAGAACACCGCCGAGGGTGGCACCGGCGTGGTGGTCGGCTCCGGCCCGGTGACCGTCGACATCTACGAGGACTTCCTCTGCCCGGTCTGCAAGCAGTTCCAGGACACCAGCGGCGCCACCGTCGACCAGCTGATCAGCGAGGGCAGGATCAGAGCCGTGTACCACCCCGTGGCGTACCTCAACCGCTTCTCCACCACCGAGTACTCCACCCGCTCCTCCGCCGCCTCCGGCTGCGCGGCCGACGAGGGGAAGTTCGCCGAGTACGCCAAGGCGCTCTACCAACGGCAGCCGCCGGAGGGCAGCGCCGGGCTCACCGACGACGAACTGATCGACATCGGCGCGGGCGTGGGCCTGAACCGCGACGACTTCGGCTCCTGCGTCCGCGACAACACCTTCAAGCCCTGGACCGAACACGTCACCGACACGGCGAGCCGCAACAACGTCACCGGCACACCCACCGTGATCATCGACGGTCAGCAGGTCACCGACCGCAGCCCGGACGGAATCCGGGCGGCCGTGGAGGCGGCCGGCAAGTGATCCGAACCCTACTGACGCGGGCCGGGCTGGTAGCGGCCGCCGCGCTCACCGCGACCCTCGCCACCGCCGCACCAGCCGCCGCGCACGGCGCCGACGCCCCCGACGGCACCGACTACCGGACCACCGTGACCGGGATCGCCCCGGCCCTCGACGGGCTGGAGATCCGGGCGGTCGAAGCGGGCGCCCGGCTCGAACTGACCAACCACACCGGCCGTCCCGTCGAGGTGATCGGCTACTCCGGCGAGCCGTACCTGCGGGTCGGCCCGGACGGCGTGTACGAGAACACGCACTCCCCCGCGACCTACCTCAACCGCACCATCTCCGGGGACACCACGCTGCCCCCGGAGGCCGACCCGGCCGCCGAGCCGTCCTGGCGTCGGGTGGCCGACGGGCCGAGGGTGCGCTGGCACGACCAGCGGGCCCTGTACCAGGAGGGCGCGCCGCCGGCGGCCGCCCAGGCCGCCCCGGATCGGGAACACCGGGTCCGGGACTGGTCGGTGCCGCTGCGCGCCGGATCCGAGCCGATGGAGATCCACGGCACGCTCGACTGGGTGCCACCACCCGACTCGTACACGTGGTGGGCCGTGACGATCGTCGGCCTGCTCGCCGTCGGCGCGCTCGGGCTGCTGCCCGCGGGCTCCGTGCCCGGCGGGCGCGCGCTGGCCGGTGTGGGTGCGCTGCTGGCCACCGGCGGGGCGGCCGCCGTGGCGTACACCGTGGGACGCACGCTGGACGCCGGCGCACAGGGGCTGGGCGGGCTGCTGCTCGGGCTGCTCACCGGGCAACTCTGGGCGCTGCTCACCGGCCTCGGCGCGATCGCGGCCGGCGCGTACGCCCTGGCCCGGCGGCCCGCCGCCGACTTCACCGTGGCGCTCGCCGGCGCCTGCCTGGCACTCTTCGCCGGGGTGGCGAACGCCACCGTGTTCGCCCGGGCGGTCGCCCCAGCGCCCTGGTCGGCGACGTGGGCCCGGGTGCTCCTCGCGGCCGTTCTGATCACCGGCGTGGGGGCCACCGCCGCCGGCGCGCTGCGCCTGCACGCCGCGCGCAACGCCACGCCCCGGCGCACGCCGACGGTCGGCGCCGCCGCGGGGGCGAACAACGCCACCGTGGCTGAGGGGGACGACACCGCCGGCCCGGAGCCGGGAGCCGCGACGGAGCGTGCGGCGGGCGGCGCGGGTCAGGAGCGGGCTGCCGCGCGGGGATCGAAACCGTAGGGCAGTTCGAGACGGTGCCGCGCCAGCAGGTCGGCGTCGGTGAGCAGGTCGGCGGTGGGAGCGTCGGCCACGATCCGCCCACCGTCGAGGATCACCGACCGGTCGCAGAGCTCGGCGGCGTACGGCAGGTCGTGGGTCACCATGAGCATCGTCACCGGCAGGGTACGGAGGATCTCGGCCAGCTCGCGCCGGGCCGCCGGATCGAGGTTGGACGACGGCTCGTCGAGCACCAGGATCTCCGGACGCATTGCCAGCACGGTGGCCACCGCCACCCGGCGGCGCTGCCCGAACGAGAGGTGGTGCGGGGCGCGGTCCCGGTGCTCGGACATGCCGACCGCGGCGAGCGCCTCGTCGACCCGCTCGGCCAGCTCCGCCCCGCGCAGCCCCAGGTTGGCCGGGCCGAACGCCACGTCCTCCGCGACGGTCGGCAGGAAGAGCTGATCGTCCGGATCCTGGAAGACGATGCCCACCCGACGCCGTACCTCGGCGAGGGTGGCCCGGTCCGGCGTCACCGTCAGCCCGCCGACACTCACGCTGCCCTCGGTCGGGGTGAGGATGCCGTTCAGGTGCAGCACCAACGTGGTCTTGCCGGCGCCGTTCGGGCCGAGCAGAGCCACCCGCTCACCGCGCGGCACGGTGAGGTCCACCCCGTGCAGGGCCACGTGCCCGTCCGGGTACGCGAAACGGACCCCACGGGCGTCCAGGCTGGGTGTCGTCGGCTGCACGGAGCCGATCATCCCAGCACCAGGGCGGTGGCCGCGATCGAGGCCGCCAGAACCGGCACGGTGGCCGCGACGAGCCACTGCCCGGCGGTGGCCGCGCCCGCCCCTTGCCAGACCGCCGGCATCCGCCCCGAGTAGCCGCGGGACAGCATCGCCAGGTACACCCGCTCGCCCCGCTCGAACGCCCGCAGGAAGAGCGCGCCGATGCCGGCGGCGAAGCCGCGCAGCTGCCAGAGGAACCGCGGATCGTCGCCCCGGGAGATCCGGGCCACCCGCATCCGCCGCGCCTCGCCGACCAGCACGTCGAGGTAGCGCAGCATGAAACTGGCGATCTGGGTGAGCACATGCGGGCAGCGCAGCCGGTCCAGGCCGAGGATCAGGTCCCGAGTGGTGGTGGTCGCGGCGAGCAGCAGCGACGCGAGGACGCCGAGGGTGCCCTTCGCCAGGATGTTCCAGCTGCCGAAGAGACCGTCCACGGACAGGTGCAGCCCGGCCACGGTGATCCGCTCGCCCGCCCCGAGGAACGGCAGCGCGACCGCGAAGAGCACGAACGGCAGCTCGATCAGAGCCCGGCTGAGCAGCCAGCGGGGCCCCACCCGGGCCAGCGTCGCGACCACCACCACCAGGAGGGCGTACCCGCCGAAGGCCCAGAACGCCTCGCGCGGGGTGGCCACCACCGCGACGGTGAAGACCACCATCGCCACGATCTTGACCTCGGGCGGAAGCCGGTGCACCGGCGAAGAGCTCTCGCGGTACAGCACGTGCGCGTGACCGGCCCCCACCGCCATCAGCTCCGGCTGGCCGGGGCCGACGCGGTGCCCTCGGCAGACGCGTCACGGCCGGCCGCCGCAACGGCGCCCGACGACGCGCCGTCGACCGCCCCGCCCGACGAACGGCGGCGCAGCAGCCAGAAGGCGCCGCCGCCGATCGCGAACGTCAGCAGTACGCCGAGCACCCCGGAAAGGCCCGTAGAGAGGAAGCCGTTCTCGATGCCGCGTACCCCGTAGTCGGCCAGCGGGCTGTCGGCCAGTTCATGGTCCTTGGCCTGCTGGGCCGGGCAGCTGCCGCCGACGATGTTGTCGTCGGCGTCGACGGTGCAGCCCTTGAGCAGCGAGGAGTCCAGCCCGTCCGGATGCGACGAGGCGTAGTTGCTGACCACGCCGGCCAGCACCAGGGCGACCAGCAGGCCGCCGACGATGAAAGCCCAGGGACGCTTGTTCACCGGACACCTCCGACGGCCGGGACGGTGGGCGCCGCGGCGGGGCGCAGCCCGCGCAGCGCGTAGACGAGATCGGGACGCACCTTGGCGACGGTGACCACCGTGGTCGCGGTGATCAGGCCCTCACCGATGCCGATCAGCAGGTGGGCGCCGGCCATCGTGCCGGCCAGACCGGCCAGGTTGCTGCCGAGATCGGTGGTGCCACCCAGCCAGTACTGCACGACGAAGCCCTGCGAGGCGACCACCACGCTGAGCATCGCCGAGACGAAGGCGGTGATCGCCAGGCCGGCGGGCGTACGGGGCAGCACCCGCAGCAGCAGTGCGATGAGCAGGTACGCCGCGGCGGTGCCGACGAGCGCCATGTTCGTGATGTTCAAACCGAGCATCGCCACCCCGCCGTCGCCGAACACCAGCGCCTGCACGACCAGCACGACCGAGACGCAGAGCGCGCCGACCCAGGGGCCGACCAGCATCGCGGCGAGCGCGCCGCCGAGCAGGTGGCCGCTCACGCCGGCGGTGAAGATCGGGAAGTTGAGCATCTGCACGGCGAAGATGAACGCGGCGACCAGCCCGGCCATCGGCGCGAGACGGTCGTCGAGATCCCGGCGCCCGCGCAGCACGCAGACGGTCAGGGTCGCCAGTGCGAGGGCCGCGAAGATCGCGGCCACGGGACCGTTGATGATCCCGTTCGAGATGTGCATCGCCAGGGTTTCCACGCGACCTCCCACGCGTCGGCGGGCCCGTCCTCGCCGGCCGGATCAGACTATTTCCCGAACCTTTCTCTTGCAAAGAGATGGCATTAAGCCTCTGTGTTGATCAACGAACGGGCGCGTGCCGGCACCGGCCCGACGCTCACCACCGGCGGTAGGGTCGGGCAATGACCGCTACCCGCCTCTCCCCCGGTGACCCGGCGCCCGAGTTCACCCTGCCCACCGACACCGGCGACACGCTCAACCTGGCCGACCTGCGCGGTCGGCGGGTGATCCTCTACGCCTACCCGGCGGCGATGACCCCCGGCTGCACCAAGCAGGCCTGTGACTTCCGCGACTCGCTCGCCTCTCTGCAGGCCGCCGGCTACGAAGTGGTGGGCATCTCGCCGGACAAGCCGGAGAAGCTGGCGAAGTTCCGCGAGCGGGACGCGATCACCTTCCCGCTCGTGTCCGACACCGACAAGAGCGTGCTGACCGCCTACGGCGCGTACGGCGAGAAGCAGCTCTACGGCAAGACCGTGACCGGCGTGATCCGCTCAACCTTCGTCATCGATCCCGACGGCAAGATCGAGCGGGCGCTCTACAACGTCAAGGCCACCGGGCACGTCGCCAAGATCCGCCGCGACCTCGGCCTCGACTGAAGTGCCGTATCGGACCACTACCTTGCGTGAGTGGTCCGATACAAATACACCCCGGAAGCGCTCGCCGAGGCCGCGGCCGCCGCGCGCAGCGTCACCGAGGTGATGCGGCTGCTCGGCGTACGGGTCAGTGGCGGCTCGCACGCGCACATCAGCCGGCAGCTGAAACGCTTCGGCGTCGACACGTCGCACTTCACCGGGCACGCCCACAACAAGGGGCAGCGCAGCCCGCGGCGGATCGCCTCGTGGGAGCTGCTCGTGCAGCTGCCGACCGGCTCCCGCCGGACGCCCGGCAGCAGACTGAAGTGGGCTTTGGCCGACATCGGCGTGTCCGAGGAGTGCGAGGAGTGCGGCGTCGGGCCGGTGTGGCGGGGCAAGCCGCTGACCCTGCACGTCGACCACGTCAACGGAGACTTCCTGGACAACCGGCCGCCCAACCTACGGATCCTCTGTCCCAACTGCCACAGCCAGACCGACACGTACGCCGGCCGGAACAAGAACGGCCCCGTCGTAGAAAATGCGCATCTCCCGGTCGGCAGGCCGCCAACGCCACCGGACCGGGAACCGCCGACTGTGGAACAGACAGCGGACCTCGTCCGGCAGGTGGAGCGCGGAGCCCTGGGGCCTGCGGAGGCCGCGCGACGGATCGGTTGTCACCGCAATCACGTCGCTCGCCTCCGGAAGCGGCTCGCCGAGCGCGGCACCCTGGCCCCCGCCGGGCCACGGCGCAGGCCCCCCATCGATGATGTCGTTGTCCATTACGCGCTCGCGAATCCGGAGCTCGGCCCGCGCAAACTCGCCGACCTCATCGGCAGGATCACCGCCGGCGAGTGCGCGATCAGCCACGGAACCGTGTCGAACGCTCTACGGCGGGCGGGACTGCGCACCATCGCGGCGCGACGCTCTAGACTCATCGCGTCGGCGGGAGTGGCGGAACGGCAGACGCGCAGGCCTTAGGAGCCTGTGTCCGAGAGGACGTGGGGGTTCGAAACCCCCCTCCCGCACCGGAACGATGTCGCGAAGATCACGAACGCGATGCAGGTGGCACCTCACCCGGTGAGGATTGCGGGTGTGAGTCTGCGCTTCGTACTCGGCCCCGAGCTGACCCCTGAGCTGCGCGAACAGATCGTGACGCTGTGGGCGGACGTGAGCAACGCCGGTGGGGCGGTCGGTTTCGTGCCGCCGGTGACCGCCGCCGACGTGCGCGCCCTCGCCGAACCGACGTTCGCCGGGATCACCGACGGGCCGGACCGCCTGCTGCTCGGGTACGAGGGCGACCGGCCGGTCGCCGCGCTGATCTTCGCCGACAACCGGTTCGCGCTCAAGGCGCACTGGTGCGTGCTGAAGCGGGTGATGGTCCACCCCGACACCCAGGGCAAGGGGTACGGGTCGGAGCTGATGCGGGAGGCCGAGCGGATCGGCCGGGAGCTGGGCTTCGAGGCGCTGCACGTGACCCTGCGGGACGGGCTCGGACTCGACAGCTTCTACGGCCGACTCGGCTACCAGGAGATCGGCCGGTTGCCCCGCGCGCTGCGGGTGGCGCCCGGCGACGACCGGGACGAGGTCCTCATGTGGCTCGACCTCGCGCCCGTCGCCAGCCCCGACTCCGGACGGTAGATCCGGCCCGCCGGCCACCCGCCTCCTGCCACAATCAGACCCGCCGGACGTCGGCGGATGGCAGGTCAGGAGGGCGACACCGTGCCGGACAGCGAACTCGAGGCGGCCCTGCTGGGCGCGGAGCGCCGCCTCCAGGCCGCGCAGCGGGCCGGGGATGTCGCCGCGCTCGACGAACTGCTCAGCGATCAACTGGTCGCCGTCGGCCCCGACGGCGGGAGGTACGGCAAGCAGGACGATCTCGTCGCGTACCACAGCGGGACGTCGGTGATCGACGAGCTCGTCGAGGAGCAGGTGGAGTTGCTCGTCGAGGGCACCACCGGTGTGACGTTCTTCGTCGGACGGGTGGCGGGCACGTTCAACGGCTCGGCCTTCGCGGCCCGGCTGCGATACACGCGGACGTGGGTCTACGACGCCGACGACGGTTGGCGGGTGCTCGCGGCTCTCATCACCCCGGCCTGAGTCGTGCCGGTGGCGGCTCGGCCCGGGGCGGGGCTCGCGGTACGACGTGCGCGGTCAGGCGCCAGGCGTCAGCGGGTCGCCGACGTTCAGCGCGCCGGTCCCGGTCGGCACGAGGTGCAGTCCGAAGAGGAGCTTCTGCCGCACGTTACGGTAGCGGCCGAGCGTGCGCAGTGGCTCCCGGTCGCGTACCCCGGTCTCCTGGTCGATGGTCGTCACCACGCAGCGGTCGCACGGCCCGGCGGCGCCGAACGTCACCTCGCCGATGCGCAGCGGCCGGCCCACCCAGTCGTCCTCGGCCCAGGCGGGCGCGCCCTCGACGACCAGGTTGGGCCGGAACCGGCTCATCGGCACCGGTTCCTCGCCGGCCTCGGCGAGCCAGTCGTTGAGCGCGGTCAGCGAGGCGGCGTTGGCCAGCAGCAGTGGGTAGGCGTCGGCGAAGCTCACCTGGTCGCCGGTGTCGTGTTCCCGCTCGTCGGCGGCGAGGTGCCGGGCGGGCCGGGCCAGGAAGACCAGCCGCACGGGCCGGCCGAGCAGCGCGCCGAGCCAGTCGTCCGCGGCCGGCCCGGCGGCCAGGGCCGATACGGGCAGCTTCCGGCTGCGGAACGTGCGCACCGCGACGGGCTCGCCGCCGGCCGGCTCGGGTACGTCCAGGTCGGGTCGCCCGTCCGCCCGTAACAGCAGGCCGCCGTCGCGGGGCGTGGCGTGCAGCCCGACCAGCCGGCGGGTCTCCCGCTGGGTGACGCCGACGCCGTCTGCGTCCACCACCATCCAGCGCCGGTCACCGGCCAGGCCCCACGGCAGTACCTGCGTGCCGTCGTGGTCGAGCCGGTGGCAGCCCTTGACCGGGTAGGTGTGGATGGTGCTCAGGCGCATCCGCTCACCATGCCACGCCGGTGCCGTCGCCGGGGTACCGGTGGTCGGCAGCTGGCTGCGCAGGGTCTCCCCGGTCGAGCCGCTTCACCCGCCTCTCACCGCCCGTCGGAGCGCGAGCGCGCCCACCGCACGGTGACGGGTGGAAACGGGCCGATCGAGCGGGCGGCAACCGACCGGCTGGTGGACCGGATCGGCCGGACGAGGGTGCACGGTTCGTTGCCCGAATCAGTAGCATCGCGCCATGCGCCGACATGAACAGACCACAGATTTCGACGCGGAGCCTTCGGGGGTGACCCCCTCTCCGGAACCGACCGGCGGCCCGGAGCGGCCGCGCCGGCGCCGCCGCTGGCGGCGGGTCGTCCTGATCAGTCTGGTGGTGGTCCTCCTGCTCGGTGGGGGCGCGGTGGTCGCCGGCGGTCTCTACCTGCGCTCGGTGGAGTCCGGCATCGACCGGGTCGACGCGTTCGAGGACGTACCGGTGGAGTCCCGCCCCGAGCCGGTGGTCAAGGGGGCGATGAACATCATGATCCTGGGCAGCGACTCCCGCGACCCGGAGAGCACCGGCGGCTCCCGCAGCGACACCATCATCCTGGCTCACCTGCCGAAGGACCGGTCGAGCGCACAACTCGTCTCGATTCCACGGGACACCTGGGTACCCGTGCCGAAGTCCAAGAACGGCCACGGCGGCCGCGACGCGAAGATCAACGCGGCGTACGCCTGGGGTGGCGTCCCGCTGATGGTTCAGACGGTGGAGGAGTTCACGAACGTCCGCGTCGATCACGTCGCGATCATCGACTTCGCCGGATTCAAGGAGATCATCGACGCCCTGGGCGGCGTCGAGGTCGACGTGGAGAAGAACTTCACCTCGATCCACCCCCCGTTCCGCAACTTCCACAAGGGGATGCAGAAGTTGGACGGGGAAGCGGCGCTGGACTACTCGCGCCAGCGCAAGCAGTTCGCCGACGGTGACTTCGCCCGAATCCGGCATCAGCAGCAGGTCATCAAGGCAATTCTGGACAAGGCGGCCTCCGGCGGTCTGCTCACGAACCCCGGCAAGCTGAACTCGTTCCTTCAGGCCACCTCCGACTCCGTCTCCATCGACAAGAACATGTCGCTGCTCGACATGGCGAGTCAGATGCGTGGGGTACGCGGCAACAACCTGACCTTCGTCACGAGTCCGACCAAGGGAACCGGACGGGTCGGCACCGAGAGCGTCGTGTTCGCCGACGAGAAGAAGGTCAAGTCCTTCTACGACGCTGTTCGACGTGACGCGGTAGCGGAGATTCTCGCCGCCGGGAAGTAGGAAATCTGACTGCCTGTATGGCTCTGGTGGTGCAACGTAGCCGGTCGTATCCTTCGGTCGCCCGGACGCCATGGCGTGCGGTTCGGGGGCGGTTCACGGGGAGGAACGACCATGTCAGGGCATGCGGCTGCGGCCGACCAGGCAACAGGCGAGGTGCAGGAAGAGGATCCGCCACGGCAAGCCCTGCTGACAAGGCCTGACCAGGACGAATACACGCGCCCACCCGGCCAGCGGACACGGGAGACCGCGCCGGCCGGCGGCGGCACCGGCGACCGGGTGGGACAGCCGGGTCTCGATGTGACAGCGGTGCTGCCCTACGCCGGTTCCCGCGCCTCCAAGCGGACGCGCTGGCTGCGTGCCTGGATGCTGACCGCACCGGTCGACGTCGCCGCGTTGCTGGCGCCCCTGCTGCTGACCCACCACTACTGGCGGGGGACGCTGGTCATGGCGGGCCTGACTGTGGCGATCTTCGCCGCCGGTGGGCTCTACCGGGCGCGACGCCACGTCAGCATCCTGGACGAGCTGCCGAGCATCTCCGGTCGGCTGCTCGCCGCGGGAGCGGTGGTCGCCATCATCGCGGCCCTGCGTCACGAATCCGCCCAGTACGTGGGCGGGTTCGTGCGGGGGGTGGCGCTCTCCGCGGGGCTGGTCGTCATCGGGCGGATGGTCACCCGAGAGCTGGCCACCATCGCGCGCAAGCGTCGTTGGGTGGAGCACAACACGATCATCATCGGAAGCGGCCCGACCGCGGTGGAGCTGGCCCGGCTGCTGCGCCGCTACCCCCGGTACGGTCTGCGGTTCACCGGCTGCGTCGACACGACGGCCAGGCGCGGCCCGGGCTCGCTTCCGCTGATCGGCACGTTCGACCAGCTCGAGCAGCTCGTGACGACCGTCGAATGTGACGTACTCATCATCGCGGACCCGGAGTGCTCGGAGGCGTTCCTCACGCAGATCCTGCGCCGGCCGGGCACCGCGAGCTGCGACCTCTGGGCCGTGCCCCGGCTCTGGGGTTCACGCTCCCAGGGTGACCACATCGGCGCGATCCCGATCGTCCGCGTCGGCAGCACCACCCTCTCGGGCTTCCGCTGGGGCCTCAAGCGCGCGTCCGACATCGTCTTCTCGGCGCTGGCGCTTCTTCTGCTCAGCCCGGTGCTGCTGCTGTGCGCCATCGCCATCTTCCTCGAGGGTGGCCGCGGCATCTTCTTCTACCAGGAGCGCATCGGCCGTGACGGCAAGCCGTTCCGGATCGTCAAGTTCCGCTCCATGCGTCCCGTGAACGAGCACGAGTCGCAGACGAACTGGTCCATCGCGCACGACCGGCGGGTCGGGCCGATCGGTCGGTTCATGCGGCGCACGTCGTTGGACGAGCTACCACAGCTGTGGAACATCCTGCGGGGCGACATGAGCGTGGTCGGTCCCCGGCCTGAGCGGCCCTACTTCGTGGAGAAGTTCTCCGCCGAGTACCCGCACTACGCGATGCGGCACCGCGTCCCGGTGGGGCTGACCGGCCTGGCTCAGGTCAGCGGCCTGCGGGGGGACACCCCGATCTCCGACCGTGCCCGGTTCGACAACTACTACATCGAGAACTGGTCGCTGTGGTTGGACGCGAAGGTGCTGCTGCGCACGGTGTCCGAGGTGTTCCGCGGCGGCGGTCGCTGACCTTCACCCTGCGCCGCCCGATCAGCCACCTCGTGGCCCCTGAACTGCATGGAGATTGAGATGCCGGATGTTTCGGTCGTCATTCCGACGACCGGCCGAAGCAGCCTCGCGGAAGCTGTCATGTCCGCCCGCGCCCAGGAAGGCGTGTCCGTACACATCGTGGTCGTGTGCGACCTCGCCGACGTGCCGCCGTCCGTGGCGGAACTCCGGGGGCAGATCGACGAGATCGTCTGCACCGGTGGCGGTCGCCGGGGCTCGTTCGCACGGAACCTGGGGGTCGCCCATGCGGCGCCGGGCAGCCACGTGGCGTTCCTCGACGACGACGACGCCTGGTTGCCCACGAAGCTGAAGGTTCAGGTGCCCGCGCTGGAGCGGCTGGCCGCAGCGGGCCGGCTCCCGGTCGTCTCCTCTCGCGTCCTGCAACGCAAGGACGGAGCGGCTCCGCTGCCGACCGCCACGCCCGTCGCTCTCATCTCCGAGGGCGCCTACCCGGAGGACTACCTGTTCCGCCGGCGACGCCTCGGGGTGGGTCGGCAGTCCCTGCCGACGTCGACGCTGCTCACGACGCACGAACTCGCCACCCGCTGCCCATGGGACGAGACTCTGCCCCGCCATCAGGACTGGGACTGGCTGGTCCGGGCCGCGCGCATCCCGTCGGTGAGGATCGTCCAGGTGGAGGAGGCTACCGCGATCTACACCGTGGGCAGTCCCGGCTCCATCTCGGCAAGCGCGGACTGGCGGACGTCGTGGCACTGGGCGCAGCGGTGGGAGGGAGTCTGGTCCCCGGAGACCTTCTCCGACTTCATCGCCGCCCAGACACTGCGTTACGCCCTCCAAGCCCGCGACAGGGCGGGGATTCGGGAGATGGTGCGTGCCATCCGGCGGAACACTCCCCCGTCCGCCCGCAACGCGGTGCTGGCCGCGCTCGGGCTGGTACCCCGAGCCACCCTGGAGCGCATCGCCATGCGAAAGTCGCGTGTCACCTCCGATGCTGCCCCTCTCCTGGACTCGGCCCCCTGATGCGTCTGCACTTCGTACTGCCCCAGCTCGAACCGTTCTACGGAATGGAGCGCGCCGCAGCGCTCCTCATGCGGGGCCTCCGGGCACGTGGTGTGGAGGTCTCGGCGACAGTCCTGTCGCGGGAGGTTCCGGCCGGACTCGACGACCTGGCGATCGACTCGCTGGGGCTCGGGTCCCGGATCACCCGGCTGATGGAGGCGGTCCCGCCGCTGCGACGGCGGTTGCAGGCCCTTCCCTCGGACAGCACGATCGTCGCCAGCGGGCTGTGGGGAAGCGTTCCGGTCGGCGCCGCGTTGACCGGGTCCGGCCGGAGCTTCGTGGCCTGGGAGCATTCGTTGCTGCCGGAGCGGTTGCGCATCGACCGACGGGTACGCACGCTCGCCCGCATCACCCGGCTGCAGCCGCTACGGCCACGACTCGTCGTAGCGGTGTCGGACGGCGTGGCGCAGACCGTCCGGGCTCTCGTGCCGGGGCAGCCGGTCGTGACCATCACGAATCCGATGCCGCCCAGCTCGTTCGTCGCGCCGCGCGACGTCTTCGACCCCGAGCGGATCCAGCTGCTCACCACCGCCGCGTTCCGCCCGTACAAGAACCACGCCTGCGCGCTGTCCGCGCTCGCGTTGCTGCCGCCGCGCTACCACCTGACCTTGGCTGGCGACGGCCAGGAACGGCAGATGCTGGAGGGGATGGCGCGTGACCTGGGCCTGACCGGGCGTACGACCTTCCTCGGCCGGGTCCCCGGGGTCGGCGACCTGCTGGCCGGATCGGACCTGCTCGTGCACCCGTCCCGCGCGGAGACGTTCGGGTTCAGCCTCGTGGAGGCGGCGGAGGCCGGGCTACCCGTCGCGGCCCTGCCCGTACCCGCGCTGGACGAGCTGATCCCCACGCACGTGCCCGGGACCCTGGCCGCGGACACCACGCCCGCCGCCCTGGCTGACGCGGTGCTGCGGATGACAGGCCCGGAACGGCCTACCCGGTGCGACTTCGAGAAGGCATGGCAGGCGCGCAGCGAATTGCTGGATCCGGCCGAGGTGAGCCGCCGGTGGGTGGAGGCGCTGACATGACCCTCGCTTCCGACACCGGCGGCACGGCATCCGGCCCGATCGCGGACGACAACGGCAGGCCCCGGCTCCTGCGCCGGTTGCTCTCCGGCGGGCACGACGGTTTCCTGCGGAAGTCGGGGAAGTTCTTCAGCGGAACCCTGCTCCGCACCGCCGCTCAGGGGGTTCTCTTCGTCCTCCTGGCCCGCGAGATGTCGATCGACACCTACGGGCTGTTCGTCGGCGTGACCGCCCTGGTCGCGGTGGTGTCACCGTTCGCGTCGGCGGGCGCGCCGAGCCTGATCTTTCAGAACCACGCCGACGCGCCGGGTGAGTGGGCCCGACATCTCGCGCGCGGCCTGCTCCTGTCGCTGATCTTCGGCACCGCGGCGACGGCGCTGGTCGGGGTGGCGGCAGTCGTGATCTGGGGCGCCGAGGTGAGCCTCCTGGACGTGTTCGGCCTCGCCGTCGCGGACCTGGTGGCCTGGCGCCTCATCGAGGCGGTGGCGGCGTCGGTACAGGCTCGGGGCCGGATCTTCCTCGCGTCGGTCGTGCCCGCGCTGCTGCACCTCGGCCGGCTGGCCGGCGCCGTGGCACTCGCGCTCGCACCCGAGCCGATCACCATCCGTGAGTGGGCGGTGACGTCCACCGTGGCCTCCGCGATCATCTGTCTGCTCCTGGTCTGGTACGGCCTGCGCGGCGCGGGCCGGATCCCGCTGGACCTCCGGGGCTCGCTCGCGCAATCACGGTCCGGGATGCTCTTCGCCGTCGGCCTGTCGGCACAGACCGTGTACAACGACATCGACAAGGTGATGTTGTCGCGCCTCAGTACCACGGAGAACGCGGCCATCTACGCGGCCGCCTACCGGGTCATCGACTTCGCCTACACGCCGGTCCGCTCCATGGCCGCTGTCGCGTACCCGCGGTTCTTCGAGACGGGACGGGACGGCCCCAGGGCCGCGCTCCGATACGCCCGCACGCTGATGCCGCGGTACCTGCTGATCAGCGTTCCGACCGCCGTCCTGCTCGTCGCCTTCGCGTGGGCCATGCCCCTGGTCTTCGGGCCCGAGTACGACGCTGCCACCCCTGCCCTCCAGGGCCTGAGCGCGCTCGTCGTGCTGAAAACGATCCACTATCTCGCCGCGGACACCCTCTCCGGCAGCCGGCTACAGGCCCGCCGGACGGTCTGCCAGATCATCGTCGGCGTCGTCAACGCGGCCCTCAACGTCTGGCTCATCCCACGCTACGGCTGGCAGGGGGCGATCGTGTCCAGCCTGGTCTGCGACGCGCTCCTCGCGGTGCTGCTGTGGGGCTGCGTCATCGCCGCGCTGCGCCGCGACCCGCAGACCGAGGCCGTCACGTCGCCGCAACCGACGCTGCAAAAAGAAAGGGCATGAGGTGCGCATCCTCTTCAGCTTCCTGCTCACCGCGAGCGGTATCGCGGTGGCCGCCTGGTTGGCGGTCACCAGACGGCGGGTCGCCGCGGCGTTCGGCGGTAGCGGGACCGCGGTCGCGCTGGTTGCGTTCGCGGTGCTCACCAATGCCGCCCCGGTGCTCGCCGGAGACCGCAGCTCGGCGCTCATCGGCGTACTGGTGCTCTGCCTGCTCGGCTGGCTGGTCCTGACCGGCCGCCGTAGCGTTCGCGGACCCGCCGACCTCTGGCGCCGGATGTCGCTGATCGCCGCGGGCGCACTGCTCGCCTGGTGCTTCGCCGTGGACGTCCTCACCGGCACCGGGCTCTACGGTTCGAGGCTGGTGGCGTACGCGGCGTCCGGGCTGTTGCTGCTCGCCGTGCTGTTGATGTCGCGGGACATCGCACTGGACGTGCGGGCGATGACCTGGACCGGGCTGGCCGTCCTCGCGGTCATGACGATCCCCGCCCTGTTCTCCGGTGACGCGGCGTGGCGGGCATGCACCGCCGGCAAGCTGGAGAAATGTTCCCTGGCGGGTGGCCTCTTCAAGAGCTTCTACGACTCCGAGAACTACATCGCGCTGCTCGCGTCGTTCACGCTGGTCGCCAGCCTCTGCGTGCTGCGGCGGGCGGAGCTGGTGGCGGCCGCCGCGTTCTGCCTCCTGATCGTCGTCGCTACCGGCTCCCGGACCAGCTATCTGGCCATCGCGGCGGTGGGCGCCTGGGTGCTCGGCAGTTTCCTGCTCGAACGGTGGCGGCGGTTCGTCCGGATCCACCTCGCGTTCTGCGCCGCCATGGCGATCGCCGCGGCCGGTTTCGCGAGCTACCTGATGTGGAGCGCATCCAAGACGACCCTCAGCAACAGGGGCAACATCTGGATCGCCGCCCGCGAGTACATCGAGGGACGTACGGCCGCCGGCGTCGGCGTCTCCAAGTGGTACCACCTGCGGGACATCGGCGAAGCCCCGACCCACTTCTTCCACTCGGGCTACGTGCTGGCCATCTTCTCGGGCGGTCTGGTGGCGCTCGTGATCTGGTGTCTCTGGGCGACCGCCCTGCTGCACGGCAAGGTTCTCGACGGTCGTGCCTTCACCGCCAAGGCACCCCTCGTGCTGCTCATCGTCTACTCGTTCACGGAGGTCGTGTGGAACCCGCTCTCCGTCGACGGGCTGTCGTGGATCCTCGTCGTACTGATGCTGACCGTCACGTCGTCGTCGGCGTCCGCGGTTGAGCCGGCGGCGGGAGCCCCGGCGGCCGACCGGCCGAGCGGACTGTGGGCCACGCTGCGACGCTGACGGGATCGGGCGCCGCCAGTCGGACCGGCGGCGCCCGCGCGCTACCTCGAAGCGCCACCGATCGGCAGGCGGTCGAAGGCCAGCAGGCCGGCGCCGGTCGCGTTGGCGATCCACGGCCCGGCGCCGGAGTGGCCCCGGTAACTGACCCCGGTCGCCCCGTCGGCCGAGCCGGACAGGCGCAGCACCAACTGCCCGCCGTCGCGGTACTGCACGTCGGTGACGGTGACGGTGGAGCCGTCGATCCGGAAGTCGGCGCCGACACCCGGATCGACCGTCAGCACATCGTCGGCGCGCAGCCGGATGACCAGCTCCGTACGCGCCGCGTCGGCGAATGCCGCCGACTGCGGGTTCGGGGGAAGCACGCCGTCGCTCGGGCCTGCGTACAGATCGCGCGCCACGACCGCGAAGGTGTGGTCGCCCAGCTCCCGATAGCCCTGCTCCCAGGCGAAATGGCAGCCCTGGTGGCCGGAGAGCCCGGTGGTCGACAGCACCGTCACGCCCGAGGTGTCGCCGAGGCGGCGCTGGGCCTCCCGCAGTTGGGTCTTGCTGCTGTCACCGCACGGCGAAGTGCGCACCTGGAAGACGTAGTAGCGACTGCCACCCGCGACCTCCCGCCCGATCTCGCGGCGCCAGTCGGCGAGCAGCGCGCTGAATCCGGTCAGGTGCGCGGAGACGTTGTTGTCATCCGACTCACCCTGGTACCAGAACACCCCCCGCACCTGTCCGATGACATCGGCGCCGATCAGCCGTTGCCGTAGCCGGCCGTAGTTGGTCTCGAGGTCGCCGGGATCCGCGTCGTTGCGCTGGAAGAACCAGATCGACCTGCCGTTGTCGGCGCCGTTGAAGATGGCCACCGGTACGCGGTAGGTGTCGACGATCTGGTGGGCCATCCGTATCCCCCACTGACCGACCGACCCCGGCTGCCTGATCGCCTCGCTGACCCCGTAGTGCCAACTCCGATCCGCGGCGGAGATGCCCGGATCCGGGGTGCTGGAACCGTAGCTGCGGATGAACGGTGACTCCTCGCCTGCCGAGGAGCCCTGGTGGGGCGCCGATACCGCGTTGGACTGGCCCTGGATGATGTAGACGTCCCCCGCGACGACGCCTTCCCACAGGCCGACCCGGCGATCCAGGCCCTCGCCGACGGCGCGCAGCTCGAACCGGTAGTCCCGGAGAGCGGCCGTGATCCGGCGTTCGAACGAGAACTCACCCCCGGTCGTCACCTGGGCCCGGTCCTCCCAGCGGTCCTGATCGCTGGTCACCTGAAGACGAATCTCCTTGACCCGGGAGTCACGCACCTTGCCGGCAACGGTGACCGTGGCTCCGTTCGCCGCGTCCCTCGGGTACAACTGCCGGTCCTCCGGGTGCCGGTCGACGTCGAGCAGGGCGGACCGGGCGTAGACCGTCAGCCGGCGCTCGGTCCAGGAGCCGGCGTTGCCGGCGAACGTCCAGTCGCTGTTGCCGCGCGGCGCCGAGCCGATGCCGACCGAGAGCGGGCCGCCGGTGGAGGTGTACCCGTTGATGGCGAAGACGGTCTGTGGGGCGGACGTCGACGGGCGGTCGGAGCCGACCAGATGCACTTGGAACGACCCGTAGCGCAGGGCTGGCAGGACGTCGTCGTCGGCGTCGAAGGTGCCGGCGGAGGCCCCGGCGATCTGGCCGGAGCTGTCGGGGCCGTACGAGTTGGGCCACATCTCCAGGTACCCGGACAGCCCGGTACCGGTCTGCAGGCCGGCGACGTTGGACGCCACTTCCAGATCATCGACGCGTTGCCGGACGATCTGCCCCTCGCGGGTCGGCAGACCGAGCTGGCCCGCGTCCCTGGTGAAGGGCTCCATGGCCGACCAGACCCACTGCACACCGCCGGGCCCCCGGAGTTCGAGGCAGTACCCGACCCGGTCGAACGCTCCGGCCGCCGCGATACGGCTCCGGTCGAATGTGTAGGGCGGTGTCCGGCCGAGCCAGTTGGCGCGTTCGGGCAGGTTCAGTTCGGCCAACGGAGTGAACTCGCTCATCGAACCGACGTTCGCCGCGCAGGACGTGCCGTCCACTGGGATCGGCCGTTGCGTCGGAGCGGTCGCCGTCGCCCGCGGCGACGCCGCATCCCCGGCAGCCCACGCGGCTGCGGCGATGCAGGCCACGAGCACGCCGAGAGCGCCAAGCGCAACCCAGACCAACCGCGCGGTGCGCCGACGGCGCATCACGGTCGAGAACGGATCGGACACCCTTGGACCTCCGCGGCCGGCGCTTTCGTCGCCGCAAGGTTATGCGATCGCCCGTTCCCGCGGTCGCCGACCAGCGCGTCAAGGGTTCTCGGGCGGCGACCGAGCAACTCGTCGGGTGGCTCACCGAGCGGCGCGAGGTGGACCGGGGCAGGGCCGGACGAGGAACACCCCGTCTGCGATGATGCGCGCCATGGCCGCTACGAGCACCACGGCACCGGTCGCCACCCGGTCCGCCGGCATCGATCTGCTGCGTGTCGCCGGTATCACCGCTGTGGTGATCGGCCATGTCCGGAGCGACGACGTCACCCGGGCGGCCGTCTACACCTGGCACGTGCCGGTCTTCTTCCTCCTCACGGGCTATCTGTGGAAGCCCGGGCGTCCACTGCGTGTGGAGTGGCAGCGGCGGTGGCCGACTCTCGGTGTGCCGTACCTGACCTGGCTCCTGCTGCTGATCGCGATGCTGCTCGCCGCCGACGCGGTGACCGGGCGGGTGGCATCGGGCACCTTCGCCGACGCGATCTACGGCGGCAGCGCCGCCATGCGTCCGTTCTCCGCCTTCTGGTTCGTCTCGGTCCTCTTCCTGCTCGCGGTCGCGTACCGGTTGCTGGAGCGGCTGCCGGTCGCGGTCGCGTGGGGGATTGCGCTGGTCGGGCTCGTGGTCGCCTACGTGTCGCCGGAGGCGGTGACGGCGGGGCCCCTCGGGGTGTTCCTCGTACCCGCGTGTCTGGTGTTCGTACTGGCCGGGCGGCTGCTCCGCCAGGTGCGGCCACGGTTGTCAGCCGGGTCCGGCGTCCTGCTGCTCGTGCTCGGCGCCGCCCTGGTCGTTTCCGGTCTGAGCACGCCGCTCGACATGAAGGCCGGCGATTTCGGGCGTCCCGGGCTCGGCGTGCTGACCGCCGTCCTGATCAGCGCCGGCCTCATCCTGCTGGCCGAGGCGCTCGACGGTCGTCTCCGGCAACGAGCGTCCGCCGTGATCGGCGCGCTGTCCGCGTGCGGCATCGCCGTGGTGCTCAGTCACGCCGCCGTCCTGTGGGTCCTGGGCACGCCGGCCCAGGGTGGCCTCTTCGACTTCGCAGCCGCTCTGCTGCTGCCGTGGGGGTTCGCGCTGCTGGCTCTGCGCACGCCCTTCGCGCCGTACCTCGCCGGGGCGCCGCGGATGCGCCGCCGGTAGATTCCGCCGAGACCTCGGCACCCGCCCGCGCGGGCGGGTGCCGGGGCGGACCGGAACGGTCAGCCCCAGGAGCCTCGGCGACGGCGGACGATGAGCACCACCAGGACGGCGAGGCCGACCACTGCGATCGCGCCGGAGGCGGCGAGCAGCGGCACCGCCCACGCGGGACGCTCCGACGTGCCGGCCTTCGAACCGCCGCTGTCGACGGCGGCCTGCCGGTACGCCTGCGCCAGGGCGTTGGCAGGCGAGGTGGCGTTGCTCTGGTCGAAGCGGTCGATGGCGGTGCCGAGATCGCCCTTGAAGTAGGCCTCGAGCCCGCTGCGGTAGAGACGGTCGGCCTCTCCCAGGCTGTTGTTGACCCCGGCCGCGCTCAGCAGTCCCACCATGGTGGACACCGGCACCACGACCCGGTTGGCACGGTCGGGTCGCAGGATGTCGTTGTCGAGCATGCCGATGACCCGGCCCTCGGCGTCCATGGCGATGCCGCCGCGCGAGTAGATGCCGATGTCCTCGTTGATCCGGTAGATGGGGCCGGTCGGCTGGTTGCCCACCGAGGTGACCGTGACCGGCTTGGAGACCACGGTGTAGGTGGCGTCCCGGAAGTTGGTGTCGCTGGTGTTGTAGCCCATGACGACGAACGGGCTGCCCTCGGCGATCGTCGCCCCGGTGTTCACCTCGGCCACGGGGAGGTTCTCCTGGGCCAGCTTCACCACGGCGAGGTTGCCCTCCTCCAGGGGGAGCGCCTTGACCACCGTGGCGCCGATCGCCGGGGCGGCCGTCGCGCTGCCCTTGGCCACGTTGAGCTGGCCGTACACCTTGACCTCGGGTGGCGACGACGGGGACTCGCCGGTGAAGGCCGTCGTCTTCATCCGGGAGCGGGTGAAGGAGTTGACGTCAGCGGGCTTGAGCGTGCCCTCGCTGACGAGAGCGTTCGCGAGGGCGGAGAGCGCACCGGAGAGCATGATGTCGGGCGTCGGCTGTACGCACTGGCCGTTGGTCAGCACGTGCCCGTCGTGGTTGACCACGAAGCCTGTGCATCGACGGTTGAACGTGACCGGCTGCTGCCGCAGCAGGGTGTTGCCCTGCTTGTTGCGAACGTAGCCGGTCAGGATGACCTCCACGAAGACCATCGAGGGTGCGGCCGTCGCGAGAGCCCGCTCCTCCGGGCTGTGCAGCATCGCCTCGGCCCACGGCTTCAGACCGGGTGCCGCCGGGCTGGCGGTCGGCTCAGGCCGCGCACCGGTCGACCCGCTGGGGCTGCCGGTCGAGACCGCCCAGACTCCGACGCCGCTACCGATGACCGCCACCAGGATCAGCGCGATGACGGCCACGAGGGGACCGATCCGCTGCTTGGGCCCCTCCGAGGGCTGGATCCGCCGTCCGGGTGCGCCGAACGGGTCCTGTGGTGGCACGCTGCCGGCCACCGGCGCGGGCGACTGGGCCTCGAAGGCGGGCTGCGTGGCCGCCGGCTGCCCGGAGACCGGTGCCGAATGCGCCGCCCAGGCGACCTGTGACATGTGCGCCGCCGGCTCGGGTGCACCGGAGACCGGTATCGGCGGGCCGCTGACCTGCTGCGGTATGCCGGAGACCGGCGGCGCCGAGGTGGGCGCGGCGGAGACCGACGGTGGGGCGGACGTGGGAACGGGCGTGTAGTCCACACCGAGGGCCCGAAACAGCATCTCCGCGCTGGAGCCGGCGGCGGCCGGGTAGGCCACCCAGGGCGCGGCGGCCGAGAAGTCGGCGTAGGTGTAGGTGAAATCCTCGGAAATCTCGCCGAGCGACTCAGCGGCCGCCGCGAACGCCTCGCGCCACCCGGGCGTCTCGGCGACTGCGGCGTCGAGCACCGCTACGGTGACGAGCCGGCCGTGCTCATCGGTCGCGGCCCATGCCTTTCCCACCGGAGACCCGCCGAGCGCGTGAGTGAACCTGTATAGGCCTTCCGGCTGCATGCGTACTCCTCCGTTGTACCGCCGTGCGGATAATACCGATCGCCGCTCAGCGCGACCTGGCCCGATCGGCCGACCGTGACGAGCTGCCGAGGCTTGCTTCGTGAAAGTTTTCATGCATAGAGTCACGGCGTGAATGAGGGAGCTGTCGCCGTACCCACTGAGCGGGTGCTCGACCTGTTCCACGGGGTCCGGCTCACCCCCACCCAACGCCGGATCGCGCACTGCCTGGTGCAGCACGCCCCGGCCGTGGCGTATCTCTCCGCCGCCGAGGTGGCCGAGCTGGCCGGGGTCAGCCAGCCCTCGGTCACCCGGTTCGCCGTCGCGCTCGGGCACGACGGCTACCCCGCGCTGCGCCGCCGGCTGCGCGAGCTGACCGCCGGTGCGCCGGACGGCCGCGCCGACGCCGGCAACGAGCTCCAGCAGGCCGTACGCGCCGAGATCGGCAACCTGGACCGGCTCGCCGGGGAACTCGCCGACCGGGACCGGATCGCCGGCACCGGGCAACTGCTCGCCGCCAGCCGGCCGCTCCCGGTCCTGGGCCTGCGCGCCGCCGCGCCGCTGGCCGCGTACTTCGCCTACTTCGCCGCGAAGGTGCACCCGGACGTACGGGTGCTCGACGACGGCGGCAGCCTGCTCACCGACCGCCTGGAGCAGGCCGCAGCGGCGGGGGCGAGCGCCCTGCTCGCCTTCGTGTTGCCCCGCTATCCCCGCGAGACCCTGGACGCGCTGCGCGAGGCCCGCGACGCCGGGCTCACCGTCGTGGCCATCACCGACTCACCGGTCAGCCCGGCCGCCGACCACGCCGACGTGCTGCTGCCCGCCGCCGTCGGCGCCGACCTCGTCTTCGACCTGCACACCGCTCCGATGGCCCTGGCCATGGTGCTGCTCCAGGCAATCTGCGACGCCATGCCGGCCGACACCCAGCGTCGACTGGAGGCGTTCGAGGCGTCCGCCGCCCGCCGACAGTTGTTCCTCGACTGAGAGAGGACCAGAGATGTCCCACCCCGTCCGCGCCGCCCGTGGCGCTGAACTCACCGCCCGTGGCTGGCCGCAGGAGGCCGCGCTGCGGATGCTCATGAACAACCTCGACCCGGAGGTCGCCGAGCGCCCCGAGGACCTGGTGGTCTACGGCGGCACCGGCAAGGCCGCCCGGGACTGGCCGTCGTACCACGCGTTGGTGCGTACGCTCACCGACCTGCGCGACGACGAGACGATGCTGGTGCAGTCCGGACGCCCGGTGGGCGTGCTGCGTACGCACGAATGGGCACCGCGGGTACTGCTCGCCAACTCGAACCTCGTCGGTGACTGGGCGAACTGGCCGGAGTTCCGCCGGCTGGAGCAGCTCGGCCTCACCATGTACGGGCAGATGACGGCCGGCTCGTGGATCTACATCGGCACGCAGGGCATCCTGCAGGGCACGTACGAGACGTTCGCGGCGGTCGCGGCCAAGCGGTTCGGCGGCTCGCTCGCGGGCACGTTGACGCTCACCGCCGGCTGCGGCGGGATGGGTGGGGCGCAGCCGCTCGCGGTGACCATGAACGGCGGCGTCTGCCTGATCGTGGACGTGGACCGGTCCCGCCTGGAGCGGCGGGCGCACGACCGCTACCTGGACGAGATCGCCGACTCGCTGGACGACGCGGTGGAGCGGGCGCTCGCCGCGAAGCGTGAGCGCCGGGCCCTCTCGATCGGCGTGGTGGGCAACGCCGCAGTCGTCTTCCCCGAGCTGCTGGTCAAGGGCGTCGAGATCGACATCGTCACCGACCAGACCAGCGCGCACGACCCGCTGTCGTACCTGCCGGTGGGAGTGGAACTGGCCGACGCCCGGGACTACGCGGCGGCGAAGCCGGCCGAGTTCACCGACCGGGCGCGTTCGTCGATGGCCCGGCACGTGGCGGCGATGGTCGGTTTCCTCGACGCCGGAGCGGAGGTCTTCGACTACGGCAACTCGATCCGGGGCGAGGCGAAGCTCGCCGGCTACGAGCGGGCGTTCGACTTCCCCGGCTTCGTACCGGCGTACATCCGGCCGCTGTTCTGCGAGGGCAAGGGCCCCTTCCGCTGGGCGGCCCTCTCCGGTGACCCGGCCGACATCGCCGCCACCGACCGGGCCATCCTCGAGCTGTTCCCGGAGAACGAGTCCCTCGCCCGGTGGATCCGGATGGCCGGTGAGCGGGTCGCTTTCCAGGGCCTGCCGGCGCGCATCTGCTGGCTCGGCTACGGCGAGCGGGACAAGGCGGGTGTGCGGTTCAACGAGATGGTGGCCTCGGGGGAGCTCTCCGCCCCGGTGGTGATCGGCCGCGACCATCTGGACGCCGGCAGCGTGGCCAGCCCCTACCGGGAGACGGAGGCGATGGCCGACGGCTCTGACGCGATCGCCGACTGGCCGCTGCTGAACGCCCTGGTCAACACGGCGAGCGGGGCGTCCTGGGTGTCCATCCACCACGGCGGCGGCGTGGGCATGGGCCGCTCGATCCACGCCGGCCAGGTGTGTGTGGCCGACGGCAGCGCGCTGGCGGGTCAGAAGATCGAGCGGGTGCTCACCAACGACCCCGCGATGGGTGTGATCCGGCACGTGGACGCCGGCTACGACAACGCCCGCGAGGTGGCCGAGCGCACCGGTGTCCGGGTCCCCATGGCGGAGGGCGCCGAGTGAGCGACCTCACCGCGCGGTTCCGGAAGCTCTGGGACGAGATCGCGCCGATCGGCCGGGACGCCGGCAGTGGCGGCTACCTCCGGTACGCGCTGACCGAACCGGAACTGCTGCTGCGCGGCTGGTTCCGGGACCAGGCCGAGCAGCGTGGCATGCCGATCATCGAGGACGGCAACGGCAACCTCTTCGCCTGGTGGGGTGACCCGGACGCGGGCGACGCCGTGCTGACCGGCAGCCACTTCGACTCGGTGCCGCACGGCGGGGCGTACGACGGCCCGCTCGGCATCGTGAGTGCGTTCCTCGCCGTCGACGAGCTGCGGGAGTCGGGGGTCACCCCGGCCCGGCCGCTGGCGGTCGGCGCGTTCGTGGAGGAGGAGGGGGCGCGGTTCGGCGTACCGTGCCTGGGTTCGCGGTTGCTCACCGGGGCGTTGCCGGCGGAGCGCGCGGCGGTGCTGCGGGACGCCGACGGGGTGAGCTTCGCCGAGGCGCTGGGCCATGCGCCGGCGGGTGCCCGCCCGGAGCTGTGGGGGCGGTTCCGGTCCTTCGTGGAGCTGCACGTCGAGCAGGGCCGCGCACTGGCCGACACCGTCGCGCCGGTGGCGGTGGCCAGCGCGATCTGGCCGCACGGCCGCTGGCGTTTCGACTTCCGGGGCGAGGGCAACCACGCCGGCACCACCCGGATGGCCGACCGCCGCGATCCGATGCTGACGTACGCCTTCACGGTGCTCGCCGCCAACAAGGAGGCCCGGCTGCGTGGCGCGTACGCCACCGTCGGCCGGGTGTCGGTGGAACCGAACGCCACCAACGCGATCCCGTCCCGGGTGACCGGCTGGCTGGACGCTCGGGCGGCGGAGCCGGAGATCCTGACCGGCCTGGTGGAGGCCGTGCACGACAAGGCGGTGGAGCGGGCCCGCCGCGACGGCACCGCTGTCACGCTGACCGAGGAGTCGGCCACCCCGCTGGTCGCCTTCGACGGCGGGCTGGCCGACCGGTTGGCCGCCCTGCTGGACGCCCCGGTGCTGCCGACCGGGGCCGGCCACGACGCCGGTGTGCTCGCCGGGCATCTGCCGACCGCCATGCTCTTCGTCCGCAACCCCACCGGGGTGTCGCACTCCCCCGCCGAGTCCGCCACCGACGCCGACTGCGCCGCGGGCGTGGCCGCGCTGGCCCGGGTGCTGGCGGAGCTGACGTGCTGACCAGCACGCCGGGCCGGGCAGCGGACGCCGCCCGGGTCGTCCCGCGTTGCGCGAGGCGGGAGGCGGCCCGGTGCCGTCAGGATCGGGGGATGTCGCAGACGATTCAGCTCGGAAGGGGGCGTGTGGCATGACCGCCACCCGCTGGTTGGCCGAGTACGCCTGGCTGCCCGACCACGCCGAGCCGATCGCGGACGTGCTGATCGAGGCGGAGGACGGCCGTTTCACGGCGGTGACGCCGTTGACCCGGGGTGGTGCGCCCACCGCCGGGATCGAGGTGCTCACCGACGCGGTACGGCTGCCCGGACTGACCCTGCCCGGACTGGCCAACGCGCATTCGCACGCCTTCCATCGGGCGCTGCGCGGGCGTACGCAGGGTGGGCGGGGCGACTTCTGGACCTGGCGGGACCAGATGTACGCGCTCACCGTCCGCCTCGACCCGGACTCGTACCTGGCGCTGGCCCGGGCCACCTTCGCCGAGATGGCGCTGGCCGGGATCACCGGCGTGGGCGAGTTCCACTACCTGCACCACGCTCCGGGCGGCACCCCGTACGACGACCCGAACGCGATGAGCGCGGCGCTGGTCGAGGCCGCCGCCCAGGCCGGCGTCCGGATCACCCTGCTGGACACCTGCTACCTGACCGCGTCGGTGGACGGTCAGCCGCTGACCGGGCCGCAGTTGCGCTTCGGTGACGGTGACGCCGTGCGGTGGGGCGAGCGGGCGGCGGCGTTCACGCCGGCGGGCGGGCACGCCAAGGTCGGTGCGGCGGTGCACTCGGTGCGGGCCGTACCCGCCGAGCAGCTCGACACGGTGGCCCGCTGGGCACGCGAGCGGGACGCCCCGCTGCACGTGCACCTGTCGGAGCAGCCGGCGGAGAACGACGCCTGCCGGGCGGTGCACGGCAGTACGCCGACGCGGCTGCTCGCCGACCGGGAGGTGCTGGGCCCGGCCACCACCGCCGTGCACGCCACCCACCCGACGAGCGCCGACCTGGGCCTGCTCGCGGAGAGCCGGACCGGTGTCTGCCTCTGCCCCACCACCGAGCGCGACCTGGCGGACGGTATCGGGCCGGCCCGCCGGATGGCCGACGTCGGCATACCGCTCAGCCTGGGCAGCGACAGTCATGCGGTGATCGACCTCTTCGAGGAGGCGCGCGCCGTGGAGTTGGACGAGCGGCTGCGTACCCGTCGCCGAGGGCACTTCGCCGCGGCCGACCTGGTGACCGCGGCGACCGCCGCCGGGCACGCCGCGCTGGGCTGGACCGACGCCGGCCGGATCGCCGTCGGGGCCCGCGCCGACCTGGTCACGGTCCGGCTGGACAGCGTCCGCACCGCCGGGGTACCGGCGGTCGGTGCGTTCTTCGCGGCCACCGCGGCCGACGTCACCACCGTGGTGGTGGACGGGCGGACGATCGTCGCCGACGGCCGGCATCGCAGCGTCGACGTGCCCACCGAGTTGGGTAGGGCCATCGCGGAGGTGACCTCGTGAGCACGGACCTGTGGCCGACGCGCCCGGTGCGGCCGGGCGACCCGGCGCGGCCGACCGTCCGAAGCAGCGGCAGCCTGCTCGTGGACAACATCGGGGAGCTGGTCACCAACGCCTTCGGTGGGGGCGAGGGCGGGCCGCTGGGCATCCACCGCGACGCCGCCCTGCTGGTGGAGGACGGGCTGGTCGCGTGGGTGGGGCCGGCCCGGGGTGCGCCGGCTGCCGACCGGCGGGTCGACGCCGGAGGCGCCGCGGTGCTTCCGGGTTTCGTGGACAGCCACGCGCACCTGGTCTTCGCCGGGGACCGGGCGGCCGAGTTCGCCGCCCGGATGGCGGGCGAGCCGTACACCGGGGGCGGGATCCGGACCACCGTCGGCGCCACCCGCGCCGCCTCCGACAGCGAGCTGCGCCGCAACGTACGGCGGCTGCGCGACGAGGCGCTGCGGCAGGGCACCACCACCATCGAGATCAAGAGCGGGTACGGCCTCACCGTCGCCGACGAGGCCCGCTCGCTTCGGATCGCCGCCGAGTTCAGCGAGGACACCACGTTCCTCGGCGCGCACGTCGTGCCGGCCGAGTACGCCGACCGTCCCGACGACTACGTGGGGATGGTGTGTGGGCCGATGCTCGCCGCCGCCGCCCCGTACGCCCGCTGGATCGACGTGTTCTGCGAGCGGGGCGCCTTCGACGTGGACCACGCCCGCGCGATCCTCGCCTGCGGGCAGGCCGTCGGGCTGGGCGTACGGGTGCACGCCAACCAGCTCGGTCCCGGCCCGGGCGTGCAGCTCGGTGTCGAGCTGGGCGCGGCCAGTGTGGACCACTGCACCCACCTGTCCGACGCCGACATCGACGCGCTCGCGTCGCACCGGATCGGCTGCATGTGCCCGGACGGCCGGCACACCACTACCGTCGCGACCCTGCTGCCCGGGGCGGAGTTCTCCACCCGATCGCCCTACCCGGACGCGCGGCGGCTGCTCGACGCGGGTGTCACCGTCGCGCTGGCGACCGACTGCAACCCCGGTTCGTCGTACACCTCGTCGATGCCGTTCTGCATCGCCCTCGCCGTACGCGAGATGCGGATGACGCCGGCGGAGGCGGTCTGGGCCGCGACCGCCGGTGGCGCGCGGGCGCTGCGCCGCGACGACGTCGGTGTGCTACGCCGCGGTGCCCGGGCCGACCTGATCGTCCTCGACGCCCCCTCCCACCTGCACCTGGCCTACCGGCCGGGTGTGCCGCTGATCCGCCAGGTCCTGCACAACGGAGTACCACAATGACCGTTTCCATCCAGCCCACCGGCATCACCCCCGCCGACGTCCTCGCCGTGGCACGCGGCGGCGTCAAGGTCGTGCTCGATCCCGCCGCGACGGAGGCGATGGCGACCAGCCGGGCGATCGTGGACGGCATCGAGGCCGCCGGCCGGCCCGTCTACGGCGTCTCCACCGGCTTCGGCGCACTGGCGAACACGTTCGTCGCCCCGGAACGTCGGGCCGAGCTCCAGCACGCGTTGATCCGCTCACACGCCGCCGGGGTGGGTGCACCCATGCCCCGGGAGGTGGTCCGGGCGATGATGCTGCTGCGGGTCCGCTCGCTCGCGCTGGGCCGCTCCGGGGTCCGGCCGCTGGTCGCCGAGGCGCTGGTGGACCTGCTCAACCACGACATCACCCCGTGGGTGCCGGAGCACGGTTCGCTGGGCGCCTCCGGCGACCTCGCCCCGCTGGCACACTGCGCGTTGGTGTTGCTCGGCGAGGGCTGGGTCCTCGGCCCGAACGGCGAGCGGGTCGACGCGGCGGACGCGCTGCGCCAGGCCGGCCTGGCGCCGATCGAGCTGGCCGCCAAGGAGGGGCTGGCGCTGATCAACGGCACCGACGGCATGCTCGGCATGCTGCTGCTCGCCCTGCACGACGCCGCGCACCTGTTCACCATGGCGGACGTGACCGCCGCGCTCGCCATCGAGGCGATGCTCGGCTCGGACCGGCCGTTCCTGCCCGAGTTGCACAGCATCCGCCCGCACCCCGGCCAGACGGCGTCGGCGGCGAACATCCACCGGCTGCTGCAGAACTCGGCGGTGATGGACTCGCACCGGGACGACCTGGCGCACGCGGTTCAGGACGCGTACTCGATGCGCTGTGCGCCGCAGGTGGCCGGAGCGGCCCGCGACACGCTGGACTTCGCCCGTACGGTGGCCGACCGCGAGCTGATCTCGGTGGTGGACAACCCGGTGGTGCTGCCGGACGGCCGGGTCGAGTCGACCGGGAACTTCCACGGCGCGCCGCTCGGCTTCGCCGCCGACTTCCTGGCCATCGCCGCCGTCGAGGTCGGGGCGATCGCCGAGCGGCGGGTCGACCGGCTGCTGGACGTCACCCGCTCCCGGGACCTGCCGGCGTTCCTGTCCCCCGACGCCGGGGTGAACTCCGGCCTGATGATCGCCCAGTACACGGCGGCCGGGATCGTCGCGGAGAACCGCCGGCTCGCCGCGCCCGCCTCGGTGGACTCGCTTCCCACCAGCGGTATGCAGGAGGACCACGTCTCGATGGGCTGGGCGGCGGCCAAGAAGCTGCGTACGGTCCTGGACAACCTGACCAGCGTGCTCGCGGTCGAGCTGCTGGCCGCGGTGCGGGGCCTTCAGCTGCGCGCCCCGCTCACCCCGTCGCCGGCCGGGCGGGCCGCGGTCGCGGCGCTCGGAGGCATCGCCGGTGAGCCGGGCCCGGACGTGTTCCTCGCCCCGCTCATGGAGGCGGCACGGGAAGTGCTCCGCGGCCCCGACCTGCGCGCCGCGATCGAACGCGACCTCGGCCCCCTGGCCTAACCCCCGCCCCCTTCCAACCCCCAGCTCCGACGCAACGCCTCATACACGGAAAGCGTGGCTATCCGATGCGGGATAGCCACGCTTTCCGTGAACGAGTGCCTGCCACCGGGGAGGTGGCCGCGGTCAGGGGGTGGGTTGGAGGAGCTTTGCGACAAGCTTGGCCAACTCGCGCAGCGCCTTACCGCGGTGGCTGATCGCGTCCTTCTCGTCGGGCGTCAGCTCGGCGTTGGTCCGGGTCTGCCCGTCGCCCATGAAGATCGGGTCGTAGCCGAAGCCTCCGTCGCCACGCGGAGCGCGCAGCAACCGTCCGGGCTGCCGGCCGTCGACCAGGTGCTCCTTGCCGCCCGGCAGCACCAGGGCGACGGCGCAGACGAACGAGGCGGAGCGGTGCTCGTCCGGCAGGTCGGCGGTCTGGTCGAGCAGCAGCTGAAGGTTCGCCTGATCGTCACCGTGCCGTCCGGACCAGCGGGCGCTGAAGACACCGGGCATCCCGCCCATCGCGTCGACTGCCAGTCCGGAGTCGTCGGCGACGGTGGGCAGGCCGGTACGCCGGAACCCCTCCCGCGCCTTGATCAGAGCGTTCTCACCGAAGGTCAGACCCGTCTCCGGCAGCTCCGGGTACTCCTCGACGTCGTCGAGGCCCAGCAGAGCGACCCGGTGCGCGCCGAGCGCACCGTCGAGGATCCGCTGCAGCTCCACCAGCTTCTTACGGTTACGGGTGGCCAGCAGGATTTTGTTCACAGCATTCCGCCTTTGCTCGCGACTGCGGGGCTCGCGAGCTCGCTCCTCGCGCTCATGAGAGAGCCTTCCGCTGGATCTCGGCCAGTTCCGCGCAGCCCGCCACCCCGAGGTCGAGCAGGGCGTCGAGCTGACTCCGGGGAAACACGCCCGCCTCCCCGGTGCCCTGCACCTCGACGAAGTCGCCGGTGCCGGTGCAGACCACGTTCATGTCGACCTCGGCGGCCACGTCCTCGGCGTAGCAGAGGTCGAGGCGCGCCTCGCCGCCGATGACGCCGACGCTGACCGCGGCCACCGACCGGTGCATCACCGTCTCCGGCTTGCCGACCAGCGCCTTGCGGTCGGCGAGCCAGCGGACCGCGTCGTACAACGCCACGTACGCGCCAGTGATGGCCGCCGTCCGGGTGCCGCCGTCGGCCTGGAGCACGTCGCAGTCGAGCACGATCGAGTTCTCGCCGAGCGCCTTCAGGTCGACGCTGGCGCGCAGGCTCCGGCCGATCAGCCGGGAGATCTCGTGCGTACGCCCGCCGATCTTCCCTCGGACGCTCTCCCGGTCGGATCGGGTGTTGGTGGCCCGGGGCAGCATCGCGTACTCGGCGGTGACCCAGCCGAGGCCGGAGCCTTTCCGCCAGCGGGGCACCCCCTCGGTCACGCTCGCCGTGCAGAGCACGCGGGTCGCACCGAACTCGACGAGCACGGAGCCCTCCGGATGGGTGCTCCACCCCCGGGTCAGCGTCACCGGTCGGAGTTGGTCGGGCTGTCGCCCGTCGGGTCGTGCCATGCCTGCACCCTATGCGGTTCACTGATCCGGCCGCGCCGCGGTGTCCCCGACCCGCCCGGCCAGGCGCGCGGCCGGTCGGGCCGGGCCGACGTCCGGGTGCGAGCACCACGTCGGCGCCGGCCGGACGGTCCGGCGAACACCGCGGCAGGAGCGGTCGGTGCCCGGCGGGTCAGATTTCGTAGCTCGCGCCGGGACGGACCACGTCGAGCGGCCCGGCGTACGCGGCGGCGGCCGACTCGACGGTGTGCGCCTCACTGCCCCAGGCGGCCACCAGGTGCGTGAGCAGCAGCCGGCCGACACCCGCCTTCGTCGCCGCCTCGCCGGCCTCCCGGCCGGTCAGGTGCAGGTCCGGCGGGTTCTCCACACCGTCGAGATAGCTCGCCTCGCACAGGAACACGTCGGCGTCCTGCGCCAGGCGCAGCAGCGAGTCGCACGGGGCCGTGTCGGACGAGTAGCAGAGCACCCGGCCGTCGTGTTCGAGCCGCACCCCGTACGTCTCGACGGGATGGTTGACCCGGTCGACGGTGACGGTGAGCGGGCCGATCGGGAAGGTGCCGGGCTGCAGGCCGTAGAACTGGTAGACGTCGTCCATGGTGCCGTCGTCGCCGTACGCGGCCATCAGCCGGTCGGGGGCACCGGAGGGCGCGTACACCGGCAGAGGCGGGTACGGGCCGTCGGGGGCGTAGCGGCGGACGACCACGTACGTCACGGCGTCGAGGACGTGGTCGCAGTGCAGGTGGGTGAGGAGGATCGCGTCCGGGGCGTGCAGGCCCGCGTAGCGCTGAAGAGTGGAGAGCGAACCGGAGCCGAAGTCGATCAGCAGCCGGAACCCGTCGGCCTCTACCAGGTAGGCGGAGCACGGCGACTCCGGTCCGGGGAAACTTCCCGCGCAGCCCAGGACGGTCAGTCGCATCGAGTCGTCTCGCTGTCACGTTGCGTAGTCGCCACGCCGGTCGTCGCTCGGCTCATGATCTCGACCGACGCGTACGCCACGCAGCGCAGCCTACGCTGGCACGCGCGGGCGCAAGAATCATCCGGTGAAAGTTGTCGTCAAGGTGACACCGAGCGCGGGGACGACCGGCATCGCGTGACCGAATTCGAACATCATCGCGACACCGGCCGTCGCGCTACGTGAGGGCACGGCACCCGCCGGGTCAGGCCCAGAGCTGCCCGTCCAGGGCCTCTTCGGCATCGGCCAACGTGCCGCCGTACGCCCCGGTGGAGAGGTACTTCCAGCCGCCGTCAGCGACCACGAAAGCCACGTCGGCACGGCGACCCACCCGCACCGCCTGGTGGGCGACCGCGAGGGCGGCGTGCAGGATCGCGCCGGTGGAGAAGCCCGCGAAGATGCCCTCCACCTCGACGAGCTGCCGCGTACGCAGTACCGCGTCCCGCGTACCGACGGAGAACCGTCGGGACAGCACAGTCGCGTCGTAGAGCTCCGGGACGTACCCCTCGTCGATGTTGCGCAGACCGTAGACCAGCTCGCCGTAGCGCGGCTCGGCCGCGACGACCTGGACGCCCTCGACCTTCTCCCGCAGGTAGCGTCCGGTGCCCATGAGCGTGCCCGTGGTGCCCAGGCCGGCCACGAAGTGGGTGATCGTCGGCAGGTCGCGCAGCAGCTCCGGCCCGGTCGTCTCGTAGTGCGCCCGGGCGTTCGCCTCGTTGCCGTACTGGTAGAGCATCACCCAGTCGGGGTGCTCGGCGGCGATCTGCTTGGCGGTGGCGACCGCCTGGTTCGACCCGCCGGCCGCCGGCGAGAAGATGATCTCCGCGCCGTACATCCGGAGCAGCTGGACCCGCTCCGTCGACACGTTCTCCGGCATCACGCAGACCAGGCGGTAGCCGCGCAGCTTCGCGACCATGGCCAGCGAGATCCCGGTGTTGCCGCTGGTCGGCTCGAGGATGGTGTCACCCGGCCGGAGCTGACCGGCCTCCTCGGCCGCGCGCACCATGAACAGGGCCGCCCGGTCCTTGACGCTGCCCGTCGGGTTCCGGTCCTCCAGCTTCGCCCAGAGCCGCACCGGCGGTGCCCCCTCGGGCACCGTCGGCGAGAGCCGGGGCAGCCCTACCAGGGGTGTACCGCCGCAGGCGTCGAGCAGGCTCTCGTACCGCGCCATGGCGGCCGCCTCAGCGATCGGCGGCGGAGGCGCGCCGGTCGGGCTCCACGGTGGGCGCCAGCTTCTGGTCGCCGATGGCCGCGGCGGCGAAGCCGAACGCACCGCCGGCGACCGCCGGCAGGATGGTGACGCTGTCACCATCACTGAGCTTGGCGTCCAACGCGCCGAGGAAGCGGACGTCCTCGTCGTTGACGTAGACGTTGACGAAGCGGTGCAGCGCGCCGGCCTCGGTGACCAGGCGCGCCCGCAGGCCGCTGTGCCGCGAGTCCAGGTCGGTGAGCAGGTCGCCCAGGGTGTCGCCGGCGCCTTCGACGACCTTCGCGCCGCCGGTGTAGCTGCGCAGGATGGTGGGGATACGAACCTCGATGGCCATGATGTCGTGCTCCTTCTCGGGTGTGCCTCGGTGACGGGACGTGGGTCGGGTGCTACGGCGTCGCGTTCAGCTGCCGGAACACTCGTAGTCGACCGCCGTCGGGCTCTGCCCGAACTTGTAGGACTGCACGGCGTGCGGGTCGACCGCGGCGTCCACGACCCGGACCGGTTCCTCGGTCACCACGCCGTCCACGATCCGGACCGGTTCCTCGGTCACCACGCCGTCCACGATCCGGAAGGAACGGATCTCCTCGGCGTCGGTGTCACGGGTGGAGACGAGCAGGTAGTGCGCGCCCGGTTCACCGGCGAAGGAGACGTCCGTGCGGGACGGGTAGGCCTCGGTCGCGGTGTGCGAGTGGTAGATGACCACGGGCTCCTCGTCCCGCTCGTCCATCTCCCGCCAGACCCGCAACTGCTCCATCGAGTCGAACTCGTAGAAGGTCATGGAGCGGGCGGCATTGTCCATGGGGATGTGCCGGGTCGGGGTGTCGCTGCCGACGGGACCGGCGATGACGCCGCACGCCTCGTCCGGATGGTCCCGACGCGCGTGGGCCACGATCGCGTCGATGATCGACCGGTCGATGCTCAGCACGCCGACCAGCCTAACGCCTGGTCAGCGCGGGCCGCGAGAGTGGCCGCCGTCACGCCCCGTCGATCAAGGCGTTGAGCAGGGATTCCTGGAGATAGCCGAGATACGCGTAGACCGACAGTTGGAACACGCGGCTGGAGGTCGGGTCCTCGGCGACCGCCTCGTCCAGTTCCTCGCCGAGGTCGGTGCCGTCCTTGATCTCCAACCGGACGCCCATCGCCAGTCGCGCGTCGTTCAACGCGCGGAGCCACGCCTCGGCCGCCTCGGCGTCCAACCGCACCTCGCCGCCGGACTCACCCGGCAACGCCGCGAGGATGGCGCCGGCCTGGTCGATCTTCGCGGTCTTGAGGTCGCCCTCCGTGTACCGGCGGAACTCGGCCGTGCTCCTGCGGTCGTCCGGATAGGCGTCGGGGAAGAGCCGGCCCACCACCGGGTCGGAGTGGTCGAAGCCGTCGGTGAGCAGGCCGACCACCTCGGAGGCGACCTTGCGCAGCACCCGCACCTCGTCGGAGGCGAAGGTGGCGACGTAGCGGCCGCTCTGGCGGCGGAACATACTCAAGACGCCATCCCTTTTCGCGGCTGCGGGGCTCGCAGCATCGGCTCGATCCTCACGCTCACGAGCGGTCCACCGTCGCCCAGAGCCCGTACGCGTGCAGCTGTGACGCGTCGTGCTCCATCCGCTCCCGGGCGCCGGAGGTGACGACGGCGCGCCCCTTGTGGTGCACGTCCAGCATCAACCTCTCGGCCTTCTCCCGGCTGTAGCCGAAGAGCTTCTGGAAGACCCAGGTCACGTACGTCATGAGATTGACCGGGTCGTCCCACACGATCGTCACCCATGGCCGGTCGGACGCCGGCACCTCTTCGGTGGCCGGCGTCTCGACCGGTGCAACCTGCGGAGCCGCCATGCCCCCCATCGTGCCACCGGTTTCCGGGAACCGAGGAACCGGAACGCCGGACCGGGCCGGATCGCCCTCCAGCGGCAGGCCCGACCCGCCGGCGCCGCGCCCGAGGGGTGGGCGGGCGGGCCCGACGGGCCGGGTGCCGGAGCCGCCGTCAGGCGAGCAGGATGCCGTGGTCGACCGCATCGGAAAGCACCGCACCCAGAGCGACACGGACGACCTCGAACCGGCGGGACACGTCCCGGGCCAGCTCCAGCTCGACCTCCCGCAGCGCCCGCTGAGCCCATGCCCGCGCCTCGTTGGCGTCGTTGTTGCCGGGGCTGCGCCAGTGCTGCCAGCAGCCGCCGGAGAGGGCGACGGCGACCGGTGGCAGGATCTCGGCCCGCGCGGCACCGGGATAGCCGGCGAGGGCGTCGATCGCTCCGCCACCGGCCAGGCCGGCCACGCCGGCAGTGCTCGTGACGAGCAACACCCGGTCGAGTTCCCGGGCCAGCCGGTCCTCGGCGAGCCCGAAGCGGATCGCCTTGACGACCCGCTGGCGTACCCCGTCGGGCAGCGGCGCCCCGAGGACCCGGGCGACGGCTTCGTCGAGGATGCCGTCCACCGCCCGGTCGCACTGGACGGTGGCCAGCAGCGAGAGCGCCTCCATCTCGCGGTCGAGCAGCTGCGGCAGCCCGGCGCAGCCGACCCCGAAGACGATCTCCTGGACCACCCGCAGGTGGATGTTGGCCAGTTCGAGTGCGAGATGCTGACGGATCCGCTGGGCACACGAGCGACTCCGCCGGTCCAGTTGCTCGGACCAGTCGCCCGGGTCGGTCACCACGTTCACCCGAACGTGCTCGCCCGGCAGCATGGGCGGGTCGGAGCTGGCGCGGCGCAACCCTTCGTCGACCGCCCAGCCCACCAGTGCCCGGCGCAGGTCCGCCGCGGCGGCACCGTGCAGCGCGAACCAGCGCGCCTCGGCGAGGCCGGGCACGGCGGAGAGCAGGGCGGCACGGTGTGCTTCCACCGTGACGGCGACGGGGTCGACCGTGGGGCCGGGCGAGGGGGACCCGGCCCCGGACGGCGGGACGGACGCCCCCGTGTCCTCCGTCGGCGCCGTGCTGTCGGACCCGGACCAACCGGTCGAGCCCGGAGTGACCACGAAGAAGACCGGCAATTTGGCCCGGGCGGCCTCCGCCAGCAGGTTGAGTTCCGCGGCGGTGCACACCTGGTCGGCGGCGACCACGAAGAGCAGCGCTCCGGCCCGACCGGCCGCGTCCAGCAGCACCGGCACACCGGCGGCGCCGAGCGTGCCGGTGTCGGCCGTGTCGACCAGGCTGAAGTGGCGCAGCAGCGGGTCGGGCAGGTGCAGCTCGACCCGACGCGGCGGACGCGCCAACGCGGGGCCGGCGGCCGTGCGGTCCGCGCCGTAGGTGTGCGGCTGGCGATAGCCCGGCACGTACGCCGCCCGGGTCGCCGTGGTGCCGTGGCGCATCACCAGCCAGCTGCCGTCGGGCACATCGAGCAGTGCGGGGTCGAGGTCGAGCAGGGTGGCGAGCACGGCGCGGCGGCCGGCCCCACCGGGCCCTACGGCGAGCACGCCGAGCGGCTCGTCCGAGCCGGGCGTGGCCACCCCGACCCGGGTGGGCAGCGGCGCACACCGAGGCACGTCGCGCGGCCCGGGCAGGTCGCCGGGCACGTCGACGGAGGAGAGCGGACCCGGCTTCATCAGGGCGGCGACCTCCCGTGGTGGGCGGACCGGCAGCAGCCGGCCGCGTGGAAACTCCGGTGAACCGATCCGGATGCCGGAAGACTACGAGCGGCCAGGCCTTCCGGCGGAACAGTTCGGATACTCACCGGTAATCACGAGATTACTCAACTTCGCTGCGTGACGCTCTGCCTGCGGACCGATTGCGATGGATATGCTGCCGGGATGAGTCGGTGGAGTTTCGTCGGCCGAACGGATGAGCTCGACCGTCTGCTGTCGGCAGTGACCAGCGCGGAGGGGCGGGGGCTCTTCTACAGCGGCAGTGCAGGCATCGGAAAGAGCCGACTGCTGCGCGAGGGTGTCGCGGCGCTACCCAACGACCGCTACGCGATCTGGTCGATCGCGGCCAGCGCCACCACCGCGAGCCTCCCCTTCGGCGGCCTGGTCCAGGTGCTGCCCGCCGAACAGCCGCAGGGTCTCTCCCCCGCCGGCATCCTGCGCTGGGCGCTGGACGTGCTCCAGCAACAGGCGGCCGGGCGTCGCATCGTGCTCGCCATCGACGACGCCCACCTGCTCGACCAGCCGTCGGCCGCGCTGGTGCACCTCGTCGCCCGCGCCGACAACGCCACCGTGATCGGCACGCTGCGCGACGGCGAGCAGATCCCGCTGCCGATCCGGGCACTGTGGACGGACGACCTGGTCGACAAGGCCGAGCTCAGCCCGATGGCTCCGGCGGAGACCGCGGGTCTGCTCGCCGAGATCCTGGGCGGCCCGGTCGACGCGGGCTCCGCCGACCGGCTGGGACGGCTCTCCGCCGGCAACCCGCTGCTGCTCCGCGAGCTGGTGCACGCAGCCTCGGGCAGCGAGGAACTGACCCGCACGTACGGGATCTGGAAGTGGACCGGCCGGTTCGAGCTGGCCCCCAACCTGACCGACCTGATCGACACCCGGATCGGCCAGCTCACCCCCGCCGTCCGGGCGGTCGTGGAGCTGGTCGCGTTCGGCGAGCCACTCGGCCTGCAACTGCTCAACCAGGCCGTCGACCGGCAGGACGTGGAGATCGCCGAGGAGCGGGGCCTGATCACGGTCATCCAGCACGACCGGCGCACCAACGTCCGGCTGGCGCATCCGCTCTACGGCGAGATCATGCGCCGTCGCTGTCCGGTCAGCCGTACCCGCCGGTTGCAGGCCGACCTCGCCGAACTGTTGGAGCGGGTGGGTAAGCGACGCCGCGACGACCTGCTCCGCGTGGCGGTCTGGCGGCTAGACTCCGGCACCGCCCAGGACGCGGCGCTGCTGCTCGAGGCGGCCGGCCAGGCGTTCAGCCGGTACGACGTACCGCTGGCGACGCGGCTGGCCCGCGCGGCGCTCGACGCCGGCGGCGGGTTCGACGCCGCCGAGCTGCTCGCCACCATCCTCATGTTCGCCGACCGGCCGGAAGAGGCGATCGACGTGCTCGACGCCGTCTCCCCCGACCCGGCCGAGCGCCAGCGGTTCGCCCGCTGGCTCACCGTGCGTGGGATGGTGACCTACTGGGGGCTCAGCCACGAGTCCACGGTGGAGGAGATCGCGGCGCGGGCGGAGAGCCTCACCGACTCGGCCGACCAGGCCCGGGTGCGCGCGTTCGAGGCGATCATGCGGCTGCACCGCCTCGACACCGTCACCGCCCTGCGGCTCAGCCAGAGCGTGCTGGACCGTCCCGCGGCCAGCGTCGCCGCCCGCGAGCTGGCCCGGTCCACCGTCGCCTACCTGCAGGCCGCACAGGGGCAGCTGCGTAGCAGCGGCACCGCCATCGCCCAGGTGCACTCCGAGGCGGCCCGCTGGCGCGCCGACATGCCGTACCTGCAACTCGCCCTGGAGCTGGCCCGGGGCACCCGTCTCACGCTCGCCGGCGACCTGGCCGGCATCGACGCGATAGTGGCCGACGAGTTCGCCGACCTCGCCGGCGCCGGAGACTTCCGGCTCGGCACCGGCTACCTCGCCATTCTCCAGGCGTACGCGGCGCGGCTGCGTGGCCAGAGCGACGCGGCGCTGCGGACCAGCCTCGGCGCCTGTGCGGTGCTGGCCACCAGCCGGGTGTACGCCGGGTTGGCGCAGGCCGAGCGCGCCCAGGCGGCCGCCCTGCGCGGCGACGCGACCCAGGCCGCCGAGGCGATGGCCGAGGCGGACCGCACACAGGCTCCCGGCATGGCGGTGCTCTACCCGTGGCTGGAGCAGGCGCGCGGGGCGGCGCTGGCCGCGGCCGGCGACCTGCCCGGGGCGGTGAAACAGCTGACCGACCTGGTCGACCGGCTGCGCACGGACGGCTTCGCCGGTCACGAGGTCCACGTGCTGTACGACCTGGTCCGGCTGGACCAGGCCGGCGCACCGGTCGGTCCCACCTGCTCCGACGGCAGTCGTCGCACGGTCGCGCAGCGCCTCACCGAACTCTCCGAGCGCGTCGACGGTGACCTGCCGCCGCTGCTGGCCCGGCACGCCCGCGCCGCGGTCTCCGGCTCCCCCACCGAACTGTTCGCGGTCGCCGACGCTTTCGCGGCGCGCGAGCTGAACGTCTTCGCCGCCGAGGCGACCGCCGCCGTCCTGCACCGGCTGCGCCGGGAGCGGCCCGCCGCCGCCGGCGAGGCCCGGGAACGCCTCGCCGCGCTGCTGAACCGCTGCGGCCTCGTCCACACCCCGGCGTTGCGCGCCGGCACGCCGACGCTCACCGACCGGGAGTGGGAGGTGGCCCGTCTCGCCGCGCAGGGGGCCACCAGCAAGGCCATCGCCGAGAAGCTCTACCTCTCCGCCCGGACCGTGGAGAACCACCTCCAGCGCATCTACGCCAAGGTCGGTGTGACCAGCCGGGCCGAGCTGCACGCGGCGTTGCGGGCGATCCCGGGGCACGAGGGCGGCGACGCCGACTGAACTCTTAGGCTGGGTCCGTGAGCACCCTTCGCCCCGCCCTGCTGACCGACCACTACGAGCTGACCATGGTCAGCGCGGCGCTGCGCGACGGCACCGCCGATCGCCGCTGCGTCTTCGAGGTCTTCAGCCGCCGCCTGCCGGCCGGACGCCGCTACGGCGTGGTCGCCGGCACCGGGCGCCTCATCGAGCTGATCCGCGAGTTCCGGTTCGACGAGGCCGAGGTGGACTTCCTGCTGCGTACCGGCGTGGTCGACGAGCAGGCCGCGGCCTGGCTGCGGGACTACCGCTTCACGGGCGACATCGACGGGTACGCCGAGGGGGAGCTCTTCTTCCCCAACTCCCCCATCCTCACCGTCTCCGGCGGCTTCGCCGAGTGCGTGGTGCTGGAGACGCTCGTGCTCTCGGTGCTCAACCACGACAGCGCGATAGCGGCCGCCGCCGCCCGGATGGTGACCGCGGCTCGTGGCCGTACCCTCATCGAGATGGGCGCGCGGCGGGCGCACGAGGGGGCCGCGGTGGCCGCCGCCCGGGCCGCGTACCTGGCCGGCTTCAGCTTCACCTCGAACCTTGAGGCGGGCCGGCGCTACGGCATCCCCACCGCCGGCACCGCGGCGCACGCGTTCACCCTGCTGCACGACGACGAGCGGGCGGCGTTCGCCTCGCAGGTCGCCACGCTGGGGAAGAGCACGACGCTGCTCGTCGACACGTACGACATCAGCCAGGGCATCCGCAACGCCATCGCGGTGGCCGGGCCGGACCTGCGGGCGGTCCGGATCGACTCCGGCGATCTCGCGGTGATCGCCCAGCAGTCCCGGGCGCTGCTCGACTCGCTCGGCGCCACCGAGACGAAGATCATCGTCTCGGGTGATCTGGACGAGTACGCGATCGCCGCGCTCGCCGCCGAGCCGGTCGACATGTACGGGGCCGGCACAGCCGTCGTCACCGGCTCCGGGGCGCCGACCGTCGGGCTGGTCTACAAATTGGTCGAGGTCGAGGGACGACCGGTGGTGAAACGTTCGGAGCACAAGGCCACCATCGGCGGCCGGAAGATCGCGGTGCGGCGGCACAAGCCGACCGGTACGGCCACCGAAGAGGTGATCGTCCCGCAGGGGGTGCCCGAGCGGCAGCCCAACGACCGGCTGCTCCAGCGCCAGTTCGTGATCGGCGGCGAGCCGGCCGAGCTGCCGACCCTGGCGGAGTCGCGTGAGCACCTGCGGGAATGCCTGATCTCCATCCCCTGGGAAGGGCTCAAGCTCTCCGGTGGCGACCCGGCCATCCCGGTCAACGTCGTACCGGCGGAGTAGACATGGCCCGGCGGAGGGCCGCGTTCGTCTGGAGGGAGCACCGGTGAGCAAGGCGCTGATCATCGTCGACGTGCAGAACGACTTCTGCGAAGGCGGCTCGCTGGCCGTGAACGGCGGTGCGGACGTGGCAGCAGGCATCACCCGGCTGCTCGCCGCCGACCCGGGTCGCTGGGCCCATGTGGTGGCGACGAAGGACTACCACGTCGACCCGGGGGCGCACTTCGGCAATCCCCCGGACTTCGTCGACACCTGGCCGCGGCACTGCGTGGTCGGCACCCCCGGCTCCGAGTTCCACCCCGCGCTGGAGACCGACCGGATCGAGGAGATCTTCCACAAGGGTGAGCACGCGGCCGCGTACTCGGGCTTCGAGGGGCACGCCGCGGACGGTGAGTGCCTGGCCGACTGGCTGCGCCGGCACGGCGTGGACTCGGTGGAGCTGGTCGGCCTCGCCACCGACCACTGCGTGCGGGCCACCGCGCTGGACGCCGCCCGGGAGGGCTTCACCACCACGGTGCTGCTGGACCTCACGGCGGCCGTCGCCCCGGCCACCACCGACGTGGCGCTGCGCTCCATGGACGGCGCCGGGGTCACGCTCCGCGGGGAACCTGTGATCAGGACCGCATGACCAGGTAATCGGTTGGCGACCGCAGAATCTCCGGCGAGGATGACGCCGGAGGTACGGACCGTCGTGAATTTGAAGCCTTACCGGGAGGCGCTCGCCCTGCCCGGTCTCCGGTCGTTGCTGCTCGTGGCGGTGCTGGCCCGCATCCCGCTCACCGCGACCGGAGTGACGCTCACCTTCTACGTCGTCCAGGACCTCGGCCGAGGCTACGGGGCGGCCGGGCTGGTCGGTGCCGCGGTCACGGTCGGCGGCGCGATCGGCGGACCACTGCTCGGCCGGCTGATCGACCGCCGGGGGCTGCGGCCGGTGCTCGTACTGACCGGGATCGTCGAGGCGGTCTTCTGGTCCACCGCGCCCTCGCTGCCCTACCCACTGCTGCTTCCGGCCGCCTTCATCGCCGGCTCGCTGGCCCTGCCGATCTTCTCGGTGGTGCGGCAGTCCGTCGCCGCGCTGGTGCCCGAGGAGCGCCGCAGGCCCGCGTACGCCCTCGACTCGATGTCGGTGGAGCTGTCGTTCATGGTCGGGCCGGCGCTGGCGGTGGCCCTGGCCACGACGATCACGGCGCGACACACCCTCTACCTCGTCGGAGCCGGCATCGTCGCCGCCGGGGTGGCGTTCTGGCTGCTCAACCCGCCCACCGCCGACGACGTCGAGGAGCCCGGTACGCCCCGACGGCAGATACACCGGCGCGAGTGGGTGACCCCCCGGCTGCTGGCCGTGCTGGCGGTCAGCCTCGCCGCGACCCTGGTGCTCGGCGGCACCGACGTGGCGGTGGTCGCCGTGCTGCGGGAGAGCGGTGAGGTCGGCTGGACCGGCGTCGTCCTCGCCATGTGGGCGGTCGCGTCACTGGTCGGCGGCTTCGCGTACGGAGCGACGCACCGGGCCATCTCGCCGCTGGCACTGATGGCCGCGCTCAGCCTCTGCACCATCCCGGTCGGGCTGGGCGGGTCACACTGGTGGCTGCTCTGCCTGGCGATGATTCCGGCCGGTGCGCTCTGCGCCCCCACCCTCGCGGCGACCGCAGACGCGGTCAGCCGGCTCGCGCCCGCCGAGGTGCGCGGCGAGGCGATGGGCGTGCACGGTTCCGCGGTCACCGTCGGACTCGCCGTCGGTGCCCCGCTCGCCGGAGCGGTGATCGACGCTCGGGCGCCCTGGTGGGGCTTCGCCGTCACCGGTGTGATCGGCGCGTTGGTGGCGCTCGCGGTGCTTCCGATCGAGTTGCGCCACCGCCGCGCCGCCGCGGCCCGCATCGAGCCGGAGTACGCCACCGCGAGCCGCTGAGCCCTCACCGCCTCGCCCCGGTCCCCGGCCGAGAGGCTCGCCCGACCGGCCCGGTCGGCACGCTGGCGTGTCGGGTGATCCACCCGTCCAGCGTTCCGTGGCCCGACCGACCTGCGGCCCGACCGACCCGTGTGCGGACCGAACTGCGGGGTGCCCGATCTGTGGGGCGACCGAAATGTGGTGGGCAGCCCAGTGGGGCCGAACCTACCCGTGGGCGGCCTACCCGCCCGGCGACCGACCGTGGGCCCGATCCACCCGTGCGATGATCGATCCGCGGTTGATCGACTCGTGGTCAAGGAAGTCGGGCTGTCCCGGTAGCGAGGATGCCCCGACTTCCATGAGGTCGAGTTGATCATGCGCCCCGGCCGAGCGCGGAAGCTCGGGCAGGGCAGGGCAGGGCAGGGCAGGTCGGGACGAGGGATGCGGGCCGGGCAAGAGGCGGGACGGAAATGGCGACGGGCGCCGCACCCGGGTGGTCCGGGAGCGGCGCCCGTCGTGGGTGCCGTGGATCTGAGCGGTCAGACCCGGTCGATGTTGGTGGCGGTGTCCTCGGTGTAGCGGGCCCCACCGTCCGACTCGCTGGTCAGCGGCTTGGCACCACCCTCCGGCGGCCCGGCCAGGCTCTGGCCGCCAGCGGCCAGCTCCGGGAACTTCAGGTCGAACGCCGGCCGCTCGGAGCGGATCCGCGGCATCCGGTCGAAGTTCCGCAGCGGCGGCGGGCAGCTGGTGGCCCACTCCAGCGAGTTGCCGTGACCCCACGGGTCGTTGACCTCGACCACCGGACCGGTCTTGTACGACTTCCAGCAGTTGTAGATGAACGGAAGCGTCGAGATACCGGTGATGAAGGCGCCGATCGTGGAGATCGTGTTCAGCGTGGTGAAGCCGTCGGAGGGCAGGTAGTCGGCGTACCGACGGGGCATGCCCTCGTTACCGAGCCAGTGCTGCACCAGGAACGTGGTGTGGAAACCGATCATGGTGAGCCAGAAGTGCACCTTCCCGAGCCGCTCGTCGAGCATCCGGCCGAACATCTTCGGGAACCAGAAGTAGATGCCGGCGAAGACCGCGAACACGATGGTGCCGAAGAGCACGTAGTGGAAGTGCGCCACCACGAAGTACGAGTCGGAGACGTGGAAGTCCAGCGGCGGGCTGGCCAGCAGCACACCGGTGAGGCCACCGAAGAGGAACGTCACCAGGAAGCCGATCGACCAGAGCATCGGGGTCTCGAAGCTCACCTGGCCGCGCCACATGGTGCCGATCCAGTTGAAGAACTTCATACCGGTGGGCACCGCGATCAGGAAGCTCAGGAAGCTGAAGAACGGCAGCAGCACCTGGCCGGTGGCGAACATGTGGTGCGCCCACACGCTCATCGACAGCGCGGCGATGGAGAGGGTCGCGGCCACCAGGCCCTTGTAGCCGAAGATCGGCTTGCGGGAGAAGACCGGGATGATCTCGCTGATGATGCCGAAGAACGGCAGCGCGACGACGTACACCTCGGGGTGGCCGAAGAACCAGAAGAGGTGCTGCCAGAGCATCGGTCCGCCGGTTGCCGCGTCGAACACGTGGGCACCGATCAGCCGGTCCGCGGCGAGGGCGAAGAGCGCGGCGGCGAGCAGCGGGAAGACCAGGATCACCAGCAGGCTGGTGACCAGGATGTTCCACGTGAAGATCGGCATCCGGAACATGGTCATGCCGGGCGCCCGCAGGGTCAGCACCGTGGTGATCATGTTGACCGCGCCGAGGATGGTGCCCAGGCCGGAGATGGCCAGACCCATGACCCACATGTTGGCGCCGACGCCCGGAGAGTGCTCCACGCTGCTCAGCGGGGCGTAGGCGAACCAGCCGAAGTCGGCGGCGCCACCCGGGCTGAGGAAGCCGGCGGTCGCGATCGTGCCGCCGAACAGGTACAGCCAGTAGGCGAAGCTGTTCAGGCGCGGGAAGGAGACATCGGGCGCGCCGATCTGGATCGGCACGATGTAGTTGGCGAAGGCGAACACGATCGGCGTCGCGAAGAACAGCAACATGATCGTGCCGTGCATGGTGAAGAGCTGGTTGTACTGCTCCGGCGACAGGAACTGCAGCCCCGGCCGGGCCAACTCGGCCCGCATGATCAGGGCCATCAGGCCACCGATCATGAAGAACGCGAACGCGGTGACCATGTACATGATCCCGATCTGCTTCGCGTCCGTGGTCCGCAGCAGCCGCGCGATGGCCGACCCCTTGACCGGTTCTCGGACCGGCCAGGGCCGGGTCACGACCGGCTTGGGTGCGACGGTGGTCACGAGTGGCCTCCGGTTCTCGGTTGTCCCGCTCGGCGCGCGCTGAACTGGCGAGCCGTCATCCGCAAGGAGGATAGTCCCCGGCAGGTGGCAGCGCCGCGTGGGGTGGCCAGCTACGATCATCGGCCGCGCCGGACGGCTCAGAGCGGACCCAGCAGCAACCGGTAGTGCTCACCGAAGATGCGGTCACCGCGGCCACGCAGCAGCGGGTCGCGCAGGGCCGGTGGGACGTCGCGGGTCCGGTTGCGGTCGCGGGTGCGATCCCGCACCCAGCGGGTACGCGGGCGCCGGCGGCTCTCGTACGCCACCAGGGCCGTCTCGACGTCGCCCGCGGCCGCCAACGACTCGGCGAGCACGACGGCGTCCTCCAGGGCCATCGCGGCTCCCTGGGAGAGCGTCGGCGCGGTGGCGTGCGCGGCGTCGCCGACGAGCAACACCCGTCCCCGGTGCCAGCGCCCCAGTTCCACCTCGTCGGTGACGCCCACGTTCACCCACTGCACCGCGTCGAGCACCTCGGGCACCGGGCCGCCGTACGAGCCGAAGAGCTCTCGTAGCCGGGCCACCGGGTCGGCGGGCGGTTCTGTGCCGGCCTCGTCGGCGTAGCAGTGCAACCGCCCGGCACCGATCGGCACCATCAGGAAACCGGAGCGCTGTCCGAGCAGCGCGGTCCACTCGGTGATGGGCGGGGCGTCGCGCAGCACCGTGCGATAGACCACCTGGCCGGCGGGGCGGGGCGGGCCGCCGAGCGCCGCCAGCGTACGTACCGACGAGCGCGGCCCGTCGGCGCCGATCACGAGGTCGTACTCGGCGCTGGTGCCGTCGACGAAGGTCACCCCGACACCGGCGGGCAGCAGGTCGAGGGTGCGCACCTCGGCACCGTGCCGCACCGCTCCGCCGGCGCCGCTCAGCAGCACCCGGTGCAGTTCGGCCCGGGGCAGGGCGCGGCACTCGCCGACCCCGGCCCAGAGCGTGTCGAGGTCGACCTCGCAGAGCGGCTCGCCCGCGGCGTCCAGGAAGCGCTGCCGGTGGACGACCTGGCCGAGCCGCCGCACCGGGTCGTACAGGTCCAGCCGGCGCAGCGCTCGGGCGGCATTGCCGGGAAGGTAGAGACCCGTCTCGTGGGACTCCCCCGGCGGCAGCCGGTCGGTCACGTCGGGGCGGAAGCCCGCCATCCGCAGCGCCCGCGCCACGGCGAGGCCGGCAATGCCCGCGCCGACGATGAGGATGCGCAGGGGGGAGCCACGCATGGTGGTACACGCCTCCGGAGGGGTTCGGCACGCGTTGGAGGCAAGACACTACTCGGTGCAATCGCCGTGCACCAGAGTCAATCGGTGCCCTCGACGGCTCTTCTCCGTCCCCGCTGGTTATCCGGACGACCACCAGCGCGTCCGTCCGGCTCTCGGTCGCGCCGATCCGGTTGAGAAAGGCAGGCCTTCCGCAGGGCCGACCTGGACAGTCCAGACCTGCGGAGGAACGCGAATCCTGCTCAGGATGTGGGTCACTCGTGACGGGAGCAGCGACGGCGATCTGGACAGACAACCACCTACGACCTGCGTCGGATTGTCAGCCGTTGAGGGCGCGGCGCAGATCCTTCATCAACAGCAGCAGGTGCATCGGGTCGGTCGGGCCGGCCTCGAACTTGGCCAGCCGTAGGTAGAAGTCGCGGGCGGCTTCGCTCTCACAATGGATGAGCACCGCCCGTACGCCGACAACCTCTCCGGCTGTCGCGATCCGCCGTAGCGCGTCGACCACCAAGGCCCGGCCCAACCCAACGCCCTGGGCAGATCGGTCGACGCCAAGCCGGGTCAGAATCACCACCGGTTGGTGATAGCGACCAGCGCCCTGCCTCAGCCGCAGGGAGGCATCGGCCGGAGCGACGCTGCCCGCCGCAAGGGCGTAGTAGCCGGCCACCCGCTGATCAGGGTGGTCGGCGTCCCGCACCACGTACACCCGGGACAGCCCGGCCCGATGGGCCTGCAGGGCATGCTCGACCAGCCATACCGACTGCGCCCTCGACCCACAGTCGAACCCGGTCAGCACATGCCCGGCTGCCAGTGCCTCGACCGGCAGAAAACGGGAACTCACCGTGCCGCACCGCCCGCCGGCGGATCAAGCACCGTCGGACCAGTCAACAACTCCCGCAATCCGGCGACATCCTGCGCCGGCCCTTGCAACGCCTCATCGAAGATCCGCCAGGACGCCTCGTCCAGCAGGAACGCCCGCCGGTCGGCAAGCACATCCGCCGCCGCCTCGGTCGCCGCCTTCAACACGAAGGTCGACACACTGTCCCCGGCCGCCGCGCTGGCCGCCTCCAGCAACGCCTTCTGCTGCTCGTCCAGCCGCAGGTGCAGCCGCTCCGCCTTCGCGCTCACCCCTCAAGCGTACGCACAACGTACGCCAGCAACAAGCCCGATCGACACCACGATCAATCCGAGACGCCAAACCAAGATCAGATTGGCTCGCAACCGCTCTACCGGATCGACGGATCAGGCACCGCCCCTGGAGCACCAGCATCCCACCCCGGTTGCCGGCGGCGACCGGCCCGCGCCCTGTCGGGCAGGGCGCGGGACGATCCGGTCAGACCCGGGTGAGGCGCACGGCGTCGGCGATGACCAGGCCGGCGGCCGAGCTCCACCGGCTCACCGCCACCCGGTTGGTGTCGCCGGCCGGCAGGGCGAACGTCCCGAGTGTCCGCCACTGACCACCGGTGGCGCGCTGGTCGACGGTGACCGTGCGGTTTCCGCTGGCGGTGGCGATGATGTACGGCGCGGCGCTGTTGTAGCCGGAGTTGGCCGGCCACCAGGCGTCGACCCGGTAGTTGCCGGCCGCCGGGACGTTGAACCGGTACCAGGCCGGATCGCTGACGGCGACCGGGTCGGCGTACCGGTAGTCGGCGCCGTAGCGCTGCCCGGAGTACGAGGAGACGCCCCAGTTCGCGCTGGCGGTGAACCGCCCGGCGGTCGAGTTGTCCACGATGGATGACCAGGCGGTGCCGCCGGCCATCTTCGCGGCCACGTCGCTGCGCATCACATTCAGGTCGATGAAGGACGGGTCGATCTTGCCGGTGGTGCTCGTCTCGCGGTGGCCCCGGGCGTAGCTGGCGTCCTTGCCCAGCCGGGTGAGCACCGCGGCGGTGGCGGCGATCGAGGCGTTGTACTGCGCCGCCGTCATCTCCTGGTCGACCCCGTTGTAGTCGATCTCCCACCCGATCATCAGGGTGTTGCCGTCGCCGGCCGGGATCGGCCCGCTGCCCCCGCTGACACCGGCGTGGTTGCAGCGGCCGGCGGAGATGACGTGGAAGACGCCGTGGTAGTCCACGAGGGCCTGGCAGAGCGGGCCGGCCAGGTCGGGCCGACCGTTGATGCAGATGTTCAAAGCCGGGTGCGGGTTGGTGGCGCTGGAGGTGGAGGCGGTGTGGTGCCAGAGCACACCGATCGGGTCGAAGCTGCCGGGACGCATCCGGTTGAGCCAGTCGCCTTCGACGACGACCTGGACGCCGGCGGATCGGAGCACGTCCACGAGCCAGGGAATGGTGGCCATCAGGCACCGCCGAGCAGGTCGGCCAGGCACTCGGCTTTCGGGGCGGCGGCCGGGACGGGGGCCACCGCCGGGGCGGGAGCCGCCGCGGGTGCGGCGGCCGCCGTGCCCGGCCGGGCCATGATGGTGGTGAGCGCGGCGGCCACCAGGGCCGGGACGCCGAGCAGGCCCCGGCGGCGCAGACGCAGGGATCGGGACGTGACCATGAGGCTCCTTCAGCAGGTCGGGCGGTTGGAAAGGGTCACGACGCATCGACGTACGTGATGGCGGCACGCTACCGCCCAGGTCCGTGGATGTCGATACCCTTCAATGCCTGCCGTGCGGCTGAAGGAAATTGGCAAACGGTCAGGAGTTGCCGAGGGCGTCGAGCTCGCGCATCTCCTCAGCGGTGAGCGAGAAGCGGAACACGTCGGCGTTGGCCTGGATCCGCTCCGGCGTCACGCTCTTCGGGATCACCACGATCTCGTGGTCGATGTGCCAGCGGAGCACCACCTGCGCCGGCGAGACGTCGTGCGCGGCGGCGATCCGGGCCAACATCGGGTGGGAGAGGTCGCTGGTGTCGAGCGGGCTGTACCCCTCGAGCACGACGCCACGGTCCCGGTGCTCGGCGTGCCGCTGCCGGTCGTACAGGAAAGGGCTCCACCGGATCTGGTTGACCGCCGGATTCTCCTCGGTGGCCTGGATGAGCTCGTCGATCTGGGAGGTGCTGTAGTTGCTCACCCCGACCGCCCGGGCCAGGTTCTCCTCCCTGGCCGCGAGGAGTTCCCGCCAGAGCGGGATGCTGTCCCCGGGCGAGGACGGCGGCCAGTGGATCAACCACAGGTCCACGTAGTCGGTGTCGAGCGCCCGCAGGCTCGCCTCCAGCGTCTCGCGCTCCCGGCCCACCCGGTCCGGCGGCAGCTTGGTCGTGATGAAGAGGTCCTCCCGGCGCAGGTCGCTCTCCTGCACCGCCCGGCCGACCTCCTTCTCGTTGCCGTACACGGTCGCGGTGTCGATGTGCCGGTAGCCGGCGTCGAGCGCGGCCAGTACGGCGTCGTAGCCGGCCTTGCCGGTGGCCCGCCAGGTGCCGAAGCCGAGCAGGGGCATCCGCACCTCGCCCGGCAGCAGGACGGTGGGCTGGTCGTCGTGGTCCATGACGACCGTTCTACCCGTCATCGCCGCGCCGTGCGAGCGAAACAACCCGCCGCGCCGCCCGGCGGAGACCTCCGGGTTGCCGGACAATGCGGGGTGTGACCGACCGGCTTGACGAGTACCGACGCCGGAGGGACGCGGCCCGCACCCCTGAGCCGGTGCCGGAGAAGAAACCGCGCGGCCGCCGGCGGGGCGGCGACGAGACCGGCCGCTTCGTCATCCAGCAGCACCACGCGCGCAGTCTGCACTGGGACCTCCGGCTGGAGCACGACGGAGTGCTCGCGTCCTGGGCGGTGCCGCGCGGTCTCCCCCGGGACCCGGGCCGGAACCACCTCGCCGTGCACACCGAGGACCACCCGATGGAGTACCTCGACTTCCACGGTGAGATCCCGGCCGGCGAGTACGGCGGCGGCCGGATGACGATCCACGACCGCGGGACCTACCGCCGCGAGAAGTGGCGCGACGACGAGGTCATCGTGGCGCTCGACGGGGAGCGGACGTCCGGGCGGTACGTCCTCTTCGCCACCGGCGGCAAGGATGGCCGGGACTGGATGGTCCGGCGGATGGATCCCGCGCCGGAGGGCTGGACGAGCATGCCCGAGCTGGTCCGCCCGATGCACCCCACTGCCGCCACCCGCCTCCCCCGGGACCAGACCGCCTGGGGGTACGAGCTGCGTTGGGACGGCACCCGCGCGATCGCGTACGTGTCGGGCGGGCGGCTGCGGTTGCTCTCCGAGACCGACGAGGAGATCACCGGCGGGTACTCCTGGCTGCGCGATCTCGCCGAGGCGATGGCGCCGACCGAGGCGGTGCTGGACGGCCTCCTGGTCCGCATCGACGGCGGCCGGGTGCGCCCGGCCCCGCCCACCTCCGGCAGCCGGGTGCCTGCCGGCGCCCAGTACCTCCTGGTCGACCTGCTCTGGTTGGAGGGCGTGACCTGTCTCGATCTGCCGTACGCCCAACGCCGCGAGCTGCTCGACGGTCTGGCGCTCGCGGGCGCGCACTGGCAGACTCCGCCGTGGTTCCCCGGTACCGGCGCCGAGGCCCTGCGCACCAGCCGAGAGCAGGGGCTCCCCGGGGTGGTGGCGAAGCGACTCGACTCGGGTTACGAGGCGGGTCGACGCAGCCGACGCTGGTTGAGCATCGACGCGACCTGACGGCGAGGAGCGACGTGTATCTGACCCACCTGGAGTGCCCGCGCTGCGGCAAGGAGCATCCGGCGGACCGGCCACAGAACCTCTGCGACTGCGGCTCGCCCCTGCTGGCCCGGTATGACCTGGCCGCGGTGGCCCGGACGGTCGTTCCCGAACAGCTCCCGCTTCGTCCCGCGGACCTGTGGCGTTACCGGGAGGTGTTGCCGGTCGCCGACCCGCGGCACGTCACCAGCCTCGGTGAAGGCTGGACGCCGCTGCTGCGCGCCCCCAGCTACGGCGCGGAGATCGGCGTCACCGACCTCATCGTCAAGGACGAGGGCCTCATCCCCACCGGCTCGTTCAAGGCCCGCGGCGCGGCGGTCGGCATCAGCCGGGCGCGTGAGCTGGGCGTGCGGCGCATCGCCATGCCGACCAACGGCAACGCCGGCGCGGCCTGGGCGAGCTACGCGGCCCGGGCCGGTATCGGCGCGACCATCGTCATGCCGCTCGACGCGCCCACCATCTGCCGGCGCGAGTGCGTGGCCGCCGGCGCCGACCTGCGCCTGATCGACGGCCTGATCAGCGACGCCGGCCGCCGGGTGGCGCAGCTCGTCGGCGACTCCGGCGGCGCGATCTTCGACGCCGGCACGCTGCGCGAGCCGTACCGGCTCGAGGGCAAGAAGACCATGGGGTACGAGATCGTCGAGCAGCTCGGCTGGCAGGTGCCCGACGTGATCATCTATCCGACCGGTGGTGGCGTCGGACTGATCGGCATCCACAAGGCGTTGCACGAGCTGCGCGAGCTGGGCTGGATCTCCGACCGGCTGCCCCGGCTGGTGGCGGTGCAGTCCACCGGCTGCGCGCCCATCGTGCGGGCGTTCGCGGCCGGCGAGGAGCGCGCCGAACCATGGGCGGACGCGCAGACTGTCGCGTTCGGCATCACGGTGCCGGCACCGCTCGGCGACGAGCTGATCCTGACCGCCCTGCGGGACAGCTCCGGCACGGCCGTCGCCGTGTCCGACGAGGAGATCCTGACCGACCTGCGGGCCTTCGCCGCCCGGGAAGGGCTGCTCCTCTGCCCGGAGGGTGCGGCCTGCCTGACCGCGGCCCGGCAGTTGCGCGCCGGCGGCTGGATCCGGGCGGGCGAGCGGGTGGTGGTGCTCAACACCGGTGCGGGCCTGAAGTACCCGGAGACGGTGGACGTCTCCGGCGTGCCGGTGCTGGCCTGAGGCCGACCAGGAAGCGGCAGCTGCTTAGAACGCGCTCGGGTCGGTCAACCGCCAAGCCGCGTTGATCTGGCCGATGTGCGACAACGCCTGCGGGGTGTTGCCGAGCTGCGCCCCCGTGATCAGGTCGATCTGCTCGCTGAACAGACCGACGTCGTTGGCGTACCCGGAGACACGCTCGAAGAGCTCCTCGGCCCGCCGCTGTTCACCGGTCATCACCAGACACTCGACCAGCCAGAACGAGCAGAGCACGAAGCCGGCCGGGTCGGTGTTCCAGCGCCGGATCAGGCCGCCCTCGGTGCTCAGGTCGCGCTCGATGACGGCGATGGTCGCGCGCATCCGCGGGTCGTCCGCCGGCAGGAAGTGCACCACCGGCAGGAAAAGCGCCGAGGCGTCCAGCTCGGTGGAGCCGAACGCGCCGGTGAACGCCCCGATGCGGTCGTTCCAGCCTTCGCGGAGCACGGTGTCGCGGATCTCGTCGCGTATCACGGCCCAGCGCCGTGGATCTGCCCGGCCGCCGAGCCGGTCGGCCAGTCTCACCGCCCGGTCCATCGCCGCCCAGCAGAGCACCTTCGACGACAGGTAGTGGCGCTCCTCCTCGCGCGTCTCCCACATCCCCCGGTCGGGCAGCCGCCAGGTGGACGCCACCTGCTCGGTCAGCCCCAGCACCATCTCGCGCAGTTCCTCGTCGAACGTGTCGCCGAGGTAGTCGCGCAGCCGCCAGACCGCACTCATGATCTCGCCCGGCACGTCGAGCTGCCGCTGGCACCAGGCGTCGTTCCCCATCCGGACCGGCCCGGACCCGGCGTAGCCCGGCAGGTGCGGGCACTCGTGCTCGGTGAGGTCCCGCTCCCCTTCGAGCCCGAAGACCACCGGCACAGGCTTGTCGCCGATGCGACCGATCGAGCGGGTCACCCAGGCGAAAAGGCGGGAGGCCTCGTGCGGGCAGGCCGCCACCCAGAGCGCGCGCAACGTCATGGAGAAGTCGCGCAGCCAGGAGTAGCGGTAGTCGTAGTTGCGATCACCACCCAACCGTTCGGGCAGCGAGGTCGTCGCCGCCGCGGCGACAGCGCCGCTGCGCGCGTACGTGAGACCCGTCAGCACGGTGGCGCTGGGGCGGACCAGCTCCGGGTAACGGCCGGGGTACTGGTGCGTCTCCCGGTATGCCTCCCACGCCTGGATCGTCTCGGCGAGGGTCATCAGCGGGTCGAGCCGGACCGGCGGTGTCCCGTAGGCCTCCCCGTACGCCAGGTCGATGCCGACGACCTGCCCGTCGGAGACCTCGAACTCCTGGTACACCCGGTCCCGTTCGGCCTGCAACGACAGCCCGCTGGCGCCCAGCACCAGCACGACCGGGCCGGCGGTGGCGAGCACGGTGCCGTCCGACTGGTCGTGCAGGTACGGGGTGAGCAGGCCGTGTGCGGGGCGCGGTACGTACTCCAGGGCCATCCGGACCCGGCCGCTCAGTCCCTCGACCACGCGGAGCAGCACGGCTGGGGAGTTCATGCCGAGCTGGTGCGCCCGAGCCCCGATCTCGGCGGCCAGCGCGTCGGTGACCGCGACGCTTCCCTCGGGGGTGTGGTGCACGGTGCGCAGCACCAGCGTGTCGGGGTGGTAAGCCCGCTCGACCCGGTGGCCGGGCCGGCCCGCGCCGATCGGAGCAAGCCGGAAGTGGCCGGCTTGCGGTCCGACTACCCTGGCGAAGACGGCGGAGCCGTCGAAGCGGCCCGGGCACCACCAGTCCACCGAGCCGTCCCGGCTGACCAGCGCGCCGGAGCGGCAGTCGGAGAGGAATCCGTAGTCGGAGATCGGCGGCTGACCCACTCGCCAGGGGTACCCCGATCGAGCGGGATCCAACGAGCCGGTCCCGCCTCCGTCAGTTCGGTGGCTCGTCCTCGCCGGCGGCTTCCGCGGCGTCCGCCTCCTCCTTCGTGCGGTGCACCGCCTGGTCGGCGTGCTCCGGCGGACCGTACACGGTGTAGAGCACCAGCGGGTTGGGGCCGGTGTTGACGAAGTTGTGCTTCGTACCTGCCGGCACCACCACGAGATCGCCCTGCGTCACCTCCCGCTTCTCGCCGGCCACGCGAGCCTCACCGGTACCGCTGACGAAGGTGAGGATCTGGTCGATGCCCTCGTGTACCTCTTCGCCGATCTCACCGCCTGGCGGGATCGTCATGATGACCAGCTGGGTGTGCTCACCGGTCCACAGCACCCGACGGAAGTCGGGGCTCTTCTCGGCCACGGTCGCGATCGTGAAATGCTCCATGCGGGGCCCATACCCGTTCGGTCGTCGTGCCACTCCGGGACTCGCAGATGGTGGAATTCGCCACTTCACCGAGGTTTGGAGCCGTACCGGCCGGGGATTGAGGTTCTCAGACCGGCGATCCGTCGGTTGAGCCAGGTCCCCGCTGGCGTACCGCCGAACGGCTGCGGTGGTGGGAGACGGCCAGAGCGCGGCGACGTTCCGACCTGGGTCGGGCGGCGCCGCGCGCTCGTGCGCGTCCGATGCGGTTGCCGGGCCGGCACCGCACGGCGCATCGGCCGTCAGTCGTCCTCGACGGCGACCGGCTCCCGGCCGAGGCAGCGCAGCTTCAGCTCGTACTCCCCCGCGGCCCCCTCGAACTTGACCTCGACGTCGTCGTCCGGGCCCCGGTCGACGTCGCCCACCCGGAAACCCTGCGCCGGCGCCCAGGAGACCAGCCGCACGCCCTCCGGCACGCACTCGGCAACCGCCCTGCCACCGCCGGTGGTGAAGGTTCGGCGGGCCGGCGGGTCGCCTGTCGGCGGCGCGGACGGCGACGAGGTGGCGGGGGCGTCCGACCACGCCGGTGCAGGTGGGGCGGAGGCGAGCGCCCGAGCGATCTCGTCTTCGCCGCGCATCCCGCCGGGTGTTCCGGTGAGGCTCTCGCCGACGAGTCGGATCGCGCCGAGGCCGATCACTGTGGCGGCGGCGGCGGTGGCCAACCACCCGACGGCGACGAGGAGCCAACGGCGGCGCATGCTGCGAGTGTGCCCGACCGGAGGTTGGCCGCGGCACGGCGCAACGCTAAGAGACGGTTAACGATCCGTCCCGACGCGACGGCAGCGGTTAGCCTGCCAGACGTGGCCCGCCTGCTGCTCATCGAGGACGACCTCGCTATCCGCACGCCGCTGATCCGGGCGCTGCGGGAACGCGGGCACGCGGTGGCCGCCGCGTCGACCGCGATGGCCGGACTGCGCGACGCGCTGGAGGACCGTCCCGACCTCGTCGTGCTCGATCTCGGACTGCCTGATCTGGACGGACGCGAGCTGCTGCGGATGCTGCGCGCGGTCAGCTCGGTGCCGGTGATCGTGGCCACCGCCCGCGACGACGAGACGGAGATCGTCCGCGTGCTGGACGCCGGCGCCGACGACTACGTGGTCAAGCCGTTCACCGCGGCGCAGCTGGACGCCCGCGCCCGGGCAGTGCTGCGCCGGTCGCCGGGCGGTGGCACGCCCGAACCGGCGCTCGTGGTCGGCGGGCTGCGTGTCGATCCCCGGTCCCGGCAGGTCACCCTGGACGGAGCGCCTGTCGAGCTGACCCCACGCGAGTTCGACCTGCTGCACCACCTCGCCGCCCACCCCGGACAGGTGGTCACCAAGCGCGAACTGCTCACCGAGGTGTGGCAGATCCCGTACGGCGGTGCCGACAAGACCGTCGACGTGCACCTGTCCTGGCTGCGCCGCAAGCTGGGTGAGAGCGCCCAGGATCCGCGCTACCTGCACACCGTGCGGGGCGTCGGGGTGCGGTTGGAAGCGCCGCGGGCAGCGGGATGAGGGCCCGGCTGGCGGTCCTGGTCGCCGCGGTCAGCGTGCTCATCCTGATCGCGTTCCTGGTGCCGCTGGCGCTGCTGGTGCGCACCGTCGCCGAGGACCGCGCCACCGTACGCGCCACCGCCGACGCGCAGAGTCTGGTCCCGGTGGTGGGCACCGCCGACGCGACCACCATCCGGCTGACCGTCGAGCAGTTGGCTGCCGACTCCGGCCGGCCGGTGAGCGTGTACCTGCCCGACGGCACCGTGCTCGGCACGCCCGTGCCTCGGACGCCGGCGGTCGCGCTGGCCGCCCGTGGGCAGAGCCTGACCGGGGAGTCGGCCTCCGGCCGGGAGGTCGTCATCGCCGTGCAGGGCCGGGCCGACGGCACCGGGGTGATCCGGGTCGCGGTGCCCCGGGACGAGCTGACCGACGGGGTGACCCGCGCCTGGCTGGTGCTCGCCCTGCTCGGCCTGCTCCTGGTGCTCATCGGTCTGGTGGTCGCGGACCGGCTGGCCCGCACTCTCGTCCGGCCGATCGGGGACCTCTCGGCGGTGTCGCACCGGCTCGCCAACGCCGAACTCGACGCCCGGGTCACCCCGTCCGGACCGCCGGAGTTGCGGGAGGTCGCGGGTGCGCTCAACCATCTGGCCGGCCGGATCCAGGTGCTGCTGTTGCAGGAACGCGAGCAGGTCGCCGACCTGTCCCACCGGCTGCGTACGCCGCTGACCGCGCTACGGCTGGAGGCGGAGTCGCTGCGCGACCCGGACGATGCGTCGCGGATCACCGCCGCTGTCGACGGTCTCGAACGGGCCGTCACCGGCCTCATCCGGCAGGCTCGCTGGCGGCGGACTCCGGCGGCCGGCCCGACGGGCTCGGACGCGGCGGCGATCGTCGGCGAGCGCGTCGCGTTCTGGTCGGTGCTCGCCGAGGACACCGGCCGGCCGGTGACGCTCGACCTCGCGCCCGGCCCGCTGCCGGTGGGCGTGCCCGCCGACGAACTGGCGGCCGCGGTGGACGCCCTGCTCGGCAACGTCTTCGCGCACACCCCGGACGGCACACCTTTCACGGTGCGGCTGGCCGTCGCCGACGGGCAGGTGGTGCTGACCGTGGCCGACGGGGGACCGGGCCTGCCGGCTGACGCGGCCCGTCGGGGCGCGAGCGCCGCCGGCTCGACGGGACTCGGCCTGGACATCGCTCGCCGGGCGGCGCAGGCCACCGGCGGGCGGCTGGAACTGCGTGCGGCGACGGGCGGCGGGGCCGAGGTGCTGCTCCGGCTGGGTCCGCCGAGGGCCTAGAGAACGTCGGGAAACACCTCCGCAGGGCTCCCCGACGGTGTCTTAACCCGGCCTTAGTCTTCCGGCAGCGCCGCCCTATCCGCCCCGGACCGATCCTCATTGGTAGGAATCGAGAGAGGTGGAGACGATGAAGCGCAGTTCAATGCTCCTGGCGTCGGCCGGCGGTGCGGCCGTGCTCGCGGTGGCCGGTGTGGCGATCGGTGCCACGGTCGCGGACGACCGGCGCGACCGGGACACCACGTTGGCCGCCGCCACCACCGCCCCGACCACCCCGGACGACAGCGCCACCAGCGTCACCCCGGACGACAGCGCCAGCAGCGGCGCGCCGAGCACCACGGCGGGCACGCCGAGCAGCGCCCCGTCCAGCAGCGGCGCTCCGTCGGGGAACACCGGCGGCGATCGGATCGGACCGCAGCGGGCCGGTGAGATCGCGCTGGCGAGGGCCGGCGGCGGCCGGATCACAGAGATCGAGGCGGAGCAGGAGCACGGCCGCCCGGTCTGGAGCGTCGAGATCGTGTCGGGCGATGTCGAACACGACATCGACGTCGACCGGGACAACGGCGCGGTGCTCCGGGCGGAGCAGGAGCAGGCCGACGACGACGATGACGATGACTGACCCGGCACCCGCGCGGCGGGAACCGGGCGGGATCTCGCGGTCGTGGCACCGTACGGGCGCCACGACCGCCTGATTCACCGGTGGAGGCACGAGGCACCCCGCGGCGCCCCAGGGCCCGCGGGGTGCCGACGGAACGGACTACTGCTTCTCGGTGAAACCGAACTGAACGATGCCCTGGTCGTCGACGGTCGCGTCGACCGATGCGTCGCCGAGGATCGCCACGGCGTCGGAATCCAGGAAGATCCGGGCCCCCTGGTTGTCGACCACGTGGTCACCCTGCGTGGGCCCGGCGACCAACTCGACGGTGAGCGAGCCCGCCGCGGCGTCGGCGGCGATGCGCACCCCGCCGTCCTCGCCGACGTCCTGCTGGTTGGCGAGATCGCGAATGACCAGGACGGCGTTGTCGGTCATGGTGAGCATGGTGGGAACTCCTCGTGGATTCTCTCGGACCGCGGTCGGAACGGCGCAGACCGGTGATGGGCACGCGTCAGGTGCACCTGGAGGTGATTGCGCGGCACTCAGTCGCCGCCACCCGTATCGGGGCAGGTGAGAGCCCCGTCACCACCTACGTTGCACGTCGCCGGGCGATCCGTCAAATAGATCCTGCTCAGTCGAGCGCGGCCGTGGAGCCGAGCAGCGCACGGATTTCGCGTACGGCGGCACGGCCCGCCCGGTTGGCCCCGACGGTGCTCGCCGAGGGGCCGTACCCGATCAGGTGAATCCGCCCGTCGGCGGCCACCCGGGTCCCGTCCATCACAATTCCGCCGCCGGCGGCACGCAGGTGCAGCGGGGCGAGATGGTCGATGGCGGCCCGGAAACCGGTGCACCAGAGGATCATGTCGGCGGCGACGAAGCGCCCGTCCGCCCAGGCGATGCCGTCGGGCGTGATCCGCTCGAACATGGGTAGACGATCGAGCACGCCCTGCTCCCGCAGCCGGCGGACCTCGGGGGTCAAGGCCAGTCCGGTCACCCCGACCACGCTGCTCGGCGGGCGGCCGGCCCGCACCCGGGCCTCGACCAGGGCCACCGCGGCCCGGCCGTGCTCGGGGGTGAACTCGATCTCGCGGAAGTCGGGCGGGCGACGACTGACCCAGGTCGTGCTCGCGGCGACCGGGGAGATCTCGCCGAGCAGTTGCACCGCCGAGGTGCCGGCCCCGACCACCACCACCCGGTGGCCGGCGAACTCCGCCGGGCCCCGGTAGTCGGCCGTGTGCAGCTGGCGGCCGCGGAACTCGGCCCGGCCGGGATAGTGCGGCCAGAACGGCCGGCTCCAGGTGCCCGTGGCGTTGATCAGGGCTCGTGCGGTCCAGTGCCCACGGTCCGTACGCACGTCCAGCCGCCCGTCGGGCAGCGAATGCACCGACTCGACCCGGACCGGGCGCTCCACCGGCAGTTCGAACTCCCGCTCGTACGCGGCGAAGTAGTCGCTGACAACCTCCGAGGCCCGGCGGTCCGGTGCGGCGGCGGGGAACGGCATGGCGGGCAGGTCGTGGAAGCCGTGCACCCGGTCCACCGTCAGCGTCGGCCAGCGATGCCGCCACGCGCCGCCGGGGCCGTCGTCGCCGTCCAGGATCACGAAGCCGGTTCCAGCCGTGAATCCGGTCCGGTGCAGGTGATGCCCGGCGGAGAGGCCGGCCTGACCGGCACCGATCACCACCACGTCGACCGAGCGCGTGTCCACGCACCGTGCAACGGGAAACGCCCGGCCGCTCTGCCCTCCGTGGTCGTCGTCTCGCTCACATCCGTGGGGCGACCGGCCGGCCGAACGGCACGACGCCGGAGGCCGCGCCCATAAACTGCGGATATGACGGATATACGGCGCTACGCCGCCGAGTTCCTCGGCACTCTGCTGCTGGTCTTCTTCGGGGTGGGCAGCGCAGTGGCCGCCCGGGTCCAGGGCGGCGTGGTGGTGGTCGCGCTCGCCTTCGGATTCGTCATGCTGGCCCTCGTCTACACGATCGGTCCGCTCTCGGGCAGCCACGTGAACCCGGCGGTCACCCTCGGGGTGCTGCTCTCCGGCAACACATCGCTGATCGGTGCGGTCGCCTACTGGATCGCCCAGTTCGCAGGCGCCACCGTCGGCGCCTTCCTGCTGTGGGTGCTCACCCGGTGGGGTGACGTGGTCGACCAGACCGGGGCGCTGGGCAGCAACGGATACGGCGCGCACATCAACCGCTTCGGCGCCGCGCTACTGGAGACCGTGCTGACGTTCCTCTTCGTACTGGTGGTGCTCGTGGTGACCAACCGCTCCGAGCAGACCGTCGTCGCCGGCGTCGCCATCGGGCTGACCCTCGCCCTGGCGCACCTGGTCGGCGTCGTCCTGGACGGCCCGTCGGTCAACCCGGCCCGATCCTTCGGCCCCGCCGTCTTCGAAGGCGGCGCCGCGCTGCGGCAGCTGTGGGTGTTCATCGTCTTCCCGCTGTTGGGTGGAGCGCTCGCCGCGCTCGTGGCACCGCTGTTCGCCAAGCCGGACACGCCGCCGCCCGCGCCCGGGGACGCCGGAGAGCCTCAACCGGCCTGACGTTCCGGCGCCACCGCACGACCCTTCCGGCACCGCCGTACGGCGCACCGGCTGAACCTCGGATCGGCAAAAACCTTCGCCATTGGACCTTTCCCGGCGATTATCTCCATGACAGCATCGAGGCATGCAACGTCGTCTCTTCCCCCGGACGCTCGCGCTGGTCGCGCTGGTCGCCGCCGCCGCGACCGCCGGCGCCCCCGGTGCGACAGCCGAATCCCCCGCCCCGTCCGTGACCCGCCTGAACGCGACCATCGACGCGATCCTCGCCGACTCCCGGCTGGCCGGCGCACAGGCGTCGGTGGTGGTGGCGGACACTACGACCGGTCAAACCCTCTACAACCGCAACGGCGACCGCCGGCTGGTGCCGGCCTCCAACACCAAGCTGCTGACCTCCACGGCGGCCATGGCGCTGCTCGGACCGGACCACCGCTTCACCACCGACGTGCGCACCAGCGGCAAGCGCCGCGCCGGCGTGGTCACCGGCGACCTCTACCTGCGCGGCGGCGGCGACCCGACCATGCTCGCCGCCGACTACGACGCGCTCGCGGCGCAGGTGGCGGCGGCGGGCGTACGCGTCGTGAAGGGCGACCTGGTCGCCGACGACACCCGGTACGACCACAACCGGCTCGGACCGGACTGGACCTGGGACGACGAGCCCTGGTACTACGCGGCGCAGGTCTCCGCGCTGACCGTCGCACCGGACACCGACTACGACGCGGGCACCGTCATCGTGCACGCCGCACCCGGGAGACAGGCCGGCGCGGCGCCGGTGCTCACCACCACCCCACCGACCGGCTACCTGCGGTTCGACAACCGCGCGAAGACGGTGACCGACGGCGAGACGTCGATCTCGTTCGAGCGTGAGCACGGCGGCAACACCATCGTGGTCACCGGTCAGATCGCGACGGGCGGCGAGCCGGCCAGCGACTGGGTGACGGTCTGGGAGCCGACCGGCTACGCGGCAGACGTGTTCCGGGCAGCCCTGCAACGGCACGGCGTACGAGTTCAGGGGCGCACGCTGCTCGGGCAGCCCACCCCGACCGCGGCCGCCACCGTCGCCCGCCACGACTCGATGACGCTGGCCGAGTTGATGGTGCCGTTCCTCAAGCTCTCCAACAACGGGCACGCCGAGGTGCTCGCCAAGGAGATCGGCCGGGTCACGGCCGGCTCCGGCACCTGGTCGGCAGGGCTCGCCGCCGTCAGCGAGTACGTGTCGAGCGTCGGCATGGACACCGGCGCGCTGCGGCAGCGGGACGGCTCCGGCCTCTCCCGTCGCAACATGATCCCGGCCGGCGAGTTCGTCGACCTGCTCGCCGCCGTCCGCGCCGAGCCCTGGTTCGACGCCTGGTACGCGGCACTGCCCATCGCCGGGCAGCCCGAGCGCTTCGTCGGCGGCACGCTGCGCAGCCGGATGCAGGGCACGCCGGCGGCCGGGAACGTGCACGCCAAGACGGGCAGCCTCACCGGGGCGTCCAGCCTCTCCGGTTACGTCACCGACGCCGACGGCCGGGTGCTGGCGTTCTCGATCCTGCTGAACAACTACCTGGCCTCGTCTGTGAAGGGGCTGGAGGACCAGATCGCTGTCGCGCTCGCGGGCTACAGCGAGAAGAGCGTGGGCGCGGCGCGCGTCGCGCCGCCCGCGACGCCCGAGGTATCGCAGGTGCCCGAGGGCTTCGAGTGTTCCTGGGTCAAGCCGATCGCCTGCTGAGCGGGGCCCGTTCGTCAGGCAACCCCGTTCGCGAGGCGGTTCCTCGTGCCGGGCCCCCGAACAGGGGCCCGGCACGTCAGGCACTCGGGCGGGGCGGGAGCGACGCAGCCGGGTCGCCACGCTCGATGAGCGCGTCGATGTCGGCATCGCGCAGCCCGCGCAGCGCCAACACGCGCGCGCCCCAACGGTGCAGGCGGCAGGGGTGTGGATTGGCGTCGTTGCGGCAGATCGTCCCACCGGACCAGCGCTGAGGTGCGTGCACCACCACCGCCCGGAGGGCGAACTGCACGTCCTCGCCGGTCACGTACGGCGGCAGCGGGATCTCCCGGAGCGTGTCGTCGAGCGACTCGGTGGGACCGGCTTGGGCGACCGGACGGACACGGTGGGCGGTACTGATGCTCATCTGCACAATCCTCCACACAGGATGGTCGGACCGGGACAGCAGAAAGTTACGACGCCATCGACGGAACGCGACGGACAAACTGTCCCGCGTTTCTGGGTGGGGATTTCGATGACCGGCCGGCCAGGGTCCGGCGCGGACGCCGCCGGGCACCCCGCGGCGACCCACGACGGCGGGTCAGACGCGTTCCAGCACCACCACCGGGATCTCCCGGTCCGTCTTGGTCTGATACTCGTCGTACGCGGGCCAGATCTTCGCCATCGTCGCCCACATCCGGGGCTTCTCCTCGGCGGTGGCGGTCCGCGCCCGGGCGGTGAACCGCTCGGCACCGACCTGCACGTCGACCTGCGGCTCGGCCAGCAGGTTGAGGTACCAGGCCGGGTGCTGGGGCGCGCCGCCCTGCGAGGCGACGACCAGGTAGTTCTCGCCGTCCCGCCCGTAGATGAGCGCGGTGCGACGCAGCTTGCCGCTGTGCCGGCCCCGAGTGGTCAGCAGCAGCGTGAACACGCCCGGTCGCCACTCGTGCCCGTCGGCCCCGTCGGTCTCGAGATACCGGTGGATGTGGCTGGCGACCCAGCTCGTGGGGCTGTCCAGCACGCCCTCGCTCGCGGTCATGGGCGACTCCTTTCGGATCTTTCGCAGTCGACGCCCACGCTACCGCCGGCGTACGCCCACGGTCCGGCGAAGGAACGGACGGCGGCCCTCGTCCGGGGGCGCGCCCTTCGGAGCACGGAACCGCACTGTGAACTGGGCAACTGCGGCCGGTGTGTGGATCCTCCACCGGCGAGATCGGCGCCGCAGGACACGGGCCGGCCCCGATGATCAGGTGGTGGTCGGGGCTTCAGCGGATCTCGAAGCCGAGCGCCTGAGCGATCGCCAGCGACTGCTCGGCGTCGATGATCGCCCCCGCCCGCTCCACCAGCAATGGGTCGAGCGCGGTCAGGTCGGTGCCCCGCAGGTCGGCGCCGGAGAGCCGCGCGCTGTGCAACTGCGCGGCGGAGAGGTCGACGCCGGCGATCGTGGCGCCGGTCAGGTTGGCTCCGGTGAGGTCGACCTCCCGCATCCGCACGTCGGTGATCCGTACCCCGCGCAGGTCGGCGCCGGGCAGGGCGACGAACGACCAGTCACCCCCGGCGACCGTCAACGGCCGCAGGTCACACTGGGCGAAGGTGCTGCCGACCAGCTTGCAGCCGGTGAACTCGGCCTCGAAGAGGTTGCACCGCTGGAAGCGGCACCGGGTGAAGGCCGAGTCGGTGTGCCGGGAGGCGTTGAACTTCACGTTGCCGAAGGTGCAGCCGTCGAAGACCGCGCCCCGGCTGACCGCCTCGGTGAGGTCGACCTCGAAGAACGAGCAGCGGACGAAGCGCCTGTCGAACAGTTCCTCGCCGTACCAGTCCTCGTCACGGAAGGTCGCGTCCTCGGTCAGCTCGGGCATCGGGCCAGGCTACCGACGAAGACCGACATGTGTGGTCGGTGGCTATTCCCGCCGGGAGCACCGGCGGGTAGGTTCGGCGAGGTGAGTGTGGTGAGGAGCATCGATCCGGATCAGGTCGGCTTCGACCCGGCGCGGCTGGCGCGGATCGACGAGCACTTCGGCAGGTACGTCGACGAGGGTCGGCTCGCCGGCTGGCAGGCGGTCGTCACCCGCCGCGGCGAGGTGGTCCACTCGACCGCGTACGGGCTGCGCGACCGGGAGGCGGGCACGCCGGTCGAGGCGGACACCCTGTGGCGGATCTACTCGATGACCAAGCCGGTCACCTCGGTCGCCGCGATGCTCCTCTGGGAGGAGGGGCGCTTCGAGCTGACCGACGAGATCAGCCGCTGGCTGCCCGAGTTCGCCGACCTGCGGGTATACGCCAAGGGCTCGACGCTCAAGCCGTACACGGTGCCGGCCGTCGAACCGATCCGCGTCTGGCACCTGCTCACCCACACCTCCGGCCTCACGTACGGCTTCATGCAGACCTCGGTGGTCGACGGTCTCTACCGGGCCGCCGGCTACGACCTGTACCCGCCGTCGGACGTCGACCTGGCCGGTGCCTGCGCGGCCTTCGGCCGGCTGCCGCTGCTGTTCCAGCCCGGCACGGCCTGGGGCTACTCGGTCGCCACGGACGTGCTCGGCCGGCTGATCGAGGTGCTCTCCGGGCAGAGCCTCGACGCGTTCCTCACCGACCGGATCTTCCGGCCGCTCGGGATGACCGACACCCGCTGGTACGTCGAGGGCGAGGACGGCGACCGGCTCGCCGCGCTGTACGCCCCGGACCCACGAACCGGGCGGGCCATGCGCTACGACCAGCTCGGTGCGCTCGCCTACCAGAAGCCGGCCCTGCTCTCCGGCGGAGGTGGTCTCATCTCCTCGGCCGCCGACTACCACCGCTTCACCCAGATGCTGCTGCGCGGCGGGGAGCTGGACGGGGTACGCCTGCTCGGCCCGCGCACCGTGCGCTTCATGACCCGCAACCACCTCCCCGGTGGCCAGGACCTGGGCACCCTCTCCACCGGCGGCTTCGCCGAGACCACGCTCGACGGGATCGGCTTCGGGCTCGGCTTCGCGGTGGTCGACGACCCGATCCCCAGCCGGGTCCCGAGCAGCGTCGGCGAGTACTACTGGGGTGGCGTGGCGAGCACCGCGTTCTGGGTCGACCCGGCCGAGGAGATCACCGCACTCTTCTTCACCCAGCTGCTGCCCTCCAGCACGTACCCGATCCGGCCGCAGCTGCGCCAACTCGTCTACTCGGCGCTCGTGGACTGACCCGCCTCGGGTTCTCCCGGTAACGCCACCGGCGGCCGACCCGGTCAATAGCCTTGAGAACCGGAGGTCACGTCCGGCGGGAGGCGGTCATGAGCAGCATCGTGGTATTCGGCGCGGGTGGCACCGCCGGCTCCCGGGTCACCGCCGAGGCGGTCGGACGCGGACACCGGGTCACCGCCGCGGTACGCCGCCCGGAAGCGGCCTCCTACCTGCCCGCCGGGGTGCAGGTGGTGACCGGGGACGCCACCAGCGAGCGAAGCGTACGGGAGTTGGCCCCGGAGGCCGACGTCCTGCTGGTCGCGATCGGCGGAGGCGAGCGCGGGCTCTGGCTCGACGCGGCGCGGGCGCTGGTCACCACGCTGCGCGGGCTGCCGGACGCGCCCCGGATCATCCACCTCGGCGGCGGGTCGACGCTGCTGACGCCGAGAGGCACCCGGTACCTGGACGAGCCCGACTTCCCCGAGGAGTACCGCGACTCCGCTCAGGGGCAGGCGGACGCCCTCGACTACTACCGCAGCCAGGCCGACGGGGTGACCTGGACGTACGTCTCGCCGCCGCCGCTGGAGTTCCACCCCGGCGAGCGGACCGGGCACTACCGCACCGGCACCGACGAGCCGGTCACCGACGATCAGGGCCGGTCGGTGCTCACCTACGAGGACCTCGCGGTGGCGATCGTCGACGAGATCGAGCACCCGCGCCACGAGAACATGCGCTTCAGCGTGGCGTACTGAGGTTCCTGCGCGGACCCGGGCGTGAGGCGCTGCGTGGATGCGCCCCATTTCTGGGGCAGCTCGACAGGCTCCGACTGGAACCCCCGTCACCGCCAGGCGCACGCCGCCGTGGACGGACCCCTCCGGACGACGCGCTGCGCGACCCGGCCGCCTTCACGAAGAGTGGCTCACGCCGGCAGGAAGCCGGCTGTCAGTCGGCGAGGCGGGCGGGGAACCCGCCGGTGGCGATCGGGCTCCAGCGCTCGATGGTGACCCGGATCAGGGACTTGCCCTGCTGCACCATGGCCGCGCGGTACTCGTCCCAGTCGGGGTGCTCGCCCGAGATGCAGCGGAAGTACTCCACCAACGGTTCGAGCGCCTCCGGCAGATCCAGCACCTCGGCCGTGCCGTCGATCTGCACCCAGGGCCCGTTCCAGTCGTCGGAGAGTACACAGGCCGACACCCGCGGGTCGCGGCGGATGTTGGCCGCCTTGACCCGTTCCGGATAGGTGGAGACCACCAGCCGGCCGGCGGTGTCCACGCCCGCGGTGACCGGCGAGGCCTGCGGTCGGCCGTCCGATCGGGTCGTCATCAGCACCACGCGGTGCCGGGGGCGGAGGAATTCGATCAGGCCGTCGCGGTCGACCTTGGTATTCGTCGCGATGCTGCGTGCCACGAGTCGTTTCTACCAGGCCCGCCGCCGGGCCGCCGCCGGGTGCCCCGGTCACTCGGGACGGACGGCGGTGCGCTCCGCGACCTGCTGCGTGGGCACCCGGGGCCGCACCGATGGCCGCCAGGCGCGCCCGTTGGCGTAGATCACCCGGAATCCCAGGTACGAGGCGAGGGGCGCCCAGTGCGCCGAACCCATCCGCAATTCCGCGGCGTTGTGCCGCTGGCCGTTGGCCAGTACGTCGAGCAGGACGGTTTCGAAGGCTGCCGATTCGACCCAGTCCACGTCCCGGGTGAAACCGCAGATGAGTGCGGCTCCGGTGACCTGGAGGAATTCGCGCAGCGCCGCGTCCGAGGCACGCAGCACGGAACAGCTGCCGAAGTAGAGCCGGCGCCCTTCGCAACGCCCGGCCATCAGTTCGGCGACGTCGGAGAGTTCGACGGAGTTCCAGTCGGTCAGGCGGAGCCGGCTCGGCTCCCCGTGCATCGCGAAGAATCCCACCCGATGGTCGGCGTACTGCTTGAGCAACCAGCGGTCGAGGAAGTAGAAGAGCTCGTCGCGGGTCGCCGCGTCCTTGTGGATGAACCGGATCTTGCCCAGCCGCTCGAGCAGTTCGAGCGTGGGCAGCACGGACCCTCGCTCGTTGAGGTCCCGGTGCCACTGACCTTCGACGCAGAAGACGCCTCCCCGCGCCACGTCCACCTCCCCCGCGCGTCGCTCCGGGGCCTGACGTTACCGCTCACCGGGGCTCGGAGAACATCACCCCCAGTGGGGCATTTCGCAAGTTTCGCCGCCTTTACGCCCACTCGACGTTTCGCACCAAAATGGCTGATTCGCCGATCAACCACATTTACAGCGAGCGCCTAGCAACCGCAAATCATGAGGACAATTCTCGTTAACCGCCACCAACGGGCCCGATAGCTGCCAGGGTGGAAATCACGGGACGCCCCGGTCAATGTCCCGAAGCCACCCCATTCACGTTCCTATCGGGAGGACTTCTGTGCGCGTAAACACCCTGAAGCGGGCTGCCGTCGCCTTCGTCCTGGCGCTGCCAGGCGCCGCGATCGCCGCGGTGGTCGCCGCGCCAGCGGCCCATGCCGACGGCTGCTACACGTGGAACCGCAACCTCTACCAGGGGCGGTCCGGCTCGGACGTCCGCGAGTTGCAGGTCCGGGTGGCCGGTTGGGCTGGCAATCGGGACATCGTCGAGACCGACGGCATCTTCGGACCGAAGACCCAGGCCGCGGTCCGACGGTTCCAGCAGGCGTACGGGCTGCGGGTCGACGGCATCGCCGGCCCCGAGACGTACGCCAAGCTCTACGAACTCCAGGACAACGACTGCACACCGCGTCACTTCAGCTACACCGAACTGGACGGCGGCTGCGGCCAGGGCGGGTACAGCGGGGGCCCGCTGCCGGCCGGCGAGACGCGCGAGAACGCGCTGCGCACGATGTGGAAGCTGGAGGCGCTGCGCCGCAGCCTCGGCGACAAGCCCCTCTACGTGACCAGCGGCTTCCGCAGCAATGCCTGCAACAACCAGGTCGGCGGGGCGTCGGACAGCCAGCACCTCTACGGCACCGCCGCCGACGTGGTGTCCCGCACCTCGTCGCTCTGCGAGATCGCCCGCGACGCCCGCACCAAGGGCTTCAGCGGGATCTTCGGGCCCGGCTACCCGGACCACGACGACCACGTGCACGTCGACTCGCGCCGTGAGAACAACGACGACGGCATCCGCAACAGCACCAGCTGGTCCGCGCCGGACTGCGGGGTGGGCAACAACTGAGCGACCGACGGAGCGACGCCGGCCCGGCGCGGGGAGGTCACCCGAGCGCCGGGCCGGCCCTCAGACCAGACCGGCGTCGTGCACCAGCAGGGCCACCTGCACCCGGTTGTTCAGCTCGAGACGGGTCAGCAGCCGGGACACGTACGCCTTGACGGTCGCCACGCTCATGTAGAGCTCCGCGGCGATCTCGGCATTGGTCCGCCCCTGGCCGAGCGCGACAGCGACCTCCCGCTCCCGCTCGCTGAGCGTGCTCAGCAGCCGCAACGCGCGCTCCCGACGCGGGTCCGGCCCGACCGGGACGGGCGCGGCACCGGTGACGTGCGCGATCAACGTGCGGGTGACCGCCGGGGAGAGGGTCGCCTCGCCCGCCGCCACCCGCCGCACCGCCTGCACGATCTCCCCGGGCGGGGTGTCCTTCAGCAGGAAACCGGAAGCGCCGACGCGCAGTGCCCGGAGCACCTGCTCGTCGGCGTGGAAGGTGGTCAGCACCAGCACCTCCGGCGGGTCCGGCAGCGCGCGCAGGGCCTCGGTCGCGGCCAGCCCGTCCAACCGGGGCATCCGGATGTCCATGAGCACCACGTCGGGCCGGCCGGCGGCGACCGCGGCCGGCACCTCACCACCGTCGGCGGCCTCCCCCACCACCCGCAGGTCCGGCACACCGCCGAGGATCATCGACAGTCCGGCCCGGACCAACGGGTCGTCGTCCACGATCAACACTCGCACGGGCCCGCCCGCCGACGCCGCGCCTGCGGCATCCGACGCCCCGGCGGCCGACCCGACGTCCACGCCGTGGCTGACCGGGCCCGGGTCGTTCGTGCCGGCCCGACCCGGCCCGGTCACGCCGTCCACGGCAGCCACGCCGCCAGGCGGAAGTCGCCTGTCTCGTCCCGCCCGTACTCGAGGCGCCCGCCCGCCAGCGTGACCCGCTCGGCGATGCCGACCAGCCCGGTGCCCGTGCCGGGAATGCCCGCGTCGGTCGCCCCGGCGATCGGCCACCGGTTGCGGATGTCGACGCTGAGTCCGGCGCCCGGCGCGCCTGCCACGCCGACGGTGACCACCGTGCCGGGAGCGTGCTTACGGGCGTTGGTCAGTCCCTCCTGCACGATCCGGTACGCGCTTCGGCCGACCGCCGCCGGCACCGCGTCGGCGGCCGCGACCAGTTGGGTGGCGTTGACCCGTACGCCGGCCTCCCGGGACTCCTCGATCAACGCCGGCAGGTCCGCCAGGGTCGGTTGCGGACGCTCCGGATCCTCCTCGACCTCGCTCTCCGTACGCAGCACACCGATCACCTCGCGCAGATCCTGCAACGCGGCGTGCGCGCTGCCCCGGATCACCCCGGCGGCCTTCGCCACCTCGTCCGCCGGCGCGTCGGGGCGGAACTCGAGCGCCCCGGCGTGCAGGCTGAGCAGCGAGATCCGGTGCGCGAGCACGTCGTGCATCTCCCGGGCGATCCGGGTGCGCTCCAACTGGCGGGCCTGCGCCACCCGCAACTGCTGCTCCGCCTCGGCCCGTTCGGCGCGCTCCCGCAGCGACACCACCAACTGCCGGCGGGCGCGCACGAACATCCCCCAGGCCAGCACCGTCGCGCTGATCACCACCCCCCACACGGTGGCCGCCCAGTACGGCAGGTTGGGCTCGGGCCGCAGGTAGCCGAAGGCGAAGTTGGTGCAGATCCCGGCCGCGGTGACGGCCAGCGCGACCGCGGTCCGCCGGTGCACCACCACGGTGAAGTAGATGATCACCAGTGGGAAGGCGCCGGCCATGGAGAACGCGGTAAGTGGCAACGTCGCCGCCGCCAGGCCGAGCGGCCAGCGCCGACGCACCCACAGCAGCCCGCAGCAGACCAGCCCGATCACGGCGTCCACGACGATCATCCAGCCGTGGGGCAGCCGGGTGGCGAGCTCGGGAGCCGGGCTGAGGGCGTCCAACGTGGCGACCAGCACCCAGAACAGGGAGACCACGAAGGCCACGCTGTCGACGATCCAGTCCCGGGTGGTGCGCCGGGGGCGGGCGCGGGCCCGCCCGGCCGGCACGGCGAGCGCCCCGGGCAGCAGCCAGGGGTGGTCCGGCACGACGGCGCTGGTCACGCGTCAATGCTAGGCAGCCTGGAGACCGGCCAGCCAGCTACCAAAGTCGATAGCCTCGCGTAGACCAAGGTCGTTGCGATCGGCGACCGCCGGCCGCTGCGGGCGGCCGGGTGGCTCGCGCAGGCTCGACACATGATCAGCGTGGAGAACCTGAGCAAGCGGTACGGCCGGCATCCGGCCGTCGACGACGTGTCGTTCCGCTGTGAACCGGGCACGGTGACCGGATTCCTCGGACCGAACGGGGCGGGCAAGTCCACCACCCTGCGGATGATCTGTGGGCTGACCCCGCCGACCACCGGCCGGGCGACGGTGAGCGGACGCCCGTACCGGGACCTGGAGAACCCGGGGCGGGAGATCGGGGTGCTGCTGGACGCCTCGGCCCAGCACGCCGGGCGGACCGGCCGGGAGGCGCTGGGCGTCGCCGCGTACACCATGGGTCTGGACCGGCGGGCGGTCGCGGCCAAGCTGGAGCTGGTCGGGCTCGACGGGGCGGCGGCGAGGCGGCGGGTCCGGGCGTACTCGCTGGGCATGCGGCAGCGACTCGGCCTGGCGCTGGCGCTGCTCGGTGACCCACGGGTGCTGATCCTCGACGAGCCGGCCAACGGACTCGACCCGGAGGGGATCTTCTGGATGCGCGGCCTGCTGCGCGACTTCGCGGACCGGGGCGGCACCGTGTTGCTCTCCTCCCACCTGCTGCGCGAGGTGGAGGCGGTCGCGGACCGGCTGGTGGTGATCGGGGGCGGCCGGATCGTGGCGCAGGGAGACAAGACCGAGTTGCTCTCCGGCGGCGGAACGCTGGTGCGCGCCCGCGATGGCGAGGCGCTGCGCCGGTCCCTGGCCGCCGGCGGGCTCACCGTTCGGGAGACCGACGACGGGTTGCTGGTCCACGCCGAGACGGAGGCCGTCGGGCAGGCGGCCGCGGACGCCGGGGTCGTGCTGACCGAGCTGCGCCCGGCAGCTGGTGGCCTCGAGCAGCTCTTCCTCACCCTCACCGCCGAGTCGACCAAGGAGGCCGGGAAGTGACCACCACGACCACACCCCAGGCGAGCAGCGTCGAGCCCGTGCCGCGTCCCGGTGTCCGGCGGCCGTCGCTGCCCCGGCTCACCGCGGTGGAGCTGCGCAAGCTCGCCGACACCCGGGCCGGTCTCTGGCTGCTGATCATCATCGGTCTGACCACCGCCGTCATCGTCACCCTTCAGCTCGTCTTCGCCGACGCCGCGGACCAGACCTTCGCGAACTTCTTCGTGCCGTCGCTGTTGCCGGTCGGGGTGCTCCTGCCCGTGCTGGGCATCCTCTCCGTCACGGCCGAATGGTCGCAGCGGACCGCGCTCGTCACGTACGCCCTGGTGCCCCGCCGGGAACGGGTGGTCGTCGCGAAGCTGGCCGCGGTGGTGCTGGCCGCGCTCGCGTCGGTGGCGACCAGCCTGGCGGTGGCCGCGGTCGGCACGCTGATCGCCGGGACGAGTGGCGGCGCGGGCAGTTGGGAGTTCGACGAGACCCTGCTGCTGAACTCGGTGGTCTTCCAGGTCGCCAACGCGCTGATGGGTGTCGCTTTCGGGTTGCTGCTGCTCAACACCCCGCTCGCCATCGTCACCTACCTGCTGCTGCCCACCGCGTGGTCGATCGTCGGCGGGCTGGTTCCGGCGTTGCACCGGCCGGCCGGTTGGCTGGACACCGGACGCACCATGGAGCCACTCTTCACCACCTCCCTGGACGCCGACCAGTGGGCCCGGCTGGCGGTGTCACTGGTGGTCTGGTTGCTCGTGCCGCTGGCGGCCGGCCTGGTCCGGACGCTGCGGCGGGAGGTGGCCTGACCATGGCCGGCGACGCCCGCACCAGGGTCGGCGGCGGGGCGGCCGAGCTGGCACTGATGTGGGGCGGCTTCCCGCCGCTCGGCGCCGGGGCCGGCTGGCTGCTCGCCGCCGCGGCGGGATGGCTCGCCGACCTGCGCTGGGTGCCGCTGCGGGGCCTGTTCGAGGCGCTGTCCCGGCTGCCGCAGCCGCAGGTCTCCATCGGCGCGGCGGTGCTCGGGGCGTTGGCCGGCCTGCTGCTCGCCGGGGCCGGCACCGCCGAACGGCTCACCGTCACCGTCGACCGTGAGCGGGTCGCCCTGCGCCGCGACGGCAAGCGTCAGGAGACGCCCCGCCACCAGGTACGCGTCGTCCTCGTCGACGGCGGTGACCTGGTGCTGCTCGACGGCGACGGCGGCGAACTGCTGCGGGAGCGTTCGGAGCTGGATCGCAACCGGCTGCGCGCGGCGTTCCGGGCGCACGGCTGGCCGTGGGCGGAGGAAGACCCGCACCGGGCCGCGTACCGGCTGTGGGTGCCGGGGCTGCCCGGGCTGCCGGCCGGCGCGGACGCGCTGCTGCGAGCCCGGGAGCGGGCGATCGAACGGGATCGGCGCAACGACGCCCGGGAACTGCGCCGCGAGCTGAGCCGGCTCGGGGTGGTGGTACGGGACGAGGAGCGGCGGCAGTACTGGCGGTTGACCGCCCGCGCCGTCGCGCCCGCCGCCGATCAGCGGACCGCGCCGGAGCCCGACCGCCGCTGACCGGGCGGACCGCCGCTGGTCAGCCGCGCGTCCCGACCGGCGGCGGCACCGCCGGACGGGCCGCGCCCGGCCCGCCGTCGAGCGCTGGCGGCCATGCCAACAGCAGCGCCATTCCGAGCCCGACGAGCACACCGGCGAACGAGTACAGGACGTCCGAGTCCGCGGAATTGATGGGGGTGTTGCCGGCCAACGCGTTGAGCGGCGCACCGATCCGCAACCACATCGAGATCAGCATCACGAAAATCAGCATCGCCGTTGGGCCGATGAGTCCCGCGAGAGCGGCCAAACCGTGCCGCCCCCAGTCGGGCCGGCCGGCCGGCCAGTTCCAGGCGAGCACCGTCACCCCGGTGAAGAGCACCGCGCCGAGTAGAGGGAAGTGCAGCAGCCCGCTGCCGGGCGAGGTGGCGCGGACGAACAGGACGCCGAGCACACCCGCGACGCCCACCGCCACGGCCAACCAGCTCCGGGCCCGGCTCGGCGCGGGCGCCGCCGCCAGGGCGCAGCTCACCGCCAGCAGGAGCAGCAGCGTGGCGGTGCCGAACGCGGCGGGGTGCAGCTCTGGCTCCCGATCGGTCGGCGATTCGATGCCGGCGGTCACCAGCGTCAACGCCCCCGCCACACAGGCTGCGCCCGTCAGGGTCCGCCGGTACGCTCCCGGTCGGGCCGCGCTGCGCCCCAGACGTACGCACAGGGCGGCGAACGCGGCGACCACCGCGCAGCCGGCGGCGGCGAGCAGCACCGTCGGTCCGGCGCCGGTCGGGTCGGCCCGGTCCACGGCCAGGTCGGCGGCGATCCACACCCCGCCCAGCAGCACGGCCGGACGCGCCCACCAGCTGTCGCCGCGCCCGGCGAGCACCAACCCGAGGACGACCGCGACGATGGCGGCGAACCGCAGGTCACGGGCCCAGTAGGTGTTGTTGCCGGGTAGCGCCTCCGGCCACGGTCCGACCGGCTCGGTCAGGGGCTGCAGGACTGTCATGTTGACCGCCCACAGCACGGCGGCGACGGCGGCGAGGAGCAGCCCGGCCGGGCGCGCGAATCGCATCCGGGTACGGTAGCCCGTCCGTCAGCCGCGTGACGTCCCTCGACAGTAGCGACGGGCCCGACCAGCCCGAGGCGACTGCAAACAGCCGACGGCCCGCACCGATCATCGGTGCGGGCTCGCCGAACGGGTGGTGCTACTTGCCGCCGCCGGTGTTGCGGACGTGGAAGCTGTAGTCCGCGTCGAGGAAGGTGAGGTCACCGGTCGGCAGGTTGGAAACCAGGAGGGCGAAATCGTCCTGGTTGCCGTTGGCACACCTGGTCTGCAGACCGCTGGCAGTGAACTCGTCGCCGGTGGACCGGTAGACCCAGTTGCCCGCGCCATCGGTGGTCTCCCCGGCCGAGGTGACCCCCGGGGTGAGATCGCAGTGCGAGACGACCTGCACGGTCCAGTGGTTGTCCTGTGTGCCGGTGGTGCTGAACCAGTTGCCGGCCGCCGAGGAGACGGTCGCCTCGGCCCCGTTGACCCGTACGTCGTCGACGAACCATCCGGTGTCCAGGTAGGCGGCGTCGGTGGAGTAGCGGAACCGGACGTCGGTGGCGCCGGCTGGCAGGTCGGCGGTGAGGTGCACGTAGACCGGGTCGTCCACGAAGTACGCACCGCCGGAGGTGCCGGTCAGGCCGTTGCCCTCGGTGTTGTTGCCGTGCGGGTTGTCGTCGGTGGTGACGACCTGACCGTCGTCGTCGCGCAGCGGGACGGTGATCCACTCGCCGCCGACGAGCGCCTCGACGAAGCCGTAGTCCCAGCCCTCCTCGATGAAGTGCCAGGTCCAGAAGTCCAGCGAGGAAACCGGGCCGGCGGTGCCGACGTCCAGGATCTTGTCGGACTGGCTCTCGTAGCCGCCGTACCAGTGGGTGGTGCCGGTGTGCGGGGCGATCACCGTCTCGTCGTCGCCGTCGAAGGTGAGTGCGACGGTCGGGCCGGGGTTGCGGAACCGCTCGACCGACATGCCGAACGGCACCGCGGTGGTGTCGGGCCGGTTCTTGAGCCGGGCCCACTTGGCCCCCGGCGTTGCGCCCTGGTAGCTGCCGCGACCCGCCCAGAAGACGTCGTCGGCGATGTCGATGGTCCAGGTCGTGTCGGCCGGGTCACCGAAGTTGAACGCCTTGATGTCGTAGACCGGGGAGTCCTCGTCGTCCAGGTAGACCGCCACCGACCAGTCCCGGAACAGCTCATCGGCGGTGCGCAGGTGCGCGCCGGTCGCCGCGTTGAACGAGTCGATGGCGTTCTGCACACCGGCCATACCGTCGGCCTGCTCCTCGAAGATTTTCTTGATGAGCAGGTCACCGCCGGCGGCGTCGTACTGCTTGTCCGGAGTGAAGGTGCCATCGCCGTTGCCACCCGCCTGCTCCCAGAGGTACTGGAAGTAGGTGAACGCGGCACCGTAGTTGGCCAGCGTGCCGCCCCAGCGGGTCAGCGAGGTCTCCTCGTAGAAGACCTGCTGGTTCGACAGGTGCGAGCCGCCCGCGTCCAGGCCGTTGAGGAAGATGGCGAAGTCCGCCAGCCCCTCGTCGACCCAGGACAGCTCGCCCGGGTCGCTGTAGTTGTGCAGCAGGTGCTCCAGTTCGTGGGCGACCGTGCCCTCGTACAGCTCGGGGCGATCATTGGCCGGGTCGTCGTCGCGCCACGGGGCGTCGTCCGGCCCGACACGGTTGGCCCAGTCGAGTGCGTCGACGACGATGACGTTCATGCCGTTGCTGTCGATGAAGTCCGGCGCGAAGTATCCGGCCGTGTACGACGTGACGGCGCAGTCGTAGTACGCCTCGTCCTGGATGTTGTAGAGGACCATCACCAGCGAGTCGCTGGCCGGCTCCGCCGGGTCGGCCGCGTCCATCAGGCCGAAGTGCTCCTCGTCCACGGCGACGATCTGGTTGGCGAGCTTGTCGCCCACGTAGTCGATCTGCGCCTGGGTGAGGGCGAACTGCGCCGCGGTGGCCGTGGCGCAGGGGGTGAACCCGTCGCCCGGGTTGTGGTCGAACTGCGGGTCCAGGCTGGCCACGCCGGCCGGCGCGGAGCCGTCCAGCGGGGTGCCGGCCGGCACGTAGATGTAGACCGGGGTGCCGTCGGGGGTCGTGTTCGCGTAGACCCGGGTGAAGTCCTGGTTGTACGTCCCGCCCGCCGCGCTGTCGTTGATCGGCAGCGTGATGGTGGGCTCGCCGGGAAGATTTTCGTGATCGTGCGCCTGCGCCGGGGTGGACACGGTGAAGGCGAGCGTTGTGACGCTCGCCGCCGCGACCGCGATCCGACTCAGTCGTCTGTTTCGCACGCGGTTGCCTCCTGCCGGTACCGGCCGGGCGGATCGGACCGTCCGGCCATCAGTCCAACATTGCTGATGTAACGTTTCCAGTCCCGGCGGCGCTGCGTCCGAACCGCCTCCGACCTGGACTTTCGCCGCCCAGCAGACCACTTGCGTGGATCGATGCGAAGGGCCTTCCAGGTCACATCTCGGCCACGAACGGTCATCCGCCGATCACCGCGCTGGCCAGCGCCGCCTCCGCTGCGGCCAGCCGGCCAGGCCCGGTCCGATCTACCCTGGGCTCGACGAGCGAGGAGGATCCGATGGACCGGTACGTCGCCCTACTGCGTGGGATCAACCTGGGAGCCACCAACCGGATTGGGATGGCCGACCTGCGCCGGCTCGTCAGCGCGCTCGGGCATCACGACGTCAAGACGTACCTGCAGAGCGGCAACGTCGTGTTCGGCAGTGACGCCTCGGACGCGGAGCGGCTCGCCGCCGGCATCGAGCAGGTGATCGCCGACGAACTGGGGCTGGCCGTGCCCGTGCTGGTGCGTAGCGCCCGCGAGCTGGCGGCGGTCGTCGACAAAAACCCGTACGCCGGCCGGGAGACGGATCCCACGCGGCTGCTGGTGGCGTTCCTGCGTACCACCCCGAAACCCTCCAGCGTGGATGCGCTGACCGCGCCCGGAGGGGAGAGCGTGGCGTTCACGGTGGTCCGGCGGGAGGCTTACCTCCACTTCCCCGACGGCGGCTACGGCCGGTCGAAGTTCACCAACGCCTACCTGGAGAAGAAGCTCGGCGTGGTGGCCACCACCCGCAACTGGAAGTCGGTGCGGGCGCTGTCGGAGCTGGCCGCCGGATGATCCGGCGGGTGGTCGCGTACCCCGCGACCACCCGCACCCCAGATCAGAAGTGGTACGCCGTGTCGTACTCCGGCACCAGCACCCGGCTGCCCGGCGACGACTCCCGTACGGCGGCGATCAGCTGGTCGAGACGGGTCCGGTCGCTCGGCGCCACCGTCGGCGGGTTACGCAGCTCGGTCTCGAAGTTGTCGAAGTGCACCGGCACGACGACCTCCGGGTGATCCAGCGCCGCCATCAGCCGCGACACGTAGTCGGCGGTGACCGTGGTGCTGTTCAACGCCACCATGGCCACGTCCGGCGCGATGCCGGCCAGGTTGCGCGCCACGAAGTCGCTGGCGCCCATGAAGAACACCGTCGGCCCACCGGCCACCCGCAGCACATAGTTGAGCGTGTCGCCCTCGGGCAGGTCGGCCACCGTGAGTGGCTTCGCCGTCGGGGCCAGCCGCACCCCGGGCAAGGACACGGCGTACGACGCGTTGCGGCTGTGCAGCGAGGCGACCACCTCGACGGTGTAGGCGCCGAAGTCCATCACCTCGCCGCCCTTGACCGCGCTGAGCTGCCCGGACGGCACCCCGTACGCGAGCCCGAGGTGGTACGCGGTCATCGTTCCGAACACCCTGGCGCCGGTACGGCCGGCGATGTACGGCACGTCCATGAAGTGGTCCCAGTGGGTGTGCGTCACCAGCACCGTCTCGGCCCGGTCGACGTACGCGTCGACCACCTCGGTGCGCACTTCCAGCGGGGTGGAGCCGTTCATGCCACCGTCGAACAGCCCGGTGTGGATCCGGCTGAGGAACGGGTCGACCAGGACGGTCCGGTCACCGATGTCGACGCGCCAGCCGGCGGTGCCCCACCAGCGGAAGCTGACCGGACCGGGACGGCGCCGGATCGCATCGCTGGGCGTCGAGGCGGCTGCCGGCGCGGCCTGCGCCGGGGCGCCGAGCGCGGTCGAGGCGAGCCCACCGGCGGCGATCAGGGCGGTGGAGGCGGCGGCGTCGCGAAGGAACCGGCGGCGGTCAAGACTGGACATGCGGGTTCGCTCCCTGTGAACTGGGCGATCGGTCGGTGCAGAGCAAACCAACGCCGGTGGCCGCGCGTCCAAGATCGGTGGGACACACCGGCGATACGGTAACGGGTATAGGACCTGGTCACGTCGGGTGCCGAGGCCGGCCCGACGCCGAAAAATCATTCCCCGCGCAGCGCCTCGACCGCCGTTCGGGCGGCCTCCCCCATCGCCAGGTCCACGTCGATACGCCGGGTGGCGAGTTGAGCGGTTCGGGCGAAGACGGCGATCGCGTACCGGCCGCCGTCGGGGTACTCGGCGACGCCGGCTTCCAGGTGCAGCCCGGGCAGCGTGCCGGTCTTGCCGGACACCCGCACGCCGGGCGGGAAGCCGGCCGCCAGCCGGGTCCAGAAGAGCTGGCGGGCCATCCAGCCGCGAACCATGGCGCAGGCCGCGGCGGGGCCTGCCTCATCCCGCCAGATCAGGCCGAGCAGCCGGGTGATGTCCCGAGCGGTGCTGGAGGTGGTCCGCTCCGGGTCGAAGACCCGCATGGCGCGGACCCGTTCGGCGCTCAGCGTGGGGAAGATCCGCGCGAACTCCGCCTCGGTGCGTGCCCCGACATCGGCGAGCATCACCTCGACGAGCTGCCGTGGTCCACCGAGAATCCGGGTCCGGCCCAGGCCCAGCTCGGCGGCGAGCATCGGTAGCAGGTCCGGGCCGACCCGGCGCAGCAGCAGGTCGGCGGCGGTGTTGTCGCTGACCGACATGGCGAAGTAGGCGAGGTCGCGCAGCGACACCTCGGCGTCGTCGTCGCAGCCGGCCAGCCCCCAGCCGCCGAGCCGGTCGGCGGCGGTGACCAGTACCCGTTCGGTCGGATCGAGCTGACCGTCGGTGACCTGCCGGGCGAATTCCAGCACCAGCAGGATCTTGAAGATCGAGGCGATCACCACCTGCTCGTCCGCCCCGACGGCGACCTCCGGGAGACCCGTCCCGGGTCCGTCGAGGTCCACCACGTGCAGGTTGCCGGTCACCCCGGCCCGGCTGAAGATGCCCTCGACGCGCTCTACCGTTGCCACCTGAGCACGGTATCCGCGGCGCACGGCCGGGACGACGACCACGGGGCCGCCCGCGGCGCTGGCGTAGGGTCCGGCCCGTGGACCTGCTCCGACACCTGCGGCACTTCGTGCTGGTCGCCCGTGAGCTGCACTTCGGCCGGGCCGCCGAACTGCTCGGCATGGCCCAGCCGCCGCTGAGCCAGTCCATCCAGCGGCTCGAGCGGGAGCTGGAGGTCGAGCTCTTCGACCGGTCCCGCCGCCAGGTACGCCTCACCACCGCCGGTGAGCTGCTGCTCGGCGAGGCGGAGGAGTTCCTCGCCGCCGAGGGGCGGCTGCGCAACCTGATGCGCCAGGTACGGGCCGGCGCGCTCGGCGTGCTGCGGGCCGGCGTGCCGCCGGACACCCCGGCCGTACGCCTGCACGCGCTGCTCGACCGGCTCGCCGACCGGGCCCCGGGGCTGGACGTGGAACTGCACGAACTGACCAGTGGCGAGCAGCTGCGGATGCTCGCCGAGCGGCGGCTCGACGTGGGGCTGGTGCATCACCCGATCGAGGCGGAGGGGCTGCGCTCCGGCGCGCCGGTCGACGTACCCCTTGGGGTGCTGTTGCCGCGTACCTCACCGCTGGCCCGGCAGCGGGAGGTGGAGTTGGCGGCGCTGACCGGGTTGGACCTGGTGACGGCGCCACGCGCCACCGCGCCGGGCTGGCACGACCACCTGCTGGAGGTGTGCCGACGGCATGGCTTCGAACCAGGCCGGGTCCGTCCGGCCCACAACCCGGAGTTCCTCTTCGGGCTGGTGCTGGCCGGTGGCGCGGTGGCCGTCGAGCCGGCCACGACGGCACGGCGGGAACCTCGGATCGCGTGGCGGCCGATCGCCGGCACACCCCTGGTGAAGCGCACCTCGGCGGCCTGGCCGGCGCGCTCCGCACATCCTGCCGCACCCATGTTCGCGCAGGTCGCCGCCGAGGTGCTGGCCGACGCCGAGCCGGCGGCCGGCACCCCGCCGCAGGCGCCGGCGCAGCGTCCGTGGCCGGTGCTCTTCGACGCCGCGGGCTGACCGGCCGATTCTCCTGACGTCGGGGACCGGGTGAGGCGGCGACCCGACCGGGTATGGGAGTTGATTGGTAGGTTCGGTCTGTTCGGGGGGACGTGCCCCAGGCCGGATGTTTCGGACGACGCGTGAAGGAGCCGCAGTGGCGAACACGATTCCCGCCATCAGCCTCAACGACGGCAACACCATCCCGCAGCTCGGCTTCGGGGTGTTCCAGGTCGAGCCGAGAGACACCGCGCAGGCGGTCGCGAAGGCGCTGGAGGTCGGCTACCGGCACATCGACACCGCGGAGATGTACGGCAACGAGGCCGAGGTCGGTCAGGCGATCCGCGATTCCGGGCTGGACCGGAGCGAGGTCTTCGTGACCAGCAAGCTGAGCAACGCGGCGCACCGGCCGGACGATGCCCGCCGCGCGTTCGACGCGACGCTCGCGGCACTGGGCATGGACTACATCGACCTGTTCCTCATCCACTGGCCGCTGCCCACCCTCTACGGCGGCGACTTCGTGTCGACCTGGAAGACGCTGGAGGAGTTCCAGCGGGACGGGCGCGCCCGCTCGATCGGGGTGTCGAACTTCCAGGTGCCGCACCTGGAGCGGCTGGCCGACGAGGCACAGGTGGTGCCGGCGGTCAACCAGATCGAGGTGCACCCGTACTTCACCAACGACGAGGTGCGCGAGTACGGCCACAAGCACAACATCCTCACCGAGGGCTGGTCGCCGATCGCGCAGGGCAAGGTCCTCGACGATCCGACGATCACCGACATCGCCGAGGTGGTGGGCCGTACGCCGGCGCAGGTGGTGCTCCGCTGGCACGTGCAGCGCGGCGACATCATCTTCCCGAAGTCGGCCACTCCGGCCCGGATCGAGGAGAACTTCCGCATCTTCGACTTCGAACTGGACGACACCGCGATGGAGCGGATCACCTCCCTCGATAGGGGCGAGGCCGGTCGGCAGGGCGCCCACCCCGACACATTCGACTGGGTGCCGGCCTGACGTAACACCCGGCAGGGCGGCAGCGCACACAGGAGGGGGCCGGTCCGGCCCCCTCCTCGCGTACGAAAGGATCGCGCCGCCGCGATGTCGCTCCGCCGTGCCACGCTCCCCCTGCTCTCGTTGCTCCTCCTGCTCGGTGTCACGGCCTGCGGCCTGACTTCCGCGGCGGGTGCCCCCCGCTGGGCCGCACCGGAATCCCCGGCACCGCCGCCGCCCCCACCGGCACCGACCTCCACGACGGAGGTGGGTACCCGGGTGAAGACCGCGATGTTGGACCTGGATGAGAAGTTCCACCCGGAGACGGCGGCGTTCACCGAGGAGAACAGCGACGCCTGGAAGCTGATCTCGCTGTGTAAGGACAGCCTCCCGTCGGACCGCAAGCGGACGGCCTACCGGGAGCGGGTCTGGGACGGGGACACGGTGTGGATCCGGCAGTACGTGGTCGGCTACCTGAAGGTGCCCGGACGCAAGCTCGCCGACGAGCTGCGGTCGGTGCTGAAGAACTGCACGAAGTACGAGGTGCCGAACGACGGCCGCATCTCCACGATCGTGCGTCCTTCGCCGCCCCCGGTCCCCAACGGGCCGGACGTGATCACCTTCTGCGAGCGTCTGAAGGGCAATTCGACCCGGCACCAGTGCACGCTCTTCGTCACGCGCGGCAACTTCGTGATGGAGGTGGACGTGTCGGGTGAGAACGGCGACCTGGCCGCCGCGACCGAGCTGCTCACCAAGATCGCTCCACTCGCCACCACCGCGCTCGGAAAGATCGCCTGAGCCACCTCCGGGAGGGCGTGCCCGGACACGCCCGCCCGTCGCCGCCGGCCGGATCAGGGAGCGATGCGCTCGGCGAGTGCCCGGAAGGTCGCCTGGGTGGGTGAGCCGGGCTCGGGGACGTACGTGATCAGCCGCTGGTCGGTCTCCGGCACGTGCAGCACCCGGCACTCGAACTCCAGCGGCCCGAGCTCCGGGTGCGCCACCCGTTTGACGACCGGGCGGCGTTCGGCCACGTCGTGTTCGGCCCACAGCTGTGCGAATCGGGGCGACGTGCCGAGCAACTCGGTGACCAACTGCCGGATGCTCGGGTCGTTCGGGTAGCGGCCGTAGGCCGCGCGCAGGTCGGCCACCGAGGTGCGGACGAAGCTCACGACGTCCTGGTCGCTCCAGTGGGCGTCGTCGTCCGGTTGGCGGAACGTCCAGCGGATCGTGTTCCGCTCGGCCGGCGGCACCGCCGACAGATCCCCGATGAAGTGGCGGGCCAGCCGGTTCCACGCGAGCACCTGATAGCTGGCGTCGACGAGGTACGCCGGGGTCTCCGTCATCGCGTCGATGAGGTGCCGCAAACCGGGGCTCACCTCCCGGCTCGGCCCCGCCGACGGCGGCGGGCTCTCCCCGGCCACCCGGAACAGGTACGCCCGCTCGTCCCGGCTGAGCAGCAGCGCCCGGGCCAGCGCGGCGAGTACCTGCCGCGACGGGTGCGGGCCGCGCCCCTGCTCCAGCCGGATGTAGTAGTCGACCGACATGCCGGCGAGCTGGGCGACCTCCTGCCGGCGCAGGCCGGGCGTGCGGCGGCGTAACCCCTCGGGGAGGCCCACCTCGGCGGGGCGCAACCGGGCGCGGCGGGTACGCAGGAACGCCGCCAGTTCGTCGCGGCGCAGGCCGGTGCTCGTCACGCAGCCAAGCATGCCCCGGTTGCCGGGTCGCTGGGTGGTACGGCCGATACCAGCATCGCCGGGTCTCTCCCGCGCGCCCCGACGCCGCGGCAGCGTCGGGAGCATGACGACGAACATGATCGCCCTGGTCACCGGAGCCAACAAGGGAATCGGGTACGCCACGGCCCGCCAGCTCGGCGAGCGCGGCATGACAGTGCTGGTCGGCGCGCGGGACGCCACGCGAGGCCGGGACGCGGAGGGCAAACTGCGCGGCGACGGGGTGGACGCCCGCTTCGTGTCCTTGGACGTCACCGACGAGGCGTCCTGCGCCGCCGCGGCCGAGCTGGTCGAGCGGGAGTACGGCCACCTGGACGTCCTGGTCAACAACGCCGGCATCGTCCGGGCGGACGGGTCGGCGCTGCCCAGCGAGACCACCGTCGCCACGTTGCGCGAGGTGTACGAGACGAACGTGTTCGGGGTGGTGGCGGTGACGAACGCGTTCCTGCCGCTGCTGCGCAACGCCCCGGCCGCCCGGATCGTGAACGTCTCCAGCGAGGTGGGCTCGATCGCCGTGATGACCGACCCGCAGGGAGCCCTGTTCGCGCTGACCTCGGTGCCGTACCCCTCGTCGAAGACGGCGTTGAACATGACCACCGCCATGTACGCCAAGGAGTTGCGGGACACGCCGATCAAGGTGAACGCCGCCAACCCCGGTTACTGCGCCACCGACTTCAACCACAACAGCGGCTTCCGCACGGCGGAGCAGGGCGCGGAGGTCAGCGTGCACCTGGCGACCCTGCCGGCCGATGGACCCAGCGGGCAGCTCTGGGGATTCCAGATGGACGCCGGTGGCGGCTACGGCGTCCTGCCCTGGTGAGTTCCGGGTGAGCGGGGCCGCCGGACTTCGATGAAGCCGGGCGGTCCCACTCATCCGGTCGACCCGACTTCACCGAACCCGAGTCGGTCACGGCGGCTCGCCGCCCGGCGTCCTACACCCCGACGGTGTGGGCGGTGGAGCGACGCAACAGCACGAGGCACCCGGCGACCGACAGCGCCGCCTGCACGAGCACCAACGACCCGTCGAGCTGTTCCGGGGCCGGCACGCTCACCAGGGCGATCACCGCCGGCAGCATCAGCACGGCCAGGACGTCCAGTCCGTTGACCAGCCAGAGCAGCAAGCCACTGGGAAACCCGCCCAGCGGCGTGTCGATGAAGATGTGGCCGATGCTGCTGGCGCTGGCCTTCGCGCGGTGGAGCGCGGCGACGGCGGCCGCCGGGCCCGCCGCCAGGCCGAGCGCCCACCAGGGGCCGGAGAGCGCGCCCGTCGCCTGCACCATCCCCAGGGCGAGCGCGCCCCAGAGAGCCGCGATGCCGGCGGGGACCACGAGCCGCTGCCCGTAGACCTGCCGGTACGTGAGGCCGAGCAGCCGCAGCGCGGCGGGGTTCGACGCGTCGGTGTGGGTCGCCTCGCCGGTGACACTGGCCGCGGCGAGCGTGCCCACCAGGACGACGCCGATCAGCAACCAGACCGGCCCGTCGGCGACGACGGCGGGGGCCAGGGCGGTGCCGACCAGCCAGGGCAGCCGCCCCGGCTTGCGCCGGACCTGGAGCAGATCCTGGGCCGTCAGCGGCGGCAGTCGACGGCCCCGCAGCAGCTGCGAGGTGCGGATGCCGGTCCGGGTCCGCCAGTACCGGCGGCTGCTCTGTTCGGAGAGGAACGACGGCTCGATCGCGTAGGCCGCGTCGGCGTACGAACCGGCCGCGGCGGATGCCTCGGCGATCCGGTGGGTGGGCCAGCTGCCCAGCCGCCACCACACCCGGGTGAGGGCGGCGACGGCGAACAGGAACACCACGACCGCCACCACCAGCGTCACCGACGCCGGCGGCAGGACGTCACGCGGTGGGGCGTACCCACCGGCCACCCGCTCGCCGACCGCGGCCGCGACGAGCGCCGCGGCGACCGCGCCGGCGGTCACGTCGACGGCCCGGCCGGTACGCGGCGCGTTCTGGGCGCGCACCGCGAGCAACGCCAGCAGGAGACCGACGGCGGCACCCCCGGCGAGCCCCGCGAGGACGACGGTCGACGTCGCGGGTCGTTCGGCGACGCGACCGGCGACGGCCAGCCCGACCAACCCTCCCACGACGGTCGCCGAGAACGCGGTGAGCAGCAACGCGGGGGTGAGCAACGCACGCCGGGGCACGGGCGCGGGCAGCAGCCAGGTGGCGTCCGCACGGGTGACGACCACCGGGCCGAGCCGGCGGAGCACACCGAGGAAGGCCAGCAGCACCAGAGCGGCAGCGACCAGCACCGGCACCGACGGACCGGTGGCCTCGGCGGGCCAGACGACGACGCCGAGCGGCCGCCCGAACAGCACCGCGGCCATCACGATCGCGAGCAGCACGCAGTAGACGCTGCTCGGATCCACTCGACCGACGGCGGCGATCCGCATCCGCCGGACGCGGCGGCGTATGTCGACCGGAGCAGCCGGGGTGGGAGCCGGCATGCGGGTGGTGGTCACCGGCTCAGCCCTCGGCCCTGTGCAGACCGACCTCGTCCGCGCCGACGTCGTGCCAGAACTGCTCGTCGTGGCTGGCCATCAGCAGCGTCCCGCCGGCGGCCAGGTAGTCGCGCAGGTGGGCGGCGAGGGCACGCTTCGCCGCGGTGTCGAGGCGCTGTTCCGGTTCGTCGAGCACCAGCAGCCGGCTCGGGCGGACGAACGTCGCGGCGAGCAGGAAGCGTTGTCGCTGGCCCGAGGAGAGGGTGATCGGCAGGCTGTCGGCCAGGCCGGTGATGCCCAGCAACCCGCACACCTCGTCGATACGCCCGTCGGCCGGATCTTCCCCGTTGGCGACCCGTACGAGGTCGAGATGTTCCCGCACGGTCAGGCCGTGGTACCAGGTCGGCGACTCGACGGTGGTCGCCACCCGCCGCCAGAACCCGGGACCGCTCTCGGGCGGCTCGCCGAAGACGGCGACCGCGCCACCGGAGGGCTTCTGCAGGCCGGTGACGCAGCGCAACAGGGTGGACTTGCCGACCCCGTTCTCACCGGTGAGCGCGACCACGGCCCCGGTCGGCACCTGGAGATCCACCTGGTCGAGCACGGTCGTCGACCCGTACGTGACGGTCAGGCCGGTGACCTCTACGGCGTTCCCACCCGGCGCGTTGCCGCTCATCCCGCGGTCGCGCGTGGCGCTGACCTGACCGTCTGACATCCGCCCACTCTAACGGCGGTCGGCCGCGCGCCGATCGTGTCGGCGGCCCGGCCCGGCCGGATGGGGCGTTGCTCGCCCGTCGTCCGGTCGCTGCCGGCGTTCCCGGGCCTCATCGACGGGCAAGGCCGCCCAGGTGTGCCGGCGCGGGCGGAGCGGCCGTCGTCCGCGGGCGGAACCGTCCGACGACGGCTGGAAAGGGGCCTGGCCGGTCCCCTTCCAGCACGTCGCAGGCGCGGCCACGCCGACCGTCAGGACGCCTGCTCGATCTCGGCGCGCAGCGCGGGAAACTCCGTCCGGAACTTGTCCTGACTCTGCAGCGCGTGGACGAGCGCGCCCGTGCTGCCGGCGTCGGACCAGACGCAGACCGCGGCCGGCACCCCGTTGATGTTGCCGTCTCCGCAGAAGGCCTGCCCACCGAGCGGGCCCGGGTCGGCCTCGGTGAAGTTGCCGACGCTGAGTGCCTTGGTGACCCCGGAGATGAACAGTGAGAGGCGGCTCTCCCGGGTGGCGCCGGTCGACGCCACCGCGTTGGCGATCACGATGTCCTGCTTCGCGATGTCGCCGTAGAGACCCTGCGCCTTGGCGGTCACCCCCGGCACCCCGGAATCCTCCGGGAGCCCCACCTCCTCGGTCACCCCGCCGTCCTCGGACCCAAGATCGATTTTCGGGCGGCCGCCGAGGGTCTGCGGCGCGGCGATGGTCACCACACGACCGGGCGCGTCCGGGTCCGCCGCGGCGGGCTGCGACGGCACCTGGCTCCCGGTGCCGGTGACCGCCCCGGCCGTGTCCCCGGAGGCGCTGTCGACCTCGGCGGGGCTGGCGATGACCGTACCCACGAAGACCGCCGCGAACAGCACGACGACCGCGCCGACCGCGATCAGCACCTTCTGAAGGAAGGTCGTCCTGGACGGCGGCCGCGACGGGGGGCCGTACGTCACCGGCGCGGCCGGCGGTCCGGACGGTGCGGGCGGGTAGCTCGGGTAGGGGTTCTGCGACGGATCAGCCGGCTGCGACATCGGTTACTCCAGTTAACGGAACAGGGTCACCACCGGCACGGATGACGCGGCCAACCGGTTCACCGTGGAGTACCGGCCGGCTCAGGTCCGCTCGGGCGTCGTCAGGTCGAGGCACCAGTCGTTGGAGTGCATCAGCTTCCCCGGCGGGTACTCGAAGTCGACCTCCCCGAGCAGCGTGAACCCCGCTTTGCGGCAGACCGCGTTCGAGGCGGGGTTGCCGACCGACGGGTAGGCGTGCGCCCAGCGGCGGGTACGCCGGTCCCGCGCCGCCGCCGCGACCGCGCGCACCGCCGCAGTCGCCAGGCCCCGCCCCTGGTGCTCGGGCAGCACCGCCCAGCCCATCTCGTAGACCTGCTCGCCGCGCCACTCCCGATCCCAGTAGCCCACGCTGCCGACCTTCGTCCCGTCCGGCAGCACCACCGTGAACATGCAGCCCTTGCCCGTACCGGCGAATTGCACGTAACGCTCGTGCCGCGACAGAACCTGCTCGTCGGTCTCCGAGCCACCGGTGTGCGCCCGGACCTCCGGCGCGTTGAGTCTGCGCAGCAGAGCCAGGTCACCCTCGCTCCACGGCGTGATCCGCACCTGCGCCATGCCCACCCCTCTCGTCATCGGTCGGCAGTCAACCGCATGCCACCGACAACGCGGCGGCGCCCCTCGACGATGCGGTCGGACTTCCGCTAGGGCGTGTCCTGTCGATCTTGTAGTGGTTGATGGTTGACGATGTGCCGGTGGTGCGTCGTGGTGAACTGACCGATGAGGCGTGGGTGGTGAT
>NZ_FTNF01000038.1 GCF_900156065.1 Micromonospora avicenniae | reverse complement strand
GTGTCGAACGTGTCGAACCTGACCAACCCGAAGATCATCGACCACATCTCGCAGATCACCGACATCTCGGGACGCAAGCTCACCTTCACCTACACGGACAAGGGTCTGCTGGGTGAGCTGATCGACGGGCAGGGTTCGACCGGGGCGATGGGCGAGCAGAAGGTGTTCCGCTTCGCCTACGACATGACCCAGGGGAACAAGAACGTCAAGCTGGTCAAGACCATCGACCCACGGGGCAACGACACGGACCTGGTCTACAACTACCCGCAGGATGGTGACGACCCGAAGTGGCACTGGACCACCAAGTCGTACACCGACCGGCTGGACAACCTGACCCAGTTCGCCTACGTGGACCCCGATGCGACCAACAGCATTCAGACCACGGTCACTGACGCGGAGAACCATGCCAGTGTCTACTTGATGGACGGCTATGGCCGCCCCGTCCAGACCACCAACGCGAAGAACCAGAAGACCGTGCTCGAGTGGGACGACGACCACAACGTCACCAAGCTCGTCGAGAACAACGGCGCCACGTCGACCTGGGTCTACGACCAGAAAACCGGCTACCCGACCGAGATCAAGGACGCCGAAGCGGTCGCCAACGGCACCCCCGGCACGGTCCTGCGCTACCAGCGCCAACTCAACGGCTACGTCGCCGACCTGACCGAGAAGACCAGTCCGGAGGGCCGGAAGTGGACCTTCGGCTACGAAGCCGACGGTGACCTGTCGTGGGTGACCGACCCGATGGGCGCCACCACTGCCGACGCCAACGACTACACCACCCGATACACCTACGACGCGTGGGGTCAGATGCTGACGGCGACCGACGCCAACGGCAACACCACCGTCAACAAGGACTTCGACCCCAACGGCTACCCGAAGACCATCACCGACCCGTACACCAAGGCGACCACGTACACCTACGACGAGCGGGGCCAGGTCAAGACCGTCACCGACGCCTACGGCAAGGTGACCTCGCAGGAGTACGACACCTTCGGCCGGCCGCTGGAGAACAAGGTCCCCAAGGACCAGAACGCCGGCGACTTCATCATCACCCCGGCCCCCAAGTACGACCAGAACGACAACGTCGTCGAGTCGTACGCCCCGAACGGCGCCGTCACCACCGCCAGCTACGACGCCGCCGACCAGCTCGACTACACGCTGGCGCCGGTCGACGTCGCGGGGGACCCGCAGCGGAAGACGTCGTTCACCTACGACAAGGTCGGCAACCTGATCACCACGACCGAGCCGAAGGGCAACCTGACGCCGGACGACGGTGACTTCGTCACGACCAACGACTACGACGAGATCTACCAGCCGATCAGCGCTACCAACGCCGACGGCAACAAGATCACCTACGAGTACGACGATGTCGGCAACGTCCGCAAGGTGATCGACCCGGTCAAGAACAAGTCGGCAGACCCCAGCGACTACACGACCATCTACGAGTACGACAAGGCACACCGGGTCACCAAGACCATCGACGCGCTGGGCAAATTCACCAGCAGCAGCTACGACCGCGACGGCCTCGTCACGGCCACCACCGACCAGCTCGGCAACACCACCACGGTCGCCCTCGACCCGCGGGGCAAGCCGAGCGAGGTGAAGGTGCCACACAAGAACGACGCCGGCGTCATCACCTACCGCGTCACGAAGTACGAGTACGACCAGGTCGGCAACCGGACCAAGGTGATCAGCCCGCGGGGTGTGGCCACCACGGACGACCCGGACGACTTCGCGACGGTCACCGTCTACGACAAGCTGAACCGGGTCAAGGAAACCCGCACCGCGTACGACAAGGACGACGCCCGCTACACCACCGCGGACGTCACTACCTACGAGTACGACGACGTGGGCCGGCTGAAGACCCTCAGCGCACCGCCGTCGGCGGGTGAGTCCGTCCGTAACGACACCACCTACAGCTACTTCGACAACGGCTTAACTAAGACCAGCAGCGACCCGTGGGACATCGTCACCACCTACGGCTACGACAAGCTCGGCGCCCAAACCGAGCGGACGATCACCTCAGCCGGTGGATCGTCGAACCGGACCATGACCTGGTCCTACTTCCCCGACGGCAAACTCAAGTCCCGCACGGACGACGGCGTGCCGGTCGGTAAGCAGGTCGTGCTCGTCGACAACTCCGACTTCAACAACACGACCGCCACCGGCACCTGGACCGCCGCCACCGACGCGACGGACAAGTACGGCCACAACTACCTCACCCGACCGGCGGGGACCGGCACGAACACCTTCACCTGGCAGCTGAACGTGCCGCAGTCCGGCACGTACGAGGTGTTCACCCGCTACCCGAAGGTCACCGGCGCCGCCACCGACGCCAAGTTCACGATCAACCATGACGGTGGCGACACGCCGAAGACGGTCAACCAGACCGCCAGCACCGGCGCGTGGGTGAGCCTCGGCTCGTACACCTTCACCGAGGGCAACAGCCGCAAGGTGACCCTGACCGACCAGGCCACCGGCACCGTCGTCGCGGACGCCGTGAAGCTGGTCCGGAACAACGCCGGAGACGCGGACAACGAAAAGATCGTCTACTCCTACCAGTACGACCCGAACGGCAACCTCAAGACCATCACCGACTCCTCACCCGGCACCCGCATCGACACCTACGAAATCACCTACACCGGCCTGAACCAGGTGGAGAAAGTCACCGAGAACAACGCCGGGACGGTCAAGAACACCACGACCTTCACCTACAACGAGAACAGCGCACCGAAGACGACCACCCACGACAAGCAGTACGCCAGCTACACCTACGACCCGCGTGACCTCGTCGAGACGGTGACCAACGGCAAGTCGGCGGCCGACACCGACAAGAAGACCACCACGTTCGCCTACACAGACCGGGGCGAGAAGCTGAAGGAGACAAAGGGCAACGGCAACATCGTCGACTACAGCTACTACCTCGACGGGCTGCTGAACACCCAGGTGGAGAAGAAGCCCAACGGGACGCTGGTGTCGGAGCACACCTACACCTACGACCTCAACGGCAACCGCAAGCAGGACATCGCCAAGAAGATGAATGCCGACAACCATTCGGCGTACCTCAGCACCACCAGCACCTACACCTACGACCCCCGCGACCGGGTGGCTACCGTGAACAAAACCGGTGACGGCGCGGGCATCGAAACCTACATCCACGACGCGAACAACAACGTCATCAGCCAGACCGCCAAGGGCGCGACCACCACCTTCAACTACGACCGCAACCGGCTGCTGACCGCCAGCGTGAGCGGCGCGAGTGCGTCGTACAACTACGACCCCTTCGGCCGCCTGGACACGATCGTTGCCGCTGGCACCGTGGTCGAGCGCAACATCTACGACGGCTTCGACCACATCATCGAAAACCGCAAGAACAACGGCACCAGCACCACCGCGACCACCTACACCTACGACCCATTCGACCGGACCACCACCGAGACCACCGACGCTGGCGGCGCCACGGAGAAGACCACCACCTTCAATTACCTCGGCCTGTCCAATAAGGTCCTGGACGAAGAGGTCGCCGGCAAGCTCACCAAGTCTTACCAGTACTCCCCTTGGGGCCAGCGGCTGTCCCAGATCACCCACAAGAGCGACGGCACCGAGGAGTACGCCTACTACGGATACGACCAGCACACCGATGTCGAGCAGATGACCAACGACACAGGTGACACGGTTGCGACGTACGGGTACACGGCGTACGGCAGTGACGACGAGGCCCAGTTCACTGGCTATGACAAGCCCGGCGTCGCCGGCACGACCGAGGAGCCGTACAACGCCTTCCGGTTCAACGCCAAGCGATTCAATATCCAATCGGGAACGTACGACATGGGCTTCCGTGACTACGACCCCGGCCTCAATCGGTTCCTCACCAGAGACAGCTACAACGGCGCTCTGGCCGACATGCAACTCGTTGTCGATCCCTGGACAGGTAACCGGTACGCCTTCGGCGGGGGTAACCCGATCAGCGTGATCGAGGTCGACGGTCACTGCGGTTGGAACCCCACCACCTGGGGCGACTGCCTGGGTGACGCCGCAGAGGCAACCGGTGACTTCCTGGGCGACGCCGCGGAGGCAACCGGTGGCTTCTTCACGGAGACGATTCCGGAAGCGTGGAACGATTACGTAGTCGAGCCGGTCAAGGAGGTGGTTAAAGAGGCGACGACCGCAGTCGTGGACGCCTACGACAAATCCGCCGACTACGTCGCAGAAAAGTGGGACGAATTCACCGACTGGCAGTCGGAGGTGCTCGGCGACGGGGTGGAGTGGGCCGTTACGCATACTGGCGGGAGTTGCAGCACACAGTATGATCTCCGTGTGTGTGAGGACGGCTGGCTCCCGCTGCATGCCCGGGGTGGCACGACAATCGGTGACACTTTTGTGTGGGATGGAGGCACGCTGGACGTGAACCTTGCCACGCATGAGAAGTTCCATCGCGACGAGCAGTGGCGAAAGTATGGCTGGATCTTTGCCGGCATGTACTTCTACGGCGAGGTAGTGGACAAGAAACTCAAGGGCAAGAAGTGCAACAGGTACGAGGAGGCTGCCGAACTGGCCTCCAACGGCGGAGGCGGTTACGGATGCTGGTCACCATGAGAGGGCGGGCAGCCAAGCATGGGTGGCTCGTCGCGACGTCGGCGATAGCGGTGCTGGCGACATCAGCTTGCCAGTACGTGGCACCGAGTGATGACATCTACACCATCGGCGTGGCGCGGATCGGTGACCAGCTCCATGTCTATGCTCCAGTGTGCGAGAATGAGCGGATTGACGTCGTGCAGGTCTACGACAACGAAGCTGCGAGCAGGGAATCGAACTTCGATCCGGATTCCAATACGCATACATATTGGAAGGTTTCCGGTCCGACCGATGCTCTTGCCGAGCAAGGATGGATTGCCATTGGCGACGACAGTGCCTATCGGACCGTGATCGTGTCGGCTGGTTCGAGCGGGCAGTTGCCACAGGTAGTCGGCGTCACGTTGAAGGTTGACGACCCGCGAGGGGAGTCGTCGGTCGGTGGTGCATTCGAGGTTGGCAAGGTGCCGGAATATGCTGCTGGCGCAGACCCGAAGACGGTGAAATACGGGTACCGGTTGGGCTCCAAGAAACAGGAACTTCTCGGGGCCGACGAGATACGTAATCGGTCGAAGTGTGCTCGCGAATACTATCGGCGGTAAGGGTTTATGACGGCCGGTAAGGCCGGTGGGGTTTGTCCGGGATCCTGGATTCACATCAGGATCCCGGACAAACTCTCGAACAGCCGTGGCCGGCGCCGTACCAGTGCTGGCAGGTGGGATGGGCGACCAGCCGGTGAACTCCTGTTCCTCATCGCCTCCCTTGTTCCGACACGCATCTTTGCGGCGATGGAGTGCGCGACTGGTCGCCGGGTCACACGAAATTCGTCCCAGCACACGCACGACAGCCGGCCTTGGTTCCTCGGTCATCCTGGTCGCAGTCGGTGAAATCTCGGCGCCTGCGGGCGCACTCGAACTCGGGCAGCGAACGGACCATTGCCGCCAAGACGCCGTGTATGAGGGGAAGGTCGCCCAGCTCACTGATCCCGACCCATGCGATGTCGTCATGCTCGTCAGGTGCACGGTTGGTGGGAGAGCCAGCCCACTCGCCAATTTGCCAGACGCCCACGTGAACGGCGTCCTCACCACTGCCGTCGTGCACGACGCCCAGCCGCGCAGCAGACTCCGTCACGATGTGAACTCCGAACTCCTCGTGCATCTCACGCGCGAGGGCTTGTAGTTCCGACTCACCCGCTTCGACTTGCCCCCGGGCAGATCCCAGACATCTGGGTATGCCCGCTTGGTCGGCCTGCGGTGTACGAGCAGGACCGCGCCGTTCGCAACGAGTGCGCCTGTGACGACGACTTGCATGGCGGGATTAGAGCAGGGGGATGGGACAAGCTCGCTCCGGCCAACGGGGACGCCCAGACGTCCGGATGCGCCACGATCTCTCCGTACTCTCGTACGTCTATCAAGGCTCCTGATCGGATCGCACGCGCCGCCACCCGACGCGCGGCCGGCCTTCCTGCCGTCGTGCGGGTATCGGTAGTCGAGCTGGCCGAGGCGGGGACGCCTTTGCCCAGCCAAGCCGCAGCGCACGTCCGCGACATCGAGGTGGCACCAGACGTTCAGCTCGGGGCCGTACCACTCGGGCGGCCCGCCACTGAGGCATGCCCGGTGTCGACGAGGAGGTTTTCCGTACGAACCAGGGCTGCCGCCCCTTTCAGATGCGCCGATACGCCGAGGGATCCGGATGAGATCTGGACCGACGCCGCCAATTGCGGCGGGGTGTACTGGTCGACCGCCTCGCGGATGCCGTCCGCGATGACGTGGGACGCGGCTCCGAGGGTGGAGTCCACGACGATGGCCTGGGGGTCGAGGAACACCACGAAATCGGCGATGCGGCGGCCGAGGGAGCGGCCGAATCCGCGGAGTGCGCGAATGATCTCAAGCTCTCCTGCGGCGGCCGCGGCGTCGAGGTCGCTCACGCTGAAGGTCCTGCCGTGGGCGGTGGCAAGTTCGCTGAGCAGCGCCGGGATGCTCGTGGTCTGCCAGAAGCAGCCGCGCGCGCCGCACTCGCAGAGCTGCCCGCCGTCGTCGACGTGGAGGTGTCCGATTTCGCCCGCCAGCCGTGAGCCGCCACGGTGGAGTTTGCCGCCGATGACCAGACCGGCGCCGGTGCCGTGGGTGAGCGAGACGTGCAGGACGGTGTCGGCGGCGGCCGATTCCCCGTAGACGGCCTCACCGAGCGCTGCCAGGTTCGCGTCGTTCTCACAGAAGACGGGGCGATTGAGGTGCTCGCCCACGACGTCTGCGGCCGGTCGCCCGGCCCAGTCCCGGAACCGCCGCAGATGTGACCCTCCGAGCGGGCCCGGGCCGGCGGTCCCGGCGAACAAGGACGGGCCCGGCAGCCCGAGGACGGCGAGTTCGATGTGCCGCGCCGAGATCTCGGCCTGAGCGATCGCACGATTGAGCAACTCCAGAACCGCAGCGGGTGGAGTCAGGTTCGCCGTGCTGTGCACCGCTGCCAGAACCTCACCGTCGGGTCGCACCACGCCGGCGAGGAACCCGTGGGCCGCAGCCACGACCACGGCGAGCAGGCCAGGAGATGCCGCGAGGGACCAACCGCGGGCGGGCCTTCCCCTTGCCGAGCGCTCTGCCGGATGCTCCACGACGACGCCCGCGGCCTGAAGGCCGCTCAGCGCGTGTACGACGCTGCTGCGTGCTGCGGAAAGCTCGGCGCAGACCTCGGCGACGGTACGTCGCCGACCATCGGACAGGGCCCGGAGTACAGCTCGCTCAGTGCCGGTGAAACCGTTGTCGAGGCCAGCGCCGGCAGTCATGGACATAGGCGTTACTTATAGCTGCTTTGTCATAAGCGCGCTACCCGTGGCTCCAGGTCCGTCCCGATCGTTCGGCGCCAACCTGGCGCATTGCCGCCCGGATATACGTCGGGTTGGTCATAAAGGAGGCACGTTGCTAGCTTGTTTTCGTCTATTGATTGTTTCGTGGGTGTTGCGTAGCGTCCGGTGCCAGGGCGCTTCTGCTGAAGCGGTGCGCCCGATCGGAGGGAGAACGAGTGTCGAAGCGAACTTCCCTGGCTGCGGCGGCCGCCCTTATCGGCACGGTCCTGATCGCCCCGGGCTCCGCCAACGCAGGACCGCCCGGCGGTGGCGGCGACGGAGTCCACAACATCATCCCGATCACGCAGATCCTCGCCTTCGGACAGAAGGTCACGGCCGTGGCGGTCGAGTACTCGTCGGAGGTGAACCCGAGGACCCTGAATCGCGACACCTACACCGTTTCGGACAGCCTCTACAACTTCCGCTTCGACCCGGTGGAGGACATCACCGACCCCACCAAACGAGCGGATCGCACCATCACCGCCGTCTACACGAACGACACGCCGGACCTGAACGCCGATCGGCATTCAGACCCGGGCAAGTACGTCATCGTCGAACTGGACTCGACGGACCCGGGCGGCAACACCGTCATGGCGACGGGCAACTACGTCAAGGTGAACCCTGATCTACAGACGCAGGTCGTACAGAACGAAGACGTCTACGCCCAGCCCGCAAAGCCGGGACAGGGTCGTGGACCCCGGCTGGCCGCGGCGTCCGACGAGACGTACCGGCCCACCAAGCCCGCGATCAACCTCCTGGCCGACGACTTCGTCTACGAAAGGTTCACCACGACCACGGGCACGATGATCCCCTACGCCTACCACCTGCCCGATGGCTACGACGCCGCCAGGAAGTACCCGGTCGTGGTGATCCTGCCGGGGCAGGGCATGGGATTCAACGGATCCAACGAAGGGGTGCAGGTCGCGGCCGACATTCCCGCGACCGCATGGCAGCAGGAGAAGTGGACGGGCACCAGTGAGGACGTCATCGTCCTCGCGCCCCAGAACCAGCGGGTCGGAAGCGCCGCCGCTCAAGCGGACGTCATGGTCGAACTCCTGAACACGTTCGCGGGCGAGTTCTCCGTGGACCAGGACCGGATCTACGCGTCCACCGTCTCCTACGGCTCCACGCTCGCCTGGGCCGCACTCGCCACCTACCCCGGACTCTTCGACGGCGCCCTGATCACCGGCGGCTTCGCCGCCAGCGAGACCCAGGCAACCGCCATCGCCACGTCCGGCACGCCGGTCTGGATCACCCACGGCACCCATGACCACCTCCTCAACGTGAGCACCACCGGCCAGGCTTCCTACAACCGCATCTGGAACGCCTACATGCAGCTCGGAAAGACCCCCGCCCAGGCGAACGAACTGGTCAGGTACACCGAGTACGCGGACTCGGCCTTCTACGAGCCGGATCGCCATCTCGCCGCTGCTCCCACCTACGAGGACGAGACCATCCTGCAATGGCTTCTCGCCCAGTAGAGGTTTCGTCCCACTGATCTTCTGATCTACGCGGGCTCCGGCCGTGCCCCGAACAACGGTCGGAGCCGGCGTGCGTCAGCGCGTTCCCTGACGACTGTGGCAGGGACCGTTTCCGAACAGGACCACAAAGAGAGACTGCAGGGAGAGTGCTCAGATGAGGAAGGCGACCGGAAGACGCAGGCTCGGGCTTGCGCTCTCGATGCTCGCGCTCATGTCAGTCGGCGCAGGCGCCATCGCCTCCGCGCCGGCCGCCGCCGCGAACGAGCCCGCACTGGTGGAAGGCGCGACCGTCAGGGCGGACAGCGACTCGCCGACCGGTTACACCGCGAAGTTCGTCTACCGCAACCCGAACGCCACCCAGGTGCGCCTCGGCGGAGACCTGACTCTGCTCGACATCAATACCGGCAACACGCGGTATCAACCGGAAGAATGGCAGACGGGGCGGTACCACTCCGGTGGTACCGAGTTCCTCAGGGACATGACCAAGGATTCGAACGGATACTGGTCGGTCTCGGTTCCACTGCACGCCGGGAGCCTCAGCTACTGGTACCGGGTCTGGGACCCGACGCAGGGCTGGGTGAACAAGCGCATCTGGGACCCCGCCTCGACCAACGCGCGTCCCCCGGGCCAGAACTCGTTCCGGGTCCGGAACAACGACGTTCTCGACGCCGTGTACGTGCCGTACGCCGAGAAGCAGAACGACCCGAAGTTGAAGGCTCGCGCGGAATACGAGCTGCCGATCGCGGATCCCTCGAAACGGGGCACCGTTCAGTACGTGCCGTACACCACCGTTCTGGGCGACAGCGGCCACTACCTCGGCGTCTACCTGCCGGCCGGCTACGACGCCAACCGCGCGGAACCCTACAAGGTCGTGTATCTGGCCCACGGCATCTTCGGTGACGAGACCGACTTCATGATTCCCGCGAATGTGCCGACCATCCTGGACAACATGACGGCCCGGGGCGAGATCGAGCCCACGGTGGTTGTCACCATGGGGAATCACTTCACGGGAACCAGCCTCGGCTTCGACTCGTACAACCAGACCAACGCCGCGAACAACCTGGTCCAGGTGATCCTTCCCTTCATCGAGAAGAACTACAACGTCTCGACCGAGCGGGCGGGGCGTGCCTACGGCGGGTTCTCGTACGGCGGCCAGACGGGCGGCGTGGTCATCCGTAACTACCCGACCACGTTCGGGGCCTACGGTTTCTTCTCCGGGAATCCGTCCCTCACCTCGCAGGACTACGACAACATCGCCGACGCGATCGGTTCGGACGGGTTGGTCACCTTCCTGGGTAATGGCGTCTTCGAGGGAAGCCTCAGCGCCCAGAACGCCATCGCCGGCAACTTCAGGGCTCGTGGGTTCCGCGCCGCAACGGCTCAGGTCCCGGGCGCCCACGATGCGATGACGGCGGGCCAGCTGTTCACGATCTTCGCCCGGGACTACCTGTGGTCCGGCGTCGACTCCGTGTCGGTGGCGCCCGCGACCGCGCACCTGACGCAAGGCTGGCACTGGGTCAGGCAGTTCAGCGCTCAGGTGACCACCAACGAAGGCGTGAACCCCGCGGTGAGGTGGTCGGTCGAGGGAGCGACCTCGGCGGGCACCGCCATCTCCGCGGATGGTCTGCTCTCGGTGGCCGCCGATGAGACCTCGTCGGCGCTCACCGTCGTGGCGACGTCGGTGGTGGACCCGACCAAGGCGGGCTCGGCCCGCGTCACCCTGGACGCCCCGGGCAAGGCCGGCGTCGTGGTGAAGGCGAAGGCCGCACCCGCGTCGGTCGTCGCTGGTGGCACGTTCACCCTGAACGTCGACGTGCGGGCGCAGGCCCAGCACGGCACGGCGCCGACGGTGACCGGTGAGATCGCCGTCAGCTTCGGCGGCACCACGCAGGTGGCTCAGCTGACCGCCGGCACGGCCGTCGTCACCCTGCCCACCGCCGGACTGTCCGCAGGGGTGTACCCGGCCCACGTCGCCTACTCCGGTGACCTGACCTACGCTCCCGACGCGGCAGTCCATCAGCAGCTGCGGGTCCGCTAGCCGGTAGTCATGATGGGCCGACGATTTCCCATCGTCGGCCCATCGTGAGCGGTCCGGCGGCCGTCAGAACCGCAGGGTCGGGTCGGTGAGCCGGGCAGCCGAGAGGATCTGGCCGATGTGCGACAGGGCCTGGGGAGTGTTGCCCAGGTGCTCACCCGTCACCAGGTCGTACTGCTCGGCGAAGATGCCCAGGTCGTTGGCTTTGGCGTTGGTGCGCTCGAAGAGCTCCGTCGCCCGCTGGATGTCGCCGGCCAGCACCAGGCAACTCACCAGCCAGAACGAGCACCACACGAAGCCGGCGGGCTCCGTCGCCGAGCGCCGCACGACGCCGTCGGTGGCGAGTTCCCGCTCGATGGCCTTGATCGTCGCCCACATCCGGGGGTCGTCGGCCGGAAGGAAGTCGACCAGCGGCATCATCAGCACCGAGGCGTTCAACTCGTCCGACTCGAAGGCAACCGTGAAGGCGCCAACCCGCTCGTTCCAGCTCTGCTCCAGCACCGTTCGGTGGATCTCGTCACGGGCCGCGGCCCATCGGCGAGGGTCCGCTCTATCCCCGAGCCACGGCGCGAGCCGCACCGCCCGATCCAGCGCCACCCAGCACCCCACCTTCGACGACGTGTAGTGCCGCTCCTCGTCCCGGACCTCCCACATGCCGGCGTCGGGCCGGTGCCAGATGTCCACCGTCTGATCGGCGAGGTCGACGAGCGTCTCCCGCAACTCCTCGTCGAACTGCCCCAATCGGTCCCGGAGCAGGTAGGCGGCTTCGAGCACCTCGCCGGGCACATCCATCTGCCGCTGCCGCCAGGCGTCGTTCCCGGCGCGTACCGGGCGGCTGTCCGCGTAACCGCCCAGATAGTCGAGGACGTGCTCGGACAGGTCCCGTTCACCGCCGACGCCGTACATGATCGGCGCGGGCTCAGGTCCGAGTCGGCCCGCCGAGCGGACCGCCCAGGCGAAGTGCCGGGACGTGTCCTCGGTGCAGGCGGCGACCCAGAGCGCGTGCAGGGTGTACGAGAAGTCGCGCAGCCAGCCAAACCGGTAGTCGTAGTTGCGGTCACCGCCGAGCTGCTCGGGCAGCGAGGTGGTCGCTGCGGCCACGACCGCACCGCTGGGCCGATAGGTCAGGCCCTGCAGGATCACGGAACTGCGGCGGACGAGATCGGGGTAGCGGCCGTCGTAGGGATGGCTGTCCTGCAGAACCTGCCACGCCTGGACGGTTTCGGCGATCGCCGCGACCGGATCCAGTTCCGCGGCCGGCGGGCCACCGAACGACGGAGCGTACGCCAGGTCGAACCCGACCACCTGGCCGGCAGAGACGTCGAACTCGGCGTGGACGCGGCCGCGCTCGCAGGTCAGCGGTACGCCGGCCCGTAAGGTCAGACTGACCGGCCCGGCGGCCGCCACAACCCGGTTCGGCTGGCAGTGCAGGTGAGGCGTGAGCAGGCCGTATTCGGGGCGGGGCGCGAAGTCGGTCGACATGCGCACCCGGCCGCTGAGCCCTTCGACCGTGCGCAGTAGCACCGCGGGTGACGCGGAACCCAGGTCGTGGCCGCGGGCGCCCGGCTCGGAGGCGAGCGCCTCGGTGACCGCGACGCTGCCGCTGTCGGTCTGGTGCACGGTGCGCAGCACGAGAGTGTCGCCGACGTACGCCCGCTCGGTGCGCCGGCCGTTCCGCTCGCCGGCCGGGCGCAGGACCCAGTGCCCGGCGTCGGGGTCGAGGATCCGGCCGAAGACCGACGGGCTGTCGAATCGCTCCGGGCACCACCAGTCCACCGAGCCGTCCCGGCTGACAAGGGCAGCCGAGCGGCAATCGGACAGAAAGCCGTACTCGGCGATCGGTGGCCGTTCCACGCCGCTGTGCATACCCAGATCTCCGCCGGCCAGACCGCTTGCCCGTGACCGCTCGGCCTGCGCCTCGTGGGACACGTTCACGTTCCCTCGGACCGGTCGCGCAGCGGCGTACGAGGAAGACGACCTGATGAGCGGTACCTGATGGGACGTGGATGGGATGTCCGGTTCGGCGTGGTGCGGTGCTGCCTGTCGCGCGGCGGGTCGCCGTGACCACCAATCTGCACAAGGATGCGGTTTCATGAGCCCCTTGATCGACCGGACCGTGATGGAGTCCGTGTTTTCCGCCGATGAACTGGTCACCCTGGACGACCGGGTGCTCGCCGTGATCGCGCATGAGCCGACCCGGATCTTCCTGCGGGAGGTCGGCCTGCCGGACCAGGTCGGCTGGTTCCAGACCGACCAGCGCCTTCTCGACGGCGACCCGCGGATCGGCGGTGCTGCCTGGCAGGCCGTCTCGCGGAAGTATCCGAGCTGCCCGTTCGACATGTCTACCTGGCTGACCCTGGGCGGGATCGCGCTGGACGACGTAATCGTCGACACCACCACGGGGGTGGTCTACTCCATCCCGGAGGACGGCCCTCCACACCTGCTCAACACGAGCATCGACGCGCTGGCGTATTTCCTGCACGCGCTGGAGGAGGAGCGGCCCGAGTACGACGCCGAGGCCAGCACCGACGAAGGCGTCGACCCGGAGGGCGCCGAGCGAAGGCTGCTGCGCCGCATGCGCCAGGCCGACGCTGTCGCGTTGGCACATCCCGAATCGACCTGGTTCCTGGTCCTACGGTACGTGCGCAATCTCCTGCAGGATTAGCGTGGACGCGCCGCTGGCCCCAGGTCACCGGCCGCAGGCCGGGCACGCGGCGCGGGTACGCAGGTGGTAGTCGCTCGACGCCACGAGCAGGCCGAGCCCCAGGAGGCAGTACGCCGACATCGCCACCCAGAGGAACGTGTCGGAGAATTCGCTGACCGATCCGGACGCCAACTGCACCAGCCCCATGCCGAAGTAGGCGACGATCCCTGCCCCGAGCCCGAGGCCGGGCACCAGCAGCAGCGGACGAGGGATCGTGCGGCCGGCGAGCAGCGGCACCCACCGCGGCCAGGTCTCGCCCCAGCGGTGTACCAGTGCCAGCGGCAACAGCACCCCGGCCAGCAGCAGGCCGATCTCCAACCCGATCAGGGAGGCGTCGGTGGTGAGGCCGTCGAATCCCACCACGAACTGGGCCGCGAAACGGGTGACGAGGCCGGCCACCGCGGCGTACGCGGCCCAGCGCGCCCACAATGCGGGTGCGGGCCGCTGACGACCCGGCCGGCCCGTCCGGCAGCAGTCTGGGCAGTCGCCGCGGGTCCGCCGCTGGTAGCGGGCGGTGGCCAGCCCGAGCAGGATCGCTCCGGTGACGCAACCGAGCCGGCTGGCGAACGCCACCGGGTCGAAGTACGGGCCGGCCGCGAACAGCAGCAGGCTCACCAGCTCCGGCAGCAGGATCGCGGCTGCCGCGACAAGCGCCCCGGTGACCGCCCAGGCAAGCGCCGCGAGCACCGGTCGCCATGCCGCAGCCCGGTCGAGCGCGACCGCCACCACGCCCGCGACCACGCACAACGCCACCGACCACCAGCCGGTGAAACCGAGCAGGTCCGACCCGAACTGCCGGAACTCCGGAGCCTCACCGACGGTCCACGCCAGACGTACGCCCCCGTATGCCACGGCCCAGCCGAGCACCGCGTACGTCAAGCCGTGGCCGGCCCTGCGAGCGACCGATACCGATGTCGTCATGCACCCGATCCTTCCGGCCCCCCGGCCCGCGCGACCCCCGCCGACGGGGGAGCGCACTCCCTCGCTGGAGGGAGCAGCCGAAGCAACCGCACCGGGAACCGGCCACGGGTACGCGGACGGGGCCGCCGCGAAGGATCGCGACGGCCCCGTCCGGAGGCGCACCACCACCGTGGTTCGGCGCCGGTCTCGGCGAGCGCCGGCTACCCGGAACGCGCCCCGCACCGATGGGTCGGTGTCCAGCCGTACCGCGCCGGAGAGCGGCCGCCTGTCACTTCTCGCCCACGACCCGCAGGGTCGCGGAGGCGCTGCTGGTCGAGTAGACCTTGCCACCGATCGAGTTGGTGTAGACCGCGCGGTACTGGTTCCCGTCGATGGCCTTCGACGCGACGACCTTGAGGACGTCGGAGGTGGCACCGGCAATCGGCGTCCACTTGTCGTTGCCCGGGGCGCCCTTGCGCATCTCCCAACGTACGGTCGCGGTGGGCATGCCGTGTCCGCGGGCGTCGAAGGTCGCGGTCTCGCCGACGATCGCGATCCGCGCGACCGGGGACGCGTCGATGCTGGGTGCCTGCTCGCGGCCGACGACGATCACCGGGGCCGGAGACTTGTCGGCGCTCGCGAGGTACACGATGCCGCGCGCGGGGTCGACACCCACACCGCCGATCGAGGTGCCGAACTCCGGCTTGTCGGAGCGGGTCACCTTGCCGGCGAGCAGGTCGACGACCGAGAGGCCGCCGTTCTCGGCATCCCCCTCGACGGCCGCGTGGCCGACGTAGGCGACGCCGACCTGCATGTCGACGTCGAGGGAGGCGGCACCCGCGTCGAGGGCGTACTCGGCGAGCTTGTGCATGCCGTTACGCGTGTCGAACAGACGGAGGCCGGGCTCGCCGTCGACGGCGTTGTCGTAGGTCACGTACAGGGTGCCGGTGGCGTCGTCGAGGCGGATGGCCGACAGGCCGGCCCCGACGTTCGCCTGGCCCACCGGCTTGAAGTCCCCGTCGAGCCAGACCACGGTGCCGTCCGCGAGGCCGAGGAAGACCTGCCCGGTGGCGCTGTCGTACTGCACCGAGACGACCTTCATCCCGGTCGGGATCGGCGGAATGTACGGGTCGCCGAAGTGGCCCGCGCTGACGATGAACGACGCGATCCGACCATCCTGGTAGGCGACGAGAACGCCGTTGAACGCCGGATCGTAGGAGAGGTCCTTGATCGGCGCTCCGGCCTCGAACGAGGCGGTGACCTTGCCGGTCGTGGAGTCGACGGACTCGATCCGTCCCTTGCCGGTGCTCGCGCCGTCGGCGACGTACACGGCGCCGGTCGTCGGGTTCACGGTCGTCGGGCCGGGCTGCGCCACGGTCGGCGCGGTGAGGGTGCCGATGCGCTCGTGGCCGAGCGCGACCTTCGCGGGCTGCTGCGCGGTGGTCTCGTCCGCCGTGCGCCTGTTGCTGACCTTGCCGGTGCTCTTCGGCTCGGGGACCGGCATGCCGGCCTCGGTCACGAACTTCTCACCGTCGTCGTACTTGGTGATGGTGAAGGAGTCGAGCGTGCCGCCGACAGGGACGTCCGTCGTGGAGCCATCCCCCTTCGCGGCCACGACCGACTCGTAGTGGATCTGGTCCTTCGACACGCTGATGCCCTGGAAGGTCGACGTGTAGGCGGCGTGGGCCACCTGGGTCGCGCCGTTCTGCGTCCACGTGTTGTCGTCGGCCGGCGCGGGATCGTAGTACTTCGGTCCGGACACCGAGATGGCGTACACCGGGCCGGTCGTCATGCCGGCGGTGTCGGTCTTGTCAGCGTCCACGTAACCGCGGACGTAGTTGTGGTCGTGGCCCATGAGGACGAGGTCGATGTCGTCACGCTCGAAGACCGGCAGCCACGCGGCGCGCAGGTCGGCCTCGTCACGGCCCTCGGAGGCCGAGAAGACCGGCTGGTGGAAGACCGCGACCGCCCACTTGTTGGGGTTGTTCCGGAGCACCGAGTCGAGCCACTTGCGCTGCATGTCGAGCCACAGCTCGATGGGGTTCGGGCACGCGACGTGGCACTCGGGAAGGTCCTTCGGCGTCATCAGTTCGAGAGCCTCGGACCGGGTCGCGTTCAGCGTGATGAAGCGGACGCCCTGGTAGTCCGTGTAGTACGCGGTCTCCGCGAGGGCGACCTGCATCTGCTTCTGGTAGGCGATCTTCTGCTTCTCGCCGTCCGTCATGCCCTTGGTCGACGTGGCGTCGGCGACCGGTCCGTCGCCGGGGAACTCGAAGTTCGACTTGAAGGTCCTGAGGAGGTCGGCCTGCTTGTATTCGTGGTTTCCCGGAGCCGCGATCACGTTGCGGGTCTGGCTGTAGCCGTCCATCGCGCCGAACCACTCGTTCCACAGGCCGTTGTCGCTGCCCACGTCCACGAGGTCACCCGCGTTGACCGTGCCGACGGCATCCGGGAAGCGCTGGAACGCCTGGTCGACGACGGGGCTCCACTTCTCTGCGATGTTGTTCTGGGCATCGCCGAAGTAGATGAACGAGAAGGGATCGCCCGCCTTGCCCGCAGTGGTGAACGTGTAGGTGGCGCTGACCTTGGCGGCGTTGCCCACGTAGTACTCGTACTGCGTGTTCGGCTTGAGGTCGTCGACGGTCACCGAGTGCGTGCGGGTGGGAACGCCACCGCTCACGAGCTCCTCGTTGACGCGGGCGTCGGCGACGCTCCACTTCTGCGTGCCCGCCTTGCGGAGGTGCACCTCTCCGTCGGTGACCTTCGAGCCGGTCTGCCAGGTGAAGGACTGCGCGGTGTCGGGGTGCTCCGCGGGCGTGAGCACGATGTGCTGCGGAGTCGCGTCGGCGGCATCGGTCGCCGCGGACGCGGATCCGGCCGCCGCGAACGGGGTCAGGGCGGCGGCGATGGTCGCCGCGGCGGCGATCGCTGATCTCGGATGGAGACGCGACCTCGTGCGGGGGTTACCCATGTGACGGGTCCTTTCGATTTCCGGGGACGCGGCCGGAGCTTCCGGTGCTGTGGAGCCGACCGCATGCCCGGGTAATGCCAGGTGACCGGCTCGCGTCACCGTCCGACCGTGCGCCGGACAGGCCGCGCAGCGGGGAATGTTCGACGCCCAGCAGGGGAACGCGAGGGAAACTTCGAGTCACCCCGACGCGCTTGAGATGCAGGTCACGGCGTTGTCGTGACAGGCGGTACCCGGCCGACCACGATCGCCGGATGGCGCCGTCGTCGACTCGGGAAGTCCCGGCGAGCCGCCGGCCGAAGAACTCAGCTGAGTGCGGACCGCTCCTGCGCCGGTACCTGCAGCAGGTCCAGGCAGTTGCGCCACAGTGCTTCGAGTTGGGCCGGATCGTTGAGCAGCTTCGCGAGCAGGGCGCGTCCCTCGATCTGGGCGACGATGGATCGTGCGGCGTCCCGGGCGTCGACCGACGGGCCGGCCTGGCCGCGTTCCTTCGCCTCGACGACCACCTGCTCGATCAGGTCGATCTGGGCGTCGAAGATCTCTTGTAGGCGGCCGCGGATCTCGTCGGCCTGGGTGCTGAGCTCCAGGGCGAGGTTGCCGAACAGGCAGCCGGTGACCACTCCGGCCTTCTGCTGCCCGGTGCGCTGCACCTCCTCGGTCGCCTCGAACAGGTCCCGCAGGCGCCGCAGCGGGTCGAGGTCGCTGCCGAGCAGCTCGACCCACTGCTGTCGCTGCGCCGCCCAGTGCTCGTCGATGACGGTGAGGGCGAGGGCCTGCTTGGACTCGAAGAAGTAGTAGAAGCTGCCCTTCGGTACGCCTGCCGTCGAGCAGATCTCGGCCACGCCGAGTGCCGAGTAGCCGCGCTGCTCGAGCAGCGTCGCGGCCGCTTCGAGGATCTTGTTTCGCGCGTCACTCGTCCGTCCCATGCGTTCGACGATACCCGACCGGTCGGCTAGCTTTTAGTTGACCGGTCGTCTAGTAGACATCCGGGCACAAACCAACCAACGGAGAGGATCGTGATGGGTACGAATCAGAAGGTCGCGGTGATCACGGGAGCGTCTCAGGGCATCGGGGCCGCTCTGGTCGACGCGTACCGCAAGCTCGGCTACGGCGTCGTGGCCACCTCGCGCTCGATCACCGCCACCGACCCCGACGTCGTGACCGTCCAGGGCGACATCGCCGACGCCGGCACCGCGGATCGGGTGGTCAGCGCGGCGCTGGACCGCTTCGGTCGCATCGACACCCTGGTCAACAACGCCGGCGTCTTCGTCGCCAAGCCGTTCACCGACTACACCGACGAGGACTACGCGTTGCTCACCGGCGTCAACCTCGCGGGGTTCTTCCACCTCACCCGGCGCGTCGTGCCACACATGCTCGCCAACGGCGGGGGACACATCGTCACCATCACGACGAGCTTCGTGGACCAGCCCAACTCCAGCGTGCCGTCCGTGCTCGCGTCGCTGACCAAGGGCGGTCTCAGCTCCGCCACGAAGTCGCTCGCCATCGAGTACGCGAGCCGAGGAGTGCGGGTGAACGCCGTCGCCCCGGGCATCATCAAGACCCCGATGCACCCGGTCGAGTACCACGAGACGTTCGCCGCACTGCACCCGATGGGCCGCATGGGGGAGACGAGCGACATCGTCGACGCCGTCGTCTACCTCGAGTCCGCCCCGTTCGTCACCGGCGAGATCCTGCACGTCGACGGCGGCCAGAACGCCGGCAACTGACCCGCCCGAAACTCCGAGAGGACCGACATGCCCATCGTCACGATTCAGATCACCCGCGAGGGGACCAGCCCCGGCGCGACGGCGGCCACGGCCGAGGAGAAGGCGGCGCTCATCCACGGCGTCAGCAAGCTCCTGCTCGACGTGCTGCACAAGCCCATGGACTCCACCTTCGTCGTCATCGACGAGGTGGAGACCGAGAACTGGGGCCGAGGCGGCCTGCAGGTCGACCGGTTCCGCGAGCAGCAGCGGGCACAGTCGTCCGAGTAGCCGCGCGAAGCTGCCGAACCGGGACCGGCGCCGGGGGGCGGAGACCGCCGGAGTACGGCGAAGGGCGGCCGGGCACCGATGCACCGGCCGCCCTTCGCTCGACCGTCGCTCAGCCGAAGGCGATGACCGACCGCTTGCCGGAAGAGCCCTGGGCCATGGCGTCGAGCGCCGCGTTGACGTCGCGCAGGCCGATCGGGGTGACCTCGGGCAGGATGCCGTGGGCCGCCGAGAATTCGAGGGTGTCGCGCAGATCGTGCGGGGAGCCCGACGGGTTGACCATGGCGTGCAGTCGGTTGAGGACCATCACCCGGGTGGGCAGGATCAGCGGCTCCGGGTCGTAACCGCACAGCACGAGCCACCCGTCCGGTGCCAGGCCGGTGATGGTAGCGGCGGCCGCCGAGGTCGAGGGCGCGGCGTTGACGACGAGGTTCGCGCCGCAGTTGTCCCAGGCCTTGAGCGCCTCCCCGGGGTCGGTGTCCTGGGTGGCGATGAACCGTTCGGCGCCCAGCTCCCGCGCCGCCGCTTCACCCCGGTGCGACCGGCCGATGACGGCCACGCGGGCGCCCATGGCGACGGCGTAGCGTACCGCCAGCGTGCCGACGCCGCCGGTGCCGATGACCGCGACGCGCGAGGTGGCGGTGATCCCGCCCTGCCGGAGGCTGTTGAAGGCGGTCAGGCCCGCGCACATCAGCGGTGCCGCCGCCACCGGGTCGAGCCCCTCCGGCAGCGGGGTCACGAAGTCGGCCTGGAGGACGGCGTACTCGGTGTATCCGCCGTCCATGAGGATGCCCGTGATCCGCTTGCGGGGGCAGAGGATCTGATCGCCGCGCACGCAGTAGTCGCAGTGGCGGCAGGAGTCGCCGAGGAACTGGGCGCCGACGGCGGTGCCGACCGGCGGCCACGAGACGCCGGGACCGGCAGCGGCCACCACGCCGGTGATCTCGTGGCCCGGCACGACCGGAAAACGGGCGATGGGCCAGTGCCCCTGGAGCAGGTCCAGGTCCGTGTAGCAGACCCCGCACGCGGTGATTTTGACCAGCACCTCACCCGGGCCCGGCTCGGGCACCTCACGTTCGGCGATCGACAGCGGCTCGTCGACGCCGGTGGCTACGGCCGTGAACATCGGTGATCCTCAACTTCGTCATCCCTTTGTGATGAGCGTAGTGCGGGAGAGTGCTGGCGGGGGCCGCAACGGTCCGGACGGGGGCCCGCGGTGTCGGTCGCGCTGTCCTGGCCGCCGGCGGCGCGGCCGGCGCCCGGGCGTCGGGCCAGGACCCGCCCACGGTCTCCGTCATCGACGAGCACTTGTGGTCACCATCGGTGGACCGGACGGTTGTCCCGATATTTGGTATAGGCGGGGATCAAAAGTCTGAAGGTCGGCCAACCGGCGGACGGATGGCCCCCCGAGCAATCGATCTCAGAAAGATCGTCTTAATTTTGATCTTACCGATTGGTAATGGTTGACCATCTCAGGGCATCGCCACGACTCTATCGCCACCAGTTTTCCAGGCGAGGAGGCGACATGAGGTTACGGCACGTAGCCTCCGTGGCGATCGTCACGGCCATGGTCGGACTCGTGGCTGTACCCGTACAGGCCCAGCTGGGCGAGCGGGCGGCAGTGCAGGCCGGCGTCAAGGTCAAGGGTGTCCCGACGCCGAAGGACTTCTTCGGTTTCGAGATGGGAGATGAGGGGAAACTCGCCGACTTCAACAGCGTCAAACGCTATTTCAAGCTCATCGCGGACCGTTCCGACGAGGCCGACTACCAGGTTGTCGACCGGACGACACTCGGCAACGACTACCCGATCATGTTGATGAGCAACAAGCACAACCTCAAGAGAATCGACCAGATCCTCGACATCAACAAACGGCTCTCCGACCCGCGAGTGATGCGGGAGGAGGCGAAGCGCGCCGGAATCGCGGTCGACGAGTACGCCCGGAAGCTCGCCGCCAAGAGCGTGCCGGTCTACTACATCGAGGGGACGATCCACTCGACCGAGGTGGGCTCCACCCAGTCCCTGGTCAACGTCGTGCACCGGATGGCGACGGAGAATTCCGACTTCACCCGGCAGGTCCTCGACAACACGATCCTGCTCATCGTCCCGTCGCAGAACCCCGACGGGCAGCACCTGGTGATCGACCACTTCAACAAGACGGCGGGCACCAGCTACGACCGGACCTACCCGGACCTGTACCACCACTACGCCGGGCACGACGACAACCGCGACTGGTTCATGATGACCCAGAAGGAGTCGCAGACCCGGGTCCGGCTCGAGCAGAAGTACCGCCCGGTCGCCCAGCACTACATGCACCAGGCGGGGACGACGTCCCCGCGGATCTGGTCGCCGCCGTGGGACGAGCCGATGTCCGACACGTTGGACCCGATCGTGGTGTCCGCGTCCAACGCGCTCGGCATGCAGACCCAGCGTGACCTGGTCGCGGAGGGCAAGAAGGGCTCGAAGTGGAATGACGCGTACGGCATTCTGTGGAACGCCGACGTCATCGGCTACAGCCCGTTCCTCGGTACGTCGACCTGGTTGACCGAGATCGCGTCGGTCCGGGACCTCGCGTACACCTACACCTCCGACAAGATCCTCGAACCCGCCGACAACACGTTGCGGTCGGTGCTGCCGTACGACAGCAAGACCTGGACGCTCAAGCAGATCGTGGAGTACGGGGAAGCCGCCGTCTATTCGGGTATGAAGACGGTGTCCGGCGACCCCAGGTCGTGGCTGTACAACAACCTCTACGTGTCCAACCGCAACGGCGAGAACTGGACCGGTGGCCCGTATGCGTACGTGGTTCCGGCGAACCAGCGCGACCCGTACGCCCTGTACGACATGATGAAGCTCCTCGATTTCGGGCAGGCGGAGATCGAGAAGGCCACCCGGGCGTTCACCGCGGGGGGTAAGGAGTACCCCGAGGGCTCCTACATCCTCAGGACCAAGCAGCCGATGGGCCGCTGGATCGATCAGCTGCTGCGAATCGACGAGTACCCGGACAGCGCGCGTAAGTGCGCCGAATGCCCGCTGATCATGCCGTACAGCGAGACCACCGACAATCTCGCCCTGCTCCTGGGTGTCGACGTCGACGCCGTGACGAAGCCCTTCGAGGCGGCCACGACCCGAGTCAAGGGCATCGAGCCGGTGCAGCAGCGGATGCCGGCCCACCCCGGCCAGCGGGGCGCGTACGTCCTCAGTCCCACCTCGTACGGCCTGGCTCAGGTCATCGCCGACCTGCAGAAGGCCGATGTGCCGACGTACCGCGCCAAGGCCGCCGTCACGGTCGAGGGCCGGAAGCTGCCCGCCGGTGCGCTGCTCGTGCCGTCGAAGGATCCGAAGGCACGGCAGGTGCTGACCCGCGCCAGCCAGGAGACGGGCCTGCCGGTGTACGCCGCCGACGCGGTGCCCGAGGTCGACGCGGTCAAGCTCAAGGACGATACCCGGGTGGGTCTCGTCCGCGGGGCGAACAACATGCCCGGCGGGTGGATGATGTGGATGTTCGACCAGATCGGCGTGAACTACCAGGTCGTCTCCGCGGACGACTACGCCGACCTGAGCGCCAAGTACGACACCATCGTGCTCGCTCCAGGGATCTCGGCGAACAGCATCACCCGTGGTCTCGACCCCGCCAAGAATCCTCCCGAGTTCGCCTGGGCTCGCGGTGTGCCGGACGGGCTCGACAAGCTTCAGCAGTTCGTGAAGTCCGGCGGCAACCTGGTGGCGCTCGGCAGCGCGTCCACGACCGCGGCCACGTCGCTCGGTCTGCCGGTGCAGAACGTCACGCCCACCGACCGGGCCGCCTTCAACGCACCCGGGGCGCTGCTCAAGCAGAGCTACGACACCGATGTTCCGGCGGCCTGGGGGATGCCCGAGTCCTGGCCGACCTGGTTCAACAACGACGCGGCGTTCAAGGTGACCGGCGACGCCGAGATCGCCGCCAGGTATCCCGACGAGGACAACCTGCTGGTCAGTGGCTACGCCAACGGGACCAAGGCCATCGGCGGCGCCACCAACGTCGCCACGTTCGACGTCGGCAAGGGTGAGGCCACCATCGCCGGCGGCCACATCACCTTCCGGACCTGGCCGCGTGCCTCGTGGACCGTGGTCACGAACGCCGTGTACAACGGCGCCGGACAGGACGTCGAGGCGGACCAACTGGTCAAGCTCTTCCGGTAGAGCTGCCGCGCGAACCTCTCGTCACGATCACGTCGGCTGCGGTGCCCCTTGGGGTGCCGCAGCCGACGTGATCGACCATCGAGCGCCCCACCCACGATCAACGTGCGCCCGCCGGCGCCACGGTCAGCCGGAGCCACTCCGCGAGGTCCTCGATCTCGCGCCGTACCGCGGCGGTCATCGTCCGGTTGAACGGTGCGTCCTGGTGGATCGCGTGCACGTGGAGCAGACCGGCCTTGCGGTCGGCCGTCGCGTCGAGCTTTCCGACCAGCCGGTCCCCGTACAGGATCGGCATCGCCCAGTAACCCCAGCGGCGCTTCGCGGCCGGCTTGTACATCTCCAGCTGGTAGTCGTACTCGAACAGCTCGGCGATCCGCGTGCGGTCGAAGACGAGCCGGTCCAGCGGCGACAGCAGCGCCGTCCGACCCGTGAACGTCTGGTCCAACAACTCGGGGTCGACCCGCCACCGGCCCTTCACGCCCTCGACGACCGCGGGTGCGCCGGCCGTACCGACGTCGTTCGGCTCGCCCGGGCACACCGGGGCACGTTCGCGCGCGATGCCCAGCGCCCGCAACCGGCGTTCGTTCCGGATCCGCATCGCCGCCTCGTGCGGCACCACCTCGTCCGGGTAGATCCGCTCGGCGAGGTCCCACAGCCGATCGGCGCCGCGCCGCCCGGCGGCCGCGACCTCGCCCCGCTGGACCAGGAGGTCGATCAGCTTGGTGACGTTGCGGTTGTTGGTCCAGCCGGAGGAGCGCCAGGGGACCACACAGGTGTCCGGAAGTTCGCGCGCGGTCAGCGGCCCGTCGGCGCGGAGCCGGGCGAGGATGTCCAGCCGGCAGCCGTTGTTCGCGGCCACCCAGTCATGCAGGTCCTCCTGCCATTCGCGCAGTGGGGGACGGCCGGGCCAGTCGGCCATCTCGGCCCGGTAGAGCGCGAGGTCCTCGGGCGGCCGGATGAAGCCGTGCAGCTCCAGCAGGGTCTGCTCGTCGAGCGCGTCGCGCAGCTGCGCCGGGGAGTACGAGAAGCCGAGCCGGCCCCACAGGACCAGGTCGGCGCTGGGCGCGACGGCTGCGGTCGGGTCGTTCTGCACGAGCGTCAGCTGGCGTACGACCTCGAACATCCCGGTCGGCCGGTGCGCGTCCAGGAGTTGGGCGCGCACGGCGAGGCGACGCGCATCGGTACGGGACAGCGTGTGCACGGCCACCGAGCCTAGTACGGCAGTGACAGTTCGCGATCATGTGCTGAGTTCCATGGTGAGTCGCCGTTTGTAGTGGCTGTGGCGGGCGCGGCCTTGGTGGTCGCGG